>DASRGB010000015.1:0-60342 GCA_035651255.1 Pseudolabrys sp.
TGGAGGCGACCGGCGTGCCGGCAGCCGGCATCGGCCACGCGCTCGCAGCGATCGGGCATGGCAAGCACATCATCATGGTCAATGTCGAGGCCGATGCGCTCGCAGGACCGCTCCTCGTGCGCAAGGCGCAAAGCGCGGGCGTGGTCTACAGCCTCGCCTGGGGCGATCAACCCGCGCTGATCTGCGAGCACGTCGACTGGGCGCGCGCTTGCGGCTTCCACGTGGTGGCCGCCGGCAAAGGCACGCGCTACGAGCCGCACTATCACAAATCCAATCCCGACAATGTCTGGGACATTCTCGACAAATATCTCAACATCGCCGACCGCAAGTCGATCAACCCGAAGATGTTCAACTCCTTCGTCGACGGCACCAAGTCCGGCATCGAGATGACGGCGGTGTGCAACGCCACCGGCCTGTCGCCGCAAAGCGACGGCCTGCATTTTCCGCCGGCGACGCGCTTTGAGCTCGCCGAGATCTGCAAGCCGAAGAGCGCCGGCGGCACGCTGGAAAAGGCCGGCGTCACCGAGGTGACGTCGTCGGTCTACCGCGACGGCCGCGATGTGCCGCACCATCTGGCGCTCGGCACCTATGTCGTCATCCACGGCGACACCGACTATGCGCGGCGCTGCTTCAAGGAATACGCCATGCTGCCGGACAAGAGCGGCGAATACGCGGCGCTGTACCGGCCGATCCACATGATCGGGCTCGAGCTCGGCATTTCGGTGGCATCGTGCGCGCTGCGCGGTGAGCCGACCGGGGCGCCCACCGGCTTCCGTTCCGACGTCGTCGCCACCGCCAAGCGGGCGCTGAAAGCCGGCGAGATGCTCGACGGCGAGGGCGGCTTCTGCGTCTGGGGCAAGCAGACGCCGGCCGAGGTGTCGCTGCGCGAGGGGCTGCTGCCGCTGGGGCTGGCCCACAACGTCAAGCTCAAGCGCGATATCCCCGAGGGCGGCGCGCTGAAATGGGCGGACGTCGCCTATGACCCCGCCGACAACGCCGTGAAGGTGCGGCGCGACATGGAAGCCGCCTTCGGGCGGCGGAATGCCGGCGCCGAGCCGGTGTTATGACCTGTAAGGCGCAAGAAGCGTCAGGGAGGGAGCCATGGTGAAACGTCTGGTCTGCGCGGCCGCGGTTTTGCTGGTCGCGCTTGCGGGCGCGCGGGCGGAGAACGCCAAGCTCAATGTCATCGTCTTTGCCGGCGTGCAGAACCTGCCGTTGTTCGCGGCGCAGGCCAACGGCTTCTATGCCAGGCGCGGCCTCGACGTCGACATCAAGTTCACGCCCGGCTCGGAAGAGCTGCGCAACGGGTTGGCGCAAGGCCGCTATCAGATCGCGCACACCGCGATCGACAACGCCTTCGCGCTGAAGGACAAGGCCAACGTCGACATCGCCGTCGTGCTCGGCGGCGACAACAGCTTCAACCATCTGATGACGCAAGGCGACGTCGGCTCGCTCGCCGACCTCAAGGGCAAGACGGTGGCGGTCGATGCGGTCAACACCGCTTACGCCTTCCAGCTCTACAAGATGCTCAAGCAGCGGGGCCTCAACAAAGGCGACTACGTGGTCAAGCCGGTTGGCGCGACCGGCTTCCGGCTCGACGCCATGCTCAAGGACAAGACGATCGCGGCGGCGATCATGAACCCGCCGTTCTCGGTGCGCGGCGGCAGCGCCGGCCTCAAGGACATGGGCACGGTGGTGGCCGCGATCGGCCCCTACCAGGGCACGACGGCCTTCGTGCTGCGCGACTGGGGCAAGGCCAATGCCGATATCCTGGTCAAATATCTGCAGGCCTATGTCGAAGGCTGGCGCTGGTGCTTCGAGCCGAACAACAAGGAGGCGGCGGTGGCGCTGCTGGCCGAGCGCCTGAAACTGCCGGCCGACGTCGCGCGGGCCTCGTTCGAGAGCACCGCGAAGGATTTCGACCGCGACGGCGCCCTCAACATGGCGGGCGTCGACAACGTGCTCAAGCTGCGCGCCGAATTCGAGGGCGGCGAGCCGAAGCAGGCCGCCGGCTACCTCGACCTGTCCTACTACAAGAAGGCGCTGGCCGGGCTGTGACGGCTATTCCAGCTCGATGACGCCGTCGATGGTGTGGCTGAGGCCCGCCTCGGCGATGGTGAGCTGCATCTTGGCCTTGACCGCCTCGTTGCCCTTGAGCTTGCCGCTCTTGACCGCGGCGCGGATGGCGTTCTCGATCTCGCGCTGCGACGTGACGCCGACGACCTTGAGGAACTTGCGCAGCGAATTGTTGAGGACTTCCTCGTTCATCCGGGACCCCTTGCAATGGACGCGTTTACGCCGATTTTAACGGGGCGGACGCAGCGGCGATAGGGCGGGCCTGCCGTTGACCCGCCGCCGCGCGCGGCTATAGTCCGCGCCGCTTGCGCCGCAAACTGCCCCTGTGGCGGAATTGGTAGACGCGCCTGACTCAAAATCAGGTGGTGGAAACATCGTGCTGGTTCGAGTCCGGCCAGGGGCACCACCTTACATGTCCGCAGCGATTTTTATCGGCGCCCGGCTCGGGACCCGTGAGCCCACGTGGGATCGGATATGAGTGATCTCGACGCCGCCAAGGAGCTTTTTTTCAAGGGCCTGGCGTGTCTCGAGCAGCGCGATGTCGCCGCGGCCGAACGATTTTTTCGCGACACGCTCAAACTGGCGCCGCGAAGCATTCCGACGCTGAACAATCTTGCCATAGCGCTGCACGCGCAGAACAAATTCGCCGACGCGGCCCTGACGGCGCAGCAGGCGATCGACATCGACCCGGCGAATTTGACGGCCTACGCGATGCTGTCGACCTGCCGCAAGGCGCAGGACCGCTACGACGACGCGCTGGCGCCGCTTGACAAGATCCTCGAGATCGATGCCGCGAATGCCGAGGCCCACTACGGCCGCGCCGTCATTTTGAGCCGGCTGAACAGGGACCGCGAGGCGCTTGCGAGCTTCGACCGCGCGCTGGCGATCCAGCCGGGCTTTGCCGAGGCCTGGTCCGACCGCGGCCGCAGTTTGCGCCGTCTCAAGCGTCACGACGAGGCGCTGTCCGCCTACGACAAGGCGCTGGCGATCAAGCCCGGCCTGGCGGAAGGCTGGCTCGGCCGCGGCAACGTGCTGACCGAACTCAGGCGGTTCGACGAGGCTTTGGCCGCCTGCGACAAGGCGCTGGCGCTCAAGCCGGATCTGGCGGAGGCCTGGCGCAGCCGGGCCAATGCGCTGACCGAACTCAAGCGCTTCGACGAAGCCTTTGCCGCCTTCGACAAGGCGCTGGCGCTCAAGCCCGATCTGGTCGGCATCGAAGGCACGCGCCTGCATGCCAAGATGCTGATTTGCGATTGGCGCGATTTCGACGCCGAATGCGAGCGTCTCGTTGTCGGCATCAGGACACGAAAGGCAAATACCGACCCGTTCAGTTTTGTCGGCGTCGTCTCATCCGCGGCGCAGCAGCTCGAATGCGCCCGGACCTGGATCGCGACAAATTATCGGCCGTCGGCGCGGCCGGCCTGGACCGGCGAGGTCTACAGGCACGAGCGCATTCGCCTCGGCTACGTTTCGGCCAATCTCCATCAGCACGCGATTTCGTACCTCATGGAAGGCGTCTTCGCCAACCACGACAGGACGCGGTTCGAGGTCGCGGCGATTTCGATCGGCGATTACGGGCCTCGCGACATGCGCCCGCGCATGAGAGACGCTTTCGAGCACCTGCTCGACGGCCGCTCGCTGAGCGACGCCGCGATCGCGCAATGGATCAGGGAGAAGGAGATCGACATCCTTGTCGATCTGAACGGCTTTACCGGTCATGCCCGTACCGGCATTTTCGCCTCGCGGCCGGCCCCGATCCAGGTCAACTATCTCGGTTTTCCGGGCACCATGGGCGCAAGCTACATGGATTACCTGATTGCGGACCCGACGCTGATCCCTGACGCCCAGCAGGCCGATTACGCCGAGAAGATCGCCTATCTGCCGCACAGCTACATGCCCCACGACGGCGAGCAGCGCTTTATTGCCGAGCGGCCCTTGCAACGGAGCGAATTCGGCCTGCCGCAGGACGCCATCGTGTTCTGTTGCTTCAACAACACCTACAAACTGCACCCGCACAGCTTTGCGGTCTGGATGAGGATTCTGCGGCGGGTCGGTAACGGCGTTCTGTGGCTGTCGGCCGCCAATGCGCCGGCGACAGCCAACCTTAAAAAGGCCGCGGCCGCGGCCGGCATCGATCCGGCACGGTTGATTTTTGCCGAACGGGTGGCAACTTCGGCGGATCATCTTGCCAGGCACCGGCTGGCCGATCTTTTCCTCGATACGCTGCCCTACAATGCGCACACCACCGCGAGCGATGCCTTGTGGGCGGGCTTGCCGGTATTGACGCAGATCGGCGCAACCTTTGCCGGCAGGGTTGCCGCCAGCCTGTCGAATTCCGTCGGGCTGCCCGAAATGATCGTGACGACCGCGGAGGCCTACGAGGAGCTCGCGGTCGAGCTCGCCACCCGCCCCGACAAGCTGGCAGCCGTCAAGCGCAAGCTCGCCGACGCGCGGCTCGCCGCGCCGTTGTTCGACACCGGCCTGTTCACCCGGCACATCGAGAGCCTGTTCCGGGCGATGTACGAACGATGCCAGGCGGGCTTGCCGGCCGATCATATCCGCGTGGCGTGACGGCCCGCCGCACTGGAAACCGGCTCGGCAAACCGACTAGTCTGCCGCCACAGGCGTCCGCCGGAGGGCTTGCCATGACGACCGAAGGTCCCCATGCCGCCGTCGGCTGCTTCGACAGGCTGCTCGAGGTCCGCGACACCGTCCGGCACCATCTCAAGGCAAATTCGAACGATATTGCCTGGCACTTCGCGCACTACTGCACCTATCATTTCATGAATTCGCATGCGCAGCTGTTTCAGGATCTGCTGGTCATCTTTCTTCTCAAGGGCAAGCGCGGCGGCTTCTTTGTCGAGTTCGGCGCCACCAACGGCCGCGATCTCAGCAACACGTTCGCGCTCGAACAACACTTCGGCTGGCGCGGCATACTGGCGGAGCCGGCCAAGTGCTGGCACGCTGCGCTCAAGGCCAACCGCAAGGCGGCGATCGAAACGCGTTGCGTCTGGTCGCGCAGCGGCGAACAGCTGGAATTCAAGGAAACCGAGGTCGCGGAATTGTCGACACTCAGCGATCTGGCCGGCAAGGACTTCAACGAGGCCAGCCGCGCCAAGGGCACGGTTTATCCGGTGCAGACGATCTCGCTCAATGACCTGCTCAAGACGCACAATGCGCCGCGCGACATCGATTATGTCTCCATCGATACCGAAGGCTCGGAATTGCCGATCCTGCAGGCCTTCGACTTCGCCGCGTACGACGTCAAGATCATGACGGTCGAGCACAATTTCGTCGAGCCGAACCGCCAGGAGATTTTCGATCTGCTGAGCGGCAAGGGCTTCATGCGGGTGTTCGAGCCGCTGTCGAAATTCGACGACTGGTACGTGAAACGCTCGCTGCTCGGCCAGTAGGGCGCGGCCTCGAAGCCAGTGCGCCGGCGAATTACACGATCAGGATGTCGTGCGCGGTGAGCGCCGGGTGATTTGAAAGCGTGGCAAAATGGATCGCCGCGCCGGCGCCGCTGCCGTCGGCATCGTAGGACAGCGCGCCGGTTCGCGTGTCGTAGAGAATGAAATCGGTCGCGGCCTGCGCCGACGCGCCCGGGCCGGCGAAGAAATCGGCGGGCTGCAAGGAACCGTCCGCCTGCGGCGCCCCGAGCGCAGCAAACACGGTGTGGTCGAGCACGATCGTGTCGCCCTGCGCGTGGCGGAAGTCGGTAATGGTGTCGACATTGGCGGCATTGTCGAGCGCGGTGTTGAAGACGAAGCTGTCGGCGCCGCCGCGGCCGGTGAGCCTGTCGTTGCCGAGGCCGCCATCGATGGTGTTGTCGCCGCCGTCGCCGCTGATGGTGTTGTTGGCGGCATTGCCGGTGGCCGACACGGCACTGCCCGTCAGCACCAGCTTTTCGATATTGTCGGGGAGCGTATAGGACACGCCGGCGCGGACCGTATCGGTGCCCTGGCCGGGGTCCTCGGCGACGGTGTCGCTGGCATCGCGGACGATGTAGGTATCGTTGCCGGCGCCGCCGTACATCGTGTCGCCGCCGGGCCCGTCGCTCAACGTGTCGTTGCCGCCGAGGCCGAACATCGTCTGTGCCGCCGACGTTCCGGCGAGCATGTTGCTCGAATTGTTGCCCAGCACGATGGCGATGGCGGCGGAGGAGACGTGGCTGCCGCCGCCGGCGCTGCCGTCATAGTCGGCGAGGGCGCCGAGATAATAGACGTGCGGCGCGTTGCCGGTCGGCAGCGTCAGCGCCACGCTTTCGCTGTCGGAATCGCCCGGCGCCAGCGCCGGCGCGGGCGAGGTGCCGATCAGCATGTCGCCGGTGGTGATCGTGGAGTCGAGCGACAGATAGATGCCGGTGGTCGAGGCGGGCGCGGCCGCGGTGCCGTCGTTGTGCAACACGAAGCTCAAGGTGGTGTCGGCGCTGTCGAAGGCGACGCTGCTCAAGGTCAGGTCGGCCTGCGAGGCGGGCGGGGACGGCGGCGCCGTGGCCGCGGCGCGGTCCCAGCCGATCACGTCCATGACGGTCAGATCGGCCGCCGTGACCGCGTCGGTGACGCCGGACGGGCTGAAGGCGAGGAAGGAATCGTGCCCGGCGCTCGCCGCCCAGTCGCCGTAGTCGCCGCCGCGATTGGTGTTGAAGTTGTCGAGGTTGGTGGCGCCGTTGTCGGCGGAAAAATAGCCGGCCTGGCTGCCGGTGAAATCGCGCACGCCCGCCGCCGAATAGTGGAACAGGTCGAGCGGGTAGTAGCCGTGCGCCGACGGTCCGATCGATTGGCCGACCAAGAGCGCGCGACCCATCACCTCGGTGAGCTCGTGCGCCACCACGCCGTAGAAGTCGTATTGGCCGGCCGCGACGCCGTTGCTGTTGTCGTAGTCGAACAGATTGCCGCTGGCGAAGCCGACATAGCCGTCGACGCCGCTATACGACGACAGCAGGCCGAGCGCCTTGGCCTCCGCGGTCGAGGCCCACATGGTGCCGCCGGTCGGATTGCTGGACGGCAGACTGGCCACGGTCGCGGCGTCGTCGGCCGACGTCGCGTCGGCGGCGAGCGCGCTCTTGACCTGCGCGTAGGAGAAGCTGGAGAGATAGGTCAGGCTCTCGCCCAGCGCATTCGAACCGAGCGAGGAGCCGTCGACCTCGCCGTAGCCGACATGAATATTGACGGTGACGGCGTCGGTGAACTGACTTTCGAAGTACTGCACCACCGCGGCGACCGTGGTCTTGAACGCCGCGGGCGCGTTGGCGACGCTCGAGTCGTAGCTGATGTTGATGTGCAGCGGCGAATTGGTCGCGCCGCCGCCGAGCGTTGCGCCGCCGCCGGAGAGCGCGTTGCCGCCGGCGCCGCCCGCCTCGCCTGGGGCGTGCACGACATTGCCGTCGCCGTCGACGAGAATGAGATTGGGGCCGTGGGCCTGCGACAGCGCGGGAGCATTCGCCCAGACAAACGGCACGGTGCCGAACGCGGGCGCCGCTGGCGGCGCCAGCGCGGCAAGCGGCGTCGGCGCTGCGGATGACGCGGTGTCGGGCGCCGTGTCGAGCGCGTCGAACGTGCCGTCGAGCGGCGAGGGCTGATGCGCGGACAGGACGATATCGGGGGAGGTCGAGCTGCCGTGGGGCGGGCCCGCTTCCACGCCGCTGATGACCGTGTCGTCGGATGCGGCGGCAGAACGGTCGGAACGCTCCTCATCGGCCGGCGGCAGGCTGTCCCGCCCCGGGACATTGATGTCCGAGGTTCCATCGAACGCATCGGCTACCGAGAGAAGTGGCGGTGTATCGTTCACCGACATGACCTCCGGCCCTCGCGAGGGCGATATTGCCCGATTCCTGCTGCGTGCCCCCTCGATAAGCGCCGCCACCAATTGACGGCTGGCTAAAAAATCGACCGGTATTTGAGCGGCGTCAAAAATAAAGATCGTAAACAAGATATGAGCATGCCCGGCGGCGGTGAAGAGGCCGCATCGGGCAGGCGGTCGATCCACGCCATCCGGGCGGTTCCGTTCAACGGACGCCGGGCGCCTGCAATGGTTAAAGCGAGGCGATTAGCACGGGCCGAATACGCGCATGAATTGCCGAAAAGCCGAAAATCTGCTATTAAAATACCTAGTTTTTCTGCCAATGAAGCTTTGGGTAGACCGTTTTCTACCCTGTTCGGGGGAAGATTGGCGCCGGATCGAGGCTTGCCGGGGGCAAGGCTCGATGCCTGCGGCCTTCCGGCCGATGCGGCCAGGGATTCAAAACCGTCGATGTCCATGCAGATGAAATCTGCCGCTGCCGGCGTGTCGCCGTTGGCCCGTGCCGTTCGGGTCAGCGCGTATGGCATGTCGGTCGTGGCGGTGTTCAGCTTCTTCGTCAACCTGCTCGTGCTGGTGTCGCCGATCTACATGCAGCAGGTCTACGACCGCGTGTTGACCACGCACCATCTCGACACGCTCGCTTATCTGTCGCTGTTCACGGTGGTCTGCCTGATCTTCCTCGCGTTGTTCGACGCCACCCGGTCCTATGCCCTGAGCCGCATCGGGCGCTGGTGGGACGAGACGCTGCGCGCCGATGTCATGCACGCGGCGCTGTTTCATTCGCGCGTCTCCGGCAAACTGGCGACCGGCGCGCTGAACGACCTGCAGACGGTGCGCGCCTTCGTCGGCAGCCCGAACATCCTGCCGTTCTTCGACGCGCCGTGGATGCCGCTGTTCCTGCTCATCATCGCCGCCATCCACCCGATGCTCGGCCTCATCGGCCTCGGCGGCGGCGTCATCCTGTTCGCGCTTGCCGTCGCCAACGACCTCGGCACGCGCAAGGCGATGCTGACCACCAGCGAACGCAGCATGCGCATGAGCAACTTCACCGGCACGTCGATGCGCCACGCCGACGTCGTGCACGCCATGGGCATGTTTCATGCGGTGGTCGACCGCATCAACAGGCTGTCGCTGGAAATCTCCGAGGTGACGCAGAAGGCGAGTGACCGCACGGCGCTGATTTCGGCGATCACCAAGGCGGTGCGCATCGGCATCCAGGTCGCCATCCTCGGCATCGGCGCCTTTTTCGTGACGCGCAACGAGATCACCGCCGGCGGCATGATTGCCGCGTCCATCATTCTCGGCCGCGCGCTCACCCCGGTCGAGCAGGCGCTGGGCGCCTGGAAATCGTTCAGCTCGGCGCGCATCTCCTACCGCCGCCTCAACGCCATGCTGATGCAGGCGCCGGCCCTTGAAGAGCGCACCGCGCTGCCGGCGCCGAGCGGAAATCTGTCGCTCGAGAACGTCGTCTACGCCTTGCCCGGCCGTCAACGTCCGATCCTGCGCAATATCGATTTCCGCGTGCCGGCCGGCACCGTCATCGCCGTGGTCGGCCCCTCGGCCTCGGGCAAGAGCACGCTCTGCAAATTGCTCGTCGGCTCGTGGAGTCCGAGCGCCGGCAATGTCCGGCTCGACGGCGCCGACATCGCGCGCATGGACCGCACGCAGATCGGCCGTTACATCGGCTACATGCCGCAGTCGATCGAGCTGTTCGGCGGCACCATCCGCGACAACATCGCGCGGCTCGGCGATGCGACCGACGAGGAAGTCATCGAGGCGGCCAAGATCGCCGGCTGCCACGAGATGATCCTCGCCATGAAGAGCGACTACGACACCGACATCGGCGAGGCCGGCTCCTATCTCAGCGGCGGCCAGCGCCAGCGCATCGCGCTTGCCCGCGCGGTTTTGCGCAAGCCGCGCCTGGTCGTGCTCGACGAGCCGAACTCCAATCTCGACAACGAGGGCGAGATCAAGCTCGCCGACACGCTCAAGGAGCTCAAGGATTCAGGCGCCACGGTGGTGATCGTCAGCCACCGCTCGCTGCTGTTCACGCATGTCGACGCCATCGCCGTGCTGCGCGACGGCGTGCTGGAGAAATTCGGGCCGCGCGATCAGGTGCTCGCCGAACTGAATGCGCAGGCGCGCGCGCCGCGTCCGCCGGCGCCCGCGGTGCGGTCGGTGCAGGGGTAAGCGCGATGACCGACCAGCCGGCGGAAAACGCAACCGTGCAGGCGGCCAGGCGCGGCCTTGCCAAGGTCACAGCCGTGCTGTCGGGCTGGGCCGGGCGCTTTGCGGCCTGGGCACGGGCGATGAGCGGATCGGGCGATACGCCGGCCGCCGCCTTGCGGCGTGCATTGGCGCCCACCGTCTACGTCGGCTTCGTCTTCGGCATCCTGCTGTTCGGCAGCCTCGCCACCTGGGCGAGCCGCGCGCCGCTGGCAAGTGCCGCGGTCGCCCAAGGCAATGTCAGCGCCGATTCCGGCCGCCGCGTCATCCAGCACCTCGAAGGCGGCATCATCCGCGCCATCAAGGTCAAGGACGGCCAGATGGTCAAAGCCGGCGACGTGCTCTACACCCTGGAGCCGACGCAGGCGCGCGCCCAGTTCGAATCCAAGCGCCAGCAGTGGATGCGGCTGGTGGTGACGCGGGCGCGGCTGGAGGCGCACCGCACCGACGCCGACAAGTTCTCCCCGCCGGTCTTCCCCCACGCCGCCGAGGATGCCGGCTTCAAGAAATTCGTCGACGACCAGGTGGCGCTGTTCAAGTCGCGGCGCCAGGCGCTGATTGAGCGCGACCTGATCTTCAAGCAGCAGATTCTCCAGCTCCAGCAGCAGGGCGACGCCAAGTCCAAGGAAAACGAGGCCCTGAAGCAGCAGCGCGATTTCCTTGACGACGAGATCTCCGACAAGAAACAGCTGTTTTCGCAGAACCTGGCGCGCAAGCCGGAATACCTGGCGCTCGAGCGGGCGCGCGCCGACATCATGGGCCGCATCGCCTCCAACCAGTCGGAAGTGGCGCGGATTGCCGAGCGCATCGCCGAAGTGAGGCTGTCGATCCTGCAGAACCAGACGCAGTTCGACCAGGAGATTTCCGACCAGCTCACCAAGACCAATACCGACATCGCCCAGCTCGAGGAAACGCTGCCGGCAACCGAGGACATCCTCAACCGCACCGACATCAAGGCTCCGGTCGACGGCACCGTGTTCAACATGCGCTTCAAGACCGTCGGCGGCGTCGTGCGGCCGGGCGAGGCGTTGCTCGACATCGAGCCGGTCGAGGACGACCTGATCATCGACGCCAAGCTGTCGCCGAACGACATCGACGTCGTCCACGCCGGCCTGCCGGCCGAGGTTTATCTCACGCCGTACGTTTCAAGGCATACGCCGCGGCTCAAGGGCACGGTGATCAGGGTCAGCCCCGACATCATGCACGACAGCCTGCCGGGCGGCGGCATGGCGGGTGGGACGGCCGGTTCGTCCGGGGCTCCGGCGGCCGGCGCGCTCGCCGGCGGTTACTACGAGGTCAAGGTCCGCATCGAGCATCGCGAGTTCAGCGGCATCGGCGCCGACCTCAAGATGTATCCCGGCATGCCGGCCGAAGTGTACATCATGACCGGCACGCGCACCTTCGCGCAGTATTTCCTCGATCCGCTGCGGAAATCCTTCCGCCGCTCGTTCCGCGAGAAATGAGGCGCCGGCGGCGGGTTGACGAAGCTCCGCACGTGATTGCAAACGGCTTTTTTGATCGAGGCGACGCCGGCAAGCTCAACATCACGCGTGGAAAAATGTAAACTGGCGGCGGCAGGCGGGTCTCGATCGCAACCCCCGCAGGTCGCGCGCCGCAACGGTCAATCCTACGCAGGTCAATTCCCATGAACGCCAACTGGACATCGGGTTACGTCAGCGATGTCACCTACACGCTCGGCTTCTACCGCGAGCTGGCGCCGACATTTCTGCACTTCTGCGCGGTGCTCAACGGCGTCGAGGGCCCGGCGCTCGACAAGCCGCTGCGCTACTGCGAGCTCGGCTGCGGCCGCGGCTACAGCACGGCGCTGCTCGCCGCCGCCAACCCGAACTACGAATTCGTCGGCATCGACTTCAACCCGTCGCACGTCGCCGAGGCGCGCAACCTTGCGGCGCGCGCCAAGCTCACCAACGTCACCTTCGTCGAGGCGAGCTTCGGCGACGCCGCGCGTTCGACCGACCGCAAGTTCGCCGACTTCGACATCGTCGCCCTGCACGGCGTCTACACCTGGGTCGAGCGCAGCGTGCGCAACGACATCGTCCATTTCATCCGCGAGAAGCTGGTGGCGGGCGGCCTCGTCTACAACAGCTACAATGCGCTGCCCGGCTGGGCCATGGCGATCCCGATCCAGCACGTGCTGATGGAGGTGACGCGGCGCACCTCGCGCGACAGCTTCGCCGCGCTCAAGGAAGGCTACGAGCTCCTGAAGACGCTGGTCGAGAAGCAGAGCGGCTTCGTCCAGCAGAACCCCGGCATCAAGGCGCGCATCGAGAACATGGGCAAGCAGGACCTGTCCTATCTCGCCCACGAGTTTCTCAATGCCGGCTGGGAGCCGCTCTACATCACCGACGTGATGAAGAATTTTGCCGAGGCCAAGCTCACCTATATCGGCTCGGCGACGCCGGTCGAGAACCGCATCGAGCTGTGCGTGCCGCGCGACCTGCAGGCGACGGTGCAGGCGGCGCCCGATCTCGCCATGCGCGAGCTGCTCAAGGACTACGCGGTCAACAAGCAGTTCCGGCGCGATCTCTACGTCAAGGGCGCCAGCGTGCTGCAGCCGCAGGAACAGCGGGCGCGCTTCCACGCCATCACCTTCACGCTCGCCACGCTCGACAAGAAGCTGCCGGAAAAATTCACCTTCCCGGTCGGCGAATTCACCGTGAAACCGGAGGCGGTCGCCGCGCTGACCGAGCTGCTCGCCGCCAAGCCCGCGACCGGCGCCGAGATCATCGCCGCCACCGCCAAGGCCGGGCTGCGCGAGCCCGACGTCGTGCTGTGGCTGCTGGTGCTGGTGCAAGGCGGCATCGTCGCCCCGGTCCGCCCGGACCATCACGCCATGGACCGCGCCCCGGCGCACCGCCTCAACAACCTGATCGTCAGCCTGTCGCCCGGCGCCGACTCGCACCGCTTCCTTTGCGCGCCGGTGACCGGCTCGGCCTTCGGCGCCGGCTATCTCGACCGCATCGTTGCGCCGCTGATGGTGAAGGCGCCGAAGGACGACAATGCCGCGATCGCGCGCAAGGCCTTCGACATGCTGGAGAGCGCGGGCCGCGGCTTCGTCCGCGACGGCAAGACGCTGGCCAAGACCGACGAGAACATCCAGGACATCGCCAAGGCGGTCGGCGAGTTCCGCGAGGTGCGGCTGCCGCGCTGGCGCGCGCTCGGCGCGATCGGCAAGGCCTAGGGCCCGCGGTTCATCGCGGGCCTTGGCCGTTTGTCACGACACCTAGACGTGCAGCAGGTCGACGTGGCCGTTGTGGTTCTGGATATGGATGTTGTTCAGCGACGTAATCGAGGCATCGGTGAACGTCAGATTTATCGAATGACCACTGTTGTCATGCACCGTCAGCACGCCGGCGTTGAAGCTGGCTTGGTCGCTGATGTTGACGTCGCCATCGGTGAAGCCGATCGCTCCTAGGTCAATGTCGTCATTGATATGGAAGCCAGTGATCGTACCGGTGAACTGGGACGTCACGCTGGTCGCCTTGTCGAGCATCAACGTACCGTGGTCGGTGGTGCTGAACTTGTCGAACTTCACGTTCGCGCTCGACGAGACGCCGAATTCGATGACGCCACCGAGGCCGATCAGCGCGCCGCCGCCCCCGGTCACGGCGCCGTTGATGGTCAGGTGGCTCGTGTGCGTGACGGAATTGCTGTCGGTATAGTTGTTGAGCGCTTCGAGCGTGCCGTTGTCGACGACTGCAGCGGTGACGGTGGCGGTGCTGCCGTGCACGGCGGTCAGGAAGGTGCTGGCGCCGACCGTTACGGTGCCGCCGGTGATGGTGGCGTTGTCGAGATCGATGTGCGAGTTGATGGTGGTCGAGCCGAGAAGCCCGGTGCCGGTCGCCTGCACAGAACCGGCGCCGGTGTCGGTGATGGTGGTATCCTGGATCATCAGCCAGCCGCCGCCGGTCGCCTCGATGGTGCCGGTATTGGCGACCGCATGGCCCGGCGTGTGAATCAACATGCCGTTCGCCGTGTCGTTGGCGTCGATCACGCCCTTGTTGACGAGCGTCATCAATGAGTCGCCGATGACGCCGCCGCCGTCGATGGCCTCGCCGTTGGTCAGGGTCACGGCATGGACCCCGTCGCTGACGATGTTCTCGGCGGTGACCAGAGTGATCTGGCCGGCCGGATGCTGGGCATCCTTGGTGCCGTCGCCCGACAGCGTCACCGACTTGTTCACGGTGTAGTCGATCGCCGCGTAGAACATGCCGGCGGTGATGGCGCCGGCATAATGCGTAAAGAACGCGTTGTGGCCGCCGATCAGCGAGCCGACGTCGGTCGCGGTGCCGCCGGCGCCGAGCGCGGAGCCGGCCGCGCCCTCGATGACGCCGGTGCCGCCGTGGCCGTCGTCGACGGTGACGAAGTCGACGCCGCGGTAGTCGCCGGCGAGCTTGAGGCTGGCGGTGTTGGTGCCGTCGGTGACGGTGAGGGTGCCGCCGGCCGCCGTGCCGGTGAAGGAGGCGAAGGTCGTCGCCAAGCCGTACGTAATGTCCTTCAGGTCGATGGCGTCCTGCTGGAGCGCGCCGGCGGCAAACAGCTGGGCGAGGTCGAAATTGGCTAAGATCTGCTGGCCTTGGGTCGAGAAGTGCTCGTTGTCGGAGTAGAAGCTGGTGTATTCGGAATTCGGCCGCGTCAGATAGGCGGTGTTCGGAGAGGGTGTGCCGGTCGGCGCGCCCCACTGGCCCCAGACGGAGGTATTTGGCGGCGATGCCTTCGATTGCAACTGGAAGGCCGAGCTCTGCGCCGCGAAATTGGTGCCGCTCGTTCCTGGATTGACGGTTGCGGCGGTGAAGCCGAATTTGGTCGGGTTCGCGGCGACTGCACTCTTCAGCGTCGGAATGTCGACTGTGACGTAGTCTTGGCCCGCGACCAAGCCGTCGGCAGTCAGCTTCGCGATTAACTCGGTCCCCAAGAGGACGCTGCCGGTGAAGCCGCCGTGCAAGACCACGTGCTGAGCGCCCGCGGTGACGAGCGCCTCGACCTCGGTGGCGAGCGCGTCGCCCTGATGCATGAGATAAGCTTGCTGCTGCGCAGTGGAGTCGTTGCCGAGCCCCGTCGTCGTGTCCAAGGCAAACGTCTTGTCGTTCGCGCCGCTGCCGATCAGATAAATCGCGTTCGGATCGACGGTGAAGTCGCCGAGATAGTTCTCGATCTGGACGACGGTCGAGTCCAGCGCATGATTGGGATTGAGATTGCCCCAACCGTTGTTGCCGGGGTCGGTTCCGGGGCCGCTCGGTGTGTTGTAGTTGCCGCCGCCCGCATCTTCGACGGTGAGCGCGCCGGCAATGGCGTAATTGATGTCGGAGTTGGGGCCGACGCTGTCATCGTTCGCCGACACAATGGTGATGCCGAAATTGCTGGCGAGAATCTGCGAATCCATGCTGCCGCTGCCGACCGGCGTGCCGGTGCCGTGAGCGGTCACGGCGTTCTGAATCAGGCCATCGCGCGCATTGCTTCCGGTGCCGTCCGGGTTGTTCACGATGCCGTTGTCGGCGATGGCGTTGGGGAACCAGCCGCTGTCGATGCCCGAGTCGCCGAAGGCAAAGAAATGATCGATGCCGGCTGAGCCTTGCGCCCCGGCAAACCCGGAGATCACGCCCTTGAACGCGGTCGCGCCGAACGTGTGATCGAGAATCAGCGTGGCGGCGGCGCCTTGGCCGAACGCCACGTTGGGCGTCGCCGCGGCCTGGAACTCGGCCGAGCTGACGTCGTCGAGCCTGATGGTGCCGGTGCCGCCGACGGTGCCGGCGAACACGGCCTGCCCGGCGTCCGAAATATCCATCAGGCCGTTGACGCCGCCGCCGACCGCGACGGTGCCGGTGCCGGTGTTGGTCACCGGGGTGGTGAAGGTCACGGCCGCGGCGTCGATGCTGACGAAGCCGGTATTGACGAAGCTGCCGCCGCTGAAGGCCGCCGTGCCTGAGATGTCCATCTCGCCGGCATTGCTGACGGCGACGTTGGTCAGATTCACGTCGTTTTGCAACGTGATGTTCGACGTCGTGGCGGCGCCGATCAGTTTGCCTCCGGTGACGTCGGTCGCGCCGCCGGCGCCGTCGAGCATGACATGGCCGTTCGCCGCCGACAGGATCTGGCCGGTGGCCGATTGCGTCACCGACTCGTTGACCATGCGGCCCGAAAGCGTGGCCTCGTTGGTGGTTTTGCCGTCGGCCAGCATCGCGGCAATGATGCCGACCTGGTTGTCGACCGTGAGCAGCGGGTCGTCGAACCCGCCGTTGCCATCGATGGTATTGCCCTGGTTGACGAAGGTCGCAGCGGAGCCGTTGGTGACGACGATGGAGTTCGCATTGTTGAAATGGAACGTGCCCTTGCCGGTCAACGTCACCGTGCCGCCGATCGCGAGATGGACGCCGCTATTCAGCGTCATCGTGCCGGCGTTATTGATGGTCAGCGCGTTGCCGACCAGCGACTGGAAGGTGCTGGCGTCGGCGATTTCGGCGGCGGCGCCGGTCATGACGGTGATGGTGCCGCCCCTGACGGTCACGCCGTTGAAATCGACCAGTGCGTCCGGCCCGGACGACACGATGCTGCCCGCGACCTTGCCGCCGACGGGGAATTGGTTGTCGACCTCGCCGTTGAGCGTGAGCAAGGCCTCGACGCCGAGCGCCTCCATCAGATTGTAATTGGCAATGGTGCCGTCGATCGCTAGCCCATTCGCGGTTATGCCTTTCAAGATGCCAAAATTCAGAGCATTATTCGTGCTAGCGTCGATCGTCAGGCCGTCGCCGCTGACGGTGCCCTTGGCGTCGTTTTTAAACGCGAGATGGTCATCGCCGATGGTGCCCGCGCCGTTGATGAGGTTGTCGACGTTCTCGAGGACCGTACCGGCTGCGCCGGCCTCGATCTTGGCGCTGCCGAGCATGGTGACGGTGCCGCCGCCGCTGAGCGCCAGCGTGATCGGATTCACACCGTCTCCGACGTAGAGATCGGCGCTGCCCAGGGTGATGGCGCCGCCTTTGATGTTGCTGAAGCTCGGCGCGTTGATGTGGAACTCGACGCCGGGGTCGACCTTGATGGTGCCGGCGTTGGACGACGTCGCCGAACCGGCGCCGTTGCCGACGGTGAATTTGTGGTCCCTGAGCTCGAGCGTCGCGCCCTTGATGACGCCGAGCATGGCGACGCCGTGGTCCTCGGTCTGCGCCACCACCGGCGCGCTGGGACTGGTCGGCACCGAGATCAGCACGGTGGCGCCGGAGTCGGTTTTGCCGATCGGCGTCGACGGCACCGGCGACCAATTGGCGGATGTCAGGGTATCCCAGTCGCCGCCCAACTTGTTGATCCAACTGAACACGTTGACCGGCATTTTGAAATCGGCGGCGGCAAAGTTCGCCGGCAGCACCGCCGCGTTGCCGGCATCGTCGGTGATGGTGCCCTTGTCGAAGTTAAAGCCGACCACCTTCAGGTCGGTGGTGCTCTCGGTGTCGACCGTGTAGTCGAAGTGCAGAATGGTGGTACCGGCGGGACCGGCAGAACTGCTCTCGAACACCGCCTTGCCGCTGTCGTTCATGACCAGCGCGGCGGTCGAGCCGGGATCGCCCGGCGTGCCGCTGACGGTGAGATGGTCGCCGAGGGTGGCATCCTTCAGCGTGACGTCGATGAGGACGTGGTTGCCCGCGGCGAGCTTGGTGAGGCCCGCAGGCGTGGTCGATTTGGCAATCGCGGTGACCGTCGGCGCATTGGTGTCGATCTTGACGCCGAGGTCCTGGTTGGCGGCGCCGGTGAGCACCAGCGCATTGCCGGCGAGGTCGGTCACCGCGGTGGTTTTGCCGAGCACCATGCCGCTGACCACGAGATCGCCGGTATTCTGCCCCGCCGCGGGCGTGTAGTGGAAGACCAGCTTGGTCGCGGTGGAATCCGCGGAGTCGTATGTCGCGACGCCGCCGTCGCTGAGCTTCAGCGTCAGGCCGTTATTGTCGCCGTTCTTGACCACGACGGGTTCGCTGATGGCAACATCGATCTCGACCGGTTGGCCGTTGATGCCGCCGCTCGGCACCAGCATACCCGGTCCGGGGTTGCTGGTGACCCCGTTAGGCGAAACGGTCGGCGCAATCGTGTCGACCTGGACGCCGAGCGACACGCTCTTCAGGGCGTTGGTAATGCCGAGGACGTCCATGCCGTTGCCGGCGAGATCGGCGAAGCCGCCGGTGGTGCTGACGCCGGTGGTCGACAGCGCGCCTTGCGCTTTTCCGGTGGGGATCAGCACCGAAAACGCCGCATGGCCGTGGGCGAGGTCGGAGTCCTTGGCATCGAACAGCGCCGAGCCGTAGCCGCCGCCGAGAAACAGCGACATCGCACCGGTGCTGGTGATGGCCTCGTTGAAATTGACGTCAAACAGCAGCGTCTGGCCGGCGCCGATATTGCCGTCGGCGGCGGCGCCGAGCAGCGTGATCTTCGGGTTGTCCAGGCCGGGCGCCGTCTTGTCGAGGGTGAAGATGATCGAGGCCTGGCCGGTATTGCTGGCGGCGTCGGTCTCCTTGGCGGTGATGGTATGCGCGCCGGCGCTGAGGGACGGCGTGAAGGTCCAGGCGCCCTTGCTGTCCGACATCGTGGTGCCGAGCAGGGTGACGCCTTCCATGATGGTGACCGTCGTATTCGGATCGCCCGATCCGGTCAGCGCGGCGCTGCTGGTGATCTTGTCGGTCTTCGAGATGCCTGTGTCGCTGGTGAGAGCCACTTTGACGGCGGGAGGGGTGGTGTCGACCATGATGCCAAGATCCTTGTTTGCTGCGCCGGTGGGCTACCGTGAGATCAGAGACGGCGCTGGCGTTGTCGAGAATGAGCCGTCAACCGCTTGCGCCATGCGGCACGTGCTGCGAAGCCTATGTGCAATTATGCGAGGTCTACGCGCGGCGGCGCATGGTCGCGTCGGCGACTGCTGCTTGACCATGGCCTCCCCCGAACGGTGGCCGTCGCCCTCCGCCACCTCACTTACCCGATTTGATGATGCGCCGGTGTGACGCGCCTCACAAGTTAATAAAAAATCAACGGCAATCCCGGCGTGCAAAGTTTCCCTGCCGGATCAACGGTTTCCGCCCGGCCGCGGCCAGCGCCGGGTGCCCTTTGTTGTCCCCACAGCAAGGCGATGCCCGCGGGCGTCAGGGGACATAACAAAAACGGCGGCCGTGGCGGCCGCCGTTGTGCATCGGTTCGTCGCGGCTAGACGTGCAGCAGGTCGACGTGACCGCTGTGGTTCTGGATCTGGAACTGGTTCACGTCCGTAATCGAGGCGTCGAACGTCAGGGCGATCGAATGGCCGCTGTTGTCGTGCACCGTCAACACGTGATTGGCGAAGCTCGCCTGGTTCGTGATGTTGACGTCGCCGTTGGTGAAGCCGATCGCACCAAGCTCGATGTGATCGCCGTTGACGAAGCCTACGATGGTGCCGGCGAACTTGTTGGCGGCGGTGGTCGAGCTCTCGAGCGTCAGGGTGTCGTTGCCGGAGCCGAAGGTCACCGTCTTGAACGTCGCGCCCAGCGCAAAGTCGAGGGTGCCGCCATTGTCGATGTGCGCGGTGCCGGTGCCGGTGACCGCGCCCTGGATGTCCAGCACGCCGCCGTGGGCGAAAATGTCGCCGCTGCTGGCCACCGCGCCGGTCACCGTCAGGCTGTGGCCGTTGGCTTCCAGCGCCCCGGCATTGACCAGCGCCTTGTTGCCGTGCGCCGCGTCATTGGCGATCTTGCTGCCGTCGGCGATGCTCTCGAGCACGCTGCCCGCCACCGTCGACACCGCGCCGCCGGTAATGGTGATGCCGTTGAGGTCGACATGGGCGCCGGAGGCTGCGGCTTTCACCGCCGCCGTCACCAGGGCATCGCTGACGTTGACGTCGAGCTCCAGCACGCCGTGACCGGTCGCCTCCAGCACGCCGTTGTTGGTGACGTCCGCGGTGGCGATGTGCAGCACGCCGCTATTGGCGTCGCTGGCGTTGACGATGCCTTTCACGTTGTTGACGAAATGCAGGTTGCCGTCGCCGATCGTGCCGAGGCCGGAAATGGTGTTGCCGGCCTTGCTATCGCCGTTGGTCAGGGTGTGCGCGAAGCCGTCGGTGAGGATGGAGGCGTTGTCGTTGGCCAGCATCACCTTGCCGGCGCCGGTGAGCGTCACGTCGCCGATGAGCCACGCCGCGGTGCTCGAATTGACGCCGGACGCGGTATTGATCTGCAGCGTGCCGGTATTGTTGAGGGCGCCCTCGAGTTCCACCACCGTATCGTCGTTGATAAGGAAGAACCCGGCGTTGTTGACCGGATTGCCGCTGCCCGTGCCGTCGAGCGTGCTGGTGCCGGTGCCGGCGGTCTGAATGACCGCCAGGGTCGCGCCGCTGCCGCCGGTGGTCTTGAGCGTGCCGCCGACGATGGTTTCGTCGTCGAGGTCGACATGAGCGCTGACGCCGGAGGCCAGGATGATGCTGGTGGCGGTGTTGGTGATCGTGTTGTGCTCGAGAAGCACGTGCGCGCCGGTCCCCAGCGCCTCAATGAGGCCCTTGCCGGCGTTCGTCACGTTGCCGTTGATGTCGAGCCGCGCATTGTCGGTGCCGGACTTCGCCGCAGACAGGGCCGCGAAGGTGCCGTCATTGGTGTCGAAATCGCACTGGATGATGAGGCCTTCGGAGGTCGTGCCTTCGATGATGCCGTGGTTGATGGTGTTGTTGGCGTTGAGCGTATCGATGATCAGCGGATTGTCGGTGCCGTTGCCGTTGATCACGCCCTTGAGGCCGTTGGTCAGGTTCGGGATATCGATGGTGCCGGCGCCGGAAATGATGTTGTCGGCGTTGATCAGCGTGTCGGACGTGGCACCGAAACGGCCGATCTCGTTGGACGCGCCGTTGGCGTCGTCGACCAGCACGATCTTGCCGCCGCCTTGCAGCGTGGCGCCGCCGTCGACCAGAAGCTGCCCGTCGAAACCGCCGCTCTCCGACTGGATCTGGATGGTGCCGCCCTTGGTGTTGAAGATGGCGTCGGTGTTGTTGCCGCGCAGGATGATCTGCTCGGCGTCGTCCACCATGTTGGCGGCGATGTTGACCTGCGTCGCCGGGTTTCCAGCATTTCCCGTGGCGTCGAGCGTCAGCGTGTTGTCGACGACGAACTGGCCGCCGCCGGCCGTCTGCAAGGTGCCGCCGGAAATGGTGACGACGCCGCCGTCGATGTGCACCTCGGCGCCGGCGCCGGAGGCGAGGATGACGCCCTTCGGTCCGTTGTCGACGTGGGTGTCGGTCTCGAAATCGACGATGGCACCCGCGCCGAGCGCCTCGATCAGGTTGTTGTTGACGACATGAATCAGCGCTGCGCCGGAGTTGAACTCCAGGCCAAGGCTGTCGACGGGTTGGTGGGTGACGGGATCAAGCGGGTTCGTGCCCTCCATGATGCCGTTGTTGGTGATTTCGGACGCCACGATATTGAGCGGAATGTGGGTGGAGCCGGGTCCGTTGCCGTTGATGACGCCCTTGGCGCCGTTGACGAGGATCGTGGTGTCGCTGCCAAGGTCGCCGTTGCCGGAAATGGTGTGGGCGCTGGTTGCCGTCCCGTTATAGATGGTGACGCTGTTGCCGGTATGAATTGCTGCCGTGTGGTCCAGGGACGCAAGCACGACGCTGCCGCCGCCCTGGAGCGTGATGTCGCTGGCAAACGCAAGGGTGGCGCTGCCGCCATTGCCGTCGACCGTGACGGTGCCGCTGTTGTTGAACACGCCCGAGCCGTTGACGCCCGTGGTCAGATTGCTCGCGACATCCAGCGTGGTGCCGTTGCCGACTTTGAGACTGCCGGTATTGGCGACGTCGGTGATGGTGCTGTCGTCGGTCGTCTGAATGACACCGCCGCTCAAGGTCTTGAACGTGCCCCCAGTAACACTCGCGCCCTTGAGATCGACATGCGCGCCGGCACCCGATGCAAGGATGACGCCCTTGGCCGTGTTTGTAACCGCGGCGTCGATCTCGAGTGCCGCCTTCGCCCCGATGGCGGCAAGCGTGCCGTCATTGCTGCCGACGTTGGATTGCAAGATGAGGCCTTTGGCGGACGTGCCTTCAATCAGGCCATGGTTGGTGGTGCCGGTGTTGTGGATCCGCAAGGCGTTATTGGTGGCGTTGCCGTTGATGGTTCCTTTCGCCTGATTGATCAGGTCGACCAGGATCGATCCGCCGCCCGAGAACGTGTTGTCGACGTTGTTGAGGGTGGCGCCGCCAATAGGACTATCGGCCCCCGGACCATCGCCTTGAACGATCTTGCCGCCGCCCTGGAATGTGGCGGTGGTGCCGGCCAATAGCGCGATTTCCCCGGCATTGAAGAACGAGCCCAGGTTGTTGATGGTCACGCTCTTGTCGAATTCCAGAATGCCTCCGGCGGCGATCGAAGCCGTTCCGGTCTTGGCCAAAGTGAACACGTCGGTGACGAAATGCAGCGTCGAGTTGGCGTCGACGAGAATCTTGCCGGCGTCCGTCACGGATGCTGCCTTGACGGTAAAATCGCCCTGGAAACTGTTTTGCAGCGGTCCGGAAAGAGTGGCGCTGCCGGCCTCGAGGCCGCCTTTGGTGCCGATCGTGAGCGACGCGGCGGTGAGGAGACCGCCCGCGCCGCCGGCAATGCCGCCGGTGGCGGCGATGCCGTCGAAAATCGTCGTCGTGGCCGACACTTCGGCTCCGCTTCCCGCAATAACGAGCCCGCCCGTCGAGCTCGCGCTCCCGCCCACGGCGATTGACGACGCCGAGTGAAGCAAACCGCCGCCGCTGACGGTCACCTGGGACTTATCGTCGACGCTAAGGCCCACGAGGACCGCGCCCGTCCCGGCGACGCCTATGGCGATGCCGGGCACCGTGGTGCTGGTATTGTCGGACTGGACGACGGCGTCGGTGCCGAAAATGGCCAGTGCGCCTTTGCTCCCCGCCATGTTGCCGAGCAGGACGCGGTCGGCCTCGACCATGCCGCCGTTGAACACGGCAACGGCCGCCTGCCCGGACTGGCCGAAGACCACATTGGTCGCGACGCTGAGCTTCGAGCCGTCTTTGATGGAGCCTTCGCCGGCCGCTCCGGCGTTGAAACCAAACTGGACGAAATTCGCCGTGACCAGGCTGATGTCCTCGATGTCGAGCAGGCCGTCACCGCTGACGCCGACGGTAATTGCGGAGTTGGTACCCGTTCCCGATGCGGTGAATGACGAGGCCTGTCTGACCTCGAACTCGCCGTCGCTGCCGACATCGACGCCGAGGTTGATCGCCGTGGCGATGCTCAGCGTCTCGGATGTGTTCATATCGAAGACTGCGCTGCCGCCCTTGCCGATCGTCAAGCCTGCAGCTTGAAGGGTGCCGCCATGAAAAACGTACTTTGAGTTATTTCCGTTGTTGAGGCCGAGGATCAGGTTGCCGGTGATCGTATGGTTGCCGGCCGATTGATCGAACTCCCCGCCTCCAGAATTGCCGACAATTTCATCATGGCCGACGGTGAGCGTGCCGCCTTTGAGATCATATTTGCCGTCGCTGCCGCTCTGGTTGCCGAGGATCAATTGCCCGGTAACGGCGGCCGTTCCGTCTTCCTGGCCGACACTGCTTCCGCTCTCGTCGCCGAGGATGAAATTCTTGCCGACGCTGAGCGATGCGTTGGCGCCGGAGATGTTGTAGACGCCGGAGCCGCTCGTCTGTCCGAGCGTCAGGTTTCCGGTGATGGTGTTCGTACTGGCATTGAGGCTGAAATTTCCCGGCCCATTCGCGCCAACGATTTCATCGCCGCCGACCGAAAGGACGCCGCCATTGATAGCGGAGTACTTACCGCCACCTTCAAGCGTCAGGTTGGTGGTGACATTGTTCAGCGTGCCGTCGAGCGAGAAGTCGCCGCCGCCGCCAATGGTCTCCGAGGCCGCCGTGATCGAGCCGCTGTCAAATGCGAGCGGTCCGCTATTGACGAGAAACTGGGAGACGTTGAGCGTGCCATGGACGGGCGATCCATTGGCACTGCCGAATTGTGCAATATCGTTAGTACCGGGAACGTTGACGCCGGAAACCTTATTGAGACTCCAGTTTGCCGCTTTGTTGAGATCGCTGTCGGTGCTGCCGTTCCAGTCATACGTCGCCATCGTTGCTTCCCTCTCTCGGCCCTCTCAGCTGCCTATTGTTGCTGCCCAACCGCGGCGCGCGGCTGTCCGACTTCCAAGTGTCGCTGGCCCCGCCTTTGGCGCCGAACATGTGCGACCCGCACAGAAATTTCATCGGTGCGGGCGGCCTATAAGGCGCCCGGCTCTTTCAGTTTGCAGATCAGTGATGCGTTCGGATGACGCGGCCTCCCCGAGAAAGCCGTATCACATGGTTAACACAGCGGCCCAATTTAGACTGTGACACGCATCACAGGCAATCATTTGCCCCGGTCGGTGCCGCCGTCCTCGCCGACGTGGTTATTTTCAGAAGCCGAAAGGTCCCCGGCGGCGAGTCAGCATTGAACACCGGCAATAACCGGGATTAATCCGCCGTAATGTTCCATCGCTGCCCGGGGCGCGCCCTTGGGCCGGCTCCTGCGTTAATGAAACAACATGTCGCTGGTGTGCAAATGAGCCTGCATATGGCTCGACGTCAGCGCCGATTCGATGATCTGCACGCTGTTCACCGAATTGGCCGATTCCGAGATCGCGCCGCCGAGCGGGTCGGTCGCTGTGGCGGTCCAGAATACGCTGCCGTCGGTATGGTTCTGGCCCCGGCTTATTTCGTCGGCGCCGTGATCGTTGAGAACCGTGATCGTGAACTGCTGGGCGTGGGACGGCGTCACGTTGAGGTGGATCGGCGCGAAAGCCTGATAATTGACGCCTTGGCTCGCGCCGTCGGTGCCGTGGTTGAGGGTGTCATTGGTGATGGTCACCGCATACACATTGTTCGGATTGGTGTCGCCGTGCACCGACACCGTGTAGACCACGCTGCCGATCAGTTGCCCGTTGACAAGTTTGAGCGGCTCATGCGCGGTGTGCGAGCCGGTGATGGTGAAAAACACGTTTTTCGCATGCAGCGCCCCGTGGGCGCTGACGTCGCCGGAAAAACTGATGCCGTCGAAATTGTAGTTGCTGATATTGGCGCTGCCGCTGATGTTGACCTGCTGGTTGCCGTTCGAGAAGTTGGCATCCACGTCGACGAGCTGCCCGCCGATCGTCTCGACGAGGTGCGTCGGCGTATTGACGTTGCCGCTGATGGCAATTCCGCCGATATGCTGCGAGGCGGAAGCGTGCGGCAGGCCGGGCGGCGAAACTGTTACCGTAATGTCTTGCTGCTCGAAGCCGGTGAAGCTGCCGTCGGGGTTGATCGTAATATCGAGAGTGGCGACGTCCCTGGTCGTGATCGGAACGAAAAACCCGCCGCCGCTGACGTGTCCGCCGCCCGTGATCGTTCCCTGGTAGATCGTCATGGGTGCGTCTCCCTATCCCCGGTGTTGCGCTGAAGTTGCTTCCTGCACATCGTCCTTCTTGCAATTGCGCCAAGGCATTTAGCACAAGTCGAGCCGTCCCCTTGTGATGCAGGTCACGCCAGCGCCGGCCATCGCCGCGTAGCCGCGCGCATGGTGTTGAGTCGCCGAACAAAAACTCGGAAGTATTCTTTGCGTAAAATTTGCCGCCGCTCGAATTGACGGCGTCCTTTCGCGCACGCGCTCACGTTTTCGGACCCGGCTCAGCAAAGCCGGCCCGGTTCTGCCGGCCGACAGGCTGAAACCTCTGCGTGTGTACGGGAGAAAATGCGACCGCGGGAAAATCAAGCGAGCCCGGCCGGGGGGCCGCCCATCTCCGTCCGGGCGGCAGTGGGCAAAGCCCGCTGCCCATTCCGCGATTGAAGCAATCGCACATGGCGGCGCTTCGCCGGAGGGTCTATCCTTTTTGCAAGCACCGTCGCTTGGCCAAGCCGGAACCCAATCCGGCGGCATAATCGGGAGGACAGGATGACCGGTCGAACCTTTGCGCGTCTCGTCGTTTTGGCATCGGCAACGTTCCTGGCTGCGGTCGGCGCCAGGGCGGAAGACATCGCCATCGGCAATTACGGCTCCTCGGCCAATGGCATGCCGTTCGGCATCGCGCTGGCCAAGGGCTACTTCCAGGAGGAGGGCGCCAACGTCACCGGCATCATCGCCTCCGAAGGCGGCGGCACCTCGGTGCGCAACGCCATGGCCGGCGTGGCTTACGGCGAGGCCAATCCCGGCGCCATCGCGGTCGCCATCCAGCAGGGCGCCGACCTGCGCATCGTCAGCGACAACGTGCTCACCATCGCCGAATTTGCCTGGCTGGTGAAAAAAGATTCGCCGATCAAGACCATCGCCGACCTCAAGGGCAAGAAGATCGGCTACACCAACCCGCGCTCGACCAGCCAGGCGCTCGACATCCTGATGTTGAAGAAGGCGGGCCTCAAGCCCGAGGACGCCGAGCTCGTCAAGACCGGCGGCTTCGGCCCGATGGTCGCCGCGCTCGATCTCGGCCAGATCGACGTCGCCCCCGTCACCGAGCCGCTGTGGTCGAAGATGAAGGACAAGTTCCGCGTCCTGATCACCGGCGCCGAAGCGCTGCCGCCGCTCGACAACGTCGTCGGCGTGGTCACCGCGCAGGCCGCCGCCACCCGCGGCGACTTCATCCGCGCCGTCATCCGCGCGCGCCGCAAGGCCATCAAGTTCATGAAGGAGCACCCGGAGGAGGCGGGCCAGATCCTGGCCAAGCCCTTCAACATCACGCCGGAGGTGGCGACCAGCGCCATCAAGAACCTCACCACCAGCATGACCGAGGGCATCCCCTACTGGGGCGAGGGCGACATCCACCTCGACGGCATGAAGCGCATCATCGAGGTGCAGAAGAGCGTCGGCGCGCTGACCGGCGACATCGATCTGTCCAAGGTTGTCGACACCCAGTTCCTGCCGGACGACCTGAAGAAAATAAAATAGACTGCGCCGCGGAGGATGGTGGCTGTGTCCGCGGCTCAGGTGACGCTGCGCGGGGTGGCGAAGACCTTCCCCGCCGGCGCCGGCGGGCAGCCTGTGCACGCGCTCGGGCCGCTCGATCTCGAGATCAGAAAGGGCGAGTTCTTCGCCGTGGTCGGCCCGTCCGGCTGCGGGAAGTCGACGCTGCTCGAGCTGATCGCCGGGCTGACGACGCCGACGCAGGGCGACATCGTGTTCGAGGGCCGCTCGATCGGCGAAGACATTCCCGACGGCGTCGGCGTCGTGTTCCAGGAAGACGCCTGCTTTCCCTGGCTCAATGTCGGCGACAACGTCGCGTTCGGCCTGCGGCGCAAGAACTTCTCGCCCGAGGAAAAGGCGCGCCGCGTCGCCGCCGTCATCGAGATGATGGGACTGCGCGATTTTTCCCGCAGCTATCCGGCGCAGCTGTCGGGCGGCATGCGCCAGCGCGTCTGCATCGCGCGCACCATCGTCGCCGAGCCGCACCTCATCCTGCTCGACGAGCCGTTCGGCGCGCTCGACCAGCAGACGCGGCTCTTGATGGGCGACGAGATGCTGCGGCTGTGGCGCGATACCGGCGCCACCGTCTTTCTGATCACGCACGCGCTCGACGAGGCGGCGATGCTGGCCGACCGCATCGCCGTGATGTCGGCGCGGCCGGGCCGGGTGATCGACCTGGTCGAGACCGGCTGGCCGCGCGAGCGCGACAGCCGCATCGTCGAACGTGAGAATTTCGGCGCCCTGACCAGCCGGCTGTGGAAGACGCTGCGCAGCGAATCGATGAAGACCATGGGCCGCGGGGGATAGCGGCCATGGCCAAGATGCGGCTCTATCAGATCGCGGTCATTGCCGGTTTCATCCTGCTGCTCGAAGCGCTCTGCCTCGCCGGCGTGATCGATAAGGTCACCATGCCGGCGCCGCACATCATCGTGCGCGACTTCGTGCGCATGATCCTGGCCGGCCGCTATTTCGGCGAGATCGGCAAGAGCCTCGGCAACGTGCTGGTGGCCTTTGCCTCGGCCTATATCTTCGGCGTCGTCACCGGCACCATCCTGCACGGCCACAAGACCGCGCGCGACATCCTCGATCCGCTGTTTGCCACCTATTACGCCATCCCGGTCTTCGCGTTCTATCCGCTGTTCATCGTCATGTTCGGACTGGGCGACGGGCCGCAGCTATTGATCGGCTTTCTGCTCGCCGTGGTCGCGGTCATTGTCACCACCCTCAACGGGCTCGACCGCGTTCCGGCGGTGCTGAAGAAGACGGCGCGGGTCAACCGGCTGAGCCCCGTGCAGACGGCGCTGCGCGTCACCCTGCCGTTCTGCACGCCTTATCTCCTGACCGCGGCCAAGCTTGCGCTCGCCTATGCCTTCATCGGCGTCATCGGCTCGGAATTCATCATGGCGCGCGCCGGCATGGGCTACGAGATCAGCTACGCCTATACCAACTTCGACAACGCCACGATGTATCCGCTGATCCTGCTGATCCTGCTGTTGTCGATCGCCGCCAACAGCCTGCTGTCCTATTGGGAGCGCGTGCTGCTGGCGCGCAGAGGGCAGAAATGATGCAGGACGGCAGGGGCATGCAGCTGCGCAATACGGCGATCCTGATCGTCGGCCTGCTGCTGTTCTGGGAGCTTGCCTACCTCGTCGTCGGCGAAGTGGCGCTGCGCTCGCCCTGGGAGACGATCCAGTTCCTCGGCAAGCTGATGCAGACCGACATCTTCTGGCTGCATCTGGCCGACTCGGTGAAGGCCTTTGCGGTGGCGCTTGTCATCGCCGTGGTGCTCGGGCTGCTGATCGGCTTTGCCCTCGGCCTGCACCGCCTGTCGGGCGACGCCATGGAGCCGATGCTGGTCGCGCTCTATTCGATCCCCAAGATCACGCTTTATCCGATCATCCTGCTGGCCTTCGGCCTCGGCATTTCGGCGAAAATCGCCTTCGGCGCCATTCACGGCATCATTCCGGTGGCGCTGTTCACGCTGAGCGCGGTGCGCAATATCAGGCCGATCCTGATCAAGACCGGCCGGGTGCTCAAGCTCAGCCCGCCGGTGATGGTGCGCTCGATCCTGTTTCCGGCGGCGGTGCCGGAAATCTTCACCGGTATCCGCGTCGGCTTCTCGCTGACCTTGATCGGCACCGTGCTCGGCGAGATGTTCGCCGCGCAGCACGGCCTCGGCTACCTGCTGATGAACGCCATCAGCCTCTACAATATCGATCTCATCATGGCGGTGACGTTCTTGCTGGTGGTGTTTGCGGCGAGCGTCAACACCGTCCTGCTGGCGATCGATCGCCGCCTGCATCACGGCTAGGAGTATTTTTTCTCCAACGCGTTCCACTTTTGCAGGTCGAGCGCCTCCGCCAGGCTGGGCAGCGCCAGTTCCTGCCCGCCGCCGGCGAAGGCGTCGTTTTTGCCCGCAGCAAGCGCAGTCAGGCGCTGCAAGCCGGTCTCGACCGCCTTGGCCACGCGTCCGATCAGGATGTTCGGATAGGCGATTTGCGAAAATCCCATGGTGTGGAGTTCGCCCGGCGTCAGCCACGGCGTCGCCGCCGCCTCGAAGATCGCGGCGCAGTTCCAGCTGCCCTTGAAGGCCTGGCCGACGCGGGCGTAATCGCCGGGCGTCTTCAGTCCGGCGACGAACACGCCGTCGGCGCCGATGCGCAGAAAATGCTCGGCACGCTTGAGCGCGGCGTCGAGCCCCTCCGCGCCATAGGCGTCGGTGCGGCCGATGATGACGAAATCGGAATTGCGCCGCGCATCCATCGCCGCCTTGAGCTTCTGCTCCATGACGGCGAGCGGCACGACGCTGCGCGCCGACGCCGCGCCCGGCTGCTTGCCTTCGCGCGACTGGTCCTCGAGCAGCACGCCGGCGACGCCCGCGGCTTCGTAGCCCTGGATTGTCCGCACCACGCTTTTGACGTCGCCGTAGCCGTCGTCGGCGTCGACCAGGCACGGCAGCTTCGAGGCGTCGACGATGTCGCGGATGCCGGCCAGCATCTCGGCAAATCCGGCCAGCCCGAGATCCGGCAAGGCATGGCGCGCCGCCAGCAGGGCCGAGCCGCCGACATTGAAGGTCTTGAAGCCGGCGCGCTCGATCAGCCGCGCCGACAGGGCATCGTGGGCCAGTGGGCTCACCAGAGGCTGGTCCTTGCGATGCAATTCACGCAGCGATGACATGCCGCCCGCCCATTTGCTTGACTGCCAAATCCCGCCCGTTATATCGGCGTTCGCGGGACGGCAATAGCCGGCGGGCGGGGCGTGAAGGACGTATTATGACCAATGCCACCCTGACGCTTGTCCGCAACGATCCGCCGCTCGCGGCGGCGGCGATTGTCGCCGTTGTCGGCCTCGCCACCATCGCCGGCTTCTTCTTCTTCCAATATGTCGTCGGGCTGTCGCCTTGCCCGCTCTGTCTCGAGCAGCGCAACGCCTATTACGTCAGCGTGCCGCTGGCGGCGCTGTTGTGGCTCGGCGCCGGACATGGCGCGCAACGCAAGGTGCTGCTGCTTGGTTTCCTGGCGATCGCGGTCGCCATGCTGTGGAACACGGGCCTGTCGATCTATCACGCCGGCATCGAATGGAAATGGTGGCCCGGCCCGCAGGAATGCACCGGCCCTATGAACAACGTCGGCGCGGCAAACGACCTGCTCAAACAGCTCAACAATTTCAGCCCGATCCGCTGCGACGAGGCGCAGTGGCGCTTCCTCGGGCTTTCGCTCGCCGGCTGGGATGTGCTGGTGTCGCTCGGCCTGGCGATCGTCGCCGCCTGGGGAGCGCGCGCCTCGCTCGCGCGCGCCAAGTAGCCAAGTAGGAAACAGTCATGGACGTGCTCATCATCGGCGCCGGCATCGGCGGCTTGACGCTGGGGCTGATGCTGCATCGCGCCGGCATTCCCTGCCGCATTTATGAGGCCGCGCCCGAGCTCAAGGCGGTCGGCGTCGGCATCAACATCCTGCCGCATGCCTCGCGCGAATTGTGCGCGCTGGGGCTTGAACAGGCGCTGGCCAAGGTCGCCGTCACCACCAAGGAATATTGCTTCTACAATCGCTTCGGCCAGTACATCTACAGCGAGCCGGCCGGGCGCTTCGCCGGCTACGACGTGCCGCAATTCTCCATCCACCGCGGCGATTTGCAGATGGTGCTGCTCGAGGCCTTCATCGCCCGCGCCGGCCGCGACAAGGTGATCCTCGGCCACAAATGCACGCGCGTCGATTACGACGGTGCCGAGGCTGTGGCCTATTTCGAGGACGTCAGCGGCAAGGCGCTGCCCGCCCAGCGCGGCACGGTGGCGATCTCCTGCGAAGGCATCCATTCGACCTTGCGCAAGCAGCTCTACCCGGACGAAGGCCCGCCGAAATATTCCGGCATCAACATGTGGCGCGGCATCACGCGCTGGAAGCCGTTTATGTCCGGCGCCAGCATGATCCGCGTCGGCTGGCACCACCCGGCCAAGCTGCTGATCTACCCGATCCGCAACAACATCGACGCCGAAGGCCGCCAGCTGGTGAACTGGGTCTGCGACATCGAGACGCCGCAGCATCTCGCCAACGACTGGAACCGGCCGGGCAAGCTCGAGGACTTCCTGCCGGCGATGGCCGATTGGCATTTCGACTGGCTCGACGTGCCGCAGTTCATTTCCAGCGCCGATGCCATCCTCGAATATCCGATGGTCGACAAGGACCCTTTGCCGCGGTGGAGCTTCGGCCGCCTGACGCTGCTCGGCGACGCCGCGCATCCGATGTATCCGCGCGGCGCCAACGGCGCGGCGCAGGCGATCCTGGATTGCCGCGCGCTCAGCGATGCGCTCGCGGCCACGCCGGACCCGGTCGAGGCGCTCAAGGTCTACGAGGCCAAGCGCCTGCCGGCGACCAGCGAGGTGGTGCTCGCCAACCGCAAGGCGCCGCCCGACGCCATCCTGCAGGAGGTCTACCGCCGCACCGGCGACAAGCCGTTCAAGTCGATCGACGACGTCATCAGCCGCGAGGAGCTCGTCGCGCTGTCGGAGAGCTACAAGCGGGTGGCCGGCTACGACAAAGAGCGGCTGCGCACGGCGCGCTAGCGATGCTGCCTTCATCCTCGCGCACGGCACGAGGGCGCTGACCCCGGAAATGATAACGACCACGAATGGAAAGGCGCGCGTACATCCGGCGACGCCGATCTAAACGTGGTCGTCCACCTGGAGCGTTTTGCTCTAGGTCAATGACGGAGCCTTACGGCTCGACATCATTGTGGACACACATATAGGCGCTTTTCGTTCACGATCAAGGCTTGGGACGAATCATGACTAAGAGCTACACATCGACCGCGAAATTCCTGCATTGGCTGATCCTGGCGCTGCTGGTCGTGCAGTTCGCCGTCGCCTGGAGCATGCCGCATATCGGCCGCAACACGCCGGTGACCACGCTGATCAGCCTGCACTTCACGCTCGGCATTGTCATTCTGGCGGTGGCGCTGGTGCGCCTGGCCTGGCGCGCCGCGCAGGGCGAGCCGGAGCCGGAGGACGGTTTGCCGCCCTGGCAGACCGCCTCGGCGCGCATCGTGCATTGGCTGCTCTATCTGCTGCTGTTGGCGCTGCCTCTGCTCGGCTGGATCAACGCCTCCTGGCGCGGCATGCCGGTCGTCATGGCCGGGCTTGAATTGCCGAAACTCGTCGCCACCCGCGCGCCGGGCTGGGGCTGGACCGGCGACGTGCATGAGGTGCTGTCGAACTATGTGCTGCTGGCGCTGGTCGGTCTGCATGTCGCCGCCGCGCTCTATCACCACTTCATCCGCGGCGACCGCGTGCTGCAGCGCATGCTGCCGGGCGGCTAGGGCTTCGCCATCACCTTGTGCTTCCAGCCTTCCCAAGTGCGGGCAAGGCCGTGGCCTTCGCGCGCCTCGATTTTGCGCGCCTCCTCGGGGTCGAGGTAGGTGATCGGCGCGCCCATCTTCATTGCCTCGGCCTGCAGCGTCGCGTTGAGCGACAGGAAAATGGTGCGGGCAACGGCGCGCTGCAGCGTCGGCGCGGTGATCGCCGCGCCGTGGCCGCGCATCAGGATCGCCGGATGCTGGGCCAGCGCCGCGGCGAGGTCATGACCGAGCGTGGCGTTGCGGATGAGCATATCCGTCATTCCCGCCTTGTCCCGGATCTCGAATACCGGAACCCCGAGCGCGATGAAGGCGGCGCGGTGATACATCGGCTTGAGCGGCACCTTGGTGTCGGCGAACGGGATCAGCGACGGCGCGTGGGTGTGCACCACCGCCACCACGTCGGGCCGCATCTTGTAGATCTCGCCATGGATGTAGCGCTCGGTGAACAGCGCCGACATCGGCAGGCCATGGGTGTCGACCGGCCGGCTGTCGAGATCGAATTCGACGATGTCGGTTCCCGTGACCATGTCGGCCGACATGCCGCGCGCCATCAGATAGCGGTTGGGGTCCTTGTCGTGGCGGACGGAGACGTGGCCCCAGCCGTCGAGCAGATTGTGGTCGGCGAGGATGCGATAGGCGGCGACGAGGTCCTCGACCAGCTTCGGGTCGGCCGGACCCGCCGAGGCCGGCGCCGGCTGCGCCCCTGCCGCCGCCGCGAAGGCGAGCATCGCGCCGGCCGCCAGCGCCGCCCCCATGCCTCGCAGCGCGCCGTGCATGCCAAGCCCCCGTGCGCGGGAAACCTTTACGGCTCGAGTTCGGTGTCCCAGTAGAGATAGTCGAGCCAGCTCTCGTGCAGATAATTGGGCGGGAACAGCCGGCCGTTGCGGTGCAGGTGCTGCACCGTCGGCTGGAACGGCATCTGCGACGGCCACATCTTGGCTTCGTTGGGCGTCAGGTTGCCCTTGCGCAGATTGCACGGCGAGCAGGCCGCCACCACGTTGCTCCAGGTGGTGTGGCCGCCGCGCGAGCGCGGCAGCAGATGGTCGAACGTCAGGTCGTCGCGTTCGCCGCAATACTGGCAGCAGAAGCGGTCGCGCAGGAACACGTTGAACCGCGTGAAGGCGGGGTAGGTCGAGGGCTTCACGAAGGTCTTGAGCGAGACCACGCTCGGCAGCTTCATCTCGAAGGACGGCGAGTGCACCGCGCGGTCGTAATTGGCGACGATATTCACGCGATCCAGAAAGACGGCCTTGATGGTGTCCTGCCAGGACCACAAAGACAGCGGGTAATAGCTCAGCGGCCGGAAGTCCGCGTTCAGGACCAGGGCGGGATACCCGCTGGGCGAAACGTGCACGTTCAAGCGTCTACTCCTGACACCCCCGAGAGCGATTCTCTAATCGCCCGCATAGTCTACAGTCAGCGTGACGGGATTGTGAAGCATATCCGGGGGGTTACGCGCAAGTTGCCAGGCTTGCTCGGATCAGCATTGCCATGGGCCGGCTTGGAGAGGTCGGCGCGCCGCAGCGCGTCGGAGACGCGCGTAAACTCGCTTATGGCGCGCCGGGTGAGGGGTTACGGCCGATCCTCGGGGGGCGCGCCACGCCTGCGGCACCGCTTCAACCAAACGCGATCATGCCTGACGCAGGAAGCGGGCGAGAAACTCGCCGCCGTGCCGCAAGCCTTCAGGATCGATGCCGTGGCCGACGCCGGGCGAGATGTGCCATTCGGCCGGAATCCCGAGCGCGGCGAGCCCCTGCGCGGCGTGGAACAGCGCCTGCACCGGGATCAGGTCGTCGCTGTCGCCATGGACCAGCAGCACCGGCGGGCGCGCCTTGATCTCGGCGGCAAAGGCTTCCGGCGCGACGTTCTCCGGCACCACGAGCAGGCCGGAGTAGCCGACGATGGCGGCCGGCGCGGCTGCGCGCCGCAGGCCGACGTGCAGCGCCATCATGGTGCCCTGGGAAAAGCCGACCAGCGCCAGCGCCGAGCCCGGCAGATTGTGGCGCTTGAGTTCCGCGTCGAGGAATTGATTGAGCGTCGGCGCCGCCATGGTGACGCCGTCCCAGCGCTCCTCGACGTTGCGGAAGGTGAGGGGAAACCACTCGCGGCCCATCGGCGCCTGGCCGCACGGCCGCGGCGCGTGCGGCGACACAAAGGCGGTGTCCGGCAGCAGGCTCTGCCAGGCGCGCCCGATGTCGATGAGGTCGTTGCCGTCGGCGCCGTAGCCGTGCAGCAGGACGACGAGGTGTCTGGCCCTGCCTGAGCGCGGCGGCAGGCGCGGGCCGTCGAGGTCAGCCATTCTTCTTTGCCCTCTTCGCCCTCTTTTTGGCCGGCGTCCTGGCGCCGCTTCCGGCCACTGGCACCACGTCGCGCTTCTTCACCGCGTGATAATAGGCCCACAACAGATGCGCCGCCACGCCCCGCCAGGGCCGCCACGCCTCGGCGATCTTGGTGAGTTTCTTCGCGTCGGGCCGCTTGCGCAGGCCGAAGGCGATGCGGGCGGATTCCTGCACGGCGAGATCGCCGGCGGGAAAGGCGTCGGCGTGGCCGAGGCAGAACAGCAGATAGATGTCGGCGGTCCACGGTCCGACGCCGTGCAGCGCGGTGAGCGTCGCATGCGCCGCGTCGGCGTCCATGTTGCCGACCGCGGTCAGATCGATGCGTCCCCTGGATACTGCCTTGCCGATCTCGCGGATCGACTTGATCTTGGGCGCGGACAGGCCGATCCGCTTGAGCTTGTCGGTGCGCGCTTTACGCACCGTGTCGTGATGGAAGGGATCGAAGGCGGCGAACAGGCGGTCGCGGATCGTGGCCGCCGCCGCGGTCGACAGCTGCTGGCCGCAGACGATGGCGCACAGGCCGGGGAAGCCGGCCTCGCGCCGGCGCAGCGCAAAAGGGCCCGCCGTCTCCGCAACCGGTTTGAGTCGCGGGTCATGCTGGATGAGCTGCGCCAGCGCCGCGTCCAGATCGGCTTGGCTGTGGAGGAAGGTGGTCATTAGCGGGCTCACATAATACACCGTTCGTCCCCGCGAAAGCGGGGACCCAGTCCTGGATTCCCGCTTGCGCGGGAATGAACGGAGTGTTTGGACAGGCACGAGACGACCATGCCACCCGTTTTCCGCTTTGCGCCGTCGCCCAACGGCTATCTGCATCTCGGCCACGCCTTTTCGGCGCTCCTCAATGCCGATCTGGCGCGCGCCGCGGGCGGACGGCTGCTGCTGCGCATCGAGGACATCGACAAGACGCGCTGCCGGCCGGAATACGAGGCGGCGATCTACGAGGATCTCGACTGGCTCGGCATTGGCTGGGAGACCCCGGTGCGCCGCCAGTCCGAGCACTACGACGACTACCGTGCGGCGCTCGCGAAACTGCACGCGGAGGGTCTGATCTACCCGAGCTTCGAAAGCCGCGGCGAGATCGCGGCCCTGGTCGCCGCCCGCGAGAGAAATGCGCCCTGGCCGCGCGATCCCGACGGCGCGCCGCTCTATCCCGGTGATGCCAAATCGATGCCCGCCGCCGAGCGCGAACGGCGCATGGCATCCGGTGCGCCTTACGCATTACGTCTCGACATGGCTGCGGCGATCGAACGTCTCTCTTCCTTCACCTCCCCCCTTGCGGGGGAGGTCGTTCGTCGCCGCGTTAGCGGCGGCGAACGGGAGGGAGGTCAGCGACTGAAACAGAATGAAGATGCCCCCCTCCCTATCCCTCCCCCGCAAGGGGGGAGGGAACAGTCTGCGGCGCGCTCGCTCAATCTCACCTGGTCCGAGAGCGGTGAGGGCCCTGACGGTCGAACTGGAATTATTCGTGCCGATCCCGCGCTGTGGGGCGACGTCGTGCTGGCGCGCAAGGACACGCCGACCAGCTATCACCTTGCGGTCGTGGTCGACGATGCGGCGCAGGGCGTCACCGACGTGGTGCGCGGGCAGGACCTCTTCCATGCGACAAGCGTGCACCGGCTGCTGCAGGCGCTGCTCGGCCTCACCGCGCCGCGCTATCGCCATCACCGGCTGATCCTCGATGCCGACGGCAAGAAATTGTCGAAGTCGACCTCCGCCACGGGGTTGCGCGAATTGCGCCGCCAAGGCGTCAAGGCCGCCGATATTCGCGGTCTGGTCGGGCTTGGCTGAGCATGGCATTGTCCGCTGCCGGGGGAGCTGATGGCCAAGCGCAAGCGTAAATCGAAGCGCGCCCTGAAGCCGCGCGCCGCACGGTCGCCGCGCGCGATCGAGGCCGCGCTCGCCGGCATCGCCCACGACATCCGCACGCCGCTGACCGGCATTGTCGCGCTCGCCGAGTTGCTCGCCTCGTCCGATCTCGGCCGGCGCGAGCGCGAGTGGGCGGCCGCCGTCAAGAGCGGCGCCGAGCATCTTGCCGCGCTGTCGACGCTGATCGTCGATGCCGCCAAGGCGGAAGCGGCGGGCCTGACGCTGCGCAACGAGCCGTTTTCGCCGCGCGCCCTCGCCGAGGCGGTGGCGCAGGGGCTCACCGCGCGCGCCGCGAACAAGGACGTCAATGTCGACGTCCGGATTGCGAAGGACCTGCCGCCGATGGTCTCCGGCGACGTGGTGCGGCTGCGCGCGGCGCTGGAAAACCTCGCCGACAATGCGGTGAAATTCACGAGCGCGGGACTGGTCAGGTTCGCCGCCGCCGCCGAGCCGGCCGCCGGCGGGCGCATGCGCCTGGTCTTCACGGTGGCCGATAGCGGCATCGGCATCGGCGCGGCGGAGCTCAAGCGGCTGTTCCGTCCGTTCTCGCAGGCCAGCGCCGATATCGCGCGCCGCTACGGCGGCGCCGGCCTGGGCCTCACCTTTGTCAGGCGCATCGCCAGGGCGATGGGCGGCGATCTCACGGTGACCAGCGCGAAGGGGCGGGGCTCGACCTTCCGGTTCACCGCGCTGGTCGGGCGCGTCGATGCGCGCCCGTCGCCGGCCCGCAGCGCCCGCCCGGCGGCTGGACGGCCGCTGACGCTGCTCTGCGCCGAGGACAACCCCTACGGCCGCGTGGTGATGAACACGATTCTGACGGAGCTCGGCCACCGCGTCGACTTCGCCGAAACCGGCGATGCGGCGGTGAAGGCGGTCGAGCGCGGCGGCTATGACGCCGTGTTGATGGATGTGACGCTGCCGGGCCTTGACGGCCTGGAGGCCACGCGCCGTATCCGCGCGCTGCCGGGCAGGGCCGGGCAGGTGCCGGTGATCGGCATTTCCGGCCGGGGCGCGGACGCCGACGAAGCGGCGGCGCGCGCCGCCGGCATGAATTTCTATTTCACCAAGCCGATCAGCCCCGGAAAACTGGCGCAGGCGCTGGGTGAATTATCCGCTCGTTCCCGCGGGGGCGGCGACCCAGGCTAGGCCGCGTTTCCCGGATTGGCGCTTTTGCCGGGTGAGCGGGCTCACGTATTCGTCGCGCCGCTCTTGCGCTCCACGATGCGCACCACGTCCGACATGATGCGGTTCAATTCGAAATCCTTCGGCGTATAGACCGCGGCGACGCCGGCCTTCTCCAGTTCGGCCGCATCCTCCGGCGGGATGATGCCGCCGACCACCAGCGGCACGTCGAGACCGGCTTCTTTCATGCGGCCGGCGACGTCGTGCACCAGCGGCAGATGGCTGCCCGACAGCACCGACAGGCCGATGACATGGGCCTTTTCCTTGCGCGCGGCGTCGACGATCTCCTCCGGCGTCAGGCGGATGCCGTCATAGACCACCTGCATGCCGGCATCGCGCGCGCGTACCGCGATCTGCTCGGCGCCATTCGAGTGTCCGTCAAGCCCCGGCTTGCCGACCAGGAATGTCAAGCGCCGGCCGAGCTTGCGCGACACGCGGTCGACGTCGGCGCGGATATCGTCGAGACCGGTCACGTCGTTGCGCATCGCTCTGCCGACCCCGGTCGGCGCGCGGTATTCGCCGAAGGCTTCGCGCAGCGTCCAGCCCCATTCGCCGGTGGTGACGCCGGCTTTGGCGCAGGCGATGGACGCCGGCATGATATTGGCGTTGCCGTTCGCCGCGCGCTTGAGCGCGTCGAGCGCGGTCTTGACCGCGTTGTTGTCGCGCGCCGCACGCCAGGCTTTCAGCTTCTCGATCTGGCCACGCTCGGCTGCCTCCGACACGGTCAGGATGGCCTCGGCGGCGTCGGCAAGCGGCGAGGGCTCCGTCTCGATATATTTGTTGACGCCGACCACGACCTGCTCGCCGCGCTCGATCGCCTCGAGCCGCGCGGTGTTGGATTCCACCAGCTGCTGCTTCATGTAGCCGGTGTCGACCGCCTTGACCGCGCCGCCCATCGCCTCGATGCGGCCGAGCTCCTGTTTGGCGGCAGCCTTGAGTTCATCGACCTTGCGCGCGATCTCGGCCGAGCCGTCGAAGATGTCGCCGTATTCGAGCAGGTCGGTCTCGTAGGCGAGGATCTGCTGCATGCGCAGCGACCATTGCTGGTCCCACGGCCGCGGCAGGCCGAGCGCCTCGTTCCAGGCCGGCAGCTGCACGGCGCGGGCGCGCGCCCCCTTCGACAGCGTCACCGCCAGCATTTCAAGCAGAATGCGTGCGACATTGTTCTCCGGCTGCTGCTCGGTGAGGCCGAGCGAATTGACCTGCACGCCGTAGCGGAACAGCCGCTGCTTGGGGTCGGTGACGCCGTAGCGCTCGCGCGTGATCTCCTCCCACAATTCGGTGAAGGCGCGCAGCTTGCACACCTCGGTGACGAAACGAAGCCCGGCATTGACGAAGAACGAGATGCGCCCGACCACCTCGCCGAATTTTTCCGGCGCCACCTGTCCCGATGCCTTGACGGTGTCGAGCACCGCGACCGCCGTCGCCAGCGCGAAGGCGAGCTCCTGCACCGGCGTCGCGCCCGCCTCCTGCAGGTGATAGGAGCAGACGTTGATCGGATTCCATTTCGGAATCTCGTTGGTCGTGAACAGGATGACGTCCTTGATCAGCCGCATCGACGGCGCCGGCGGGAACACGTAAGTGCCGCGCGACAGATACTCCTTGATGATGTCGTTCTGGATGGTGCCCTGCAGGCTGGCGCGCGGCGCGCCCTGCTCGTCGGCGACCGCGATGTAGAGCGCCATCAGCCACGCCGCGGTGGCGTTGATGGTCATCGACGTGTTCATCGAGGCGAGCGGGATGCCGTCGAACAAGGCGCGCATGTCGCCGAGATGGCAGACCGGCACGCCGACTTTGCCGACCTCGCCCTTGGCGAGCGGATGATCGCTGTCGTAGCCGGTCTGGGTCGGCAGATCGAAGGCGACCGAGAGGCCGGTCTGCCCTTTGGCCAGGTTCCGGCGATAGAGCGCGTTGGAGTCCGCGGCCGTCGAATGGCCGGCATAGGTGCGGAAAATCCACGGCTTGTCGCGCATCCGGGAGCCTTTTGCGGCAGTTTGGCCGGTCTTTTGTTGCATTGCAACAAGGTGCGGCCCAGGGCGTTATCCGCGGGTTCAGCGCACCCACAAATGGCGCTGTGCGCTGCGGAGAGATTTTGTTGCGCCGCAACATAAAAGGCGGCAGACTGTTGCTTTCAAGGAGTTTGCCCATGCCGGCCGCCGCACCTTTACGCAGCGTCGCTTCGCCCCGGGACCTCTACGACATTGGCGAGGTTCCTCCGCTTGGGCACGTGCCGGGCAAGATGCACGCTTGGGCCATCCGCAAGGACCGTCACGGTCCGCCCGACCAGTCCTTCCAGCTCGAGGTGGTGCCGACCTGGCCGATCGCCGAGGACGAGGTGCTGGTCCTGGTGATGGCCGCCGGCGTCAACTACAACGGCGTCTGGGCGGGCTTGGGCGTGCCGATCTCGCCGCTCGACGGCCACAAGCATCCCTTCCACATCGCCGGCTCCGACGCCTCCGGCATCGTCTGGGCGGTCGGCAGCAAGGTGAAGCGCTGGACGGTGGGCGACGAGGTCATCGTCCACTGCAATCAGGACGACGGCGACGACGAGGACTGCAACGGCGGCGACCCGCTGCTGTCGCCGTCGCAGCGCATCTGGGGCTACGAGACGCCCGACGGCTCGTTTGCGCAGTTCTGCCGCGTGCAGTCGCGGCAATTGATGCACAAGCCCAAGCATCTGACCTGGGAAGAGGCCGGCTGCTACACGCTGACGCTCGCCACCGCCTACCGCATGCTGTTCGGTCATCCGCCGCACACGCTCAAGCCCGGCGACAATGTGCTGGTGTGGGGTGCATCCGGTGGTCTGGGTGTCTTCGGTGTGCAGCTCGCCGCCGCCTCCGGCGCCAACGCCATCGCCGTGGTGTCGGACGAGAGCAAAGCCGAGTACGTTCTCAATCTCGGCGCCAAGGGCGTCATCAATCGCAAGGACTTCAAGTGCTGGGGCCAACTGCCCAAGGTTGGCACGCCCGAGTACGACGCCTGGGCCAAGGAAGCGCGCCGCTTCGGCAAGGCGATCTGGGACATCACGGGCAAACGCGACGTCGACATCGTGTTCGAGCACCCGGGCGAGCAGACCTTTCCCGTCTCATGCCTGGTTGCCAAGCGCGGCGGCATGGTCGTGTTCTGCGCCGGCACCACCGGCTACAATCTCACCTTCGACGCGCGCTACGTCTGGATGCGGCAGAAGCGCATCCAGGGCTCGCATTTCGCGCACTTGAAGCAGGCCAGCGCCGCCAACCGCTTCGTGCTCGAGCAGCGCATCGATCCTTGCATGAGCGAGGTGTTTCCCTGGGCCAAGATCCCGCTGGCGCACATGAAGATGTGGAAGAACCAGCATCCGCCCGGCAACATGGCGGTGCTCGTCAACGCGCCGCGCACCGGCCTGAAAACGCTGGACGATGTGCAGGAAGCCGCGGGCGGCTGACGGCCGTGACGCAGCCGCCCGATTCATGGCAATAATTGCCGATGGTCAGGCTCACGACGGCAATCCTTTTCGCAAGCCTGCTCGCCGGCGCGGCGCTCGCCGAAACGCCGGCCTATATTCGCGCCAAGCCCGAGGCGCTGCAGAAGGCCTTTGGTCCCGGCGTGACCGCGACGGTGTTTTCCGATGCCTATACCGCCATGCGCGAAGACATGGTGCAGAAATCGGCACAGCGCATTCCGGGCTTTGAATGCGGCGCCAAGCCGCTCTACGCGCTCGCGTTCGTGACGCCCTATCCGATCAAGCCCGGCGCGGTGTCCTGGGTCGAAAAATTCATCCTCGATTGCAAGCCGCGCACGCAGCGAAACTTCCTGGCCATCGTCGAGAACGCCCAGCCGCGCATGATCGAATTGCTGCCGGGGACGACCGCCGCCGATCCGCAACTGCAGCGCGACGCGTTTCGCGGCACCAGCGCCGCCGTCGCCAAGGCGCGGCCGCAGGGCTGCGATCATCAGTGGGTCACCGACACGCGTTCGGCTTCCGATCACAAGAGCGGCGAGCCGTGGACCGAACGCTGGGCCTACGATCTCTGCGGCACCAAGGCCGAGGTCGAAGTGACGTTTACGCCGGCGGCCGACGGCGGCACCGACTGGACCGCCAAGCTCATTCGGTAAGGCGAGCGACTCAACTCGCCGAGCCGCGCCCGGGCGGCGGCGCGCGTTTGCCGCGCCGCTTCTTGTCGCGTGCTTGTCCGACCACCGAATTCAATTCGCCGCCGTAGATGAAGATGGTCGCGCAGAGATAGAGAAACACCAGCGCCACCATTGCCGACGCCAGTCCCGCATACATCGACACATAGGCGAAGGCGTAGGAGGCAAGATAGCGCCCGAACACCGCGCCGCTGACCAGCCACAGCAACAGCGTGACCCCGATCCCCGGCGCGATGTCGATGAATGAGCGCCGGCCGGCCGGCAGCCAGAGGTGCACGATGAACAGCGCCACGATGAGTACCGCGGCGGCGATGCCGTAGCGATAGAGCGTGACCGTGGCGTAGAACGGCGCCAGCGTCGGCACGTAGGACACGAGCCGGTCCCAAATCACCGGCCCCAGCACCACCAGGAAGGAGAAGGCCAGGATCGCCACCGCGCCGACCAGCACGTAGACGACCGATTCCAGCCGCAGCACCCACCACGCCCGCGGCTCAATCAGGTCGTAGGCGCGGTTGAGGCCGACGCGCAGGCTCTCGACACCGCTCGAGGCGAAGTAGAGCGCAAACAGCACGCCGAAGGTGAGCACGTCGCCGCGCGTTGTCGTCAGCACGCCGGTAATGTCCTCCGCGATCGGCGCGGCGACGGCTTTCGGCCAGGCCTCCAGCAGCAGCTTGGCCGCTTCGTCGGCCAGATCCTTGGAGCCGAAGAAAAATCCGGCCAGCGCCGTGACGATGATGAGGAACGGGAACATCGCCATCAGCGTCGACAGCGCGATGTGGCTGGCGATCGCCCAGCCATCGTCGGCAAGAAAGTGCCGAAAGGCCTCGACGAGCATGTCCAAAGAATGTTTGACGATGCGCACAGCGCGAGGTTCCTGCCCGTTCCCGCGGCAGCGGGGACACATAGCGAATTGATCTTAGCTGGATTCCCGCGGCCGCGGTAATAAGCGGGTAGAGCTAGGCCGCCTGCACGTTGGTGAGGAACTGGCGCACTTCGGCTTCCAGCCCTTCGGCTTCGATCGCCACCGCATCCGCGAGCGCCTTGACGTCGCTGGCGGTGGCGCGGGCGTCATGGGTGACGCCGGCAACCCGGCTCATGGCCTCGGCGCCGACCCGCGCCTCGCCGGAAGCACGGCCCACGCCTTCGGCGATCGACGCGACCGCCGAATTCTGCTGATCGACGGTTGCCGCCACCGTGGTGGCAATCGACGACATGTCGCGGATGATGGCGTTGACCTGCTCGATGGCCTGCGCGGCGTCGGCGGCCGCCGACTGGATCGAGCCGATCTGCTCGGCAATTTCCTCGGTGGCCCGGGCGGTCTGTCCGGCCAGTGACTTCACTTCGGCGGCGACCACGGCGAAGCCTTTGCCGGATTCGCCGGCGCGCGCCGCTTCGATGGTGGCATTGAGCGCCAGCAGATTGGTCTGCCCGGCGATGGCCTGGATCAGGCCGACGACCTCGCCGATGCGGGTCGCGGCATTGCCGAGGTCGGCCATGGTTGACACGGTGCGCTGCGCCTCGGACACGGCGCGCCCGGCGACTTCCGTCGACTTTGCCGCCTGCGAGGCGATCTCGCCGATCGACGCCGCCAGTTCCTCGACCGAACTTGCCGCCGCCGTCACGTTCTCGGAAGCGGCGCCCACCCGGTGTTCGGCGGTCTGCGCCTCGGCCGACATGATATCGGCCGCCTTGTTGAGGTCGGACGACGTCATTTCAAGCTTCATGGACGCGTGACGCAATTTGCCGAGAACGCTTTCCACCGATTGCTTGAACTGGGCGATGGTCTGCGAAATCGTCGCGCTGCGCTGCTGCTGGGCGCGGCCGGTTTCCGCCTGAATGGCGGCGAGCCTTTCGCGCTCGATCATGTTGTCGCGGAACACGATGACCGTGCGCGCCATCTTGCCGATCTCGTCCTTGGCGTGGGTCGCCGGGATGCGGGAGGAGGTGTCGCCCTCAGCGAGTTGGGTCATCACATGGGCCAAGCCGTTGAGCGGCCGCGTAATGCTGCGTCCAATCAACCAAGAGAACACGAGGCCCAGCGCCGCCATGGCGATGCCGACCGAGATGATGCCGGTACGGGTGCGGCCTTGCGATGCGGTCAAGGCGTCGGAGGCGATCTGCGACTTGGCGCGGGCCGAGGCGATGATCGTGTCGGCGTCCGGCAGCATGCGCTGACTATCCATGTCGATGAGGACGCGCAACGGATGCGCCTGGTCGGTCGTGTTGATCCAGGTTTCGAACGTGGCGGCGTAGTAATTGACCTCTCGTTCCAGGTTGTCCTTCATTTCCGGCGTGCCGTCGATATTGGCAAAGTCGGTCCGGAACTTTCGGTAGGCGGCGAGAAACTGCTGCCGGATCAGTTCTTCGGGGTTGACGCGATATTCCGCTTCGGACTGGCGCATCGCCATCAGGGAGAGCATCAGCTTGTTGGCGTCACCTTCGGCGAGCCAGCTCAGGTTGTCGTTGATGATGCGTTCGATCTTGTTGCCGGCGATGCTGAGCTGGCCGCGCAATCCATCGATGTCCTGGAAGCCGAGCGTACGCTGGATGGTGACCAGATTGTCGAAGTTGCTTTGCAGTTCAGCCACCCGTTGCCGCAGCTCGGCGATTTTTCCGCGCCGCTTGCTGTCGACCGAGGTGGAAACGGTTTCGAGGCTCCGTGCCGCGATTTTTTCGGCGTCACCGAATGTCTTGATGAGCTCTTCGCTGGGTGCCGCGGAGAAATCCTTGAGCGTGATGCGCATCGCAGCGATCGCGCTCTTGAAATCGCGGCTGGCGTCCGCCAGCGCGGTGGAGTGCTTCACCGTCTGAAATGCTCTGCCGACGTCGCGCTCGCCCGACAGGTAGGTCAGGCCATTGGCGAGGAAGCCGGCAACCGGGATGAGCGCCAGCACAATAATTCGGGTACGCACGGAAAACCGCGCCAACAGCCAGTTCAGGCGTGACAGGCGGAGCCAAGGCGATGACATTTGGAAGCGCATGAAGTGGGTTCGCCGCGAATGATCGGCATGCGCACGATGCCGCGGCGATGAAAGCCGGAAATGGTTAATTTTGCGGCAATTCGGTAGGGTCGGCCGGCCACCGCCTCAGGAAGTCGGTGTTTTGCAGGCACTTTTCTTTTGTGCACTGCACACGTAGTGTTTAAGGGGCCGTCATTTTTGATTGTCGAGGAGTTGCATGCCGATTGCTGCGTCCCGCGCCGCCCAGCAAGGCGAACTGGTCGAACTTGCCCGTGAGGCCGTTGCCGCAGCCGAGGCGCTCCTGGGCGATGCCGTAGCCAAGGTGCGCGAGCGGGTCCTGGTCGAGGGCCATGTGCTGGCCCGGCTGTTCGATCGCGAGCAGCGCGCCACCCATGGGCTCGCTTGGTTCGCCACCTATGCCGAGGCGGTGCGCCAGCTCGCATCCTATGCCGAGCGCATGGCCGGCGATGACACGCTCGGCGAGATGGAGGAGCATCTCGTCCGCGTCGCGCTCGGCGAATATCTCGCGCAGATGATCGGCGGTATCCCGATGAGCCAGGGCGAGATCGCCCGGCCCGCCGATCTCGGCCTGTCGGCGGCGCAGGTCGCCGCGCGGATCAATCCGGTGGTCGAGGGCCTCATCGCCAGCGGCAACACTGCCGAGCGGCGCGCGCGGCTGGTCGAATTGATGCGCCAGAACCACAAGGCCACCATCGGCATGTGCGGCCTCGACGAGACGCTGGAATCGATCCGTGACGAGATGCGCAAGTTCGCGGATAGCGAAGTCATCGGTCGCGCCCAGGGCTGGCACCGCAGCAACAGCTATATCCCGCTCGAAGTCATCTCCCAGATGGCCGATCTCGGCGTGTTCGGGCTCACCATTCCGGAACAATTCGGCGGCATGGGGCTCGGCAAGGAATCGATGTGCGTGGTGTCGGAAGAGCTGTCGCGCGGCTATATCGGCGTCGGCTCGCTCGGCACCCGCTCCGAGATCGCCGCCGAGCTGATCCTCGGCAGCGGCACCAGCGAGCAGAAGGCAAAATGGCTGCCCAAGATCGCCTCCGGCGAAATGCTGCCGACGGCGGTGTTCACCGAGCCCAATACCGGCTCCGATCTCGCCTCGATCAAGACGCGCGCCGTGCGCGAAGGCAATGTCTACAAGGTCTACGGCAACAAGACCTGGATCACGCATCCGGTGCGCGCCGACCTGATGACGCTTCTGGTGCGCACCAACCCCAAGGAAAGCGGCCATCGCGGCCTGTCGATGCTGCTCGCCGAGAAGCCGCGCGGCGACGACGCCAAGCCGTTCCCGGTCAAGGGCATGAGCGGCACCGAGATCGAGGTGCTCGGCTATCGCGGCATGAAGGAATACGAAATCGCCTTCGACGGCTTCGAGGTGAAGGCGGAGAACCTGCTCGGCGGCGTCGAGGGCATGGGCTTCAAGCAGCTGATGCAGACCTTCGAATCGGCGCGCATCCAGACCGCGGCGCGCGCCATCGGCGTGGCGCAGGCGGCGATGGAGCAGGCGCTCGCCTATGCCGAGAACCGCGTGCAGTTCGGCGTGCCGATCGTGAGCTTCCCGCGCGTCGCCGACAAGATCGCGATGATGGCGGCGGAAATCATGACCGCGCGTCAGCTCACTTACTATGCCGCGCGGCAGAAGGATTCCGGGCGCCGTTGCGATCTTGAAGCCGGCATGGCCAAGCTGTTGGCGGCGCGGGTGGCCTGGGCGAATGCCGACAACGCGGTGCAGATCCACGGCGGCAACGGCTTCGCCCTGGAATTCCCGGTATCGCGCATCCTGTGCGACGCGCGCATCCTCAACATCTTCGAGGGCGCCGCCGAGATCCAGGCTCAAGTCATCGCCCGGCGGCTGCTCGACGGCAGCAACTAGCAACTAGCAACTAGCAACTAGCAACTAGCAACAAACGGGCCCGATCCGCGTTTGATCCAGAGCAAATGCCGGCAGCGGCCGGTATCCTAAGGTGCCGCAGTCAGGAGATCGATCATGTCGGATTTGTTGATCCATAAGGGCGAATGGGTGGTGGTCTGCGACGGCGCCAAGGCGCTGCTTCTGCACAACGTCGGCGACGCCAAGTTCCCCAACCTGAAGACCCTCGAAGTCCTCGAGCAGGACGATCTGGCCACCCATGAGCAGGGCGCCGATAAGCCCGGACGCTCATTCAACTCGGTCGGCCATGGCCGCAGCGCGGTGGGGCAGACCGACTGGCACGATCAGTCCGAGCAGACCTTTCTGACGCAGCTTGCGCGACGGCTCGACGCCGCGATCGCCGCCGGCAAGACCAGGTCGCTGATCGTGGTGGCGCCGCCGCGCGCGCTCGGCATGTTGCGCCCGGCCTACTCGCAGGCGCTCAAGGCTGCGGTGCGCGCCGAGGTCGACAAGGACCTGGTCAAGATGCCGGTCGGCGATATCGAAAAGCACCTGACCCGCGCCTGACGCCGCCTCGGAATAAGGCTGGCCCGCCGCAATTGCGATGCTATGGTCCCCCGCGATTTGGGGGTTTCAGGAATGCCGTTCCCGTTCAGGACCTGGGCGCTGATCGCGCTGCTGACGCTGGCGGTCGCTTGTCCGGCGAGCGCGCAGCAGCAGCGGCGTCCGCCGGCTGCGACCCCGCAGCGGCCCGCGCCGCCCGCGCCGCCCGCGGCAACCCCGCAGCTTCCGGTCCCCCAGGAAACGCCGGGGGTGCAAGGCAAGCTCGCCGACCCCATGGCAGTGCCGAGCTTCTGGGATCCGCGCCGGCGCCCGGAGCGGCCGGACCTGACGCGCATCACCATCATCCGCTTCCTCACCGAGACCGACTATCCGCCGTTCAACTTCACCGGCGCCGACGGCACGCCGGCCGGCTTCAACGTCGATCTCGCCCGCATGATCTGCGAGGAGATGAAGGTGCCCTGCACGGTGCAGCAGCGCCGCTTCGACACGCTGATCCCCTCGCTCAACAAGAACGAGGGCGACGCCATCATCGCCTCGCTTGCCGAGACCACCGACATGCGCCGTCAGCTCGACTTCAGCGAGCCCTATTACCGCACGCCGGCGCGCTTCGTGTCGCGCCGCGACGTCGAGATCGACGACGTGCGGCCGCAGGCGCTCGAAGGCAAGAAGATCGCGGTCGTTGCCGGCACCGCGCACGAAGCCTATCTCAAGACGCTGTTCACCGAGGCCGAGCTCCATCCCTATCCGACGGATGCCGCGGCGCGCTTCGCGCTCAAGCGCGGCGAGGTCGACCTGCTGTTCGGCGACGGCGTCTCGCTCGCCTTCTGGCTCAACGGCACCGATTCCTCGAACTGCTGCGTGTTCCGCGGCGGCCCGTTCCTGGAGAGCAAGTATTTCGGCGACGGCGTCGGCATCGCCGTGAAGAAAGGCAACGACCTGCTGCGCCAGGCATTCAACTGGGCGCTGTTCCAGCTCTGGGACAAGGGCCGCTTCACCGACCTGTGGCTGCGGTATTTTCCCGTCAGCCCGTTTTGACGTCGCACATTTGACCTGAGGGTGCCGGATTCCTACTGTCCGCGCCGGAGATAACGATGTCCGTGACCGAATCCGCGAGCGCCTTGCGCGACGTCGCCGAGCAATCGAACGCCTGGCCGTTCGAGGAAGCGCGCAAGATCGTCGCACGCCTGAAGAAAAAGCCGAAGGACGAAGTCATCTTCGAGACCGGCTACGGTCCGTCCGGCCTGCCGCATATCGGCACCTTCGGCGAGGTGGCGCGCACCACCATGGTGCGCCACGCCTTCCGCGTCTTGACCGACGACAAGGTGAAGACCCGGCTGATCGCTTTTTCCGACGACATGGACGGCCTGCGCAAGGTGCCGGACAACGTGCCGAACAAGGAGATGCTGGAGAAGCATCTCGGCAAGCCGCTGACCAAGGTGCCAGACCCCTTCGGCACCCATGCGAGCTTCGGCGAGCACAACAACGCGCGCCTGCGCGCCTTCCTCGATCATTTCGGCTTCGCCTACGAATTCCTGTCGTCGACGCAGTGCTACACGTCCGGCCGCTTCGACGAGGCGCTGCTCAAGGTGCTGGCGCATTTCGACAAGGTGATGGCGATCATGCTGCCCAGCTTGCGCGAGGAGCGTGCCGCAACCTATTCGCCGTTCCTGCCGATCGACCCCGAGACCGGCATCGTCCTGCAGGTGCCGGTGCTGTCGCACGACGCCAAGGCCGGCACCATCACCTACGAGCACCCGGACACCAGGCAACCGGTGACGACGCCGGTGACCGGCGGCAAATGCAAATTGCAATGGAAGCCGGACTGGGCGATGCGCTGGGTGGCGCTCGGCGTCGACTACGAGATGGCCGGCAAGGACCTGATCGATTCGGTCAAGCTCTCCGGTGAGATCTGCCGCGCGCTCGGCGGGACGCCGCCGGAGGGCTTCAACTACGAGCTCTTCCTCGACGAGAAGGGCCAGAAGATCTCCAAGTCGAAGGGCAACGGGCTGACCATCGAGGAATGGCTGCGCTACGCCAGCCCGCAGAGCCTGTCATTGTTCATGTACCGCGAGCCGAAGGCGGCCAAGCGCCTCTACTTCGACGTCATCCCGCGCACCGTCGACGAGTATTATCAGTTCCTCGACGGCTATGAGCGCCAGGATGCGCGCCAGCGGCTGTCCAATCCGGTGTGGCACATCCATTCCGGCAGGCCGCCGAGGATCGAGATGCCGGTCTCGTTCAATCTGCTGCTGACGCTGGTGTCGTCGTCCAACGCGGAGAATGCCGAGACGCTGTGGGGCTTCATCGGCCGCTACCGGCCCGGCGTCACGCCGCAAACGCATCCCGAACTCAACCGCCTCGTCGAATACGCCATCCATTATTTCCGCGACTTCGTGCAGCCGGGAAAGAAATTCCGCCAGCCGACCGACAGCGAACGCGCGGCGCTGATCGACCTGCGCGATGCGCTGGCGCAGCTCGAAGGCAATGCCAGCGCCGAGGACATCCAGAACGTGGTCTACGAGGTCGGCCGCCGCGAGCCGTTCCTCGACCACAAGAAGAAGGCCAAGGACGGCAAGCCGGGCGTCGCGCTCGACTGGTTCAACTTGCTCTATCAGGTGCTGCTGGGACAGGAGAAAGGCCCGCGTTTCGGCTCTTTCGTCGCCGTCTACGGCCTGCAGAACACCGTCGACATGATCGACGGCGCGCTGGCGCGGTCGGCCTAGCGGCCGGAACATCTTGGGGATCGCCATGCGACTTGCGACCATAGTTTTTGCGCTGGGATTGCTTGCCGGTTGCGCCCAGTACGATGCCGAGCGTCAGGCCAACCTGGCCGCGGCGGAAAAGGCGCGGACGGCGTCCGATGACGCCAACTGCCGGGCCTCCGGCGCGCAGCCCAACACGCCTCAATACGACGATTGCCGGCGCCGCTATGCAAACCAGCACGCCCAGGAGGCCGACAGGCAGACCGGGATTGCCAATCAACTGTTGAATGCGCACAAGCTCGGCCCGATCGGCCAATAGCCGAGCCGCGTCGGCTCTATCTTTTGCCGCGGCCGCGGACGACGGCTAGGTAAAATTCTCCACCGTGCCGTCGAGCGCCATCAGGCCGAGTTCGACCTGCAGATTCGGCTGCCGCTCGGCGACCTGTTTCTTGAATTCCAGCAGGGCTGCCTTGTGCGTCGCGGTTTCGGCCGCCGGATCGGCAACCGCGGCCTCGCCATAGGCAATCTTGGCGGCGCCGCAGTCGCGGTGGTTCATCGCGATCACCTCCGGAATGTGGTGCAGCTGGATCGAGGCGGCGAGATTGTCCCAGAACGCCACCGCCCAGGTCTTGAACGCCGGCGCCACGACGCCGATCGAGGCGCCGGCGAAGGTGAACTGGCTGTATTTGCCGATCATGTGGCGGCCTTCCATGTATTTGATGGTCGGCTCGGGGAAGCGCGGATCGATGCAGGTCAGCAGCATCGCGTCGTAATTGCCCTCGGCGCCGAAGGCGAGCGGCGGAAAGGCGGCGATCATCCCGGCGCTGGCCGCGACATGCAGGAAACGGCGCCGGTTGAAGCGCGCGTAGAGAAGGTCGGCGCAGCAGGCGCAGCCGCCCGGATGGAGAGTCTCAGGTGTCATGGGGTGCCTCCGCGTTCGCGAAGGTCCGATGTTAGACGGAGTCCCGCCTCGCCGCCAGCGACGTGCCGCTACTGGCTCGCCCACATGATACGGGCGATCCACAGCACCTCCGACATCGGCAGCGTGCGGTCGCGATGCTCGGCATTGAGCGACTTGAGCTCGACGCTCTTGGCGGTCTTGCGCTTGAGCTCCTTGACCATCACTTCGCCGTCCTTGGTTTTGACGACGACGCGGTCGCCCTTGCGCACCGGCGCCGCCGGCGACACCACGATGACGTCGCCGTCGCGATAGGCGGGCTTCATCGAGTCGCCGGAAATCTCCAGCGCATAGGCGTGCTCGTCGGTGACCGACGGGAAGGCAATTTCCTCCCAGCCTTTGCCGACCGGGAAGCCGCCGTCGTCGAAATAGCCGCCGCTGCCCGCTTCGGCGAAGCCGATCAACGGCACGTTCGAGATCACGGCTTTGCCGCTGTCGGTCAGCAGGCTCATGAAGGTGTCGACCTTGGTGTTGGTCGCCGCCAGCGCCTTGGCGACCGATTCGGTCGAGGGCCAGCGCGGCCGGCCTTCCGGCGTGATGCGCTTGGATTTGTTGAAGGTGGTGGGGTCGAGACCGGCCTTCTTGGCGAGGCCGGACGGCGTCAGCTTGGCGCGCGCGGCCAGCCGGTCAAGCGCGGTCCAGATCTGGTTATGGGTCAGCATGGTCCGATCGATACCTGAGAACGAATCGTTGGCACGGCGTCTTGCACTATATAGGAATTATAACCTTGGAAACGAGCCCTTGTGCAACATTTTCGTGAACTTGGACAGGGGGCGCAGGCGCCGATAGGGTCGCCGGCGAAAACCCAAGGAAAGCCCCGGAGCCGCCGGTGATCGGCCTGTTCGACCGCCTGTCCCGCCCGCTGCTGCGCGCGCTCGACCCCGAGGATGCGCACGGCCTGGCGATCAAGGCCTTGCGCTATATGCCGGTGGTGCGCGCCGCGCCGGATTCGCCCGAACTTGCGGTGCGTGCCTTCGGCCTGAGCTTTCCCAATCCGGTGGGGCTCGCCGCCGGCTTCGACAAGAACGCCCAGGTGCCGGACGCGCTGCTGCGGCTCGGCTTCGGTTTTGTCGAGGTCGGCACCGTCACGCCGCGGCCCCAGGCCGGCAACCCCAGGCCGCGGCTGTTCCGGCTCGAGGCGGACGAGGGCGTTATCAACCGGCTCGGCTTCAACAACGAGGGCGCTCCGGCGGTGCTGGCGCGGCTCGCCGCGCGCGCCAAGGAGGGCGGCGTCGTCGGCGTCAATATCGGCGCCAACCGCGATTCGACGGACCGTGCCGAGGACTACGTGCGGCTGATCGAGACCTTCGCGCCCGTCGCCAGCTACTTCACCATCAACGTCTCCTCACCGAACACGCCCGGACTGCGCGACCTGCAGCAGGCCGGCGCGCTCGACGATCTTCTGGGGCGCGTCGTGGCGGCGCGCGAGGCTGTGCATCCGCGCGCCGGACCGGCGCCGGTGCTGCTCAAGATCGCGCCGGATCTCACCCTTGCCGACCTCGACGACGTCGTCGGCATCGCGCGCAAGCACCGCGTCGACGGCATGATTGTCGGCAATACGACGATCACGCGGCCGGCATCCTTGCGCGAACGCGACAAGGCGAAGGAGCAGGGCGGCCTGTCGGGGCGGCCGCTGTTCAAGCTCGCGACCCGCATGCTGGCGGAGACCTTCGTGCGCGCCGAAGGCGCGTTCCCGCTGATCGGCGTCGGCGGCATCGATTCCGGCCCGACTGCGATCGCCAAGATCAAGGCCGGCGCGACCCTGGTGCAGCTTTACACGGGGCTGGTGTTCCGCGGCATCGGCCTGCTCGCCGAGATCAAGGCCGACCTGTCGGCGGCGCTCAGGCGCGGCCACCGCGACTCGCTGGCATCGATGGTCGGCTCGGACGCCGCCGAGATCACGGCGGAGAGCTGGCCCTCATAAATGTCATGGCCGGACTTGTCCCGGCCATCGACGCCTTCCTCGTTTCAAGACATGGATGCCGCGGCACAAGGCCGGGCGTGACCGAGGCGCGCGCTACTTGCCGCGCGGCGCGTTGACGACGCGCATGATGATCCAGATCGGGATGACGATGACGGCGCCGAGCAGGAAATAGCGCCACAGCCAGCGCACGGCGTCGAAGCCCATGTTCCAGATGGTGCGGAACAGGCGCTCGATGCTGTGGATGATGTCGAAAGGATCGAGGCCGAGCACCGACAGGATGACGCCGACCAGGATCGACACCAGGATCAGGCGCCCGAGCACCGCCAGCGGCGATCCGCCGAAGATCTTTGTCGTCGTATCGTTGGCGGCCATTCTCGTCCTCCACCGCGGTTCCAGCTTAGCACGGAGATAGCGCGCGCGGCTCGCCGATATGTCCTAGAATCGATTCATGACCCCCGCAACCGCGCTGGCGCGGACCGATCCCGCCCCGCTCCCCGAGGTATTTACCCGCTGGTTCGCCGGCCGCGGCTGGACGCCGCGGGCGCATCAGCTCGAATTGCTGGCCAAGGCGCGGGCTGGGCGTTCGGTGCTGCTGATCGCGCCGACCGGCGGCGGCAAGACGCTGGCCGGCTTTTTGCCGACGCTGGTGGAGTTGTATGAGCGTGATTTGGGCGCGAAGTCGCCGCGGGCGCGGCGCGTTCCTCTCCCCGCGGCACAGACTGTTCCCTCCCCCGCTCGCGGGGGAGGGTTAGGGAGGGGGCCATGGCACGGTGAGGAAACGCCCCCTCCCGCCGCGCTGCGCGCGGCGACCTCCCCCGCAAGCGGGGGAGGTGAGGGAAGAGACGCAAGGGGGGAGGGAGCGCGCATTGCTCGTGGCTCTGTAAGAGGCCTGCACACCCTCTACATTTCGCCGCTCAAGGCGCTCGCCGTCGACATCGCGCGCAACCTGGAAATCCCGGTGCGCGAGATGGGCCTTGCCGTGAAGCTCGAGACGCGCACCGGCGACACGCCGGCCTCGAAACGACAAAGACAGCGCCGCTACCCGCCCGACATATTGCTGACGACGCCGGAGCAGCTGGCGCTGCTGCTGGCGTCGGCCGATGCACCCTATCTGTTCGGCACGCTCAGGCGCGTGGTGCTCGACGAATTGCATTCGCTCACCACGTCGAAGCGCGGCGACCTTCTGTCGCTCGGCTTGGCGCGGCTGTTCAAGCTCGCGCCGTCGCTCACCACCGTCGGCCTGTCGGCGACGGTGGCCGAGCCCGACGATCTCTGCCGCTTTTTGGTGCCGCAGCCGCCGGGCGGAGACGCGCGTGCCGATCTGGTCATCGCCCAGGCCGGCGCGCAGCCCCATGTCACCATGCTCGACACCGCGGAACACCTGCCTTGGGCCGGGCATTCGGCGCTGCACGCGCTCGGCGAAATCTACGCCCTGATCAAGGCGCACAAGACGACGCTGATCTTCGTCAACACCCGCAGCCAGGCGGAGTGGATCTTCCAGGAGCTGTGGCGCGTCAACGACGACAACCTCGCCATCGCGCTGCATCACGGCTCGCTCGATGTCGCGCAACGGCGCAAGGTCGAGGATGCGATGGTGGCAGGGCGGCTGCGCGCCGTGGTCTGCACGTCGTCGCTCGATCTCGGCGTCGACTGGGGCGACGTCGATCTGGTCATCAATGTCGGCGCGCCCAAGGGCGCATCGCGGCTGATGCAGCGGATCGGCCGCTCCAACCACCGGCTCGACGAGCCGTCCGAAGCGGTGCTGGTGCCGGCCAACCGTTTCGAGGTGCTGGAGTGCCGCGCCGCGCTCGATGCGGTTGCCGAAAACGCGCAGGACACGCCGGCGGCGCGCATCGGCGCGCTCGACGTGCTCTGCCAGCACATCCTCGGCCGCGCCGTCGGCGCGCCGTTCCTCTCCGACGAGCTTTACGACGAGGTGCGCGCCGCCGCGCCTTACGCCGCGCTGGCGCGGTCCGATTTCGACGCGGCGGTCGATTTCGTCGCCACCGGCGGCTACGCGCTCAAGGCCTACGAGCGCTTCGCCAAGATCAGGCAGGGTAAAGACGGGCGCTGGCGCATCACTCATCCGCGCGTGGCGCAAGCGTACCGCATGAATGTCGGCACCATCGTCGAAGCCGACATGATCAAGGTGCGGCTGGTGCGATCGCGTGGCCAAGGCGCCATCGTGCCGCGCGGCGGCCGCATTCTGGGCGAGGTGGAGGAATATTTCATCGAGACGCTGACGCCCGGCGACACCTTCGTGTTCGCCGGCGAGATCTTGAAATACGAGGCGCTGGTCGAGGACGAGGCCTATGTATCGCGCTCGAGCGCGACCGATCCGAAGGTGCCGGCCTACGAAGGCGGCAAGTTTCCGCTGTCGACCTACCTCGCCGCGCGGGTGCGCGCCATCCTCGCCGACCAGAATGCCTGGCGCGCGCTGCCTGCCCAGGTGCGCGAGTGGCTGGAGATCCAGCAGTGGCGCTCGCTGCTGCCGCGCGCCGGCGACCTCCTGGTCGAAACCTTCCCGCGCGCCGCCAAATACTATCTGGTCTGCTATCCATTCGAAGGCCGGCTCGCGCACCAGACGCTCGGCATGCTGCTGACGCGCCGGCTCGAGCGCGCGCGATTAAGGCCGCTCGGTTTTGTCGCCAACGAATACGCGCTCGCGGTCTGGGGCCTCGGCGACGTCGCGCTGCATCTCCAGCGCGGCGATCTGTCGCTCGCCAAGCTGTTCGACGAGGACATGCTGGGCGACGATCTCGAAGCCTGGCTTGCCGAATCCGCGCTGATGAAGCGCACCTTCCGCAACTGCGCCATCATCGCCGGCCTGATCGAGAAGCGCTTCCCCGGCGAGGAGAAGTCGCGCCGCCAGCTCACCATTTCGACCGACCTCGTCTACGACGTGCTGCGCAAGCACCAGGGCGACCACATTCTCTTGCGCGCCGCCCGCGCCGACGCCGCCACCGGGCTGCTCGACATCAAGCGGCTCGGTGAAATGCTCTCGCGCATCAAGGGCCGAATCGTCCATAAAGCGCTCGGCCATGTGTCGCCGCTGTCGGTGCCGGTGCTCTTGGAAATCGGCCGCGAGACGGTCTACGGCGAGGCGTCGGACGAGTTGCTGGCGGAAGCCGCCGACGAACTGGTGAAGGAGGCCATGCGGTGAGCGAGGGTAGAAGGCGCGCGCCACTTGCTCCTCCCTCCCCCCTTGCGGGGGAGGGATGGGGAGGGGGGTATGATGCGAATGCCGCGCTTGCTGCTTCACCCCCCTCCCGCCGCGCTTGGCGCGGCGACCTCCCCCGCAAGGGGGGAGGTGAAAGAGAGTTTGCGGCGCGCTTCGAGATTAATATCGCCGGCGTCGGCCTTGCCGCCGACCCCGCTGGCGCGCTGTATTGGCCTGAGCAGGGCCTGCTCGCGGTCGCCGACCTGCACCTGGAAAAAGGCTCGAGCTTCGCCGCGCGGGGGCAATTGCTGCCGCCCTACGACACCGCGGCGACGCTGGCGCGCCTTGGCCGGCTGATCGCGCATTACGCGCCGCGCGTGGTTGTCGCCGTCGGCGACAGCTTCCATGACGGCGGCGGGCCGGCGCGGCTCGCGCGCGAGGACCGCGATAATCTTCATGCTCTGCAACGCGGCCGCGACTGGATCTGGCTCACCGGCAATCACGATCCCGAACCGGCGCCGGACATCGGCGGCGTGTTCCACGCCGCGCTCACGCTCGGCGCGGTGACCTTCCGCCATCTGCCGACCGGCAGCCCGGGCGAGATTGCAGGGCATCTGCACCCGGTCGCCCGGGTCGCGCATCGCGGCCGTGCCGTCGGCCGCCGCTGCTTCGCCGCGGATGCGACGCGCATGGTGATGCCGGCTTTCGGCGCCTATACCGGCGGCCTCAATATCCGCGATGCGGCCTTTGCCGACGTGTTCGGCACGCTCGCCTTCACCGCGCACATGCTCGGCGAAGATCGGCTTTATTCGTTCACGGCCAAGCGCTGCTTGCCGGATTGACCGCAAATCGTCATATCCCGCGAAGGCGGGGTATCCAGCGCTTAAGACTGTGCCACTTGATAGTAGAGGTCGATCCAGTTCGGATTTGCCTCTTCGATCAAGCGAATCTTCCAAGCGCGATTCCAACTCTTTAGCCGCTTCTCTTGCCGAATAGCATTCTCCACGTCGTCGAACTGCTCGAAATAGACAAGGCGGTGAACGTCATACTTTTTTGTAAATCCTGGGGCCTGCCCTTCGCGATGTTCGTGCACCCGTCGGATCAGATCATTGGCGACACCAATATAAAGTGTGCCGCCGACACGGCTTGCAAGAATGTAGACCCAAAATGAGAGTCTTTTGCCATGACGTGCTGGATCGTCCGTCTTCGCGGACGATGACGTCAAGGTAGCTAGTCCCTGCGGAACACCACGCTCGCCAGCCACCCGGTGAACAGCGCGATCAGCGCCGTGGCAAGACCGTAAAGCAGGCCGTGGTCGCGCGCCGCATCGGCGACGTACTGCTCGAAGCCCGCCTTGGTGATCTCCAGCGCGGTGTTGGTGCGCGCCGCCAGCGCCCCCGCGGCGAACAATTTGACGTCGATCGCATAGCTGCCGGTCGGCACATTGGCCGGCAGCGGAATGGCGGCGCGGAACACGGTCGGCGTCAGGAACGTCACCGCATTCGGCTCTTCGCGATAAAGCTTCTGCTCGCTTTCCAGCCGCACGAAAGCGAGCCGGTAGGGGTCGTCGCGCACGGTATCGGCGATATCGGGGCCGATGCGCTGCGGCAGCAGGAAATTGTCGAGGCCGACCTGGAGCCGCCGCAACGTCTCCGGGTTGGCGATGGCGTTGATCGGGCGGTTGCTCAGCACGGCCAGATAGGACGGCACGCGGACGAATTCGCGGGAATCGACGTTGACCCAGATGCCCGCCATGCGTTCCTTGCGCCGCGTGCGGAAGGTTTCGCGCGGGCCGGTCACGGTGATGACCAGATCGTAGCTTGCCGACGACAGCGCCTCGCCGGTGTCCGGGGCGATGGTGCCGAACAGCACCAGGTCCTCGCCGCTGAAGCTCGACGTGATCTGCACGCGGTGGTTCGACAGCGAGACCACCAGACGTTCGGCCGCGGCCTGCCGGGCGCCGCACGCCGTCAGCAACAGCGCCACGATGCAGACCGCGCGCCGCATCAGCCGGCCTCCACGCGCCGGATCGAAAACACGTTGTCCGGCGTCGCCACCAGGTCGTAGGCAAAGCGCAGCCCCACCGCCAGCACCAGCATGCCGAGCAGCAGGCGCAGCCGTTCGTCGCGCATGCGCTGTCCGGCGCGGGCGCCGAACTGCGCGCCGATGACGCCGCCGGCCATCAGCAGCACCGCCAGCACCGCGTCGACCAGGTGGTTGGTGACGGCGTGCAGCACCGTCGCCGAGGCCATGGTGATGAGCGTGAGCAGCATCGAGGTGCCGATCACCGTCGAGGTCGGCACCCGCAGGAAATAGATCAGCATCGGCACCAGAAGGAAGCCGCCGCCGATGCCCATGATGGCGCCGACGAAGCCGATCACGAAACCGATCGCCCAGACCGGAATGAGCGACACGTAGATCTTGGAGCGCTTGAACCTCAGCTTCAGCGGCAGCCCGTGAAACCAGGTGTGGCTGCCGGCGCGCCGCAAGAGCGCCGGCAAGCCGCGCCGCGTGCGCATCTCGGCCTGGGCGCTTTCGTAGATCATCAGCGCGCCGACCACGGTGAGCAGCGTCACGTAGGCGAGGCCGATCGTCAGATCGAGCTGGTCGAGTGCGCGCAGCCGCGTGAACAGCCAGACGCCGGTCGCGGTGCCGATGACGCCGGCCGCCAGCAGCATCAGGGCAAGCGTGGCGTCGAGCGCGTTCTTGCGCCAGTAACTGATCGCGCCGCTAAAGGAAGAGGCGGCGATGTGGCTGCCGACGCTTGCCACTGCCACCGCCGGCGAAATACCGATGAAGATCAAGAGCGGCGTCATCAGAAAGCCGCCGCCGATGCCGAACATGCCGGAGATGAAGCCGACCGCCAGTCCCATGCCCAGGACCAGGAAGGTGTCGACCGGTAAGTTGGCGATCGGAAGATAGATCTGCACAAGACTCGTCCGCGGTTCGGAGCGAGTTATAGCCATGAAAACGCGCGCGATCACGCGTTTACAGCAGGCCGGTCACCGCTTTCCAACCGTGAACGAGCCGAGCGACAAGGGCGCGTGCGGCGCCGGCTGCGAATGGGCCTTCGGCTTGGCGGGCGCCGCGGCGGGCGGCGTGCTGCCATCGGCGTTGTCCCAGCCGTCAGGCGGCTTGGGGACCGCGGTCGCCTCCTCCGGCTGGGGCTCCGGCACGAAGCTCTTGACCGCCTGTTGCGCGGCGGCGAGCGCCTCAGGATCGAGGCGGCTGCCGACTTCATCGCGCTTCTTGGCGCTTTCCATGTCGCCGCGGGCGGCGGCAAGCGCGAACCATTTGTAGGATTCGCCGAAGTCCTTGTCGGTCCCGAGGCCCCGCGCGCAGAGCACCCCGAGATTGTATTGGCTGTCGGCGATACCGCGCTGGGCCGCCTGCCGGAACCATTGCACCGCGCTGGTATAGTCCGGCTTGCCGTCGATGCCCTCGGCGTAGAGCACCGCCAGATTGTGGATCGCCTTGGCGTTGCCCTTCTCGGCTGCCTGCAGATAGAGCGTGCGGGCCTTGTTGAGGTCCTTCTTCACGCCCTGGCCCTTCTCGTAGAGGCTGCCGAGGCGATATTGGGCGGGCGCAAGACCGTGGGTGGCGGCGCGCTCGAACCATTGCGTCGCGACCTCCAGGTCGACTGGAACGCCGCGGCCTTCCGAATAGCGCATGCCGATCTCGTATTCGGCGGCAGGATTGCCGGCGGCAACCGCCACGCGCAGCGCGCCCGCAATGGCAGTCGGCAACTTGTCGGCGCTGACCGCAGGGGCTGGGGCGGCG
>DASRGB010000016.1:0-3115 GCA_035651255.1 Pseudolabrys sp.
ACGGGACAAGCCCCTCCGCCCCAGCCGGCGCCGCAGCGGGTGCCGGATCCCGGCAGCGGCCAGCCGCCGGCCGGCCACTGACCTGCGGCTGCGGGCCGCTTGCGCCACCGGTTGCCGCAGGGGGCGTCAGGCCAAATGGAATTTTTCGAACTGGCGGTGTTCGGCCATGATCCGGCGCACCGTGCCGGTCGCCGACCGCATCACCACGGTCTCGGTTTCGATCACGTCCTTGCCGAAAGCGACGCCGCGCAGCATGGCGCCGTTGGTGACGCCGGTGGCGGCGAACAGGCAATCGCCCCGCACCATGTCCTCGATTTCGTATTTCTTGCGCGGGTCCTTGATGCCCATGGCAAGCGCGCGCACGCGCTTCTCCTCGGTATCGAGCACGAGGCGACACTGCATCTGCCCGCCGATGCAGCGCAGCGCAGCCGCCGCGAGCACACCTTCCGGCGCGCCGCCGATGCCGAGATAGATGTCGATGCCGGTCTTCGGCTCAGCGGTATGGATGACGCCCGCCACGTCGCCGTCGGTGATCAGGCTCACCGCAGCGCCGGTCTTGCGCACCGCCGAGATGATGTTGGCGTGGCGCGGCCGATCGAGCAGCAGCGCGGTGATGCCCTCCGGTTTGACGCCCTTGGCCTTGGCGAGCCGCGTGATGTTCTCGTCCGCCGGCGCGTCGAGGTCGACCACGCCCTTGGGATAGCCCGGGCCGATGGCGATCTTTTCCATGTACACGTCGGGCGCGTGCAGCAGCGTACCCTCTTCCGCCATTGCAATGGTGGCGATGGCGCCCGGCATGTTCTTGGCGCACAGCGTGGTGCCCTCCAGCGGATCGACGGCGATGTCGACCTTGGGCCCGTGCTTGTTGCCGACCTTTTCGCCGATGAAAAGCATCGGCGCCTCGTCGATCTCGCCCTCGCCGATCACCACGGTGCCGTCGATCGGCAGCTTGTTGAGCTCGCGGCGCATGGCGTCGACCGCGGCCTGGTCGGAGGCCTTGTCCTTGCCGTGGCCGCGCAGGCGCGCCGAGGACACCGCGGCGCGCTCGGTGACCCGCACGATCTCCAGCGTCAGGATGCGCTCGATCAGGAATTCGGGCTGGACGGTAATCGACGCCATAGGCTTCCTCTCGCCGCCTAATTCTTCTCGATCCTAATCACCTGCGGCCGGCCTGAGATCACCCTATCGCGCCCCACCGCGGCAAGGGCCTTGCGCACGGCGTCCTCGTGGGTGGCATAGGTTATGAGGATAACGGGGACGGAACCGCTCTCGGTCTCGCTTGCCGGGGCGCCTTTGGCGTGGCGCTGGACGATGGATTCCAGCGAAATCTCCTGTTGGGCGAGCCGTTTGGCAATGGTGGCAGCGGTGCCAGGCCTGTCACGCGCCAGCAGCCTTATGTAGTAGCCGCCCTCGTGACGCTGCATCGGCGCCTTGCGCACGCCCGCAAGCCGCGCCACCGGCCGCCCGAACGGCGCAACCCGCAAGCCGCGCGCAATATCGACGATGTCCGACAGCACGGCGGAAGCCGTCGCCGCCCCGCCCGCGCCGGGGCCGACCAGCGTCAGCGGCGCCAGGCCCTCGGCGTCGACGGTCACCGCATTGGTCACGCCCATCACCTGCGCGATCGAACTGTCTTTGCGCACCATCGTCGGGTGCACGCGCTGCTCGATGCCCTTCGCCGTCTTCACGGCGACGCCCAGGAGCTTGACGCGATAGCCGAGTTCGTCGGCGGCGGCGAGATCGGCGGGCGCGATCGAGGAGATGCCCTCGACAAAGATCGCGCCCGGCTCGACGCGTGTGCCGAAGGCGAGCGACGCCAGGATCGAGAGCTTCTGCGCGGTGTCGTGGCCTTCGACGTCGAAGGTCGGATCGGCTTCGGCGTAACCCAGGCGCTGCGCCTCCTTGAGACAGTCGGCGAACGGCAGGTTCTCCTGCTCCATCTTCGTCAGGATGTAGTTGCAGGTACCGTTGAGGATGCCGTAGACGCGCTGCACGGCATTGCCGGGCAGGCCTTCGCGCAGCGTCTTGACGATCGGAATGGCGGCGCCGACCGATGCTTCGAAGTTGAGCGCGACGCGGTGTTTCTCGGCGAGCGCGGCGAGCTTGAGGCCGTGCTTGGCAAGCAGCGCCTTGTTGGCGGTGACCACCGACTTGCCGGAGGCGAGCGCGGCCTCGACGGCGCTCTTGGCCGGTTCGCCGGCGCCGCCCATCAGCTCGACGAAGACGTCGAGGTCCGGCGCGCGCGCGAGTGCGGCCGGGTCGGAAAACCATTTGACCTGGCGCAGGTCGACGCCGCGATCCTTGCCGCGCGAACGCGCGCTGACCGCGGCGATCTCGATGCGCCGGCCGCAGCGCACCAGCAGCGCCTCGCGCTCGCGTGCGACCTGGGCGACGAGGGCAGCGCCGACATTGCCCAGACCGGCGACGCCAACTTTCAGGGGTGCGGCCATGACGCCTAACGGTTGGTCAGAGCCGCGAGGCGAGCGGAACGACGTTGTGCAGCTGCTCGGGCGCGGTTTCGAGGAAACGGCGAATATTGCGCGCGGCCTGGCGGATGCGCTGCTCGTTCTCGACCAGCGCAATGCGCACATGGCCTTCGCCATATTCGCCGAAGCCGATGCCGGGCGACACCGCGATGTCGGCCTTCTCCACCAGCAGCTTGGAGAACTCGACGCTACCGATGGTCTTGAAGGGATCGGGCAGCGGCGCCCAGGCAAACATCGAGGCGCGCGGAGCCGGCACGTGCCAGCCGGCACGGCCGAAGCTCTCCACCAGCACGTCGCGGCGGCGCTTGTAGGTCTCGCGCATTTCCTTGACGCAATCGTCCGGTCCGTTGAGCGCGGCGGTCGCCGCCACCTGCACCGGCGTGAAGGCGCCGTAGTCGAGGTAGGACTTGACGCGGGCCAGCGCTCCGATCAGGCGCTCGTTGCCCACGGCGAAGCCCATGCGCCAGCCGGGCATGGCGTAGGTCTTGGACAGCGAGGTGAACTCCACCGTGATGTCGATGGCGCCCGGCACCTGCAGCACGGACGGCGGCGGCGGGCAGTCGAAGTAGATCTCGGCGTAGGCGAGGTCGGAGAGGATGATGAGGTCGAGCTTTTTGGCGAGCTGCACC
>DASRGB010000017.1:0-50319 GCA_035651255.1 Pseudolabrys sp.
AGCAAGTAGCAAGCGTAGCCCGGATGAGCGAAGCGAAATCCGGGGTTGTTCGCTATCGCAAGCCCCTAGAAAGCCGCGCCCCGCATTCCGCTTCGCTCCATGCGGGCTACAAGGCCCCTACGCCGCCACGCGCAGATGCAGGCCGGCCTTCTTTTGCAGATAGCCGATGACGGCGAAGAGATTTTTCGCCTGCGGATTGCCGCGCGGGCCGAACATGCGGATCAGGCTCTTGGCCGGCGCGCCGGTCGCCTTGGCGAGCTGCTCGAAGCCGACCGTCGCCTTGATGGTGTCGCGCAACAGCGACTTGCCGGTCTCGACGTCGCCGCTCAACATGGCGTCGATGCCCTCGCGCAACAGCGCCTCGGCGAATTTCTTGTCGGCCTTGACTTGATGCTGCACCAAGTCCTTGAACTTCTTCGATCGTGCCATGTTCTCTCTCCGCTCAACGGCGGCCGCGTGCGCGCCGCTTGTAGTCCTGCCAAAACGCGGCAGCCGCTTCGATATCGCGCTGCTGCCGTTTCTTGCTGCCGCCGGTCAGCAGGATGACCAGCGTCTCGCCATCGCGCCCGAAATAGACCCGGTAGCCCGGCCCAAAGTCGATCCGGACTTCGAGCACGCCGCCGCCGACCGGCTTGACGTTCGACAGGTTGCCCTGCTCCATCCGGGCGATTGCGCGCGTAATCCTGGCGCGCGTCACCGGCTCCAAATCCGCAAACCATTCGGCGAATGGCTGGCGCCCGTCCGCGGCCACGTAGTAGCGGATTTCGAGCATGACGGAGGGTAACATAAAAGTTACCTGTAATCAAGGGCGTTCGTTGCCGTAAGCCCCGAGTCAATCGCGCCTCGCACTGCGCTTCGCTCCTTGCGGGCTACACGCCGGCTCAGCAAACGTAGCCCGGATGAGCGAAGCGAAATCCGGGGTTGTTCGCTATCGCAAGCCCCTAGAAAGCCGCGCCCCGCATTCCGCTTCGCTCCATGCGGGCTACAAGGCCCCTACGCCGCCACGCGCAAATGCAGGCCGGCCTTCTTTTGCAGATAGCCGATGACGGCGAAGAGATTCTTCGCCTGCGGATTGCCGCGCGGGCCGAACATGCGGATCAGGCTCTTGGCCGGCGCGCCGGTCGCCGTGGCGAGCAAGCGTAGCCCGGATGAGCGAAGCGAAATCCGGGGTTGTTCGCTATCGCAAGCCCCGAGAAAATCGCGCCCCGCATTCCGCCTTCGCTCCATGCGGGCGACAAGGCGGCTCCTCCGGCACGTCCCGGAATGACGGAAAAAATTTGCCGGCGCTTGCCGCCTGCGGCGGCAAGCGTCCCTCACAGCGTCCTCTGCTTCGCCCCGCATTCCTTGCAGGTGAATTCGACGCGGGTCTCGCCCCGCGGCGCCTTGACCCGGTTCGGCGCGCCGCATTTGCCGCAGCGCGTCTCGATGCGCGTCTCACCTTGCGTCACGGTGACGGATTTGCGCTCCAGCGCCTCTTTGATGAGACGCTCGGTTTCCTCGCGCATGGCCTGTTTCGACATGCCGCCTCTGTTTGCTTTGCTGGTCATGGCGGCTCTCTATCAGACTCCCGCCGTCTCCGCACAGTCCTGTGTTAGCATCGCCCCCATGCCACAATCCGGCGACAAGCCCCTGCCCGCCGTCGGCGTCTTCTGGATCGAGGAGGCCGATTACCCGGCGCTGCTGGCGATTTTCGACGACGGCGCAACCATGCCGCCGTTGTGGCGGGACTGGCTGAAAATGGCCGAGGAAATGAAAAAGGGCCTGGAAGCCTACGGCCATCCGGTGATGAAGGTGCGCATCGATCCCAAGACCTTCCCGGCCTGGTGCGCCGCGCATGGCACGACGCCCGGCCGGCAGGGCCGCAAGCTGTTCGTCGCCGCGGCGGTCAAGGAGCGCTACGGCGAGCAGAATTGACGGCCCGCCCCCGCTTGGCCCGGCGCCCCGCCCGGGCCTATCCTCCGTGCCAACGATAAAAGTGGGGAAACGCCATGAGAGCTACGGCCGCGACCATCGCGCTCGCCTTCGCGCTCGCGCTCGCCGGCGGCGCCGCCGCGCAACCTTATCCCGACCGTCCGGTCAAGGTGCTGGTCGGCTATCCGGCGGGCGGGCCGGTCGACATCATCGCCCGCGTCGTCGGCGACAAGCTCGCCGCGCAATGGGGCAAGCCGGTGGTGGTCGAGAACATCCCCGGCGCCGCCGGTAATATCGCCGGCGACCGCATGGCCCATGCAACACCCGACGGCTATACGCTGATGATGGCGACCAACGCGACCGTCACCATCAATCCCAGCCTCTACGCCAGAATGACCTACGACCCCGGCAAGGATTTCGTGCCGATCTCGGAAGCCGTCTACTCGCCGAACATCCTGGTCGTGCCGACCTCGCTGCCGGTCAAACCGGTTGCCGAACTCGCCGCCTATGCGCGTGCGCACCCGGGGCTGACCTTCGCCTCGGCCGGCATCGGCACCACCCAGCACCTCGCCGGCGAGCTGTTCAAGGCCATGGCCAAGATCGACATCCATCACGTGCCCTATCGCGGCGCGAGCCCGGTGATCCCCGACCTCCTGGCCGGCCGCGTCGACATGTATTTCGGCGCCATCTCGCCGCTGATCCCGCTGGTGCGCGAAGGCAAGGTGCGGGCGCTTGCCGTCACCTCGGCGAAGCGCTTCTCCACCGTTCCGGACCTGCCGACCATGATCGAAGCCGGCTATCCGGGCTTCGAGTCGGTGCTGGCGATGGGACTGATGGCGCCGGCCGGCACGCCGCCGGACATTATCGAGAAAATCCACCGCGGCTCGGTGCAGGCGCTGTCCGATGCCGAGGTGCGCGCCAAGCTCGCCAATATCGGCATGGAAATCGTCAACAGCTCGCCCAAGGAATTCGCCGCAGCGCTCGCCGCCGAACGCCCGCAATGGGCCAAAGTCATCAAGGACGCCGGGATCACCCCGACCAACTAGAGACAGCCCATGACCTATTCGACCGATTTTCCCTCGATCAAGCACAAGGTGTCGCCGGAGGAATGGCAGGCGCGGCTCGACCTCGCCGCCTGCTACCGGCTCGTCGACAAATACGGCATGACCGACTTGATCTACAACCACATCACCGCGCGCGTGCCCGGCGAGAAGGACGTGCTGCTGCTCAATCTCTACGGGCTGCTGTACAAGGAGATCACGGCCTCGAGCCTCGTGAAGATCCATGTCGACGGCGAGATCATCTGGAAGCCTGCGACCTCATACGACATCAACAAATCCGGTTACGTCATCCACGGCGCCATCCACAAGGCGCGCCCCGACGTCGGCTGCGTCATTCACACGCATACCCGCGCCGGCATTGCCGTCTCGGCGATGAAGTGCGGCCTGCTGCCGCTGTCGCAGACTGCGATCCGTTTTGTCGGCCATATCGGCTATCACGGCTATGAAGGCCCGGCGATCGACCTCGACGAGCGCGAGCAGATCGTCGCCGATCTCGGACCGCATAACGCGCTGATCATGAACAATCACGGCCTGCTCACCTGCGGGCCGAGCGTGCCGGAGGCCTTCAACACCATGTACCAGCTCGAACTGTCCTGCCGCTCGCAGGTCGACGCCATGGCGGCGCGCACCGAGCTCGTCATGCCGGGCGAGAACGTGCTGGCGCACACCGCGCATCTCTATCAGCCGGGCACGCGGCGCCCCTACGGCATCCTGGAATGGCCGGCGATGCTGCGCCTGCTGGAGGCCGAGCAAAAGAACACCGACTATCCGCCGTATTGGCAATGAACCAACAAGCAGGGGAGCGAACGATGCTGAAATACGTGGCTGGGCTTGCGGCGGCGGCCGCGCTTCTTGTCGCGCCGGCGGCCGGCGTCATGGCCGACGACTATCCCAGCAAGCCGATCCGCCTGATCGTTCCCTTCCCGCCCGGCGGCAGCAACGACGTGGTCGGCCGCCTGGTCGCCAAGGTGCTCGGCGACAAGCTCGGCCAGCAGGTGTTCGTCGACAACCGCGGCGGCGCCGGCAGCGTCATCGGCACCGACATGCTGTCGAAGGCGGCGCCGGACGGCTACACCATCGGCATCGCCTCGATCGCGTTTGCGGTCAATCCGGCGCTGCACAAGCAGCTGCCTTACGATCCGTACAAGTCCTTCGATCCGGTCTCGATCCTCGCCACCGGTCCGAACGTGCTGGTGGTCAATCCGGATCTGCCGGTCAAATCGGTCGCCGAACTGGTCGCGCTGGCCAAGAAGGAGCCGGGCAAGCTGAACTACGCCTCGGCCGGCATCGGCAGCTTCCAGCATCTCGGCGGCGAGCTGTTCAAGCTCGAATCGGGCGCCGACATCGTCCACGTGCCGTACAAAGGCGGCGGCCCGGCGATGCAGGACGTCATCGGCGGCCACGTCAAGATCATGTTCTCGTCGCTGATCCAGACCACGCCCTTCATCAAGTCGGGGCAATTGCGTGCGCTGGCGACCGGCGGCACCAAACGCAGCCCGGTGCTGCCCGACGTGCCGACCATCGCCGAAGCGGGCGTGCCCGGCTACGCCGCCAACAACTGGTGGGGCATCATCGCGCCCGCCGGCACGCCAAAGCCGGTCCTGGACAAGCTCTACCAGAACGTCCAGCTCGCGCTGCAGTCGCCCGAGATCCGAGAGCAGTTCGCGCGCGAGGGCGCATCGCCCGTGACCATGACACCGGCCGAATTCCAGGACTTCATCAAGGCGGAAATCGACAAATGGGGCCGCGTGGTCAAGGCCGGCGGCATCAAGGCGCAGTAGCGCGGCTCACACCACGTAGATTTTGTCCGGCAGCTCGTCGCGGTCGTCCGGCCCACGCGGGAAGTGGCGGGCGAGATGCTCGCCGCACGACGTGATCGCGGCGATGAAGCCGTCGGCGATGCGGCCGTCGCGCATATGGGCGGTCAGCGCGTCGACCGCCGCCTGCCATTCCGTCTGCGGCACGCGCGCGGCGATGCCGTCGTCGGCGACGATGCGGGCATAGCGCTCGGCCAGCGAGACGAAGATCAGGATGCCGTTGCGATTCCTGGTGCGGGCGATGCCGCGCATGGCGAACTGCGCCATGGCGGCGCGATGGGCAAGGGCGCGGCGCGCCTTGCGCGGAACCAGCGCGGCGCGGATGCTGGGCAGGCTCAGCACCATGACCAGAACGATGAAGGCAACCACCTGCAACGTCAGGATACGGTCGACCGGCATGGCGCTGTAGGCGACCAGCAGCCAGGGCAGCGCCAGCGCCGCCACCGCCGCGATCATCACCGGCAAGGCGGTGGCGTCGGTCGACGATTTGGCCAGCACGCAGACGATCTCGCCGGCGGTCTTGGCCTCGGCGGCGCGGATGGCGCTGCCGATGCGTTCACGGTCCTGTGCCGACATGCTCATCACCAGCTCCCCGATGCTCCGCCGCCGCCCGACGATCCGCCGCCGCCGGAAAAACCGCCGCCCGATGAACTGCTGCCGCTCGACGTCAGCGCGCTGAACAAGATGTTCAGCGCGACGTTGAAGGCAAACCAGCGGAACCCCGGGGAGATTATGCACAGCGTCAGAAAAACGGCTATGCCCAGCCAGATCAGCCAGTTGGTCGGATCGCGCACCGCACTGCGGGCGGGCGCGCTGTCGAGCCGCAGCGAGGGCTTGGCCTGCCAGTCCGAGGAATCCGTGGTGAGCACGGTGATGATGTCGTCGACGCCGCGCGCGATGCCGCCGTCGAAGTCGCCGGTCTTGAAGCGCGGCGTGATGGCGTTGACGATGATGACCTTGGAGAGCGCGTCGGTCAGCGTGCCTTCAAGGCCATAGCCGACTTCGATGCGCACGCGGCGCTCGTTCGGCGCCACCAAGAGCAGCACGCCGTTGTTCTTGGTCTTCTGGCCGAGCCCCCAGGCGCGGAACAATTCGTTGGCGTAGGGCTCGATCTCCTGCCCTTCCAGCGACGTGACGGTGGCGACCACGAGCTGGATGCCGGACTTCGCTTCGAGATCGGCAAGCTTGGCGGTGAGCGCGGCGCGCGTGCCGGGCGTGATGATATTGGCCTGGTCGACGACGCGGCCGGAGAGCGGCGGAAACGTCAGCGCCGAGGCGGCCGCGATCGTGCACAGCAGCGCCAGACAGGCGATGGCCAGCCGCAGCCTTGCGCTCATCACCAGCTCCCCGACGCGCCCCCGCCGCCCGACGAACCGCCGCCGCCGGAAAAGCCGCCGCCACCGCCGAAATCGCTGCTGGAAAAGCTGCTGCCGCCGGTCGACGGCGATTCCCCGCCCATCGTCCAACCGCCATCGTGACTGCGTCGCCGGCCATGCTGCGGCGGGCCCGCGAAATGCTGGCGGACGACCGGCAGCGAGAACACCACCAGCATGATCACAAAGAAGATCATCAGGGCGAGCGCGATCCGTGAATCGTTGTCTTTGCGGCTGTCGAGCCGCAGCGACGGCCGGGCCTGCCATTCCGAGGCGTCGGTGGTGAGCACGGTGATGATGTCGTCGACGCCGCGGGAGACGCCGCCGCCGAAGTCGCCGGCCTTGAAGCGCGGCGTGATGGCGTTGACGATGATGACCTTGGAGAGCGCGTCGGTCAGCGTGCCCTCAAGGCCATAGCCGACTTCGATGCGCACGCGGCGCTCGTTCGGCGCCACCAAGAGCAGCACGCCGTTGTTCTTGGTCTTCTGGCCGAGCCCCCAGATGCGGAACAATTCGTTGGCGTAGGGCTCGATCTCCTGGCCGTCGAGGCTGGCGACGGTGGCGACCACGAGCTGGATGCCGGACTTCGCTTCGAGATCGGCAAGTCTGGCGGTGAGCGCGCCGCGCGCGTCCGCCGGGATGACGTTGGCGCCGTCGACGACGCGGCCGGTGAGCGCGGGATAATTGGCGGCCGCAGCGAGCGCGGCGGCCGCGGCAAGCATCAGCCCCGCCAGCACCAGGCGGCGCGCCGTCCTTGCTGCTGCGACGGCGCTTGCGGCCATGGGTGGGATCCTTGTCGGCGGCGCGCGGCTAGAACTTCACCTGCGGCGGCGTGCTGGCGCCCTCGCTGGCGGTGAACTCGGCCATCGGCTTGTTGGCGCGGAAGAAGGTCGCCGCCCACAAGATGCCGGGGAAGGTGCGCAGCGACGTGTTGTAGACCCGCACCGCCTCGATGTAGTCGCGCCGCGCCACGGCAATGCGGTTCTCGGTGCCCTCGAGCTGGGATTGCAGCGCCAGGAAGTTCTGGTTGGACTTGAGCTCGGGGTAGTTCTCGCTGACCGCGAGCAGCCGGCCGAGCGCGCCCGAGAGCTGGTTCTGCGCGTCCTGGAACTGCTTGAGTTTTTCCGGGTCGCTCAGCTGCGAAACATCGATCTTGACCTGCGTCGCCTTGGCGCGCGCTTCAACCACGGCGGTCAGCACGGTCTGCTCCTGCTTGGCGAAGCCCTGCACGGTGGCGACCAGGTTGGGGATGAGATCGGCGCGGCGCTGATAATTGTTCTGCACGTCGGCCCATTTCGCCTTGGCCTGCTCCTCGTAGGTCGGGATGGCGTTGTAGCCGCAGCCGGCAAGCGTCAGCGACAGCAATACGGCGGCGGCGAAGCCGCGCAGACGGGTCTTCAACGATGACATGGCGGAGGTTCCCCCGGTTTGCCCCTATATAAGCCGCGCCGGGCGGCGGGAAAGCCCCGCTACCTGATCGGCGGCGCGTAGAGAATGCCGCCGGCGTTCCAGATCTGGTTGAGGCCGCGCGGGATGCCGAGCGGCGAGCCGGTGCCGACATTGCGCTCGTAGACCTCGCCGTAATTGCCGACGCGGCGGATGATGCGCAGCGCCCAGTCCTTGGGCAGGCCGATATCGGCGCCGTAGTCGCCGTCATTGCCGACGAAGCGCATCACCTCGGGCTTCTTGGACTTCAGCGCGTCGTCGATGTTCTTCGAGGTGATGCCGAGCTCCTCGGCGTCGATCATGGCAAACAGCGTCCACTTCACGATCAACAGCCATTGGTCGTCGCGCTGGCGCACCACCGGCCCGAGCGGCTCCTTGGAGATGACGTCGGCGAGGATGACGTGGTCGGCCGGCTTCGGCAGCTTCAGCCGCAGCGCGTAGAGCTGCGATACGTCGGCGGTGAGCGTGTCGCACTGGCCCGCGGCATAGGCGCCGACCGTGTCCTCGACCGTGCGGAAGCGCTTTTCCGTGTAGGTCATGTGATTGGCGCGGAAATAGTCGGGCAGGTTGACCACCGTCGTGGTCTGGCTCTGCACGCAGACCGTCGAGCCGTCGAGCTCGAGCGCCGAGGTCTTGTTGCGCGCCCGCGGCACCATGAAGCCCTGGCCGTCGTAATAGGACACGCCGGCAAAATGCAGCGCGTATTGCGTCTCGCGCGACATGGTCCAGGTCGAGTTGCGCGCCAGCACGTCGACCTTGCGCCTGGCGAGCTCCTCGAAGCGTTCCTTGGCGTCGAGCGGCACGAATTCGACCTTGGCCGGATCGTCGAAGATCGCCGCCGCGATGGCGCGGCAGAAATCGACGTCGAAGCCCGACCATTGCCCTTGCGCGTTCTGCGCCGAGAAGCCGGGCAGCCCGGTGTTGACGCCGCAATAGACGGCGCCGCGCCGCTCGGTGCGCTTGAGCGTCCGGGTGTCGTAGCGCACATAGGTGATCGCCGCGGCGGTGACGGCGACCGCGATGGCGCAGCCGATCAACAGACCGGTGCGGAAATTCCAGCCCAGGAACGCCCCACGCCGCCGCGCCATGGCTAGACCTGCGGTCCCTGCAGGATGATGACCTTGGTGCCGATCGGCACGCGGGCATAGAGATCGCTGACGTCGGGATTGGTCAGGCGGAAGCAGCCGGACGACACCTTGGTGCCGATGGTCTGCGGCATGTTGGTGCCGTGGATGCGATAGACCGTGGTGCCGAGATAGAGCGCGCGCGCGCCGAGCGGATTGCCGGGACCGCCGGCCATCCAGCGCGGCAGATAAGGCTGGCGCTGGATCATTTCAGGCGGCGGCGTCCAGTCCGGCCATTCCTGCTTCTTGGTGATCTTGACGAGGCCCTGCCACTGGAAGCCGTCGCGGCCGACGCCGATGCCGTAGCGCAGCGCGCGGCCGTTACCGATCACCAAATAGAGATAGCGCTCGTTGGTGTTGACGATGATGGTGCCGGGCGCTTCGGCGGTGCGATAGAACACCACCGTCTTTTCCCATTTCGGATCGAGCTGTTCCTCCTCGGCATTGGGCACGTAGCCGGGGCGATCGCCGTCGCCGCCGATCTGGGCGTAGGCGCGCGGCGCCGCCAGCACGATCAGCACGGCGGCGGCAAGCAGAAAACGAAAAAGCGGCATGGTCCAAGCTCCGCAATCAGGGCAATTTCGTCGACCGGGCAGCCCGATTCAGGCGATTTGCCCGGATCATGACCTTTTTTGGCGGCCGTCGCCAGCCGGTCGCGGCGGCGCTGTCATGCTGAAGGCGGCTGAAGGAATTCGCTACAATTTTAGGTCTCATTTTGCACGATAATTCATGGGTTCTGCGCATGATCCCGCCGGTTCAGACAGTTGGGCTGGTCATGTCACTGACGATCGCCGAAAATCTCATCCGCACCGCACGGGAGCAGCACTCCCAGCAGGACATCAATGCGAGCCTCGTCAGGGCGCTCGCCGAATTGGCCCGCGAGCTCAAACGGCTCGACGGCGAAGTGCGCCGGGCGCGCCGCGACGCGCAGGTCAGCCGGCGCTTCTAAGCCTGCTGCGGCTCGTCCTTGATTATTAGACGGTAGCCATAGCGCGCCTGCTCGGCACTCGCTGTTGGTCGAGCGGCGGCAGCGTTTCGCGTTCCGGCAATTCCGGTCATTCCGGCACATTCAGGGGTCCTGGCTGCGGGCGCAGAGTACCGCCCAGGGTGTGAACTGTTTCACTGGCGGGCGCCTTGTTCACTGCCGCCTTGGTAAAAATCTGCCGATTTCCCAGTACCTTACCGAAAATCGTCATTGCTGTGATGCACAACACAGCCGCAATCCGGGGGCGCGCCTATGTTTGCATCATCAAACGAGCCGGGTGCTCTTGGGACTTCAGACAAGGGGAATGACAATGACCGCGTTTAGCCTGACTGCCGGCACCGTCCGTCGCGAACGCGAGCGCGCCAGTTTCGTGCCGACGACGTTCTTCGCCGAGTTCCTGGCAGGGGCTCGCGAAGGCCTGGAAATCGAGCGCCGCTATCATGCACTGTCGCGCAAGTCCAAGCCCGAACTGGCCAAATTGGGCCTCGAGCGGGGCGACGTTGCGCAGGCTGCGCTGACCGGCAAGATCCGCTGAATTCAAGCCGCAAAACGGCAGACGCTGCGACAGGCGCCCGATAGGCGCCTGTCGCATTTTCAAGGCGCCCAACGGTAGGCCGCTACTTCATGCCGCTGCCGCCGATCGGCGCGGTGGTGCCGCGGCTGCTGCCGCTGGTGCTGCCTGCCCCGGTCGTGGCGGCGGGATTGGCTTCGCAGGTCTGCGTGCCCTTCTTGGCCTTCTCGCAGGCGGCCATGGTCTGATAGTTGCAGTTCTGCGTGCTTCCCGGGCCGGTGAGGCAGAATTTACCGCTGCCGGCCGCTGACGCGGCGGGGACGGCCATGGCGATAGCCGATAGCACGGTGGCAAGCGCAAGAATCTGACGCATCGTGTGCTCCCTTGGTTTCCGTCCCCCAGCCTCGCGGGCAACGTCGCGCGTGCGCCCTGCGTTCCGCATCGGCGCCAACTGATTTGATGGACGGTAGGAGCGCCGCCGACGGGAGCGGACGGCTGAAGCGCGCGGTCAGCGCGCGGTGGTGGAGACGGTCTGAGCCGGCGTCGCGGCCTCGGCACCGCTGCTTTCCAGCGCAAACGCCACGATGCGCAGCGACAAGGCGGCACACAATACGATCAAGCAGAACACACGCACTATTGGCCTCCCAGACAACAAGTGCCGCACGCAAGGCGCAGCCTTTAACAACAAACTAGAGCGGCAAGGACAGACCGGCTGTGACGCAAGTCACAGAAATCTCGATTTTTTCACAGCCGGACCGCGGCCGGGCCGGCGCTTGGCAGCAAGACTGAAATGTTATAGTATTACAGTTCTGCACCGACATCGGATGGTTTGGTGAAAAAGGCCGCGCTCGCCTTGCTGCTGTTGCTGAGCCTGACGCCCGCCGCGGGCGCCGGCCCGCTCAAGCTCGTGGCGGCGGAGAATGTCTACGGCGACGTGGCGCGGCAGATCGGTGGCGCTCAGGTGGCTGTCGTCGATGTGCTCAACAATCCCGATCAGGACCCGCATCTGTTCGAGACCACGCCGGCCTTGCTGCGCGATCTCGCCGAGACGCAGATCGTCATCTACAACGGCGCCGACTACGACGCCTGGATGCCGAAGCTTCTGGCGGCGGCGCCGAGGCCCGGCCGCACGGTCCTCGCCGCCGCCGATCTCCTCGGCAGGAAAGCGGGCGACAATCCCCACCTCTGGTACGACCCTGCCGCCATGCCGGCGGTGGCACGGGCAATCGCCGGCGCGCTCGCCGCGGCCGATCCGACCCATGCCGCCGACTATCGGGCGCGGCTCGAGGTCTTTCTGGCCTCGCTCAAGCCGATCGACGGCAGGATCGCGGCCTTGCGCCGGAAATACGCGGGCACAGCGGTGACCGCCAGCGAACCGGTATTCGGCTATATGGCGGCGGCGCTCGGCCTGACCATGCGCAACGAGAAGTTCCAGCTCTCGGTCATGAACGGCACCGAGCCCGCCGCTCGCGACGTCGCCGCGTTCGAGCGCGACCTGAAAGAGCACCGCGTGCGCGTGCTGTTCTACAACAAGCAGGCGTCCGGCAAGATCGTGCAGCATCTGCTCGAGCTTGCCCGTGCCGGCAAGATTCCGGTGGTCGGCGTCACCGAACTGGCGCCGCCCGGCCTGTCCTACCAGGACTGGCTGCTGGGCGAGCTCGGCGATACCGAAAAGGCGCTGGCGGGGCCGAATTCGTGAACGCCGTCGAATTCGACCACGTCACCCTCGGCATCGGCGGCCACGACGTGCTCGTCGATGCGAGCTTTGCCATCCGCCAGGGTGAATTCATCGGCGTGCTCGGTCCCAACGGCGCCGGCAAGACCACGCTGATGCGCGCCATCCTCGGCCTCATGGCGCCCACCGCCGGCAGCTTGCGCGTCCTTGGCAAGATGCCGGAGCGCGGCAATGCGGCGATCGGCTATCTGCCGCAGGTGCGTACGGTGCTGCCCGACCTGCGGCTGCGCGGGCGCGATTTCATCGCCTCCTCGGTCAATGGCGAGCGGTGGGGCCTGCCGCAGCTTGGGCGCGCCGACCGCGCCATGATCGACGAGACGCTGGCGCTGGTCGGCGCCGGCGATCTCGCCCGGCGGCCGCTGTCGGCAATGTCCGGCGGCGAGCGGCAGCGGCTGTTGCTGGCGCAGGCGCTGATCGGCGAGCCGAAGTTGCTGCTGCTCGATGAGCCGCTGATCAGCCTCGACGCCCGCCACCAGGAGATTGCGATCGACGTGGTCCGCCGCGCCTGCCGCCAGCACGGCATCACCGTGCTGTTTTCCGCGCACGAACTCAATCAGCTGCTCGGCACGCTCGACCGCGTGCTCTATCTCGGCAACGGGCAGGCGGCGCTCGGCACCGTCGAGGAGGTCATCACCGCCCCCGTGCTGTCGCGGCTCTATGGCACCGACATCGAAGTGGTGCGCACCGCGGGCCGCATCTTCGTGCTGTCGCGCGGCCGCGAAATCGATTTCGGCGCCCACCAGCACGACCATGGTCACGACCACGGCCATCAGCATCACTGACATGTTCCAGTACGACTTCATGATCAACGCCTTCGCCGCCGCCGGCATCGCCGCGGCGGTGTCGGGGCTGGTCGGCTTCTTCCTGGTGATGCGGGGGCAGACCTTCGCCGGTCACGCGCTCTCCCATATCGGCTTTGCCGGCGCGACCGGCGCCGGCCTCATCGGCCTGGCGCCGCTCTGGGGCCTCGTCGGCTTCACGCTCGCCGCCGGCGTCGGCATGGGACTGCTCGGCGAGCGCATCAGCAACCGCGACGTCGCCATCGGCATCGTGCTGGCGCTGGCGCTCGGCTTCGGCCTCTTGTTCCTGCACTACTACACGTCGTTCGCGACCCAGGCGACCGCGTTGTTGTTCGGCAACGTGCTCGCGGTCGACCGCGCCACCATCGCCACGCTCGGCCTGCTCGGCATCGTCACGCTCGCGGGGCTTGGCGCGATCATGCGGCCTTTGATCTTTGCCAGCCTGCAGCCCGAGCTCGCCGAGGCCAAAGGCGTGCCGCTGCGCTTCGTCTCGACCGCCTTCCTTGCCGTGGTGGCGCTGGCGGTGTCGGAATGCGCGCAGATCGTCGGCGTGCTGTTGGTCTTCACACTGATGGTCGGACCGCCCGCCGCCGCCCAGCGTGTCGCCGGCGGCCTGTGGAGCGGGCTCGTGCTGTCGGCCGGTTTTGCGCTCGGCGAAGCCTGGCTTGGGCTGACGCTGGCGTTTTACAGCGACTGGCCGGTCAGCTTCTGCATCGCCGTGTTGAGCGCCGCCGGCTACTTCGCGGCGCTTGCCGTGAGCCGGCGCTGACGCTGTCGAACGACAAAGCCGGCCGCGACGCCACAATAATTGGCAAGATCGAATTGTGCCTGGCCGCCTCCATCACCACGGAATCGCGGCGAACACTCAACGATTCCTGACGGTTAGCGGAAAAGCGGCGGCGCCGCTTTATTTCCGCTTTATGTGAGGTGCGCGCTTGACGCCACAGGGGGGCTTCATCAAGCTCGCCAGAGTGACTTTGGACTGGCGACAGCCATCAGGGGGGAAGTCATGCGCCAAAAGCCCAGCCTTATTGTGCCTACTTTCGTCCTTGCCGCGATCATCGCGCTGAATGCGCCGGCCTTCGCGATCGAGCAGGGGTCTTCGCAAGTCACGACGGAATTCTCCGCTGCGAAAAAGCAGGGGCAGAAGCAGACGACGCACAAGACCACGACCGCGCATAAGGTCAACGTCGCTCACAAGGCCCGGGTCGCTCACAAGGCCAAGGTGACGACGCACAAGACCGTGACCAAGACCAAGACGCATACCGTCAACGCCAAAAAGAACGTGCTCAAGCACACGACGACCACCACCACGACGAAAATGACGTCGACCACGACGGCCAAGTTGAAATCCGGGCCCGGCACGCTTCATCACAAGATGGGCAAGGGACCGGGCAAGATCGGCATGACGCCGAAGTCCAAGACCTACGTCAACAAATTCGGCAAGAAGGTCGTCGTCATCCACACCGGGCCGAACAAATATTGGAACGGCGCCAGCTGGGTGACCTTCGTCGCCTTGGCGACGCTGCCGGCCATCTACATCGGCACCGAGGCCTTCACGCCGATCGGCTATGTGCCCCTCGGCGGGCCCTACTGCGCCGGCTTCACCGAACAGGGCTGCCGCCTGAGGTGGCAGCCCGTGGCGCTGGTCGACGGCGGCGAGGATCTGCAATGCGTCGCCTATTGCCCGCCCAGGGTCACGGTCATCGATAACGGCCCGGTCGTCATCGACAATGGCGGCGGTGAAGGCAACGGCACCGATCCGGGCGTCAACATCGGCAACCTCGGCGGCGGCGGCAACGGCGGCGGCACTGGTGGCGGCGGCCTGGGCGGCGGTGGCGGTGGTGGCACCGGCCCGGCGGCCGGCGGCGGCCCCGGCGACGGTGGCGCTGGCGGCGCTGGTGGCGGCGGCGCGGGCGGCGGCAACGGCACTGCCGACGGCAGCGGCGCCGGCGGCGCCGGCAACGCGGCTAACACCAACCTCGCCTCGGCCGGCAACACGTCGGCCGACGCGGCAGCAGCGGCGGCAGCGGCGCAAAACCGCGGCCAGTGCGAGGTCGTGGTCTTTGCTGAGCCGGGCTTGAAGGGCGAGTCGGCGCCGACCAACGAAGATCAGCCGCGCCTTGGCGAAGTCGGCTGGAAGTATGAAATCGCCTCGCTGCAGGTCAAAACCGGCACCTGGGATTTCTACACCGATGACGACTATGGCGGCACCGCCATGCGGCTCAAGCCGGGAAGCTACGCCAAGCTTGCGCCCGAATGGAGCAAGAAGATCGCGTCCTTCCAGTGCACCAAGCCGGAGTGACCGCAGCGCCTCAAGCTAATACAACCCCGCCGCTCCGGCGGGGTTGTTTTTTGCGCCGCCTTCGCCTGCCTCAAGGCTGCGCCAGCAATACCGCGATCGCGGCGGCAATGAACGGCAGCGGCAGCGATACCGCCGCGCGCAGCCACACCACGCGCGCCGGCATCAGCGGCACCTCCCAAATCACCAACCGATGGATGGCGTAGAGCGCCCAGGCGGTTGAATAGGCGATGACCTGCGGCGCGCCGGCGCCGCTCTTGAGCGCGGCGGCGCCGATCGAAAAGCCCACGACCGGCCCGCCGGGCGTCAGCGCGCCGCCGAGCGTCGCGATCACGATGCCGAGCACGCCCGACTCGGGCCCGATCCACGAGGCGACCAGCGCCTTCGGCATGATTTCGGCAATGAAGCCGGCGCCGATCACGCCGGCGCCGATGCGCGGCAGCAGACGGATGAACTCGCCGAGGCCCGCGCGCACGCCCGTGTCGAGCAGCACCCGCCCGCGCAGCGACGTGAAAAACGCCAGCGCCGCCACCACCAGCCAGAGCAGGATATTGACGGCGAGCGTCATTTGCCGCGCTCGTAGTGAAATCCGGCCTGCACCGCGATGCGCGCCAGAAGCCCGGCGATGATCGGCAGCGGCAGCGCGCCGAGGATGCGCCAGATGACAAAGTGCGCGCCGAAGAACGGCAATTCCCAGACCAGTGCCCGCGTATAGCCGAGCAGCGTCCAGCTGACGATGAAGGCGCAGACCGCGCCCGCGTCGGCGCCCATGACGAGAAAGGCGCCGGCCACCGGATAGATCGTGATCGGCCCGCCGGGCAGCAGGAAGCCGAAAAACGACGCGATCAATAGTCCGGTCAGTCCCGACTCATGGCCGACCCAGCGCGCCACCAATTCGCGCGGCAGGATCATGGTGACCAGAGCGCCGATCAGGCAGCCGGCCAGCACCTTCGGCAGCATTTCCGCAAACAGCGCCAGGTCGCCGCCCAGCACGTCGAGAAAATGGGTGGGGCCGTCGCGCCAGTAGACGGCAGCCGCGGCTGCAAATGCCACAGCGGCAATAATTGCAGTCGACCAGTCGAAGGCGCGGCGGCGCGGTTTTGCGGGAGCGGAATCGGTCAAGCGGCGCGCACCTTAGTCGAGCGCAGGCGGCTTGTCTGCCGCGTCCCCATTGACCCTGCCATGCACGGCCGATAGTTTGCGCCGCGACGGGGATGGGGTCCCCCGACAACCGCCCGCAGGGCTGATGACTCCTACCGTGTGCAGCACCGGTAGGACTCCGTCCGCCGCAGGGCGGTTTTTCATTGCCCTGAAACCTGAGGGGAACGAGCGATGGGTTTCCTGATCGTGTTCGTCGGCGGCGGCCTCGGCGCGGCGTTGCGCCACGGCTTCAACCTCGCTTTCGCCCGCCTCATCGGCACCGCCTTCCCCTATGCGACGCTGTGGGAGAACGTCAGCGGCTCGCTGGTCATGGGGCTGCTGGTCGCCTATTTCGCCTTCAAGAGCGGCATTCCCCAGCACTGGCAGCTGTTCCTCACCACCGGCATCCTCGGCGGCTACACCACCTTTTCGACCTTTTCGCTCGACGTCGCGCTGCTCTACGAGCGCGGCGAGATCGGCCTTGCCGCGCTTTACGTGCTGCTGTCGGCGGTGCTGTCGATCGGCGGCTTGTTCGCAGGCCTGGCGCTGGTGCGCAGCCTCTAGTCCATCGGCCGCAAGCCGAGCTTGCCGAGCAGGGCCATGTCGCGGTCGCGCGCCGGATTGGGCGTGGTCAAGAGCTTCGGCCCGTAGAAGATCGAATTGGCGCCGGCAAGGAAGCACAGCGCCTGGGCCTCCTCGCTCATGTCCTCGCGCCCGGCGGAGAGGCGCACCACCGAGCCCGGCATGCAGATGCGCGCAACCGCGATGGTGCGCACGAAATCGAGCGGATCGAGCGGCGGCTCGTGCGCCAGCGGCGTGCCCTCGACCCTGACCAGCATGTTGATCGGCACGCTTTCCGGATGCCGCGGCAGGCTCGCCAGCGCCGCGATCATGCCGGCGCGGTCGGCAAGCCCCTCGCCCATGCCGACGATGCCGCCGCAGCAGACGTTGATGCCGGCGGCGCGGACGTGCTCCAGCGTATCGAGGCGGTCCTGGTAGGTGCGCGTGGTGATGATGGCGCCGTAATAGTCCGGCGAGGTGTCGAGGTTGTGGTTGTAGTAATCGAGGCCGGCGCGCTTGAGCCGCCGCGCCTGCGGCTCTGTCAGCATGCCGAGGGTGACGCAGGTCTCAAGGCCGAGCGCCTTGACGCCCTCGACCATGGCGCAGACCTGTTCGAGATCGCGGTCCTTGGGCTCGCGCCAGGCCGCGCCCATGCAGAAGCGCTGGGCGCCGGCGCCCTTGGCGGCTTTGGCCTCGGCCAGCACGGCCTCGAGGCTCATCAGCTTTTCGGCGCGCAGGCCGGTGTCGTATTTCGCCGACTGCGGGCAATAGGCGCAGTCCTCCGGGCAGCCGCCGGTCTTGATCGACAGCAGCGTGGAGATCTGCACCTCGCAAGGATCGAAGTTTTCGCGGTGCACCAGCGCCGCCCGGACCACCAGCTCGGGGAACGGCAGCGCGAAAAGCGCCGCGACCTCGGCGCGCGTCCAGTCGTGGCGGGGAAGGACAGCGCCGCGGGGCGTCTGCTCGTGCGCCAGTGTCATTGGGCTTGGCCTTCGCTCCGAAAAAAACCGCCGTGAGGCCGATGCTATAGCGCAAGTCGGCGGCGGGCGCGAAGGCCAATTTAGGCCACGATTTCGTTGCATTGAGCAGGCTTGCGGCGGCGTGCTAACCTGGGCGGCAAAGGCCGCCGATGCCGGGGGAAAGCATCATGAAACGCATCGCACTTGTCTTGGTCGGACTCGCGCTCTTGGCCGGTCCGGCCTATGCCGCCGAAAATGAAGAAAATCCCTACGTGAAGACGCGCGAAACGATCAAAAAGGAAAACGAGCAGGCCGAGCGCGCCTATCAGAAGACGCTCGACGCCACGCGCAGCGCGCTGACGCGCCCGGGCAAGGCCGACCCCTGGGCCGACATGCGCGGCACCGACGCCTCCAAGACCAAGCACTGACGCGGGCAATGACCAAGCAGCGCATCGGCCGGATCCTGTCGGTGCTGGCCGGCGCGGCGACGCTGTTCGGTCTGCAGCAGGGCCTCGACCTCGAGCTCTATGTGGCGATCCCGATCGCGGTGATCGTCTATCTGGCGGTCAAGGTCGGGCTCGGGCTGTGGTGGGGCGTCGGCGAACAGGCCTAGCTCGCAAGCCGGCAGCCTGCGCGCTACCCTTCGTCTTATGGACGGCGACGTTTCCAGCGACGACATCGCGCGCATCGAGGAGCGCATCGAGCAGCTGCACGAGCAGGTCGCGCGCTGCCGCAAGCTGTCGTTTGCCGCCAAGCTGCTGATCGCCGCCGGCGGCGTCTGGCTCTTGCTGACGCTGCTGTGGCTCGTGCCTTATCTGCCGAGCCTGACGTTCGGCGCGCTGGCGGCGGCGATTGGCGGCATCGTGCTGCTCGGCTCGAATTCGACCACCTGGAGCGAGCTCGAGGCGGCGCTGGCGGCGTCGCAGGCCATGCGCGACGAGTGGATCGGACAAAAGGACATGCGGCTCATCGGCGGGCAGCGCACGCTGCACTGACGTCACGCCTCGAAAATCAGCATCACATAGGCGGCAAACAGCACGACGTGCACCGCGCCTTGCAGGATATTGGTGCGGCCGCTGGCGAAGGTGACGACGCTGACGGCGAGCGTCACCGCCAGCAGCAGATTGTTGGCGCTGTCGAGGCCGAGATGGACGTCGTGATTGGTCAGGTAGCTGATCGCCAGCATCACCGGCACGCTGAGTCCGATGGTCGAGAGCACCGAGCCGAGGAAGATATTGACCGAGCGCTGCATCCTGTTGGCGACGGCGGCGCGGGTGGCGCCGATCGCCTCCGGCGTCGCCACCAGCATGGCGATGATGACGCCGCCGAGCGCGGCCGGCGCGTGCAGCGTTTCGATGAGGTAGTCGATGGGCGAAGCCAATTGCTCGGCCAGGAACACCACCGGGACGATATAGGCGACGAGCAGCAGGCTGTGCCGCCACATCTCGCGGCCGCCGCGCGCCGCCGGCGCCGCCGCGTGGCCGTCCTCTTCACCCGAGGTGAAATAGCCGCGGTGGCGCCCGGTCTGGATGGCGAGGAAGGCGAGGTAGAGCCCGACCGACACCACCACCAGGAAGGCCTGTTGCAGCAGCGACAGCGTCGGCCCCGGCGTGGTGACGGTGGCGTTCGGCAAGCTGAGCGTGAACAGCGCCAGCGGGATGATGACGCTGAGATAGGCATTGGCGCCCTGCAAATTGTACTGCTGCTCGCGATGGCGGGCGCCGCCGGCGAGCAGCGACACGCCGACCATGCCGCCGAGGATGATCATGACGATGGCGAACAAGGTGTCGCGCACCAGCGTCGGGTTGTTGTCGCCATGCAGCATCACCGCGGAAATGGCGACGACCTCGATGAAGGTGACGCACAAGGTGAGCAGCAAGGTGCCGTAGGGCTCGCCCAGGAGCTCGGCGAGATGGTCGGCGTGCCGCGCCACGGCAAGCGCCGAGCCGGCGACGGCGGCGAACAGCCAGGCGAAGATCAGCGCCAGCCAGAGCGGGTGGTCGAGCCGCTCCAAGATCTGTTCGCCGAGGCCGGCGAAGATAGCGACGGTGGCGAGGCTGACGCCGAGGAACCATTCCTCGCGGGCGAAGCGTTGTAGCGGATGGACGCGCTTGGCCTTGACCGGTCGTTTCACGCAAGATTCCTCAACGATGTTGCGACCGGCCGGCCCCGCCTCACCGCGGCGTGCCCGGCGGGGCGCGCAGCGCGCTCTCGATATCGCGCGGCCGTCTGGCGCCGGGGACCTGGGCCACGCATTTCTGGTCGCCCTTGCAGCCGACGATGCAGTCGGTGCCGGGCGCGCCGTGGCAATCGGTGCCGCAGTCATAGCCGCCGGCATCCTGGGAAAACTTGCCGCCGACCTTGGCGCAGGCGCTTTTCATCTCCTCGACCGAAATCTTGCGCAGCGTCACATCGGCCGCCCGGCACGGCGCGGTGCAGAGGCCGATTGCGCCGATCAGGACCACCCCAAGGATAGCGTTTCGCACGGCATCCCTCCCGAGATCATGCCGCCCCGGTTGCATTGTAGCCGTACGGCGCCGCGGCTTCACAGCCCTCAGGGGGCTTTTTTCGCGGCGCGCCGGCGCACGATGCGGACGCCCAGGTAGACGATCACGACCGCCGGCGCGAGCAGCAGCACGATCTCGCCGGCCCACATCATGGCGCCGAACCAGAGCTCGGCGAAGGCCTCGGCCGCCTCAGGGCCGAACAGGCGGCCGATGATCGCGCCGATGATGGCGAGCAGCAGCGGCACGCCAATGAACAGGCCGATGAGGATCAGCGGCGCGGCGATCAGCCAGGAGACCGCAAACAGGCGCCGCAGGGCCGCAAGGAGTTTCATCGCCACGCCCCTCGCTTAGGCCATGCCCGCACCCAGGCTCACCAGTAGCGCCAGCGCCGGTAGCCGTAATAGGGCCGGTAGTAGCCGTAATAGCCGTAGGGCCGGTAGTAGGGGCCGCGATAGTAATAATAAGCCGGCGACTCCTCGTAGTAGACCGGGCCGCCTTCCTCGACCACCGCCGGCCCGCGCGGCATGGCGGCGCCGCACTGCGGCACGCGGCCGGAGAGATCGAGCGAGGTCTGGATCGCGAAGCCGCGCTTGTCCTGCCAGGTGACGGCGCACCAGCCGCCGGTGCAATCGCCGGCGTCGACCAGGCTGCCGCCCGGAATCTTGGCGACGATCTCGTTGGTGGTGCCGGGCGCGGCGCGCAGGTTGACGGTCGACAGCACGTAGGCGGGCTTGGCCGCGGCGCTCGCCGCTGAACCGAGCAGCACACCGAGGCAGGCCAGCACAGCGAGCGATCTCATGGCAGTCCCCCGAGGTTGTCCGATGCCGCGATGTCAGCAAGCCTTAGCGGCAGGATTCAGGCAAGCCCCTCTCCGCCCGGCGAGGAGCGCGCCCCGCTTGAGCGCGGCCTCGCTGCGCCCGGGCGCGGCGGGAGAGCGACTGTTAATATAGTCCTATCGAAATGAATCTCGGCGGCGCTTCAGTCGCGCGCCTCGCGGCCATGATAGACGCGCAAGATCACCAACCGGTCGTCTTCGACGCGATATTGCAGGACATAGGCCGCGTTAAGCACCCGTAGAACGATCTGACGATAATCTTCACGGCCAGCGATCGGGTGGCCGAGCAGCGGCTGTTCGGAAAGGATGCGTGTCTTTTCCACGATTTCGTGCGCCACGATCTTTGCCAGCGCCGGATGATCGCGGTGAAGAAAATCGGCAAACCGGGTGAGGTCGGCAACGGCGTCGGCCGACCCAGGACAGGGTCATTTTCCGGGCCAGGGCCGGAATTCCGGCGTGCCCCATGTCCGCAGCCAGCGCTCGACCTCGGCCTGCGGCACGGTCGCGCCGGCTTTTGTCGCCGCGGCCCAGCGGCGGTCGAGTTCGGCGATGGTTTTGTCGTCGACCGCCAGCGGGACCAGCTCGGACACGAGTTGCGACACGCTGACGCCGCGTTCGGCCGCGCGCGCCTTCAACGCCGACGCGGTCGCGCGGTCGAGCTCGATCGACTCGGTCTTGCGTGCCATGGCCGCAGAGTAGGAAGGCGCCGGCGGCAAGGTCAAGAGCCGCGCAAGCCCGTCACGTCCCCACCCGCAGCGGCGCGTTGAGCTTGCGCAGGCAGGCGATCACCGACAGCGCGGTGATGCGGCCGGTCTTGGGGTTCTCGCTCGGCACGTTGGCGATCGACATCGAGAAGCGCGCCGAGTCGGCGTCGACCTCGATGCTGTGCAGGTTGCGGTCGAGACCGGGATCGGCCCAGATCTCGAGCGTGGTGCGGTCGGGCCCGAAGCCGGCCAGTGACAACGCCGCCGCGACGTTGACGTTGGCCGGAAAGCCGCGGGCGCCCTCGCGCGCCGTGCCCTCGAAGATCTTGCGCGGCTGGCGCAGGCCTTCGAGGTCGATGGCGTTGGCGACGACGTAGGGCGCGCCGAGCAGGCCCTTGACCGGCTTGCGCGTCACCATGCGCACCGAGCGGATGGTGCCTTCGGCCGCCGCGGTGACGGCGTCGAGCCCGATCAGCGCCCCGGTCGGCACCACGATCTGGCCGCCGCTCGCCCGCGCGGTCTCCACCAGATCCCATTGCTCGAGCAGGGCGCCGGCCGAGAGCACCACCGCGGTCTTGCCCCGTTCGACGAAGGGCGCGACGATATCGCGCAGCACCGCGGCCGGCGCGCATTCGATGACGATGTCGGCGGCGGCGGCGAGCTCGGCGAGCGGCAGGATCGGCGGCCGGCGCGCGAGCCGGTCGAGTTCCGGCCGCGGCTTGGCCGGATCGCCGACCGCGACCGCGGCCAGCGTAAGCCCGTCGATGCCGCGATCGAGCGCCGCGGCGACCTTGAGCCCAATCGGGCCGAGCCCGGCGATGGCGACCCGCCTGTGCGGCCGTTGCAGCCCTGTCATTCGGTGTGCTCCCTTCCGGCGGTGCCGACGATACGGTAACCCGGCGCATCCGTGTAGCCGATTGAGGCAAAGGAGGATTGCATATGAAGACACTTCACGCGGCCGTCATTGCCGCGATTGTGGCGCTGGGCGCTCCGGCGGCGGCGCAGGACTTTCCCAATAAGCCGATGACCATGGTCATCCCCTTCGCCGCCGGCGGCCCGACCGACGTGCTCGGCCGCGTCGTCGCCCAGCGCATGGGCGAGATCCTCAAGCAGACCGTGCTGGTCGAGAACATCGGCGGCGCCGGCGGCATGACCGGTGTCAAGCGCGTCGCCGAGGCGAGGCCCGACGGCTACAGCTTCGTGCTCGGCACCGTCGGCACCCACGCGCAGAACCAGACGCTCTACGCCCACCCCGCCTACAACGCGGCGACCGATTTCACGCCGGTCGGCCTGATCGCCGAAGTGCCGATCGTGCTGATCGTGCGCAAGGACCTGCCGGCGAGCAACCTCCAGGAATTCGTCGCCTATGCCAAGGCCAACCAGAGCAAGATGCAGTTCGGTTCGGCCGGCGCCGGCTCGGCGACGCACCTCGGCTGCGTCGTGCTCAACAGCGCGATGGGCGTCAACATCGTGCACGTGCCCTACAAGGGCACCGGCCCGGCGATGCAGGACCTCGTCGCCGGACGCATCGACTATCTGTGCGAGATCATCTCGACCGCCAAGGCGCAGATCGACGGCGGCAACGTCAAGGCGCTGGCGATCATGACAAAGACGCGCTCGCCGGTCGAGCCGAACGTGCCGACCGCGGCCGAGCAGGGCCTCGACGTCCAGGCCTATACCTGGAACGCGGTGTTCCTGCCGAAGGGCGCGCCGGAGGCGGTGGTGAAGAAGCTCAACGACGCCATCGTCGAGACGATCAAGACGCCGGCGGTGCGCGAGCGCCTCGAGAGCCTCGGCGCCCAGCTGGTGACGCCCGACCGCACCTCGCCGCAATATCTCGGCCAGTTCGTCAGGAGCGAGATCGAGAAATGGGCGGCGCCGATCAAGGCGAGCGGCGTCACGGTGAACTGACGCGCCAAACGCTGCGCGCCGATCCAGCATGACCGATGGCCGGGGCGAGCCCGGCCATCGCTTTATGGGCAGGCGCCGACGAACTCGCCCTCGAGCGCGACCTTGGTGTCGACGACCTGCTGGTCGCCGATCCAGCCTTTGCTGGCGATCCGTGCCGTGTAACGCAGCGGGCTGACGAATGTGAATTCGGCCGCGGAGTCCATGTTGAACTGGCCGCGGCATTCCAGCCGCCAGCTCAGCGTCTGCCCCGATCGGTCGTACTGGGTGCGCGCGCATTCGGTGTTGATGCCGCCGAAGCGCGGCGAGAAGGTGTCGGCGAGGTCGGCGGCCTGCGCGGCGCTGAGGCAGCGCGTGCTGACATGCGGCGGCGAGGCGGCGCCGTTGTTGACCACCGCGCTGGTGATCTTCCACAGCCCGGGCTGGATGCCGTCGTCGGCGGGCGCCGGCGCGGCCGTGAGCGCCAGGGCGGCGGCGATGAGTGGGCTTGCGAGTTTCATGCCTTGATTCCGGCCTCGGCTTGCTGCCGGCGTTGACGGGGTCGCCGCCGCGGCGGCGACGTCGGTCGCCCTACTCCGCCGCCTGGCGCCGCTCGGCCGGCTCGACCCGCGCGGCGCAATATTTGAATTCCGGGATCTTGCCGAACGGATCGAGCTTCGGATTGGTCAGCAGGTTCGCCGCCGCCTCGACATAGGCGAAGGGAATGAACACCACGCCGTCGGGGATGGCGTCGTCCTGGCGTGCGGCCAATTCGACCTCGCCGCGCCGCGTGGTGACGCGGATCATGTCGCCCGGCTTGATGCCGAGCTTGGCAATCGTGCCGCGCGACACCGCCGCGATCGCCGCCGGCTCGATGGCGTCGAGCACGCTCGCCCGGCGCGTCATGGCGCCGGTGTGCCAGTGCTCGAGCTGGCGGCCGGTGGTGAGGATGAACGGATAGTCGTGATCCGGCGTCTCGTCGGGCGGGGTGAGCTTGGCCGCGACCAGTCTGCCGAAGCCGCCGGGGCGCGGGAAGCCCTTGTCGAACACGACGTCGCGGCCGGGCTTGTCGATGGCGTCCGCCGGATAGGTGACGGCGCCCTCGCGCGCCACGCGCTGCCACGGGATGTTGTCGAGCGACGGCATCAGCGAGGCCATCTCGGCATAGACCTCGCTCGGATGCGTGTAGTTCCAGGCAAGCCCGATGCGCCTGGCGATCTCCTGCGTGATCCACCAGTCGTGCCTGGCCTCGCCCGGCAGCGGCAGCGCCTGGCGGCCCATCTGCACCTGGCGGTTGGTGTTGGTGACGGTGCCGTCCTTTTCCGGCCAGGCCGAGGCCGGCAGGATGACGTCGGCGTAGCAGGCCGTCTCGGTGAGGAAGAGGTCCTGCACCACCAGGTGCTCGAGATGCGCCAGCGCCTCGCGCGCGTGGTTCAGGTCGGGATCGGACATCGCCGGATTTTCGCCGAGGATGTACATGCCCTTGATCACGTCGTTGTGGATCGCATCCATGATCTCGACGACGGTCAAGCCCTTCTTCGGATCGAGCTTGGCGCCCCAGACGCTCTCGACCTTGGCGCGGATGTCCGGCGCCTCGACCGATTTGTAGTCGGGGAAGAACATCGGGATCAGGCCGGCGTCGGAGGCGCCCTGCACGTTGTTCTGGCCGCGCAAGGGGTGCAGGCCGGTGCCGGGACGGCCGATCTGGCCGGTGATCAGCGACAGCGCGATCAGGCAGCGCGCATTGTCGGTGCCGTGGGTGTGCTGCGACACACCCATGCCCCAGAAGATGATCGCCGCCTTGGCGCGGGCGAAGGTGCGCGCCACCTCGCGCAGCGTGTCGGCAGAAATGCCGCAGATCGGCGCCATTTCCTCCGGCATGAAGTCCTTGATGCTTTCCTTGAACTGGTCGAAGCCCTCGACATAGGTCTGGATGTACTGCTCGTCGTAGAGCTTCTCGGTGACGATGGTATTGAGGATGCCGTTGAGCATCGCCACGTCGGTGCCGTTCTTGAACTGCAGCATGCGCCAGGCGTGGCGCTTGAGCGCCTGGCCGCGCGGATCCATGACGATGAGCCTGGCGTTGCGCTTGGCCGCCTGCTTGAAGAAGGTGGCGGCGACCGGGTGGTTCTCGGTCGGATTGGCGCCGATGACGATGATGACGTCGGAGTTCTTGCACTCGTTGAAGGTCGCCGACACCGCGCCCGAGCCGACGCCTTCCAAGAGCGCCGCCACCGACGAGGCGTGGCACAGCCGCGTGCAGTGGTCGACATTGTTGGTGCCGAAGCCGGCGCGCACCAGCTTCTGGAACAGGTAGGCCTCTTCGTTCGAGCACTTGGCCGAGCCGAAGCCGGCGAGCGCCTTGGCGCCGTCGCGGTCGCGGATGGTCTTGAGGCCGGCGGCGGCGCGGTCGAGCGCCTCGTCCCAGGTGGCCTCGCGGAAATGCGTCCACGGATTGGACGGGTCGATAAACTCGTGCGGCACCTTGGGCACGCCGTCCTTGCGGATCATCGGCTTCAACAGGCGCTGCGGATTGCTGACATAGTCGAAGCCGAAGCGGCCTTTGACGCAGAGCCGGTTCTGGTTGGCCGGGCCGTTCTTGCCGGTGACGTAGAGCAGCTTGTCGTTCTTGATGTGATAGGTGAGCTGGCAGCCGACGCCGCAATAGGGGCAGACCGAGTCGACGGTGCGGTCGGGAAATTCGGTGCGCACATTGTCCTTGTTGACCAGCGTCGCCGGCATCAACGCGCCGGTCGGACAGGCCTGCACGCATTCGCCGCAGGCGACACAGGTCGAGGCGCCCATCGGATCGTCGAAGTCGAACACGATCTTCTCGCCGTGGCCGCGGCCGGCCATGCCAATGACGTCGTTGACCTGAACCTCGCGGCAGGCGCGGACGCAGAGATTGCAGCTGATGCAGGCGTCGAGATTGACCGCCATCGCCGGATGGCTGCGGTCGGACGCCGGGCGCTGGTCCTTGGGGAAGCGGCTGACCGCGACGTTCATGCGCTCGGCCCAGGCCCAGAACTTGGACTGCGGGTCGTGCGAGGTGTCGCGCTGGGGCTGGTCGGCAATCAGCAGCTCGAACACCATCTGCCGCGCCGTCCTGGCGCGGTCGGAGGCGGCCTTCACCTTCATGCCTTCGCTCGGCGTGCGAATGCAGCTCGCCGCCAGCACGCGCTCGCCCTCGATCTCCACCATGCAGGCGCGGCAATTGCCGTCGGCGCGGTAGCCGGGCTCGGGCGAATAGCACAAGTGCGGGATGTCGATGCCTTCGCGCTTGGCGACCTGCCAGATGGTCTCGCCCGGCTGCGCCGTCACCTCGCGGCCGTCGAGCGTGAATTTCACAGGCTTTGGTGTCTTGTTCATCGTGTCACGTCCTTGCCGCTTGCCGCCTTCGGCGCCACCCCTCCCCACAAGGGGGAGGGGTTACACCGTGCCTGCGGCACGGCACTCAACCCCAACTCCCCAACGGCTTCTTCAGGTCGTCGGGAAAATACTTTAGCACGCAAAGCAGCGGATTGGGCGCCGCCTGGCCGAGGCCGCAGATTGAGGCGTCGCGCATCGCCGCCGACAGCTCGGTGAGCAGCGCGGTGTCCCACGGCCCCTGCTGCATCAGCTTGACCGCCTTCTCGGTGCCGGCGCGGCATGGCGTGCACTGGCCGCAACTCTCGTCCTCGAAGAATTTCATCAGGTTGAGAGCCACCGCCTTCATATCGTCCTTGTCGGACAGAATGACAACGGCGTGGGACCCGACAAAGCAGCCGAATTTCTCCAGGGTTCCGAAGTCCATCGGCTCGTCCGCCATCGAGGCCGGCAGGATGCCGCCGGACGCGCCGCCCGGCAGATAGCCCTTGAAAACGTGGCCATCCTGCATGCCGCCGCAGAACTCCTCGATCAGTTCGCGCGCCGTGACGCCGGCCGGCGCCACCACCACGCCCGGCTTCTTGACGCGGCCCGACACCGAGAAGCTGCGGAAGCCCTTGCGCTCGCGGCGCCCCTGCCCGGTCATCCAGGCCGCGCCCTTCTCGACGATGTCGCGCACCCAATAGAGCGTCTCGACGTTCTGCTCGAGCGTCGGGCGGCCGAACAGGCCGACCTGGGCGACGTAAGGCGGACGGTGGCGCGGCAGGCCGCGCTTGCCCTCGATCGACTCGATCATGGCCGACTCTTCGCCGCAGATATAGGCGCCGGCGCCGCGGCGCAGATGCAGCTTGGTGTGCGGCGACAGGCCTGCCTTCTCGACCTTGTCGAACTCCTCGGCGATCATCAGGCGCAATTCGGGATATTCGTCGCGGATGTAAAAGTAGGTCTCCGGCGCTTCCACCACCCAGGCCGCGATCAGCATGCCTTCGATGAAGCGGTGCGGATCGCGCTCGAGGTAATGGCGGTCCTTGAAGGTGCCGGGCTCGCCCTCGTCGCCATTGACCGCGAACAGGCGCGGCGCCGGCTCGGCGCGCACCAGCTGCCACTTGCGCCCGGTGGGGAAGCCGGCGCCGCCGAGGCCGCGCAGGCCGGCATCGCTGACGACCTTGATCAGATCGTCGCGCGTGCGCTTGCCGGCCAGGCAATCGCGCAGCAGCGCATAGCCGCCGGCTTTTTGATAGGCGGCGAAGTCGGTCTTCGGCGTCCAGGCCTGCGCATGCCTGTGCGCCTTGACGTCGGCGGCGACCTTGCCGGCGTCGGCCTTGAAGGTCTGTAGATGGCCGACGGCGACCACCGGGGCGCGGTCGCAGGCGCCCATGCAGGGCGCCCGCACCACGCGCACGTCTCTGCCCAGTTTGCCCGGCAGGTCCTTGATGAGTTTCTCGGCGCCCGCCATGGCGCAGGACAGCGAGTCGCAGACCCGCACGGTGACGGGCGGCGGCGGCGCGCCGTCCTTCACCACGTCGAAGTGCGAATAGAAGGTCGCGACCTCGTAGACCTCGGTGAGCGCGAGCTTCATCTCGGCCGCCAGCGCGGCAAGATGCGCGGCGGACAGGTAGCCGTAATGGTCCTGGATGAGATGCAGGTGCTCGATCAAGAGATCGCGCTTGCGCGGCCGGTCGGTGAGCAGCGCGCGCACCTCGTCGAGCGCGGCGGGATCGACCTGACGGCCCTTGGGGGTGCGCGGCGGCCTGCGCCGGCCGGTTCCCGCGCGATGCTGCTCGCTCACGGTCATCAGGCGACCTTCACCGTCATGTGCTTGAACATGGCGTTGCGCGCCTCGTCGTCGAACTCGGTCTTGAAGGCGTGCTTGTGCTTGTCCTTGATGGCGAGCGCGGCCTTGGCGGCGGGCCGCGCGCTGATCTCGTCGACCAGGCGCTTGAGGTTGGGGAATTTGGCCCAGGCCTGCTCGCCGAGCGCCGCCGGCACCAGCCGCGCCCAGCCCCACACCGCCATGTCGACGATGGTGTAGGCGTCGCCCAGCACGTATTTTCTCTTGACCAGGCGGGCGTCGAGGATGCCGAAATGGCGCTGCGCCTCGTAGGCGTAGCGGTTCATGGCGTATTCGATCTTCTCCGGCGCGTAGGAGCGGAAATGCACCGACTGGCCGGCGAAGGGGCCGACGCCGCTCGCCACGAAGAACAGCCACGACAACAGCTCGCCGCGCGCCTTGTCGCCCTTGCCCGGCAGGAACTTGCCGGTCTTCTCGGCGAGGTAGAGCAGGATGGCGTTGGAGTCGAAGACGGTGGCCTCGCCGTCGACGATCGCCGGCACCTTGGCGTTGGGATTGATCGCCAGATAGTCCGGCTTGTGCTGGTCGCCCTTGCGGGTGTCGACCGGCACCGGCTCGTAGGCGAGCCCGGTCTCCTCGAGCATCAGCGCCACCTTCATGGGGTTGGGCGCGCCGCTGTAATAGAACTTGATCATGGGGGTTTCCTCCGCTTGTCTGGGGTTTAGAACAAACCGACGATCTGGCCTTGGGCGTTGACGTCGATGACGTCGGCGGCCGGCACCTTGGGCAGGCCCGGCATGGTCATGATCTCGCCGCAGATGGCGACGACGAACTCGGCGCCGGCGGAGAGCCGCACCTCGCGCACGTTGATGACGTGGTCGGACGGCGCGCCCTTGGCGTCGGCGTTGGTCGAGAAGCTGTACTGCGTCTTGGCGACGCAGATCGGCAGCTTGCCGTAGCCCATCTCCTCCCAGCTCTTGAGCTGGTCCTTGACCGCCTTGTCGGCGGTGACGGCCTTGGCGCGGTAGATTTCCCTGGCGATGGTCTCGATCTTCTCGAACAGCGGCATGTCGTCGGGATAGAGCAGCTTGAGCTTGCTCTGCCCGCTGTCGCAGATCTTGACCACCGCCCTGGCGACGTCGGCGGCGCCCTCCCCGCCCATCGCCCAGTGGTCGGCCATGATCGCCTCGACGCCGAGCTTGGCGCAGGCGTCCTTGACCAGCTTGATCTCGGCCTCGGTGTCGGCCGAGAAGCGGTTGATCGAGATCACCGGCTGGATGCCGAATTTCTTCACGTTCTCGACGTGACGCTGCAGGTTGGCCATGCCGGCCTCGAGCGCCTTGAGGTTTTCCTTCTTCAGGTCCTCCTTCTTGACGCCGCCGTGCATCTTCAGCGCGCGGATGGTGGCGACCAGCACCACGCAGTCGGGCGCCAGGCCCGCCTTGCGGCACTTGATGTCGATGAACTTCTCGCCGCCGAGATCGGCGCCGAAGCCGGCTTCGGTGACGACATAGTCGGTGAGCTTGAGCGCGGTGGTGGTGGCCAGCACCGAGTTGCAGCCGTGGGCGATGTTGGCGAAGGGGCCGCCGTGGATGAAGGCGGGCGTGCCCTCGAGGGTCTGCACCAGGTTGGGCGACAGCGCCTCCTTGAGCAGCACGGTCATGGCGCCGTGGCCCTTGAGGTCGCGCGCCCGCACCGGTTTGCGGTCGCGGGTATAGGCGACGATGATGTTGCCGAGCCGCTCCTTGAGGTCGTCGAGGTTCTTGGCGAGGCAGAAGATCGCCATCACTTCGGAGGCGACCGTGATGTCGAAGCCGGCCTCGCGCGGATAGCCGTTGGCGACGCCGCCGAGCGAGCAGACGATCTCGCGCAGCGCGCGGTCGTTCATGTCCATGACGCGGCGCCAGGCGACGCGGCGGCTGTCGATGCCGAGCGCGTTGCCCCAGTAGATGTGGTTGTCGATCAGCGCGGCCAGCAGATTGTGCGCCGAGGTGATGGCGTGGAAGTCGCCGGTGAAGTGCAGATTGATGTCCTCCATCGGCACCACCTGGGCGTAGCCGCCGCCGGCGGCGCCGCCCTTCATGCCGAACGAGGGGCCGAGCGAGGGCTCGCGCAGGCACAGCATCGCCTTCTTGCCGATGTGGTTGAGGGCGTCGGTCAAGCCGACCGTGGTGGTGGTCTTGCCCTCACCGGCCGGCGTCGGCGTGATCGCGGTCACCAGGATGAGCTTGCCGTTCTTCCGGCCTTGCAGCGACTTGATGTAGTCCATCGACACCTTGGCCTTGTAGTGGCCGAAGGGATCGAGATTTTCCGGCGCGATGCCGAGCTTGTCCTTGGCAACGTCGAGGATCGGCCGCTTCTTGGCGGCCTGCGAAATTTCGATATCGGACTTCGGATTCTGGTGCTGCGAGGCGGGCATTGGCGTTTCCGTTTGCGTTTGTGGGCCGGCGATCTGGTTTTAACTGTCATGCCCGGCCTTGTGCCGGGCCTCCCGCTTAGGAGGGCACGGTGCCTCCCCAATCGGGATGGCCGGGACAAGCCCGGCCATGACGGCGGAAAGTCATGAAAATCTGGCCTTCGGTTGCAGGTGAGCGGATTTGGCCCATTCGCCGGCGTCGATCTTCTTGCCGTCGGCGGGCTGCACGCGGGTAACCTTGAAGCGGCCGTCGGCGCAGACCACGGTGAAGCCGTCGGCTTCGACCGCGACCACCTCGCCGAGCTTGCCGCCGATGCCTTTGGGGTCCTTTGCCGGCAGCGGCTTGGCGTCGAAGATCTTCAGCGTGGCGCCGTTCAAGCTCGTCCAGGCGCCGGGCGCCGGATTGCAGCCGCGGATCAGTCGGTCGATCTGCTCCCAGGGCTTGCCCCAGTCGATCCTGGCGTTGTCGGGACCGCAGCGGCCTTCGTAGGTGGCCTTCGACTCGTCCTGCTTGATGCGCGGCGCCTTGCCGGCTTTGACCATATCGACGCCTTCGAGCATGGCCTCGACGCCCATCGGGAACAGGCGGTCGAAATAGACGGTGCCGAGCGTGTCGGTGGCCGAGATCGGCGTCTTCTTCTGGATGAGGATGTCGCCGGTATCAAGCCCGTTGTCCGGCCAGAAGATCGACAGGCCGGTTTCCTTCTCGCCCTTGATGATCGGCCAGTTGATCGCGGAGGCGCCGCGATAGGCCGGCAGCAGCGAGGGGTGATACTGGATCGAGCCGTGCGTCGGGATGTTGAGGAAGTCCTCCGGCACGAACAGCGTGACGAAGGCCATCACCTGCAGGTCGGGCTTGAGCGCCCGGAATTCCTCCCAGACCTTCGGGTCCTTGTAGGAGGCCGGCTGATAGACCGGCAGCTTGGCGGCAAGGGCCGCCTCCTTCAGCGGATCGGCCTTGGCGCCCGGCTTTTCCGGCGCGACATAGACGGCGATGACGTTCTCGCCGCGCTTGATGAGCGCTTCCAGCACGGCCTTGCCGAACGCCTGCTGGCCGTGAACGACAATACGCATAGTTCAAAACCCTCCCAGAATTCTTGCCTGTCCCCTCCCCCCTTGAGGGGGAGGGTTAGGGAGGGGGGTAAGCCGCAAATAAGATGCTTGCCGCTTACCCCCCTCCCGACCGCCTTCGGCGGTCGACCTCCCCCTCAAGGGGGGAGGTAAAGAAAGCAGCTACGCCGCTCTCTCTTCCTTCTTCGGCGCCGACAGGGCGCCGGAGTTCTTGATCTCGGCGATGTCCTTGGCCGAGAGCTTGAGCACGTCCTTGAGGATCTCGTCGGTGTGCTCGCCCAAGAGCGGCGAGCGCTTCACCTCGGAGATCGAGTCGGACATCTTGATCGGATTGCCGACGGTCAGATACTTGCCGCGAGTCGGGTGATCGACCTCGACCACGGTGCCGGTCTTGCGCAGCGACGGCTCCTCGGCGATCTCCTTCATCGACAGGATCGGCCCGACCGGAATGTCGACCTTGTTGCAGATTTCCATGACCTCGAACTTGGTCTTGGTCATGGTCCACTGCTCGATGCGCGCGAAGATCTGCTTGAGCTTGGGCAGCCGCGCCCGCGGCGTGGCATATTCCGGATCGGTCTTCCAGCCCGGCTCGCCGATGACGTCGCAAATCTGCTCCCACACCGGCGCCTGGGTGATGAAGTAGATATAGGCGTTCGGATCGGTCTCCCAGCCTTTGCATTTGAGGATCCAGCCGGGCTGGCCGCCGCCGGAGTCGTTGCCGGCGCGCGGCACCGAGTCGCCGAACGGCACGCCTTCGCCGTACTGGCTGTATTCGGTGAGCGGACCGGCCTTGAGCCGCTGCTGGTCGCGCAATTTGACGCGGCAGAGATTGAGCACGCCGTCCTGCATGGCGGCGAGGACGCGCTGGCCGCGGCCGGTGCGGTTGCGCTGGTAGAGCGCGCAGACGATGCCGAGCGCGAGGTGCAGGCCGGTCCCTGAGTCGCCGATCTGCGCGCCGGTGACCAGCGGCGGACCGTCGCGGAAGCCGGTGGTGGAGGCGGCGCCGCCGGCGCACTGCGCGACGTTCTCGTAGACCTTGCAGTCCTCGTAGGGCCCGGGGCCGAAGCCCTTGACCGAGGCGACGATCATGCGCGGGTTGAGCTTGTGGATATGCTCCCAGGTCAGGCCCATGCGGTCGAGCGCGCCGGGCGCGAAGTTTTCCACCAGCACGTCGCAGGCCTTCACCAGTTCGTCGAGCACGCGCCTGCCCTGCGGGTGCTTGCTGTCGATGGTGATCGAGCGCTTGTTGTGGTTGAGCATGGTGAAGTAGAGCGAGTCGGCGCCCTTGACGTCGACCAGCTGGCCGCGGGTGATGTCGCCGACGCCCGGACGCTCGACCTTGATGACGTCGGCGCCGAACCAGGCGAGCAACTGCGTGCAGGTCGGCCCCGACTGCACGTGGGTGAAGTCGAGGATGCGCACGCCCTCGAGCGCCTTGCCGGCCTGCCCCCAGGGCTTGGTCGAGGGCCGCGGCAGGCCGTTCGATTTGCCGTTCGCCTTCTTCGATGCAGCTTTGGGCGCAAGCTTGACCACCTTGCGGGCCGGCTTTTTCGCCGCGGCCCTGGTCTTGGCTTTCGCTGCCTTCTTCGACTTCGCCATCTCCATTTCTCCTCTCGTCATTCCGGGGCTCGAGCGAAGCGAGAACCCGGAAATCCAGAGCCGTAGCTCTGAAGTTGTTTCTGGATTCCGGGTTCGCGTGCTGCGCACGCGCGCCCCGGAACGACCGGTTGCTATTTCTTCTTCAGCTTGCTCTGCGGGTTGAGGTTGCCGATGCGGCCCGACTCGCTGCCCGCGGCCGGATCGATCACGGCGTTGATCAGCGTCGGCTTGCCGGAATCCATCGCGGCGTTGACGGCGCGCTTGAGCTCGTCCGGCGACGTGGCGTTGACGCCGACGCCGCCGAAGGCCTCGATCATCTTGTCGTAGCGCGAACCCTTGACGAACACGGTGGTGGCCGGATCGCTGCCCGCCGGGTTGACGTCGGTGCCGCGGTAGATGCCGTCATTGTTGAAGATGACGACGCAGACCGGCAGCTTGTAGCGGCAGACGGTCTCGATCTCCATGCCGGAAAAGCCGAAGGCCGAGTCGCCCTCGACCGCCAGCACCGGCTTGCCGGTCTCCACCGCCGCGGCGATGGCGTAGCCCATGCCGATGCCCATGACGCCCCAGGTGCCGACGTCGATGCGCTTGCGCGGCTTGTAGACGTCGATGATGCCGCGGGCGAGGTCGAGCGTGTTGGCGCCTTCGTTGACGAGGATGGCGTCGGGCCGCTCCTTGACGATGGTGCGCAGCACGCCGAGCGCGCCGTGATAGTCCATCGGCACGTTGTTGTTCATCAGCCGCGGCGCCATCTTGGCGACGTTCTCCTCGCGCTTCTTGGCGACCGCGCCGGTCCAGTCCTGGGGCGGCGCCGGCCACTTGGCGCCCATGGCCTCGAGCAGCGCCGCGACGCAGGAGCCGATATCGCCGACCACGGGCGCGACGATCTCGACGTTCGAATCCATCTCCTTGGGCTCGATGTCGATCTGGATGAACTTCTTGGAATAGGGCTCGCCCCAGGCCTTGCCCTTGCCGTGCGACAACAGCCAGTTGAGGCGGGCGCCGATCAGCATGACGACGTCCGAGTCCTTGAGCACCGTCGAGCGCGCGGCGCCGGCGCATTGCGGATGGGTGTCGGGCAGCAGGCCCTTGGCCATGCTCATCGGCAGGAAGGGAATGCCGCTCTTCTCGACCAGGGCGCGGATGGCGTCGTCGGCCTGGGCGTAGGCTGCGCCCTTACCGAGGATAATGAGCGGGCGCTTGGCGTTTCTGAGCACGTCGAGGGCGCGCTTGACCGACGCGGGCGAGGGAATTTGCGCCGGGGCGGGATCGATCACCTTGACCAGCGACTTGCGCCCCTCCTCGGCGTTCATGACCTGGCCGAACAGCTTGGCCGGCAGGTCGAGATAGACGCCGCCGGGGCGGCCGGACACCGCGGCGCGGATGGCGCGGGCGATGCCGATGCCGATGTCCTGCGCATGCAGGATGCGGTAGGCGGCCTTGCACAGCGGCTTGGCGATGGCGAGCTGGTCCATTTCCTCGTAGTCGCCCTGCTGCAGGTCGACGATCTCGCGCTCGGAGGAGCCCGAGATCAGGATCATCGGGAAGCAGTTGGTGGTGGCGTGGGCCAGCGCGGTCAGGCCGTTGAGGAAGCCCGGCGCCGAGACCGTGAGGCAGATGCCCGGCTTCCTGGTCAGGAAGCCGGCGATGGCGGCGGCGTAGCCGGCGTTCTGTTCATGACGGAAGGACAGGACGCGCAGCCCCGAGGCCTGCGCCATGCGCCCGAAATCGGTGATCGGAATGCCGGGCACGCCGTAGATGGTGGTCAGGCCGTTGAGCTTGAGCGCGTCGATGATGAGATGGAAGCCGTCGGTCAGCTCCTGCTCCTCGGCCGGCACGGCCGGCTGCTTTTCCTTCACTGCTGCGTCGGACATGGACGTCCTCCCGTATTCTCAGTTGACGGTTTCGCGCGTCACCGCGCGCATCGGGTAAATCTCGCACTTGAATCCGCAGTTCGCCCGCATCGCCGGGTCGCCGGCGATGAAGGCGCGGGCGCCGGCATCGTCGGCGGCCTCGATGACGCCCATGCCGTAAGGTCCGGCCGGATCCATGACCGGGCCGAACACGATCACTTCGCCTCTGTCCTGACGGCCTTTCCAGTACAGGACGTGTTCCTGCATCATTTTCTTCTCGGCCTCGCTCATGTCGGCCGAGAAAGTCGGCCGCGGCGCCACCAATTTGAGAAAGAAGTGCGGCATCGCTCTCAATCCAGATAGTCGGCGTATTGCGCGACGTGCTCGGCCAGGCCGAGGGCGTGGTCGCGCACCAGGTCCTGGGCGCGGGCGGTTGCGCGCGCCTCGAGCGCTTCGATGATGTTCATGTGGTCCTGGATCGATTTGTCGGCGCGGTCTTTCTCGCCGATGGTCTTGCGGCGGATCATGCGCATGTGCGTGAACAGGTTTTCCGCGAGGTCGATCAGCACCGCGTTGCGCGACAGCTTGATGATGGTCTGGTGGAATTCGATGTTGACGTCGGAGTATTCGTCGAGATGGGCGCGCAACCGGCCGTTCTCGAAGGTCGCGAACATCTTGCGCAGGCCCGCGATCTCCTCGTCGCTCGCCACCTGGGTGATCAGCCGCGCCGCCATGCTTTCGAGCGCGGCCCAGGCGGTGATCATCTCGATCACCTCGCGCTTGGTCTTGCGCACGACGTAGATGCCGCGGCGCGGCACCGAGCGCACGAAGCCTTCGCTCTCGAGCTGCGCCATGGCCTCGCGCACCGGCGTGCGGCTGATGCCGAAGTCGTGCGCCAGCTTGCGCTCGTCGAGACGGATGTCGTCGCGGCTCTTGTAGATGTCCATCGCCACGATGGCGTTCTTCAGCGCGGCGTAGGCCTTGTGCTTGAAGCTCGGCGTGACGTCGATCGGCTCGAGCGCCGGCTGGGCGGCGGCCTGCGCGAGGACGGCGGGGGCGGCGGAGGCGGTGCGGCGGGTCCGCCCGCTGACACGGCGGACGCTGCGGTCGGGGGTACTCATGACTGGTATACAATATGCCAGGAGCTGCGCCGCGCGCAATCGGGGGCGCTGCAGCCCAGTTCGGGGGAGCCGTGCAGCCCGGTTCGAGGGCCGCGCAGCCGGTTCGGGGGCCGTCCAGCCGGCTCGGGAACCGTGCAGCTCGGTTCGGCAGAGCTGTGCAGCCGGTTCGAGGGCCGGTCCAGCCGGTTCGGGCGAGCCGTGCAGCCCGTTCTGGAACCGCGCAGCCCGGTTCGGCAGAGCTGTGCAGCCGGCTCGGGAACCGTGCAGCCCGGTTCGGCAGAGCTGTGCAGCCGGTGTTGTGGGTTCCTTAGGTGGCGCGCAGGCCCCCGGCCCCGCGCATGCGCGTGAAGCCGGCCTGGATGATCGGCCAGAACAGGGCGATCAGGCCGAGTGTCATGATCGTGCTGACCAAGCCATTCGACCAGAACACGTTCAGGCCGCCCTGGGACGCGAGCAGCGACTGGCGGAAGGATTCCTCCGCTTTGTCGCCGAGCACGATCGCCAGCACCATCGGCGCCAGCGGATAGTTGGTTTTCTTCATGAAATAGCCGGCGACGCCGAACACCAGCATCATGACGACATCAAAGGTGTTGTTGTGCACGGTATAGGCGCCGATGGCGCACATCACCATGATGATCGGCGCGATGACGCTGAACGGGATGCGCAGGATCGAGGCAAACAGCGGCACGCAGGTCAGCACGATCAAAAGGCCGACGATGTTGCCCATGTACATGCTGGCGATCAGGCCCCAGACGAAGTCCTTCTGCTCGGTGAAGAGCAGCGGGCCGGGCTGCAGGCCCCAGATCAGCAGGCCGCCGAGCAGAACCGCCGCGGTCGGCGAGCCCGGCACGCCGAGCGAGATCATCGGCAGCAGGGCCGAGGTGCCGGCGGCGTGCGCCGCAGTCTCCGGCGCCACCACGCCCTCGATCTGGCCGGTGCCGAACTTGTGGCCGTTCTTGGAAATGCGCTTGGCGATGCCGTAGCTCATGAACGACGCCGGCGTCGCCCCGGCCGGGCTAATGCCCATCCAACAGCCGATCAGGCAGGAGCGCAGCGACAACAGCCAGAACTTCGGCAGCAGCGCCCAGGTCTGCAGCACCACCGTGGGATTGATCTTGGCGGCGGTGCCGCGGAAAGCGAGCCCCTCCTCCATGGTGAGCAGGATTTCGCCGATGCCGAACAGGCCGATGACCGCGATCAGGAAGTCGAAGCCGTTGAGCATCTGCTCGACGCCGAAGGTCAGGCGCAGCTGGCCGGTGACCTGATCGAGGCCGACGGCGCCGAGCCCGAAGCCGAGCATCATGGAGGCGACGGTCTTGAAGGGCGGCTCCTTGGACAGGCCGACAAAGCTGCAGAAGGCCAGGAAATAGACCGAGAAGATCTCCGGCGGCCCGAAGCGCAGCGCGAAATTGGCGACCAGCGGCGCCACCAGCGTGATCATGATGACGGCAAACAGCGCGCCGACGAACGAGGAGGTGAAGGCGGCGGTCAGCGCCTCGCCGGCCTTGCCCTGCTGCGCCATCGGATAGCCGTCGAAGGTGGTCGCCACCGACCATGGCTCGCCGGGTATGTTGAACAAGATCGAGGTGATGGCGCCGCCGAACAGCGCGCCCCAGTAGATGCAGGACAGCATGATGATGGCCGAGGTCGGCGACATGCTGAAGGTGAGCGGCAGCAGGATGGCCACACCGTTGGCGCCGCCAAGGCCGGGCAGCACGCCGACGATGACGCCGAGCACGATGCCGACCACCATCAGCACCAGATTGAACGGCTGCACCACCACGGCAAAGCCGTGAAACAGATTACCGACGTCTTCCAACATCTGACTTGCGTCCCTCGACCGCGTCGTCGCGGCCCCCGTCTCAATACCCCAGGTAGGATTCCAGCGGTCCCTTCGGCAGCGGCACGAGGAACCACATTTCGAACATCAGGAAGGTGAGGACCACGACGCCCACGGCGAGCGCGATCGACGTCACCCAATGATAGCGGCCGAACCAGCGCATGAAGGCCGCGATCAGCAGCGCCGACGACACATAGATGCCGAGATAGGGCACCAGCGCGACGTAGACCGCCGTCGGCAGCACCACGGCGCCGACCTGGCGCAACTGGCTCCATTCGGCGAAGATTTCGCCGTCGTCCGCCGTCAAAAACACCTTCGTCAGGTTGACGGCACAGGAAACCAGAATGGCCAAGCAGACATAAAACGGAAAGAAGCCGGCGCGCGGGCCGCTGTCGCCCCAGCCGACGCCGACCTTGAAGCTGCCGTAAATTCCGATCAGCGCCAGCAGCGCCATGAATAAGGCGACGCCAACTTCCACGCCCCGGTGGGACGGGCCCGTCCCACCGGATTCATTCGTCGTATCACTCATGACGTCCTCGAGCGGCTGCGATTGGCGTCCCGCAGGATCAATTGGTCTTGGCCATGAAGCCGGCCGATTTCATCAGACCTTCATGCAGCTTCTCGGCGTCGCTCACCCACTTGGTGTATTCGGCCCCGGTCATGAAGCTCTGGTTGAAAGCGCCGTCACTCATCAGCTTCTTCCATTCGGGCGTTTCGCGCACTTTCTTGAACAGGTCAACATAATAGGCGACCGCGTCCTTGCTGACGCCCGGCGGCATGAAGTAGCCGCGCAGCATCAGGTATTCGACGTCGAGGCCGGCCGACTTGCAGGTCGGGATGTCGTTCCAGGACATGTCGCCGGCGATCTTGTCGTGATAGTCGAGTTTCTTGGCGTCGAACACGCAGAGCGGCCGCAGCTTGCCGGCGCGCCAATGCGCCACCGCCTCGATCGGGTTGTTGACGGTGGAATCGACGTGGCCGCCGACCAGCTGCACCGCCACTTCGCCACCGCCTTTATAGGGGATGTAGGTGAGCTTCTTGCCGGTCGCCTTTTCCAGCGCCACAGTGATGATCTGGTCTTCCTGCTTGGAGCCGGTGCCGCCCATCTTGAACTTGCCGTCGGGCGCGGCCTTGATGGCGTCGATGTAATCCTTGGTGGTCTTGTACGGCGTGTCGGCATTGACCCAGAGCACGAACTCGTCGAGCGCCATCATCGCCACCGGCGTCAGGTCCTTCCAACTGAAGGGGATGCCGGTCGCCATCGGCGTGGTGAACAGGTTCGACAGCGTGATGATCAGCTTGTGATCGTTGGCTTTGGAATTCTTGGCGTCGAGGAACCCTTCGCCGCCGGCGCCGCCCGACTTGTTGATGACGACGAACGACTGCTTGGACAAGCTGTGCTTGCTGATGATGCCCTGCATCACGCGGGCCATCTGGTCGGCGCCGCCGCCGGTCCCGGCGGGAACAATGATTTCGACCGGATGGGTCGGCTCCCATGCCTGGGCTGGGCCGGCCGCAACGGCGGCGCCGAGGACGGCGGCGCCGACAGCCAGAATTTTTGTGTGAATTGACATCTAATCCTCCCTGCTCGTGTCGTTATGAGACCGATCTCTGTCGGTTCGTCGTGGTTATAGCCCGATTGCGCTCTGCCTGCTGCTAGAAAAGCATTAATTGGCTGTAATAAAAAATACACGCGCAGCGCAAGTCCGGAATCGAGCGCTATCTGCGGCATTCGGCGCACAGGGTGCGCCGCAGCAAGCCGGCAACGCGTTCTATCCGTATATGAAAACGACTTGGACCGGGTCGCAAAAAACCCGGCCCAAGTCGTCCGTTGAAGATGGTTGCGGGGGTAGGATTTGAACCTACGACCTTCAGGTTATGAGTCGCGTTCAACCGACTTCGCGCGATTACGCAGAACTTCCTTTTTCTTCGCGATTTCAATAACTTAGTTGACTTTGGTCGCCAGCGATCCAACACTGTTTTTTGCAGGTTCGCGTCGCGGTTTTCGCCCTCTTGCTTCCACTGTGCTTCCATGGGTGGCCGCGATGCAAATCTGGAAGCAACCGGAAACATCGGGGCCGGCGCTTATGCCGAAGCTGACCAAACGTACCGTCGAAGCCGCAGAGATAAAAGCCTCTGAGTATTTCCTGTGGGACGACGAAGTGCCCGGCTTCGGGCTGCGCGTGCTGCCAAGCGGTCGCAAAGGCTTCGTAGTGCAGTACCGCGCTGGTCGGCGACCGCGGCGGATCAGCCTCGGTCCATGCACCGTGCTCACCTGCGAACAAGCGCGCACTCGCGCAATCACGATCATTGCGGCCGTCCGGAACGGCGACGATCCTGCCGCAAAACGAGATGCCGACCGGGAGGCGCTAACAGTCGCCGAGCTCGCTGAGCGTTTCGATCGGGAACACATCGCCGTGCGGCTCAAGGAGAGTACGGCGAAAGGTTACCGGCGAATGATTGAGCACGTGGTCCTTCCGGCGCTTGGTCGTCATCGCGTGACTGAGGTCACGCGAGCCGATATCGCCAAGCTACACCACGACATGCGTCACATTCCCTATGACGCGAACCGCTGCTTGGAGATCGTCTCCAAGATGTTCAACCTTGCCGAGATGTGGGGACTGCGGCCAGACGGCACCAATCCGCGAAAGCACATCAAGAAATATCCAGAGGAGAAGCGTGAGCGCTTCCTAAGCGCCGGCGAGCTTCGCCGGGTTGGGGAGGTACTGCGCGAAATGGAGCAGGAAGGTATCGAGCTGGCATCCGGAATTGCGGCGGTCCGGCTCCTGATGCTCACCGGTTGTCGGCTCGGCGAGATCATGCGGCTAAAATGGGACTACGTGGATTTGCCGGGTCAAGCCCTTCGTCTGCCAGACTCCAAGACCGGGGCGAAGATCGTGCATCTCGGCCAGCCCGCTATCGAGGTGCTGAAGGCGATAGACCGGGTCACCGACAATCCTTGGGTCATCACCGGCACATTGCCCGACGCACCCCTGTATGACCTGCAGCCGTTCTGGCAGCGCGTCCGTGCTCGGGCCGGCCTGAAGGACGCTCGTATCCACGACTTGCGACATACTTTTGCTTCGACCGCTGTAGCAGCCGGACAGGGCTTACCCATGATCGGAAAACTGCTCGGCCACACCCAGGTTCAGACGACTGCACGTTATGCCCATTTGGCGGCAGACCCGATCAAACTCGCCGCTAACCATGTCTCGGCAGAAATTGCGATCCTGTTGAATGGTCAGGCGGCATAGCTGGAGGAAGAGAAACTGGAAACCACAATTCTCTCGCAGGATTTTGCTGTACTCTCAGTAATACCCAATCGCTCCTAACCTTAAGCTCGTAGAAGGCGCGTAACTGCAAGTGAATCAACAAATTAACGTATAGATCACGTCCAATTCGTTGGCTGCAGAAGCACGTTGCAAAGGGGCGTTCCGTTTCCTGGCGCGAGCCCGCGGATAGGGGAGTGCGCGGCTCATTCAATCGCCCGGTCGACACGGCCTTGCGTTACCGCGGGTTTGCGGCCAGAGATCGCGACGTTGGTGAACCGCAGGCAAAACCCAAGCGGGTCTTGCTCACTTTCTCAGACGCTGCAGCGCGGTCGGCTGGTTCCTTTCGCCCGGTTCATTTAGATCGGTCCCGATGATCAGCTTCGTCATGAAGCGATCGGACCCCGACGTCAGGCCATAGCCCAATCCAAAATTGACGTCGAAGCGCCCAACCTTAAAATCAACGACGCCGTAAAGATTGTGCTGTTGCTCGTTCAGCGGTAGAAACCCGCGAAATGGCCCAAAATTGGTATAGCACTCAAGGCCAATTGCAAGATCCTCTCCAAGCTTCCGAGCAAGGCGTGCGGCCGGGACGAATTCCACTTCGCCTTGGCTACCGAGGCCAATGTCCACGATGGGGTTGATGATGAATTCATAATCGCCCTTGCGCTAGCCGAGGATCGGCCTGATCTCCGCGTTGAACTTGGTCTCGGAAAACTTTGGTGTTGAGTAACTCAGCTCGATGTTGATGCCGTAAAAAAATTCCCGCTTTGCCGCGTCGGGAGCCGCGAACAGCTGACAAAACTTTCCGCCGTTGCTGTAAACATTTCCATCCTTGTCAACGGCGAACGGAACGTAGAAACCGATTTCGTACCAGTCGGTCACGCCATAGGCCAATTCGGGCGTGCCGTTCAACGCGCGATCCGGCACGAGTCCGCCAGGAAAGTCCGGCTCCTTGCGGCCCTTGATCGCATAGTTTAAATGCTGTCGCAGCGTCCACTGGCCGATCTTCGCAATCTCGGCATTGTAAACTTGAATCTCGTCGATCGCCTTCGCTTCTCGCGAGGCGACAAGGCAGGCGGCAAGCAATACAAAAACGCGAGCCCAGGTTTGCATGGACGTGTCCGATCCCATCGCGAATGGTACCCACACAAGCGTTACCTGACAAATTGACCAGTTAGGCTCTCAGAGGCTTGGGCATTCTAATGGTACCAAACTAACGGCTGAGTCCCGCTGAACTTCAGCATCGATGCGGACCCAGGTGCTACTCAGACGGCTCCAAATGTTAGATTCGATCCACTAGGTTGCACCTTCCTGTCGCAGTCTCTTGTAGAGGATTGCCACCGCATCGGAAAAATCCTCCGCCGGATGCTGTCGGCAATAGTCGCGCAGGAACTCAAGCTGCTTGAGCAGTGGAAATGTCGATGGGATGAGGTCCAAGCCCTCATCGATTCCCGCCGGTCTGCCAATCAAAATTCCACTCATGAAGCCTTGAGCCCACGCAAGGTAATCGCGCTGCACGGCGGGGTTTTTCGTCACGTCATTCGTGAATTGCGCGCATGTCGTTGCACCCAAGCCAACAATCTTGGCGGTTGGCGGCTCGGCCCCGGCCGCCGAATGCGGCACCATGCAGCTAACCAGCACAATCCGCCCGATCATCAATATTCTTCGAGCACGACAACTCGCGTTTCCATTTCCACTACTTAGCGTCGTGCTCCTCATCAAACGACCTCATCCGGCGCGAGCGCGCACGCCGTTGCTTCGTTCGTCTCGATTTGAATCGTCGGATGACCGATCGAGAACCGGTGCTTCAGCTCACGAGCAATTTCCATCAGAAAGGCATCGCCGGGGTGCCCATTCGGCATGACCAGGTGACAGGTTAGCGCGGTCTCGGTCGTGCTCATTGGCCAGATGTGGAGATCATGCAGCCGAGCCACGCCCGGACGCTGTTCCAAATAGGCCCGCACAGTTGCGGGCTGAAGCCCGGGCGGCACAGCCGCCAGCGACATCCGCAGCGAGTCCCTGAGAAGACCCCAGGTGCTCCACATGATGATCGCGCAGATAACTAGACTCACCGCCGGGTCGATCCACGCCCAATTCGTCATCAGAATGGCCGCGCCCGCGACGACAACGCCCGCGGAAACAACTGCGTCCGCAGCCATATGCAGGAAAGCCCCGCGGATGTTGAGGTCGTCCTTTCGTCCCGAGGCGAAGAGCCAAGCGGTGAGGCCATTGATGATGATACCAATGGCGGCAACGATCATTACGGTCTTGCCGGCGACGGGCTCCGGGTGAGCAACGCGCTGAACTGCCTCCCAGACTATTGCACCCACTGCCACCAGCAGAAACATCGCATTGAAGAGTGCTGCCAGGATGGAGGTGCTTCGCAGGCCATACGTGAACCGAGTTGTCGGAGCCCGCTGCGAAAGCGCTGCGGCTCCCCATGCGATAACCAGACCGAGGACATCACTGAGATTATGTCCGGCATCGGCGAGAAGTGCCGTCGAGTTTCCAAGAAAGCCAAATATCGCTTCAACGATCACGAACAAAATGTTGAGCGCCGTTCCCCAGGCAAAGGCGGCACCGAAGGATTTCGGGACATGCGAGTGCGCATGGCCAGGACCATGATCATGGCCGGTGTGATTGCCTGAAGAGTCCTGCACTTGACGATCGGCCATCATTGCTTCCGATCTCTTACTTCACGCGCCCTAAAATGATCACTGTCTTGCTCGCTCTAGGTCTTGCAACAACATTGCATGACGCCCATCGTGCTGTTCGATAAAGGCGCGCACGAAATTACTCGCGTCATTGCGGCACCAGTTTGTGATCTCGCCGGGCCGAGCAGCCGGATAGTTCGGAGCGAGCTTTCGCAGCTCACGACGTGCGATTGTGCGCGCTTCGTCCGCAGCCATCGTCAGCACGGCCACCGCTTCGTCGTAGGTGAGCGAGGCAATTGCTTCGTCCTTGACGTGCTCGGCATATTCGAGCGCGTTTCCGCGCACGCCACGGGTTCGCGAAAGAAACTGCGGGTCGTCCTGGGCGCAGACCATCGTGAAATTCATCGCCGTGTAGGCCGGTACGACAAACTCCGCCAAGGCCCTGAGGTCCTTTGCGGCGGCACCCTCGGCGCTCACGGCATATCCGGCCAGCGCCGCCAGCGTGGCCATCCACTGAGCCGTGCTCGCTGGTGATGCCCGCGAAAGTCCATTCCTGATGCAAGACGCTATCGTCATGGAAGCGACCCACTCTATAGTTTGAACCTGGCCTGCCCGGATTTCCCTCCAACGGTCTTCAACGTGATGGTGATGGTGCCGCCTTTCGCCGCCGGTCTTTTCAGCTCACCTTTGAACGCGTTCCCGCCGGATGGCACCAGCGTCAGCGTCTCGCGTTCCGTCCCGAGCACGACGAGCGCCGAGGCCGAGAAGCCTGCCGTCGCGACCGGCTTGTTGCCTTCGTCGAAAATATTGATGATCAGCGTGTTGCCGGATATTAGGAGCTCGGCGTGCACGCCGGCTACGTCATGCATAGGCCCGCCGTTTGGTCCTTTTTGATCGCCGTGCGCGTGCTGCCCGAACGCAGCGCCAGACCAAAGCACAGCAACAATAAGCGCGAAAACGTACCTCACGTGCGTCCCCCCTGTTGGGTTTCCACGGTAACGGAATTTGTCGCTTCAAAGTCCGGCCTCTCGCGCCGAAACAGCACATAAAGCGCCGGAAAAACGAGAAGCGTCAGAATGAAGGAGGAAACGATCCCGCCGATGACGACCGTTGCGAGCGGGCGCTGCACCTCGGCACCGGGACCGGTCGCGATTGCCATGGGCACGAAACCGAGCGGCGCAACGAGCGACGTCATCAGCACCGCACGCAACCTGGTCAGGATCCCCTGCCTGACCGAGTCAATCAGCGCGCCACCTTCCGCTCGCAGCCGTTGAATCTCGGCGATAATGATCAGGCCATTAAGTACGGCGACCCCGGACAGCGTGATGAACCCGACCCCGGCGCTGATCGAGAGGGGAATCCCACGAAGCATAAGTGCCGCGATGCCGCCCGTGAGGGCCAGCGGTACTCCGCTGAACACGAGCGCCGCGTCCGCGGCAGAGCCCAGGCTCATAAATAGTAGTAGGAAGATCAGCAGGAGCGCAATCGGCACGACGATGGTGAGGCGCTCTGTGGCAGATGCAAGCTGCTCGAATTGGCCGCCCCATCCGATCCAGTAGCCTTCCGGCAGCTTCACCTTCTCCGCGATCTGGGCTTGCGCTTCCGCGACGAACGAGCCGAGATCGCGTTCCCGCACGTTCGCGGTGACGACGACGCGCCGCTTTCCGTTCTCGCGACTGATCTGGTTGGGACCGGGCGCCACCTCGATCTCCGCCAATGCCGAAAGCGGCGCATAGCGAACTTGCGCAAGCGGAGAGGTGCCCCAAATGGCTCGCACCGGAGCGGACTGCGCTTCATTCGCCGGCAGCGGGATCGGCAGCGCCCTGATTGCCTCTACGTCCGATCTCAAGTGCTCGGGCAGACGCACGACCAGCTCGAAACGGCGATCGCCTTCGAATACCATGCCGGCATTCTTTCCGCCGACGGCTGCCTCCACGATCGCTTGCACGTCCGCGACGCTTATGCCGTACCGCGACAGCGCCGCGCGGTTTAGCTTCACTGTCAGCATGGGGAGACCGGCAACCTGTTCCGTCTTGACGTCGGCTGCGCCGCGGACCGTTTGCAGCACCGACTGGACCTGTCCGGCCACGCGCAGCAGCGTTTCAAGATCGTCGCCGAATATCTTCACGCCGACGTCGCTTCGGACCCCGGAAATCAATTCGTTGAACCGCATTTGGATCGGTTGCGTGAACTCGTAACTGTTGCCTGGAAGCTCTTCCACGCGCCGTTCGATTGCGGCGGCCAAATCGGCTTTCGACCGCTTAGGGTTCGGCCATTCTGCACGTGGCCTCAGCATGATGAAGTTGTCTGCCACGTTCGGTGGCATCGGGTCGGTCGCAACCTCCGCCGTCCCGATCTTTGCGAAGACTTCCTTCACCTCCGGAAATTCCTTGATGGCCTTCTCAAGCACCCCCTGCATTTCTACGGCTTGACTCAGGCTCGTACCGGGAATGCGCATGGCGTGCATCGCGATATCGCCCTCATCGAGACTGGGGATAAACTCGGTTCCCATGCGCGAGGCAACGATCGTCGTTACTACGACGAGCACCATGGCTGCTGCAGCCACGACGCCACGGGCGCGAATGGACCTATCCAAGAGCGGAAGGTAGATGCGGCGCACCAGCCGCATAATTGCATTGTCGTGCTCGGAGACGCGGCCGGTCACCAGCAATGCGATAGCCGCCGGCAGAAATGTGATCGAGAGGGTCGCCGCACTGGCGAGCACCATCAGCAAGGTGACCGCCATGGGCGTAAACATTTTTCCCTCGACGCCGGTGAGCGTGAGAATAGGCAGATAAACCACCGCAATGATCTGCATGCCGAATAGGGCCGGGCGAACGACCTCACGCGCTCCCGCGAGAATGGCCTCGAACCGTTCAGGCGCGGTTAGGAGGCGGCCGCGTCTGTGTTGCTCCGCAGCCAGCAGAGCGAGGCAACTTTCAACGATGATAATCGCGCCGTCGATGATGATCCCGAAGTCGATCGCGCCGAGACTCATCAAGTTGGCGCTGACTTTGTATTCGACCATGCCGGTCATGGCGAACAGCATCGACAGCGGAATAATGCAGGCGGTGGCGATGGCCGCGCGGATGTTGCCGAGAAACAGAAATAAGATCACGATGACAAGGATCGCGCCTTCGACCAGGTTTTTCTCGACCGTGGCGATGGTCGCTTCGACGAGGTGCGAGCGATCGTAGATCGTCCGGACTACGACCCCGTCTGGAAGCGAGCGCGCGATATCGCGTAACTTGGCGGCGACGCGCTGCGCAACGGTCCGGCTATTCTCGCCGATCAACAGCATAGCGGTACCGAGGACGACCTCCTGTCCATTCATGGTAGCGGCGCCGGTCCGCAGTTCCGTTCCTTCGCGCACGTCGGCTACGTCGCGGATGCGCACCGGTACGCCTCCGCGCGAGCCGATCACGATGTCCTTGATTTCGTCGACGTTGCGAACCTGTCCCGGCGCGCGGACCAGATACTGCTCTCCGTTGCGCTCGATATAACCGGCCCCGACATTGGCATTGTTGGCAGCAAGCGCCGCCATGACGTCACGGAAGCTGAGCCTGTACGCCATCAGTCGCGCGGGATTCGGCAACACATGAAACTGCTTCTCATAGCCGCCAATGCTATTGACCTCGATGACGCCAGGCACCGAGCGCAGCTGTGGCTTGATGATCCAATCCTGGGCGATTCTCAGATCGGTTGGGCTATACGGCTCGCCATCCGCCTTGCGGGCGCCGGGCTTCGCCTCGACCGAGAACATGTAGATTTCGCCCAACCCGGTCGAGATTGGACCCATGCTTGTCTCGACTCCCGGCGGTAGCCGGTCCTTGACACCCTGGATGCGCTCGTTGACGAGCTGGCGGGCGAAATAAATGTCGGTGCCGTCTTTGAAGACCACCGTGACCTGACTGAGCCCATAGCGCGACAACGACCGCGTGTAATCGAGACGCGGAAGTCCTCCCATGGCCGTTTCGATCGGAAACGTGATCCGCTGTTCCACCTCGAGCGGCGAATATCCGACGGCCTTGGTGTTGACCTGGACCTGTACGTTGGTGATGTCGGGCACTGCATCGATCGACAGCCGGGTGAAATTCCACGCGCCGAGTGCGGCCAGTCCAATCGCCGCCACGAGCACCAGCCAGCGTTGGCGGATCGAGAAGCCGAGGATGGCGTCGATCATTGATCGCCCTCCTCCGTTCGATGCCCGGCTTCCCGAATGCGGACAAACGATGCGACGCCCGAGGTGAAGATGACGCCGTCGCCCTTGTGTCCGGTCCAGGCCGCCTTCGCTATGGCGCTGCAGACGTCCGAGACCAGATCCGATCGGCAGACGATTTGCAGCTGCAGGTGGCGAAGATAGGTGAAGTCGTACTCGGTCGCTGTATACGCACCGCCCGTCCCTCGTCCGCGGCCTTGACCGCGAGCTTCGACAAGGGAAAAGCCAGGAAACTCGGGCAGCTCATGCAGCGCACGGACGACACGCCCCTCCATCTGGGGCTTGATCAGCGCCGTCACGACCATCATGCTGGACTCAGTGCTCATGGGAGGCCGTCCCTTTCGCCAGCTCCGCCTTGATCACGAAGCTGTTCTTTGCGGCATAGACATCGCCCTCCACCAAGCCGAATGTGATCTCGACATGCTGCGGGTCGCGATCACCGATTTCCACTTCGCGTGTTTCGAACTTCTGGCCGGCACGAACGAAGACGACGGTGCGATTCTCGACGCTCTGGAGAGCGCTGGTTTTCACGGCGATCTTCACCGGCTTCGCCGCCAGCAATAGCCGGCCGGTGACGAACAATCCCGGCCGCAAGCGTAGGTCGGCATTGCCCACGACTGCACGGGCCAGCGCGCTCTGCGTCTCGCTGCTGCCGACCGGAGATACGTAGGAAATCTTCGTCTCGATCGGCGGGCCACCGTCTTCGGCATCGATAATGACGGTGTCGCCGATGCGAACACGCTTCAGGTCGCGTCGATAGACCGAGAAATCGACCCAGACGGTCGAAAGATCGGCAATGACAAAAGCCGGCTTCTGTTCGGACGCGTATTCGCCAAGCGATGCCTGACGGTCAATGATCGTTCCGGCAATGGGCGCCCGAAGTTCATATAAGGTAAGACTTTGATTGCTTTCGACCGTGGCGAGCACATCACCCTTGTTGACCTGATCGCCGATCCGCTTGCGAATGTCCCTTACGATACCGGGAAAGCGAGGTGTTACCTGCACCAGCGCTTCCTGGTTGGGTTGCAGAATGCCGTTGAGCAGAAGACCGTCGCGCAGGACGCTGGGACCTGCTGTTTCCAGCTCTATGCCGGCGGCGGCAATCTTGGCATCCGATAGTTCGACCGAACCTTCTGCATCCTCGTGCTTCGGATTGCCCGGTGCGTTGGTGGATGGCGGTATCCCACCCGACGAGCGCTGAAGGTAAAACACTCCGCCGGCAACCAATAGGATCGCCGTGAGCACAACGATGGCGTTGCGTGGGGCCCGCTTCATCGGGACCTCGCGCCGGTCAATGCGAATGGATTTCCCGTCAGTCCTTCGATTGTCGCAAGGGAGGTATGGAACTTGATCAGAACTTCCTGCTCGCGCAGCGCCGCCTGCGTTAACGTGTTCTGCACGTCGAGAAGTTCGAGTAGACTGAATCTACCCAGGCTATAGCCGCTTTCCATCCCCTCG
>DASRGB010000018.1:0-41032 GCA_035651255.1 Pseudolabrys sp.
ATGGTCGCGGCCGTCATCGCCGCGCTGATGGCGGGCTACCCCGTGGCGCTGACGCTCGCCGGCGTGTCGCTCGGCTTCGCCGTCATCGGCGATGCGCTCGGCGTCATGAGCTTCGGCATCCTCGGCGCGCTGCCGGAGCGCATCTACGGCGTCATGACCAACCCCGTGCTGCTCGCCATTCCGATGTTCATTTTCATGGGCGTGATGCTGGAGCGCTCGCGCGTCGCCGAGGAACTACTGGAAACCATGGGCCGCCTGTTCGGCGGCTTGCGCGGCGGCCTCGGCATTTCGGTGGTGCTGGTCGGCACGCTGCTCGCGGCGGCCAAGGGCGTGGTCGGCGCCACCACTGTGACCATGGGCCTGATCATGCTGCCGGCGATGCTGCGCTTCGGCTACGACAAGCGGCTCGCGGCCGGCACCGTCGCCGCCACCGCGACGCTGGCGCAGATTTTCCCGCCCGCCACCGTGCTGGTGCTGCTCGGCGACCAGCTCGGCAACGCCTATCAGGCGGCGCAATTGGCGCAGGGCAATTTCTCGCCGCGCTCGGTCAATGTCGGCGATCTGTTCGCCGGCGCGCTGCTGCCGGGCTTTGCGCTGGTCGCGCTTTATCTCGCCTATCTGATCGCCGTCGCGGTGCTGCGGCCCGACGCCTCGCCGGCGCTGCCGCCGGACCGGCAGGCGCCGCGCGGCCTCGCGCTCGGTCTCCGTCTGGCGCGGGTGCTGATCGCGCCGCTGGCGCTGATCGCCGCCGTGCTCGGCTCGATCCTCGGCGGCCTGGCGACGCCGACCGAAGCGGCTTCCATCGGCGCCGTCGGCGCGCTGCTGCTGGCGGCGCTCAGGGCCGGCTTGGGCGGCCTGTTGCGGCCGGTCGTCGAAAAGACCGCGCAGATCACGGCGATGATCTTTCTGATCCTGATCGGCGCCACGGTGTTCAGCCTGGTGTTCCGCGCGCTCGGCGGCGACGTCATGGTCAACGCGGCGCTGACCAACCTGCCGGGCGGCGTCGCCGGCGCCGTGCTCACCGTGATGCTGGCGATGTTCCTGCTCGGCTTCGTCATGGACGCCTTCGAGATCATTTTCGTCGTGGTGCCGATCGTGGCGCCGGCGCTGTTGAAAATGCCGGGCGTCGATCCGGTCTGGCTCGGCATTATGATGGCGGTGAATTTGCAGACGTCCTACATGCACCCGCCGCTCGGCCCGACGCTGTTCTATCTGCGCGGCGTGGCGCCGCCGGAGATCACGACGCGGCACATCTATGTCGGCATCATTCCGTTCGTGCTGATTCAGTTGTTCGCGCTGGTGGTGCTGTGGTTCGTGCCGGGGCTTGCCACCGCCTTGCCGCACGCGCTGTATCGCTAGTTTACGCTCGTCATTCCGGGCTCGCGGCCTTCAGCCGCGCCCCGGAATGACAGCGAGAATTGTTACCGCCAGAATTTCTCCGCGAGCACCCACAACCAGGTGACGCCGGCCGCCACCAGCGACAGCAGGATCGCGGCCGAGCCCATGTCCTTGACCCGCTTGATGAGCGGATCGTCATCGCGGGTGACGCGGTCGCTGAGCTTCTCGATCGCGGTGTTGAGCAATTCGACGATCAGCAGGAAGAACAAGACGCCGATCAGCGCAAAACGCTCGCCGGCGTCCGGCGTCAGCCAGAAGGCGAGCGGCGTGCCGGCGGCAAGCAGCGCCAGCTCCTCGCGGAATGCGGCTTCCGATTTGGCGCAGGCGATGAGGCCGTGCCAGCTGTTGATGGTCGCCCGCCAGAGCCGCCGCACGCCGCCTGTCCCCGTTGCCTCGGGTGCAAAATAGGCGGGCCGATATCCATAGTCTATTCATGCGCTTGGCTGCATGTGTATAAGGTTGCTGTCATGAAGGCCGCCGACCTCTTCAGCTTGCAGGGCCGCGTCGCGCTGGTTACCGGCGCCTCGAGCGGGCTCGGCGTGCAGTTTGCCCGGGCGCTCGCCGACAACGGCGCGGCGGTGGCGCTGGTGGCGCGCCGCGCCGACCGGCTCAAGGCGCTCAAGGCCGAGATCGAAGCCAAGGGCGGCAGGGCGACGGCAATCGAGGCCGATGTCACCGACCGCGCCGCCATGGCGCGCGCTTTCGACGCCGCCGAAAAGGCCTTCGGCACCGTCACAATCCTCGTCAACAATGCCGGCATCGCGCAGAAGCCGATGCGCGCCGTCGAAGTGCCGCCGGAGGAATGGCGCAAGGTCTTGAGCGTCGATCTCGACGCGGTGTTTCACAACGCGCAGGAGGCGGCGCGGCGCATGCTGGCGGTGAAGGCACAGGGCTCGATCATCAACATCGCCTCGGTGCTCGGCCTCGGCGTCGCCAAGGGCACCGCCGCCTATGCGGTGGCCAAGGCCGCCGTCATCCAGACCACCAGGGCGCTGGCGCTGGAGCTCGCCTTCAGGGGCGTGCGCGTCAACGCCATCGCGCCGGGCTGGTTTGTCACCGAGATCAACGACGCGTATCTCAACGGCGAGGCCGGTGCGGCGATCAAGCGCGACATTCCGATGGGCCGCTTCGGCAAGGAGGGCGACCTCGACGGCGCGCTCTTGCTGCTCGCCTCCGACGCCGGCGCCTACATCACCGGCGCGACGCTGGTGGTGGACGGCGGGCAGGTGGTGCAGATCAGGGGGTAAATCCGTCATCCTGAGGTGCGAGCGCAAAGCGCGAGCCTCGAAGGATGACGGGCTGGTTCAAAGGCCGTTCATCCTTCGAGGGCCGCCTGCGGCGGCCACCTCAGGATGACGGGGAAAGGACAGGGATCGCTGATGGATTTCTCATTATCGCCCGAACACGAGGACCTCCGCCTCAAGGTGCGCGCCTTCATCGACAAGGAGGTGCTGCCGCTCGAAGCCGATCCGGAAAATTTCTCCGAGCACGAGAACATTCCCGAGCATCGGCTGGCGCCGGTGCGCGACAAGGCGAGGAAGCTCGGCCTGTGGGCGCCGCAGTCGCCGAAGGAGTATGGCGGCATGGAGCTGCCGATCGTCGCCTGGGCCGCGATCTACGAAGAGGCGGCGCGCTCCCTGTTCGGCCCGCTCGCCATCAACTGCATGGCGCCGGACGACGGCAACATGAATGTGCTGCGCCTCGTCGGCACGCGCGAGCAGAAGGACAAGTGGCTCAAACCCATCGTCGACGGCAAGGTGCGCTCGTCCTTCGTCATGACCGAGCCCGCGCCCGGCGGCGGCTCCGACCCCTCGATGATCCGCACCAAGGCCGTGAAGACGGGCAACAAATACGTCATCACCGGCCGCAAATGGTTCATCACCGGCGCCGACGGCGCCGCGCATTTCATCGTCATGGCGCGCACCTCCGACGACAAGCGGCGCGGGCTCACCGCGTTCCTGTTCCACAAGGACCAGCCCGGCTGGCGCATCGTGCGGCGCATCCCGATCCTCGGGCCGGAGGAGCACGGCGGCCATTGCGAACTGGAGTTCACCGGTCTCGAAGTGCCGGAGGAGAACATCCTGATGGGCGTCGGCGACGGCCTGAAGGTGACGCAGATCAGGCTCGGGCCGGCGCGGCTCACCCACTGCATGCGCTGGACTGGCTGGGCCAAACGCTGCCTGGAGATCGCGCAGGACTACGTCGACCGGCGCGAGGGCTTCGGCGTCAAGCTCGCCGACCGCGAGAGCGTGCAGATCAAATTGGGCGAGGTGGCGCAGCAGATCCAGATCGGCCGCCTGCTCACCATGCACGCCGCCTGGATGCTCGACCAGGGCGGCCGCGCCCGCAAGGAAGTGTCGATGGCCAAGGTGCAGGTCGCCAACACGCTGCACCAGGCCGCCGACGTCGCCATCCAGCTGCAGGGCGCGCGCGGCTTCTCCAAGGACACGGTGGTGGAATGGATCTACCGCGCGGCGCGCGCCGCGCGCCTGGTCGACGGCGCCTCCGAGGTGCACATGATGGTGCTGTCGCGCTTCCTGCGCGAAGAAGGCCGCGACTTCTGGCAATGGGGCCCGGGCGAGGGGCGAAGGAACGCGCGGTAATTCTTGCGCGGCGCCGCCGTTTGCACGAGATTCGCTGACCCCTCACGCGGCTCGCATCGCTATCCTCCGGCTCGCCACCCTCTCCCACAAGGGAGAGGGGACGTGAGCTTGTGGCCCGCGTTCGCTCTCCTGCAAAAACTACGGTGCGCCCTCCGGCGCCTGGTGCACTTCGACGACATTGCCGTCGGGGTCGTAGAAGAAAATCTGCTTCCAGCCGGTCATCGCCCAGTCGCCGAAATCGGAATAGCGGATGCCCTTCTCGTCGAGCCGCTTCTTGAAGGCGTCGAGGTCGTCGGTGCGGAACGCGATGTGGCCGCGCTGCACCGGATTGACCACGCGCCCGGTGCGGAAGCCGATGTTCATGTCCTTCTCGGCGATGTGCATCTGCATGGCGCCGTCGGTGATGAAAGCGACGTCGCCGGGATAGCCTTCGTTGCGTTTGCGGTTCGCGCCCATATTGGGAATGGTCTGCATGTCGAGCACGTCGCGATAGAACGCGTCCATCGCCGGCACGTCGGTGGTGGCGAAGTTGACGTGGTGCAGCTTGAGCTTCATGGCGCCGCCGCCTTGCGCAAGGCCGCGACCTCGTCGCGCGCCGCACGCATCAGGTACTGGATGTCGGAGCCGGCGATGACGAAACGCGCGCCGAGCTTGACGAGCTCGGCGACCTGCGCGACGTCGCCGCGGATGCCGCCGACGCCGAGCACCTTCTTGTGCAGCGCGCAGGCCTTGGCCACGCCGTCATAGGCGGCGCGCAGCTTCGGGTGCTTGAGATCGCCGGGAATGCCCATGGCGGTGCACAGATCGTTGGAGCCGATCAGCAGGATGTCGATGCCGGGCACCGCGGCGATGGCCTCGGCATTGGCCACGCCCTCCGGCGTCTCGATCATCGGGATGAGCGTGGTCGCGGCATTGCCCTGCGCGTTGACCTCGCCGAGCGGGGTGGCGCGATAGCCTTGCAGCGCGGCCGGCCCGCCGACCGAGCGCGTGCCCACGGGCGGAAAGCGGCAGGCGTCGGCGAAGGCAAGAGCCTCGTCCCGCGTCGACACGTTGGGGCAGATGATGCCCTGCGCGCCCAGGTCGAGCAGGCGCGTCGCATCCTCGAAATGATGGCCGGCGACGCGCACCAGGGGCGTGACGCCGAGCGGCAGCGCCGCCGTGCATATTTGCGCTGCCGCCTCGAGCGAGGTTGCCGAATGCTCCATGTCGACGAACAGCGCGTCGAAGCCGCAAGCCTCGGCGATCATGCCGATCTCGGCGGTGCGCGCGAGCCTGGTCGCCATGACGAGCGCCACCTCGCCGCGCGCAAGCTTCTCCTGCATGCGGTTGGGGTAGGGCATGGCGAAGGTCTCCAAACTTGTCATTCCGGGACGCGAGCGAAGCGAGCGGACCGGAATCCATACTCCGCAGCGCCCGGGGTTATGGGTTCCGGCCGCCATCGGCCGCGCCCCGGAATGACAGAAAATTAATTGCGGTAGCTGCGGTCGATCTGGTCGAGCTTGCGCAAATAGGCCGCCCAGTCGGCGCTGCCGCGGCCGGCGTCGTGCGTTTCGTATTGCTTGGCGGTCTTTTCGCAGACCTCGGGCGGGATCTCGATCAGCGCCGAGCCGGTCGCCTCCAGCGTCAGCTGGATTTCCGCGGCCTCGATGAGATGGTGCATCAGCACGAAGGCCTCGCGCGCGCTCTTGCCGACGGTGAGCAGGCCGTGATTGTGCATGATCATGGCGCGGTTCTGACCGAGGTCACGGTTGATGCGCTCGCGCTCGCCGAAATCCTCGGTGATGCCCTCGTAGGGGTGATAGCCGATGCGCTGGTAGAAGCGGATCGCCTGCTGCGACACCATGCGCAGGCCGCTCTTCAGGCCCGCGATCGCCATGCCGGTCGCGGTGTGGACGTGGATGGCGCAATTGACGTCGGCGCGCGCGGCGAGCACGCCGCCATGCAGCGTGAAGCCCGGGCGGTTGACGCCCGATTTCTCGTCGAGGTCCTCGTCCATCGACACCTTGACCAGGTTCGACGCGGTCACCTCGGTGTAGAGCAGCTCGTGCTTCTTCATCAGGAACATGCGCGGCTCGCCGGGAACGCGCATGGAGGAGTGATTGTAGATGACGTCGTCCCAGCCGTAGAGCGCGATCAGCCGGTAGACCGCGGCGAGATCGACGCGCGCCTGCCACTCGGCGTCGGAAATTTTACCTTGTGAAATGCTGGTGACCTTGGCGTGCTTGTTCATGGGCGTCCTCCGCGAATTCCTTTGCCCGCATCCTAGCTCAACTCGGGGAATTGTTCACGTCATGCCCGGCCTTGTGCCGGGCATCCACGCCTTGCTTTAACTGGCGGCTGACAAGGCGTGGATGGCCGGGAAAAGCCCGGCCATGACGGCCTGGGTTTCGGGAAGTGAAAATGGCGCCAATCGCAATTCGCATGGGCGGCTACGGCCCGCCGACCACCGGCTTTTCCAAGGCGCTGAAATTCATCGGCGACAAGCTCACCGCCGAGTTCGGCGAGCGCATCGCCGTCGACTATGTGTGGAACGTCATGGACCACGGCTACAAGGCCGAGGACATCCTGACGCTGGTCGAGAACGGCGAGATCACGCTCGGCTACCAGTCGTCGAGCTATCTCACCGACCGCGTGCCCGAACTGGGCTTGGTCGATCTGCCGTTTTTGTTTTCCAGCAACGCCCAAGCGCGCGGCGCCATGGACGGCGCGCTCGGGCAATTTCTCGCCGAGAAGACCGAAGAGCGCATCGGCTACCGCATCCTCGGCTGGTACGAAAACGGCTTCCGCCACATCTCCAACCGGCTGCGGCCGATCCATCGGCCCGCCGACATGGCCGGCATGAAAATCAGGGTGCTGCCGAGCGACATCCACAAGCGCACCTTCGAGTTGCTCGGCGCGGTGGCCATGCGCATGGATCTCACCGAAGCCATCGCCATGATCAAGGCCGGCACTTTGGACGCACAGGAAAACCCGCTCGCCAACACCGTCACCTACGGCGTGCACAAGTTCCACAAGTTCCACACGCTGAGCTATCACTTCTATATCTCGCGCCCGATCTTCCTGCACCGCGCTTCGTTCGACGCCTGGCCCGCCGATCTGCAGAGTGCGATGCGCAGGGCGGTCGCCGACTCGGTCGCCTTCCAGCGCAAGCTCGCGGTGGAAGAGCACGACAGTTCGCGCAAGATCATCGAGGACGCCGGCTGCGAGATCCACGAATTGACGCCGCAGGAGCACGACGCCTTCGCCGCCGCGGTGCAGCCTTTGCTCGCCGACGCCCGCAAGATGTACGGCGAGGCGATGTTCAGGATGGTGCCGAAGATTTGACCCGCCGCGATCTCTCTTCCCCTCTCCCCTTGTGGGAGAGGGTGGCTCGCGCGGAGGGAATCCGAGCGCGAGCCGGGTGAGGGGGCTGCGCCTGGCGAGAATTCCCCCTCACCCGCCTCGCTCACTGCGTTCGCTCGGCACCCTCTCCCACAAGGGGAGAGGGGAGTCCGCGGCTAAGCGAATGCGACCCGCCGCAGCCGCCCGCGCAGCACCAGCGTGCCGACGATCAGGAAATTGAGGATGTTGGCGCCGATGCCGGCGGCAAAGGCCGGTGCGTAGTAGCCGTAGTGGTCGTACATGATGCCGGCGAGCCAGCCGCCGAGCGCCATGCCGCCGCCGCTGAACAAAAGCAGCGTGGGAATGCGCCAGTAGGCTTCGGCCGCCGGAAACAGCTCGCGCAGCGCCAGCACGTAGGCCGGAATGATGCCGGAGAAACCGAGGCCGAAGGCGCCGGCCACCATGAACAGGCCGGCCTCGTTCTGCGTCAGCAGGAACGCGGTCATGGCGGCGCACTGCCACAGCGAGCCGATCAGCACCGTGGCGAGCCCGCCGATGCGGTCGGAGATCGCGCCCCAGACCTGGCGGGAGAGGAACGCGGTGCCGAGCAGCACCGACAGCATGATGGCGCCGGCCGAGCGCGCGATGCCGAGGTCGCTGCAGAAGGCGACCAGATGCTGCTGCGGCATCGCCATCGGCACGCAGCATAACACCGCCGCCGCGCACATCATCGCGAACACGAGGTTCGGCGGCCAGCCCAGCACGGCTGCGCTGCGCGAGGCGGCCTGCGCGGCCGCGGCCGGGTGGATCACCTCGGGCGGCGCGCGGAAATAGACGGCGGCGAGCGGCACGATCACCGCGATCTCGACGGCGGCGTAGATCAGCATGGTGTCGCGCCAGCCGAGACTGGAAATGACGCGCTCGAAGATCGGCGGCCACATCGCGCCGGCGAGATAGGAGCCGCTCGAGATCAGCGCCAGCGCCGAGCCGCGCCGGCGGTCGAACCAGCGGCTGATATAGATGTACATCGGCGCATTGATGCCGCCGAGGCCGATGAAGCCGATGAAGGCGCCGTGGCCGATCCACAGCGGCCAGGGCGGCCCGAGCGTCGAGATGGCAAGGCCCAAGCCGATCATCAGCGCGCCGCCGAGCACGGTCCAGCGCGTGCCGATGCGGTCGGCGATGCGGCCCATGATGATGCCGCCGACGCCGGAGCAGAGCCAGGCCAGCGCCGAGGCGAGCGCCGGCACCTCGCGCGCGCCGCCCACTTCCGCGGCGATGTCTTTCAGCGCCACCGGTGTGATCCAGGCGCCGCCGAACGCCATCAGCAGCGTCACCAGCGCCACGCTGGCGACGATCCAGGAGGACCGGCTTTCGATCGAGGCGACGGCTTGCATTATGGAACCCGGCAACCGGAGACCTTTTACAGGCCGGGCCGGATTTGACCACCCACGATTTTGCGGGGCTGCTCGGCCCGGTCCCGGTGCATCATCGGGCAATACGGCGCCGGACTTTCTGGGAGGCACGCGAACGGTTCTTCACATGGTCGATGAAGGCCCGCAGTTTCGGCAAGATTTTCCGGTTGCCGGGATAATAAAGAAAAACGCCCGGCGCCATCGGCGCATATGATTCGAGCACCCGAACGAGGTTTCCCGATTTCACCGCGGCGGCGGCGATTGGGCCGGGCACTTGGGCGAGCCCCAAACCTCCGAGGGCGGCGCCGAGGATGGTGGAAAAGTCGTTGGCGATGAAAGGTCCTGCGACGATCGCGTCAACGGTCTTATTGCCGGCGAGGAAGGTCCACGGCGCGATTGATCCATTCGAGCGGCGCAGGCGCAGGCATGCGTGCCGGCGCAAATCGTCGATGCGTTCGGGGCGCTTGGCCCTGCGCAGATAGTCGGGGCTGCCGACGACCACAAACGGAAACGGCGGTGTCAGCCGAATCGCGACCATGTCGGCTGCGATGAACTGGCCAAGGCGGATGCCGGCGTCGAATCCTTCCGCGGCGATATCGACCAAACGCTCACTCGCCGCGATCTCCACCTCGACCTCGGGATACGCCCGGCAGAAGGATGCAATCAGCGGGTCCAGCAGGACCGGCGCCACTGCCGGCGGCACGGCAAGGCGCAGCAATCCGGCCGGCCTTTGTCCGAGGTCGCGCGCAGCCGCGCCTGCGGCGACAAGCTCCTCGAAGGCCGGCTTGGCCCGCGACAGGAAGCGCTCGCCGGCTTGCGTCAAGCCGACGCTGCGCGTCGTGCGGATGAACAGCGCCGCGCCGAGCCTTGCCTCAAGGGTGCGGATCGCCTGGCTGATCGCGGACGGCGTTACACCGAGTTCGGCGGCGGCGCGGCGAAAGCTGCGATGCTGCGCGACGCCGAGGAACGCCTCGACGCCGTCGAGCGCGCCCTGTCGGACTGTGAAGTTCTGCTTCATAGCCCATCAATATTATCGCCAATAGTGCGCCGGTGGAAGCGGCCCTATGTCTCCGGTCGTGATCCTGAAAGGAGCTTTCCCGATGAACGATCAATCGCCCGTCCAGACTCAGGCTTCCACGTCGACGATCGCAGGCGTCTTCGCGCTGCTGAAGGCAAAGCCCGGCGTCACGCGCGAGCAGGTCATGGCTGTCATGCCGGCGGAGATTCGCGCGACGGTCCAACTCTACATCGATGGCAAAATCCGCGAATGGTATTCGCGGGAGGACGGCAAGGGAGGGGTGTTCCTGCTGAACGTCTGGGACGTCGCGGAAGCGAAGTCCATCATGGACTCCTTGCCGCTCGCCAAAGCGAACCTGCTCGACCACGAATACATCCCGGTCGGGCCGCTGCTGCCGTTGCGTCTGTTGATGCGGAACGAGCCGCACAAGCCGTAACCCGGCACTTCGTGCCGTCGACGAGCGGCGCGCTTCATTCCACCCGCCCGCCGCCAACCCGAATCTGCAACTCATAGGAGCCGATATGTCACCGGAAACGCTTTTCCGAATCCACCTCATCCTCGGCTATGTCGCCTGGCTGCTTTGTTTCAGCGCCTACATTTGGCCCTGGCTCAAGGCGATGGACAGGATCGAAGCACAGCGCGCCATCGCCACTTTGCACAGCTTCCGGTTCTTCGGGCTCGTCTTCATCCTTCCGGGCGTTGTCGGCAATCTGCCGGAGGGCTTCGCCACCGTCGCGGCCTATGGCGATTTCACGACCGGCCTTCTCGCCATCCTGGCACTTCTGGCCGTGAGAACGCGCCCGCTCTTTTGGCTGTTCGTTGTCGCCTTCAATGTCGTGGGCGTGGCCGATCTCCTTATCGATTATTACAACGCCACCAAACTCGGTCTTGCCGCCTTGGCGGGAGAGCTGGGTTCCGCCTACGTGATCCCGATCATTTACGTCCCGTTGCTGATGATTACGCACGCCGTCGCATTTTATTTCCTGGTGCGTCAGCAGCAGGCTGTGCATCGGCCGATCGCCGAGAATGTTGGGCTCTAACCGGCACCCGCAGCGTGGCCGAGGGGATGTCCGCTGAGCGATTGGCGGACATCCTCTGCCTTTGGGGCAGGAACGTTTCGCGAGGGCCTCGGCCTGCACCCGGGACAAGCCCCGCCGTGACGGTGTGGATCGCTGCATTGCGCCAAAATGCGCGCCGGCGCCGCGCGATGAAATTTCGTTGCAGCGCGCCGGCGCCGCGCGAAATAGTCGGCAGGGTCTTGCACGGCGTCACTTAATTCGCGGGGAAGCTGTTTCTTAGGCCGCGCTTCTGACTTATATAGGGGGCGCCGGCATTCCCCCTGGCCCCTCGCGGGCTCGCGCAAGGCCCAGCATGACCCTCCGCTCCGTCAGCCTCGACGACAAATACGACCTGCGCCAGGACCGCGTCCTGGTGACCGGCTTCCAGGCGCTGGTGCGGGCGCTGCTGATGCAGAAGGAGCGCGACCGCCGCGCAGGCTTGAACACCGCGGGCTACGTCACCGGCTATCGCGGCTCGCCGCTCGGCAATCTCGACCAGCAGATGATGCGCGCCGGCAGGTTCCTGGCGGCCGCCGACGTTAAGTTCCAGCCCGGCCTCAACGAGGAGCTTGCCGCGACCGCGCTCTGGGGCACGCAGCAGGCCGAATTGCGCGGCGAAGGCAAGTTCGATGGCGTGTTCGGCATGTGGTACGGCAAGGGGCCGGGCGTCGACCGCGCCGGCGACGCCTTCCGCCACGCCAACCTTGCCGGCACCTCCAAGCACGGCGGCGTCATCGCGCTGATGGGCGACGACCACACCGCGGAATCCTCGACCACCGCCCATCAGTCCGAATTCCACTTCGTCGACGTCATGATGCCGATCCTCAACCCGGCCGGGGTGCAGGAGATCATCGACTACGCGCTCTACGGCTGGGCGATGTCGCGCTTCACCGGCGCCTGGACCGCGCTCAAGTGCATGCACGAGACGGTGGAATCGACCGGCATCGCCGACGGCCGGCTCGAGCGCGTGCAGATCGTCACGCCCGACGATTTCCGCATGCCGGAAGGCGGCCTCAACATCCGCCTCACCGATACCTTTCTCGGCCAGGAGGCGCGCCTGCACGACTTCAAGCGCGACGCGATGCTCGCCTTCGTGCGCGCCAACAAGCTCAACAAGATCATCACCTCGGGCGGCCGCGCGCCGAAAATCGGCGTCATCACCACCGGCAAGGCCTATCTCGACGTGCGCCAGGCCTTCGACGAGCTCGGCATCGACGAGATCAAGTGCAACGATCTCGGCATCCGCCTGTTCAAGATCGCCTGCGTCTGGCCAATCGGACGCCAGGAATTGGCCGAGTTCGCTCAGGGGCTCGATCTCATCATCGTCGTCGAGGAAAAGCGCTCGCTGATCGAGGTGCAGGTGCGCGAGGAGCTCTACGGCACCGCCAATCAGCCAGCCTGCATCGGCAAGAAGGACGAGCAGGGCAATTGGCTGTTCCCGGTCAAGGGCGCGCTCGATCCCAACGACATCGCCATCTGCATCGGCGAACGGCTGCTGCGTTACGGCTCGAATGACGAACTCGCCGCCAACGTGGCGCGGCTGAAGTCGGCGCAGAAGGCGCTGGCCGAGACCGCCGACGTCGCCAATCGCATTCCCTATTTCTGCTCGGGCTGTCCGCACAACACCTCGACGCGCGTGCCGGATGGGTCGCGCGCCTATGCCGGCATCGGCTGCCACTACATGTCGCAATGGATGGAGCGCAAGACGCTCGGCTACACCCAGATGGGCGGCGAGGGCGCCAACTGGATCGGCGAGGCGCCGTTTTCCAATCGCGGCCACGTGTTCCAGAACCTCGGCGACGGCACCTACAACCACTCAGGCTATCTCGCCATCCGCGCCGCGATCGCTTCCGGCGTGACCATGACCTACAAGATCCTGTTCAACGACGCGGTCGCCATGACCGGCGGCCAGGCCAATGACGGCGGGCTCACGGTCGATCAGATCGCGCGCCAGGTCGCCGCCGAAGGCGCCAGGCGCGTCGTCCTGGTGACCGACGAGCCGTGGAAATACCCGAAGACGATCGAGTGGCCGCGCGGGCTGACCATCCATCACCGCGACGAGCTCGACGCCGTGCAGCGCGAGCTGACCACCGTGCCCGGCGTCAGCGTCCTGATCTACGACCAGACCTGCGCCGCCGAGAAGCGCCGCCGCAGGAAGCGCGGCGCCTTCCCCGATCCGCTCAAGCGCGTCGTCATCAACGACCTGGTCTGCGAGGGCTGCGGCGACTGCGGCGTCAAATCGAATTGCGTCTCGGTGCAGCCGCTGATGACCGAGTGGGGCCGCAAGCGCACCATCGACCAGTCGAGCTGCAACAAGGACTATTCCTGCCTCAAGGGCTTCTGCCCGTCCTTCGTCACCGTGCACGGCGCGAAACTGAAAAAGGGCGAGAGCGTCGCCGAGCCCGCCGAGTGGCCGGCGCTGCCGCAGCCCGGCCTGCCGCTGACCAACCATCCCTACAGCATCATCGTCACCGGCGTCGGCGGCACCGGCATCGTCACCGTCGGCGCCATCATCGGCATGGCCGCCAATCTCGAGGGCAAGGGCGCCGGCATCATCGACATGGCCGGCCTCGCCCAGAAGGGCGGCGCGGTCTACAGCCACATCCGCATCGCCAATGCGATGGAGGACATCCACGCCATCCGCGTCGCCGCCGGCGGCGCCGATCTCGTCATCGGCGGCGACATCGTCGTGCTCGGCACCAAGAAGGTGCTCGGCGCCATCAAGCAGGGCCACACCAAGGTCGTCGTCAACACCGCCGAATTCCTGCCCGGCGACTTCACCCGCAACGCCGACTTCTCGTTGCCGACCGAGCGCCTGAAGCGCGCGATCATCGGCCACGCCGGCCGCGAGCAGAGCCATTTCGTCGACGCCGGGCGTCTTGCCGTCGCGCTGCTCGGCAATTCGATCGGCGCCAACATGTTCATGCTCGGCTACGCCTACCAGCTCGGCGCGCTGCCGCTGTCGGCGGAAGCGATCGAGAAGGCGATCGAGATGAACGGCGAGGCGGTGCCGATGAACATCGCGGCGTTCCGTTTCGGCCGCCGCGCGGCGGTCGACCCGCGGGCGGTCGAGAGCCTGATCAAGCCGCAGCCGGGCCTGGAAAACGATTCGCTCAAGCTGTCGCAGTCCTTCGACGAGACGGTCGAGCGCCGTGTCGCGTTCCTCACCGCCTATCAGAACGCGCGCTATGCGCGGCGCTACCGCGGTTGGGTCGAGAAAGTCCGCGCCGCCGAGGCGGAGAAGGTGCCCGGCCAGTGCGGGCTCGCCGAGGCGGTGGCGCGCTATCTGTTCAAGCTGATGGCCTACAAGGACGAATACGAAGTGGCGCGGCTTTACACCGACACCTCGTTCCTCGAACGGGTCAGGTCATCCTTCGACGGCGAGGATCTGCGCTTCGAGTTCCATCTGGCGCCGCCGCTTCTGGCGCGGATCGACAAGGCGACCGGCGAGCCCAGGAAGATGTCGTTCGGGCCGTGGATGCTGAAGGTGTTCGGCGTCCTGGCGAAGTTCAGGTTTCTGCGCGGCACCCCGTTCGACCCGTTCGGCTATAGCCATGAGCGGCGGACCGAGCGGCAGTTGATCAAGGACTACGAGAAGCTGCTGTCGGCGGTCGTGGCCGAGCTCACCCCCGACAACCATCAAACCGCCGTGGCGCTGGCCGCCCTGCCGGAGAAGATCCGCGGTTTCGGCCCGGTCAAGCAGCGCCATCTTGCCGCTGCCAAAGCCGAGGAAGCGGTCCTGCGCGAGCAATTCCATGCCGGCGCAACCCCGTTTCTCAAGGCTGCCGAGTAGCTTAGGGCGGGGCTTGCGACCTTTTTCCAAGGCTGCGGAGGCTTGACCGGCCAGCGGCGGTGTTTTCATATCATTACAACAACAAGTCCGCCGGCCAGGCGGCGAGGGGTGCGGCGCCGTGCCGAAAGCGGCGCGGCCAAGTGGGAGGATCAGGTTGTGGCAGCCAATGCCGCCGCCACGGCGGACACGTTTCCGAAACTTTTGATCCGCAATGCGCAGCTGTTCGGCTCGCGGCCGGCCATGCGGCACAAGGATCTCGGCATCTGGCAAACCTGGACCTGGGCCGAGGTCAATGACCTTGTGCGTGCCTATGCGGTCGGCCTGCACAAGTTGGGCGTCAAGCGCGGCGAGACGGTCGCCATCGTCGGCGCCAACCGCCCCCGCCTCTATTGGTCGGTGATGGCGGTACAGATGCTCGGTGCGGTGCCGGTACCGGTCTACGCCGACGCCGTCGCCGACGAATTGGCATTTGTCCTGTCGCACGCCGAGGTGCGCTTCGCCGCCGTCGAGGATCAGGAGCAGGTCGACAAGATCCAGTCCGTCAAAGACCGCCTGCCGAAGCTGCAGGAGATGTTCTACGACGAGCGCCGCGGCTTGCGCGACTACGATCACAGCCACCTGCATCCGATGGAGGACATCATCGCGGCGGGCCGCGAGGCGCTCGCCGATCCCAAGGTCTCGGCCTGGCTCGACGCCGAAATCGCGGCCGGAAAAGGCTCCGATCCCTCCATCATTCTCTACACATCCGGCACCACCGGCGCGTCCAAGGGCGTGGTGCTGACCGGCGAGCGTTCGATCAAGGCGGCCTCCGATACGGTTGCCTTCGATCACCTGACCGAGAAGGACGTCGCGCTCGCCTATCTGCCGCTGGCCTGGGTCGGCGATCATTACCTCAACTACGCGCAGGGGCTGGTGTCCGGCTTCTGCACCGCGTGTCCGGAGAATTCCGACACGGCGATGGCCGACCTGCGCGAGATCGGGCCGACGTTCTATTTCGCCCCGCCGCGCACGCTCGAGCTTTTGCTGACGCGCGTCATGATCCGCATGGAGGATGCCGGCTACCTCAAGCGCAAGATGTTCCACTATTTCATCGCCATCGCGCGCAAGTACGGCGAGCGCATTCTCAACCGGCAGCCGGTGCCGCTGCTCGGGCGCCTGCAATACTGGCTGGGCGAGCTGCTGGTCTATGGTCCGCTCAAGAACGTGCTCGGCTTTTCGAAGGTGCGCGTCGCCTATACCGCCGGCGAGGCGGTCGGCCCCGAGCTGTTCAACTTCTATCGGTCGATCGGGCTCAACCTGAAGCAGCTCTACGGGCAGACCGAGGCTTTCCTCTATCTCACCGCGCAGCCGGACGGCGAGATTTACTCCGACACGGTCGGCCGCACGTTCCCGAACGTCGACCTGCGCATCACGCCGGACGGCGAAGTGCTGTTCAAATCGCCCGGCATGTTCGCTGGCTACTTCAAGGACGAGGCCAAGACCGCCGAAGTGATGACCGAAGACGGCTACGTCAAGACCGGTGATGCCGGCTTCTTCGACGAGAAGACCGGGCATCTCAAGATCATCGACCGTGCCAAGGACGTCGGCAAGCTCAACGACGGCACGCTGTTCCCGCCGAAATACATCGAGAACAAGCTGAAGTTCTATCCCAACATCCGCGAAGCGGTGGCCTATGGCGACAAGCGCGACTTCGTCGCGGTGATGCTGAACATCGATCTCACCGCGGTCGGCTCATGGGCCGAGCGCAACAACGTTGTCTATAGCTCTTATCAAGAGCTCGCCGGCCATCCGCTGGTCTATGACATGATCGAAAGGCACGTCGCCGAGGTGAACCGCTCGCTCGCCGCGGACAAGGTGATGGCGGGCGCGCAGATCAAGCGTTTCCTCATCTTGCACAAGGAGCTCGATGCCGACGATGGCGAGCTTACGCGCACCCAAAAGGTTCGCCGCGGCTTTATCGCCGACCGCTACGGGCCGCTGATCAAGGCGCTTTACGACGGCTCGACGGAAGCCGACATCGCCACCGAAGTGACCTTCGAGGACGGCCGCAAAGGTATGATCAAGGCGCGCGTGAAGATCCGCGACATGCAGACGGCGCCCGCCGCCGGGATCATGGGGAAGGCGGCATGAGCGCGAGGCGCTTGCAGCACACTCTTTTCACCCTCCCCCTCCAGGGGAGGGTAAGCGCCCCTCGTGGGGGGATCGCATGAGAGCTCCGAGCGGATCGGATGTTGCCGTCGGCGAGGTGCTGCTCTCGGTCGAGAATGTCTCGCTGTCGTTCGGCGGCGTGAAGGCGGTGAGCGACGTCTCCTTCAACATCAACAAGGGCGAAATTCGCGCCATCATCGGCCCCAACGGCGCCGGCAAGACGTCGATGCTCAATATCATCAACGGCTTCTACCATCCGCAGCAGGGCCGCATCACGTTCAAGGGCAAGACCCGCTCCGAGATGAAGCCGCATGAGGCCGCCTATGGCGGCATCGCGCGCACCTTCCAGAACGTCGCGCTGTTTCGCGGCATGACCGCGCTCGACAACATCATGGCCGGACGGTCGTTGAAGATGAAGTCGGCTTTCATCTGGCAGTTGTTGCGTCATGGTCCGGCGATGCGCGAGGAGGTCGAGCATCGCCAACGGGTCGAGGAAATCATCGACTTCCTCAAGATCCAGGAAATCCGCCGCACGCCGGTCGGCCGGCTACCCTACGGCTTGCAGAAACGCGTCGAGCTTGGCCGAGCGCTCGCCATGGAGCCGGATTTGCTGCTGCTCGACGAGCCGATGGCGGGGATGAACATCGAGGAAAAGGAAGACATGTCGCGCTTCATTCTCGATGTGAACGAGCATTACGGCACCACCATCGCCCTCATCGAGCACGATATGGGGGTGGTGATGGACCTGTCCGACCGGGTGGTGGTGCTCGACCACGGCGTCAAGATCGCGGACGGCACCCCGGACGAGGTCAAGGCCAACCAGGCGGTGATCGACGCCTATCTCGGCGTCGCGCATTGAGGGCGGCAATGTCAGTTCGAGTCGCCCAATGTACTCCGGTCACCTCCCCCCTTGCGGGGGAGGTCGGCGCGCGGAGCGCGCCGGGAGGGGGGTATGCGGCCTGTTCCGGCGCCAGCCGCTTACCCCCCTCCCTAACCCTCCCCCACAAGGGGGGAGGGAATATGCCGTGCGTGCGGCGCGGCCAGCGATGCAGAGGGCGATAAATGCACCTGCTCTACCAAATTTTCATCGACCCCTTCGTGCAGATGGGCTCAGCGCCCGACCTGCTGGCGCAGACGCTGTGGGAGGGCTTGGTCGCGGGCGTGCTCTATTCGCTGATCGCGCTCGGTTTCGTGCTGATCTTCAAGGCTTCCGGTGTGTTCAATTTCGCCCAAGGCATCATGGTGGTGTTCGCGGCGCTGACGCTGGTCGGTCTTTATTCGCACGGTGTGCCGGCCTTTATCGCGCTTGCCCTCACCATCGGCGTCATGCTGCTGCTGGCGATCGCGATCGAGCGCTACGTGCTGCGGCCGCTGGTCAATCAGGCCGAAATCATCCTGTTCATGGCCACCTTCGGCCTGACCTACATCCTCATCGGCGCCGGCGAACTGATCTTCGGCGGCGATCCCAAGATCATGATTTCGGAACAACTGCTGCTGCCGAGCGGCGCCTACCGCATCCCGGCGTTCGGCGGCTTTGTGCAGATGCAGAAAATCGACATCGCGGCCGCCATCATCGCCTCGCTGATGGTCGTGGGCCTCGGCGTGTTCTTTCAGAAGACCCGCATCGGCCGCGCGCTGCGCGCCGTCGCCGACAGCCACCGCGCCGCGCTCTCGGTCGGCATCTCGCTTGAATATATCTGGGTCGTGGTGTGGTTTGCCGCAGGCATCGTCGCGCTGGCCACCGGCATCATGTGGGGTGCGCGGTCGAACGTTTCCTTTGCGCTCGAGATCATCGCGCTCAAGGCGCTGCCGGTTCTCATTCTCGGCGGCTTCACCTCGATCCCCGGCGCCATTATCGGCGGCGTCATCATCGGCATCGGCGAGAAGATCGGCGAATTCTACTGGGGGCCGTTGTTCGGCAGCGGCATCGAGGACTGGTTCGCCTATGTGATCGCGCTGGTCTTCCTGCTGTTCCGGCCGCAAGGCCTGTTCGGCGAACGCATTATCGAGCGGATCTAGCCATGTTCTACCGCGAGGCCGGCCAGTTCAAGACCAGCTACCGCGCCGACCAGGCGATGTTCCCGATTCTGCAGGACAGGATCGGGATCGCCTTGCTGCTCGCCGCGGCCTTCATCGTGGTGCCGCTGACGGCCTCGGACTTCGTGATCGATTCCTTCATCACGCCGATCCTGATCTATTCGCTCGCCGCTATCGGCCTCAATCTGCTCACCGGCTATACCGGTCTGTTGTCGCTCGGCACCGGCGCTTTCATGGGGGTCGGCGCCTTCAGCTGCTACAAGCTCACGACCTTCTTCCCCGGCGTGAACATCATTGTGCTGATCATCTGCTCCGGCTTTTTTGCAGCGGCTGCGGGCATCGTGTTCGGCCTGCCGAGCCTGCGCATCAAGGGGTTCTATCTCGCGGTGGCGACGCTTGCCGCGCAGTTCTTCTTGTCGTGGTGCTTCATTCGCGTGCCGTGGCTCTACAACCACAACATCTCCGCCTCGATCGAGGTGCCGGAACGGCTGATGTTCGGCATCCCGATCACCGGGCCGACCGCGGCGGTGGTGACGCGCTACCTGCTCGTGCTCACCATCGTGTCGTTGATGACCTGGTTTGCCTCGAACCTGATCCGCGGCCGCATCGGCCGGACCTGGATGGCGGTGCGCGACATGGATATCGCCGCCGAACTGATCGGCATCAAGCTCTATCCGACCAAGCTTCTGGCCTTCGCGGTGTCGTCGTTCTACTGCGGCGTCGCCGGGGCGATGCTGGTTTTCCTCTATCTCGGCAATGCGGAATCCGAGAGTTTCAGCATAAACCAGTCGTTCCTGGTGTTATTCATGGTGATTATCGGCGGTCTCGGCAGCCTGCTCGGCTCGTTTTTCGGCGCGGCCCTCATTTACGGCCTGCCGATCGTGCTGCGCATGATCAAGGCGCAATTCGGCCTGTCGGTCACCGCCGCCACGCTCGAACACATAAACTTTATCACCCTGGGGACGCTTATCATTTTGTTCCTGATCGCCGAGCCGAATGGGCTCGCCCGGCTTTGGCAGATCGGAAAGCAGAAACTGAGGGTGTGGCCTTTCCCCTATTGAAAGGGCACACTTGAGCCAATTCCCCTGTCCGCCAGGGCATGGCGGATCAGGGGGTACCCTCCGGGTCGAGGGGAAGAACGCAAAGCCGGGGTGAAAGCCACCGGCGGACGCACAAGGGAGAGACAAATGCGCCTGAAACATATCGTTATCGGCGCGGCCGTTGCGAGCCTGATCGGTGGTTCCGCTCTTATCTCGCAAGCAGCCGCGGATACCTTCATACCGCTGTTCACCTACCGGACCGGCGCCTTCGCCAACTCCGGCATTCCGATCGCCAACGGCCTGCATGACTACTTCGCCATGCTGAACGCGCGCGACGGCGGCATCGGCGGCTCCAAGATCGTCATCGAGGAGTGCGAGACCGGCTACAAAAACGAGAAGGGCGTCGAGTGCTACGAGTCGCTGAAGAGCAAGAAGCCGGCGGTCATCACGCCCTATTCGACCGGCATCACGCTGGCGCTCATCCCGAAGGCGGCGGTCGATCACATCCCGATTCTGTCGATGGCCTACGGCCTGTCGGCCTCGGCGGTCGGCACCGACTTCCCCTGGATCTTCAATCCGCCGTCGAGCTACTGGGACGGCATGTCGATCATCGTCAAGTACATCGCCGGCAAGGAAGGCGGCTTCGACAAGCTCAAGGGCAAGACCATCGGCTTCATCTATTTCGACGGCGGCTACGGCCTTGAGCCGATCCCGCTGCTCGATCAGCTCGGCAAGGACTACGGCTTCGATGTGAAGAAGTATCCGGTGCCGCCGGCCCAGATGCAGAACCAGTCCAGCCTGTGGCTGAGCGTTCGCCGCGATCGTCCCGACTACATGATCATGTGGGGCTGGGGCGCGATGAACCCGACGGCGGTGCAGGAAGCCGCCAAGACCGGCTATCCGCTCGACCACTTCATTGGCATTTGGTGGTCGGGTGCCGAAGACGACGCCCGTCCGGCCGGCGCCGGCGGCAAGGGCTATCTGTCGCTCAACTTCAACGCGGTGGGCGACAATTTCCCGGCCATCCAGGACATCAAGAAACTCGTGATCGGCAAGCCTGGCAGCCAGACCGACGCCAAGACGGTCGGCGAGAACTTCTATAACCGCGGCATCATGAACGCCGCAGTCATCGCCGAAGCCATCCGCAACGCGCAGAAGCTCACCGGCAAGAAAGACATCACCGGCGACGAAATGCGCCGCGGTCTGGAGACGCTGTCGATCTCGGCGGCGCGCTGGAAGGAGATGGGCCTCGACGGCTTTGCCGCGCCGTTCTCGGTGAACTGCACCGACCATAACGGCCACCACGCCGCCTATATGCAGCAGTGGGATGGCACCAAGTGGGTGAAGGTCTCCGACTGGATCGATCCCATGAAGGACAAGGTCATGCCGCTGATCGAAAAGGCGGCGGCCGACTACGTCAGCAAAGCCACCGGCTGGCCGAAGCGCACCGAGGCTTGCGACAAGTCGTCGTAACCCCACTCTGAGCAATTCCTCTCCCCGCCTCCGGGCGGGGAGAGGCTCGTCTCTGGAGCATCCATGTCGGCGGCGACCCGGACCGAAACCTCGGCCTCCGCGAAGACGGAGAACGTCCTTTCGGTCAACAACATCGAAGTGATCTACGATCACGTCATTCTGGTGCTCAAGGGCGTCTCCCTCGAAGTGCCGCGCGGCGGCATCGTGGCGCTGCTCGGCGCCAACGGCGCCGGCAAGACCACCACGCTCAAGGCCATCTCCAATCTGCTGCATGCCGAGCGCGGCGACGTCACCAAGGGCTCGATCATGTTCGACGGCGCCGAGGTGCAGGACCTCTCGCCCAACGAACTGGTGCGCCGCGGCTGCATCCAGGTGATGGAGGGCCGCCAGTGCTTCGCCCATCTCACCATCGAGGAAAACCTCTTGACCGGCGCCTTCACCCGCAAGGACGGCAAGGCGGCGATCCGCAAGGATCTCGAGCTCGTCTACGCCTATTTTCCCAAGCTCGCCGAGCGCAAGGACTCGATCGCCGGCTATACCTCCGGCGGCGAGCAGCAGATGTGCGCCATCGGGCGCGCGCTGATGTCGCGGCCGAAGATGATCCTGCTCGACGAGCCGTCGATGGGGCTGGCGCCGCAGATCGTCGAGGAGATCTTCGATATCGTCAAAAGCCTCAACGACAAGGAAGGCGTGTCGTTTTTGCTGGCCGAGCAGAACACCAACATGGCGCTCAAGTTCGCGCGCTACGGCTACATCCTGGAGAACGGCCGCGTGGTGATGGACGGCGACGCCCGATCGCTCGCCGCCAACGAGGACGTCAAGGAATTCTACCTCGGCATCGCCGAGGGCAAGCGCAAGTCGTTCCGCGAAGGCAAGCATTACCGCCGCCGCAAGCGCTGGCTGGCTTAAGTGGTCACCTTATCCAAATGGTCGGCATTATTAGATTCTTTGGTGTTCTAAGCATCATTGTTGCGGTTCCTCTGATCATCGTTGCCTTTGGCACTATTTTTCTCTTGCCGACCTTGTTGCCGCTCGGAGCAAGCGCGCTTCTCGGTGGCGCGTTGTTATTAGCTTTCGCGCGGGTTGTTGAACTGCTTGAGGAGTTGAACACTAAGCTCTCGCCTATACAGGCAATCGCAATGGCGCTTGAGCAAAAATACAGCCACGACGCCGTCACGAGGTCGCAGAGTGACCCAACTTTCGATCCAAAGAACCCAATTGTTGATCCATTCTCGAGTCTTCCGGTTGGGTCGCGAACTGAACGACACTTTAGGCGAAGGATGGCCTACCTACCGGACGGTACGATTTTCGGCGAAACCGACGATGGCCCCCGCGCCTTTCAAACATTTGAAGATTGGCGCCGAGCGATCGGAAAATAAAAGCTGATGAAAGCAGGACACTACGACGACCTGGAAACCCGCGACTCATCGGCGCGCGAAGGCGCGCAATTCGCGGCGCTGCCGGACGTGGTTGCACGCGCCATGACCGCGCCCGGCTGGGCGCGGCACCTCAAGGGCGTCGACCCGAAATCGATCACCTCGCGCGCGGCGCTGGCGAAACTGCCGGTGCTGAGCAAGGCCGACCTCGCCGCCTTGCAGAAAGCCGATCCGCCGTTCGGCGGCTTCAACGTCACGCCGCCCGGCAAGGCCAGGCGCCTGCAGATGTCGCCCGGGCCGATCTTCGAGCCGCAGGGCCAGGCGAAGGACTTCGGCAATTGCGCGCGCGCGCTGTTTGCCGCCGGGTTCCGCGCAGGCGATATCGTGCACAATTCGTTTTCCTATCATCTGACGCCGGGCGCCTACATTCTCGAAGAGGGCGCGGTTGCGCTGGGCTGCGCCGTCATTCCGGGCGGCGTCGGCAATACCGAGCAGCAGTTGGAGGCCATCGCCCACTACAAGCCGGTCGGCTATGTCGGCACGCCCGACTTCCTCAAGATCCTGCTCGATACCGCCGAGAAAACGGGAAAGGACGCCTCCTCGTTCAAGCGCGCGCTGGTCGGCGGCGCGGCGCTGCCGAATTCCCTGCGTGCGGAGCTCGGGCAACGCGGCGTCGCCGTGCTGCAGTGCTACGCCATCGCCGAAGTCGGCGTCATCGCCTATGAGAGCGAGGCCCGCGACGGCATGATCGTCAACGAAAACATCATCGTCGAGATCGTGCGGCCGGGCACCGGTGTCACCGTTGCCGAAGGCGAGGTCGGCGAAGTGGTGGTGACCTCCTTCAATCCCGATTATCCGATGATCCGGCTCGGCACCGGGGACTTGTCGGCGGTGCTGCCCGGCCGCTCGCCCTGCGGCCGCACCAACATGCGCCTCAAGGGCTGGATGGGCCGGGCCGATCAGACTGCCAAGATCAAGGGCATGTTCGTGCACCCCAGGCAGGTCGCCGAGGTCGCCGCGCGCCATCCCGAGCTCAAACGCCTGCGCCTCGTCATCGGCCGCGAGCGCGAGCAGGACACCATGACGCTGCTGGCCGAGAGCGTGAGCCGCGATGCTGCGCTCGCGGACGCGGTCGCGGCCACCCTGCAGTCGGTCACCAAGCTCAAGGGCGTCGTGAAGCTGGTCGCTCCGGGCGAACTGCCCAACGACGGCAAGGTGATCGCGGACGAGCGGCCGGTGGGGTGAGCGATATGGCATCTTGACCCCACCACCCGTTTCCCGCTCATAACGGGTCATGAGCGACGCCTCCCTCCGGGCACAGCGCCAGCCGGGCCGCATCGGCGTGCTGCTGGTCAATCTCGGCACGCCGGACGCCACCAATTACTGGGCGATGCGCCGCTATCTGAAGGAATTTCTGTCCGACCGCCGCGTCATCGAGGAGAACCGCCTGAAATGGTGGCTGGTCCTCAATCTCATCATTCTCACGGTGCGTCCCGGCCGCAAGGGCCGCGACTATGACAAGATCTGGAACCGGGCGCGCGATGAATCGCCGCTGAAAACGATCACGCGGTCGCAGTCCGACAAGCTCGAGGAGATCGTCGAGAAGCTCGACAAGCGTATCCGCGTCGACTGGGCGATGCGCTACGGCAATCCGTCGATCGCATCGCGGCTCGAGGCGCTGGCCGATCAGAACTGCGAGCGCATTCTGCTGGTGCCGCTCTATCCGCAATATGCCGCGGCGACAACCGCCACGGTTTGCGACGAAGCTTTCCGCGCCCTCAGCGCCATGCGCTTCCAGCCGAGCTTGCGCGTCGCCGCGCCTTATTACGCTGAGCCGGTCTATATCGACGCGCTTGCCGCCTCGCTCAATGCCGAGCTCGCCAGGCTCAAATTCAAGCCGGAGGTGATCCTTGCGTCCTACCACGGCGTGCCGGAAGACTACGTCGCCAAGGGCGATCCTTATGTCGACCACTGTGCCGAGACGACCCGGTTGCTGCGGCAAAAGCTGAAGCTCGACGAAGACCGCCTGGTCATGACCTTTCAGTCGCGCTTCGGCAGTGCCGAATGGGTCAAGCCCTACACCGACGATACCGTGCAGCGCCTGGCGAAGCAGGGGGTGAAGAATCTCGCGATCATCGCGCCGGGATTTGCCGCCGACTGCCTGGAGACGCTGGAGGAACTCGGCATGGAGAATGCCGAAATCTTCAAGCATGCCGGCGGCGAGAATTTCGCGGCCATCCCCTGTCTGAATGATTCAAGTGCCGGCATGGCAGTGCTCCGCGACATCGTCACCCGCGAGCTCAAGGGCTGGATTTAGCCCCGATTTCCACGGGCTTAGCGCCGGCAACGCGCCGTTAACCATGCCCCTTTAGCGTCCGTTAACCACTTCCCGCCGCTTCCGCGGGCGTGCGCCTATGGGCGCGCCCGTGCGAGCCGGCACATGGAGGCTAAGGACCGGACGTGCGGCCGTTTGCTGGCTCAAGGCTCGTCGCGGCGCGATGCGTGCTCGCCGCCGCATGGGTCGTGCTTGGCGGCCATGCGGGCGCGCAGACCGCGATGGTCTCCCCCGATCCGCTTTCGCCCCAGCTTCAAGCCAACCCGCGCCAGCCGCCGCGCTTCCAGCGCACGCGCAGCCCGAGCTTGGCGCAGGCCGATCGGCCGACGACGTTTGCGCCGTTGCCGCCACCGTCTGGCGCCGGCGATACGGGCTTCGATGCCACCAACGCGCGCAAGAAAGCCGCCAAGCCAAAAGCCAATGCGGCGACCAGTCCGGCTGCACCCTTGCCAGCCGGTCCGACAGCCGCGGCACCAGCTGCGCCGCAGCCCTCGCCGTACCAGACGCCGCCGCCGGGGGAGGGCAATGCCGCGCTCGCCGCAGCGCCCCCGGGCACGCCGCCGCTCCAACCGATCGAGGAAATCCGCCCGCCGAAAAAGCGCAAGGCCTATGCCGAGCCGGACGATCCTTACGCACCGCTCGGCATCCGCGCCGGCGCGTTCGACCTGTTCCCGGCGGTCGAGCTGACCGGGGGCTACAGCACAAATCCGGGGTTTTCGTCGTCGAGCGTGAAGGGGGCCGCGCTGTTCAGCGTCGCGCCGGAATTGAAGGTGCAGTCGGATTGGTCCCGGCACGAGCTCAAAGCCGATCTGCGCGGCAGCTACAACTGGTTCAGCCCCGAGCAGACGCCGTCCCTGGACCGGCCCTATTTCAACGGCACCGTCGATGGGCGCGTCGATGTCACGCATGACACGCGTGTCGATCTGCAGGCGCGCGGGCTTGTCTCCACCGACAACCCGAACAGCCCGAACCTGCAGGCGGGTCTCGCCAAACTGCCGATCTACACCAGCGTCGGCGGCTACGCCGGCCTCGGCCAGCGCTTCAATCGCCTCGATCTGTCGGTCAAAGGCGACGTCGAGCGCACCGTCTATCAGGAATCGCTGCTCACCGACGGCTCGACCGCGAGCAACGACGACCGCAATTACAATCAATACACCGGCAAGTTCCGGGCCGGATACGAGCTCGTGCCGGGCGTCGTGCCCTTCGCCGAGGTCGACGTCGACACGCGCAAGCACGATCTCAACACGGATTTCTTCGGCTTCCAGCGCGATTCCAACGGCCTGACCGGCAAGGCGGGCACCACCTTCGAAATCGTCAAGGTCCTGACCGGCGAGGTGGCGCTTGGCTACACCAAGCGCGACTACCAGGATCCGCGCCTGGTCGACGTCTCCGGCCTGATCGGCAACGCCTCACTGGTCTGGACGGCGAGTGCGCTCACCACCGTCAAGCTCACCGGCACCTCGATCGTCGGTGAATCGACGATCCCCGGCGTCTCCGGCGCGCTTTACCGCGATGTCGGCTTGCAGGTCGACCACGCCTTCAGGCGCTGGCTGATCGGCACCGTCAAGGTCGGTTTCGGCTTCGACGACTATGTCGGGCTTTCACGCGAGGATAACCGCTATTCTCTGGCCGCCGGCTTGACTTACAAGCTCAGCCGCTCATGGCAGGTCAAAGGCGAAGTGCGACAGGATTGGCTGCGCTCGAACATCACCAGCAACAACTACAACGCCACTACGGTCCTGCTCGGGCTGCGCTGGCAGCAATGACGCTACTTGTCGCCGAGGAGGCGGCGCAGCTCGGCGCGGAACTCCGGCGCGATGTCGGCGCGCTGCAGTGCATAAGCGACGTTGGCGGCGAGAAAGCCGATCTTGGAGCCGCAGTCGAAGCTGCGGCCCTCGAATTTGAGGCCGTAGAAAGGCTGCGTGCGCGACAGCGCCACCATCGCGTCGGTGAGCTGGATTTCGCCGCCGGCGCCGGCGGCCTGTTTTTCCAGGATGTCGAATATCTCCGGCTGCAGGATGTAGCGGCCGGTGATCGAAAGGTTTGACGGCGCCTCGGCCGGTTTTGGTTTTTCGATCATCTTTGTGATGGCGAACGCCTTGCCCTTGGCCGGGCCGACGCCGACCACGCCGTACATCTGCACGCGATCCTTCGGCACCTCCTCGACGGCGATGATATTGGCATTGCCGTCGAGTCCGTGGGCGGCGTCGATCATCTGCGCAAGGCAGCCGCGCGGGTGCTGCACCAGCACGTCCGGCAGCAGCAGCGCGAACGGCTCGCGGCCGACCAATTCGCGGGCGCACCAGACGGCATGGCCGAGGCCGAGCGGCGACTGCTGACGCGTGAAGCTGACGGTGCCGGCCTCCGGCAGATTCTCCTCGAGCAGCTTCAGCTCGGCCTTCTTGCCGCGCTCGGTCAAGGTCAGTTCGAGCTCGAATTGGCGGTCGAAATGATCCTCGATCACCGCCTTGTTGCGCCCGGTGACGAAGATCAGATGCTCGATGCCGGCCTGCCGCGCCTCGTCGACCACGTGCTGGATGAGCGGCCGGTCGACGACCGGCAGCATTTCCTTCGGCATCGCCTTGGTCGCCGGAAGGAACCTGGTACCGAGGCCGGCGACTGGGAAGATCGCTTTGCGGATGCGGGTCATGGGGACTGCCGGATGGGTCGATTCAAGCGGCTGAGGAAAAGCACGCCCCGGTCCGCCGGTCCAGATGCGAATTTGCTAGGCTAGTCCATTAACGTCCCCGAAACACTATCGGGGCAGCCTGCGGAAACCGGAATCATCGGGCGGATCTGCATGCGAAAGCCGGCCCTCTTTGCCACAGTCCTGATGGTCGCCGCAGGCGGCATGGCGGCGGCGCAAAACCTCGACTTCCCGACCGGAACCATATCGCCTCCGCCGCGAGCCTCGAGCGCGCCGGCCTGGAGCGGGCAGGGCGGCGCCTCCGGCGATCCGCGGATGAGCGCGGAGGCGATCCGCATTGCGGCTGCGAACTTCCACCAGTGCCTGGAGCGGCTGTGGCCGCTGGCGGCGCGCCGCCACGTGTCTCGCTCCACCTTTGTCCGCTACACGGCCACGCTCACGCCCGACCTGCAGATCATGGATCTGCTCGACAACCAGCCGGAGTTCACCAAGTCGGTCTGGGACTACCTCGACATGCTGGTGACGGACGAGCGTATCGCCAAGGGTCGCGAGCTGCTCGGCAAATACCGCGCGAGTTTCGACGCCGCCGAACGCGCCTATGGCGTCGACCGCCACATCATCGCCGCGATCTGGGGCGTGGAAAGCAACTATGGCACGCAGGGCGGCGACCGGCCGGTCATTCGCTCGACGGCGACGCTCGCCTGCATCGGCCGCCGGCAGAACTATTTTCGCGACGAGTTCCTTGCCGCGATGGAAATCCTCGATCGCGGCGACGTGCGGCCCGATCGCCTTGTCGGCTCCTGGGCCGGCGCCTTCGGCCCCACGCAGTTCATGCCGACGGCGTTCAAGCGCTACGCGGTCGATTTCGACCGGGACGGCCGCCGCGACGTCGTCGATTCGATCCCCGACATCATTGCTTCGACCGCCAACAACCTGAAGATGGACGGCTGGGCTCCCGGACAGACCTGGGGCTACGAGGTCGTCGTGCCGGCGACCTTCAATTTCATGCTGGCCGATCGCCGCCGCCTGCTGCCCGTTCGCGAGTGGCAGCGCTTTGGCGTGACCCGCCCGCATGGGCTTGCCTTCCCGCGGGCGGATGACCAGGCCTTCCTGCTGATACCGGCCGGCGTGCAGGGGCCCGGCTTCCTGATGCTGCACAACTTCCGTGTCATCATGCGCTACAACCCGGCGGAAGCCTATGCGCTGGCCATCGGCCATCTGGCGGACCGGCTGCGCGGCGGCGGCCGCTTTGCCCAGGACTGGCCGCGCTACGAACGCGTGCTGTCGCGCGACGAGCGGCTGGAACTGCAGCAGCTTCTGGCCCGGCACGGCTACGATATCGGCGATCCGGACGGTCATTTGGGCGCCCGGACCGTTGCGGCAATTCGCGAGTTCCAGGCTAAAAACGGCAAAATTCCCGACGGTTTTGCCTCGGCTTCGATCCTCAACCAGCTCCGCGCCCGCTGAAGGTTAATCACCTTCGAGTTGACATTTTTTGCGCGCTATTGGCCCATGGAGCGGGCGGCGGGCCCTCGCCGCCGGTGCTATAGGCAGTCGGCATGAGAGGCAAAGCGCGGCTTTCGCGATTGGTGATCGGAGCGGCCATTCTCGCCGCGGTCGAATGCGTCGGCTTGGCCGCCATGCAGCTTGCCATTCTCGATTCGGCGCAGGCGCAGGTGCGCGACGACCGGTTCCCCTTCCTGCGCCGGCAGCGCTCGGGATCGGGCGGCTTCTTCGGCGACCTGTTCGGCAATCCGGGCTATCGCCGCTACGAACAGCCGCAATATGACCAGCCATCCGAGCATACCTCCTCGCGCGCCCCGGCGCCGCGCAAGCCGAACAAGGACGTGACGCCGACGACCTCCATCGTCGTCATTGGCGACGAGATGGCCGATTGGCTGGCCTACGGTCTGGAAGATGCGTTTGCCGACGAGCCGGAAATTGCCATCGACCGTCAGAACAAGCCGCGCTCGGGTCTGTTGCGCTACGACGTCAAGGGCGACCTCGATTGGTGGCACGTGGTGCGCGACATCCTGACCAAGGAGAAGGCAAATTATGTGGTCATGATGCTCGGCATCAACGACCGCGAAAGCATCCGCGAGAAAGACCTCGCCAAGGAAGCGGAAAAGCAAAAAACCGAGACCGGCGACAAGACCGCCGACAAGGCTGCGCCGGCAGAGCAAAAGTCAGACGACCAGAAGAAGCCGGACAATCCGGCCCAGCCGACGATCGCCGCGCCGGAACCGCCGAAAGGCAAAAAGCCTCCGACCGGAACGCTTGAATTCCGCGGCGATCAATGGACCGCGATCTATTCGCGGCGCATCGATGAGACCATCGCGGGCCTCAAGAGCAAAGGGGTGCCGGTCTTCTGGGTCGGCCTGCCCTCGATCCGCGGCACAAAATCGACCGCCGACGTCATGTCCCTCAACGAGCTTTACCGCGCGCGCGCCGAGCGCGCCGGCGTCGTCTATATCGACGTCTGGGATGGCTTCGTCGACGACAGCGGCAAGTTCACGACCTTCGGTCCGGACTATGAAGGCCAGATGCGGCGCCTGCGGTCCGGCGACGGCGTCTATTTCACCAAGGCCGGCGCCCGCAAGCTCGCGCATTATGTCGAGCGCGAGATCCGCCGGTACATGAGCAACCGCGTCCCGGTCGCGCTGCCAAGCGGTCCGATCGCGGTGCCGCAGCAGCCGGGCGCCAGCAAAGGGCCGGCGGTGCGGCCAGTGGCCGGACCCGTGGTGCCGCTGACAGTGACCACCAGCAATGCCGACCAGTTGCTCGGCGCCGCCGGCACTCGCCCCGTCTATGGCGACGCCAATGCCACCGACGTTCTGGTGAAGGGCGAGCCGATGAACCCGCCGCGCGGGCGGGCCGACGACTTCACCTGGCAGAACGGCGAGTCGAACGGTTCGGCGCCCGCGGCGCAGTCCCCAGCCGCGCCCGCGCCGACCGCCGCGGTGGCGCCGGCCGCTCAGCCCGCGCCGGCCGTGCGGCAAGTCGAGCCGCCCAGCAGCAACAGCCCGGCCAACAATGCGGGTCCTGCGCCGCCGCCCGCTGCCGCCGCCAAGCCTGCGCCGCAGCCGCCGGCCGCGGCGGCGACCAAACCGGCGCAGCAGAACCCGCCGCCGCGCCGGCGGTCGAGTTTCCAGTTGCCCAATCCTCTTGGCTGGCTGCGCTAGCCGGCACAAGTAGCCCGGCTTGAGCGCAGCGAAAGCCGGGACGGCCTTTCCCGGATGTCGCTTCGCTCCATCCGGGCTACGGCGCTCTTGGCTGGCTGCGCTGACCGGCGTCAGCGCGGCAGCGTCGTCGTTCCCATCAGGAACTTGTCGACCGCGTGCGCGCATTGGCGGCCTTCGCGGATCGCCCAGACCACCAGCGACTGGCCGCGCCGCATGTCGCCCGCCGCGAAGACCTTCTTGATCGAGGTCGCATAGGCCTCGGTATCGGCCTTGACGTTGCCGCGGTTGTCGAGCTCGACACCCAGCGCCTTGATCATGCCCTCGTGCAGCGGATGCACGAAGCCCATGGCGAGCAGCACGAGGTCGGCCTCGATCTCGAATTCACTGCCCGGCACGGGCTTGAGCTTGCTGTCGACATGCACGCAGTGCAGTTTCTTGACCTGGCCGTTGTCGCCGGAGAATCTCTGCGTCAGCACGGCGAACTCGCGCTTGGCGCCTTCCTCGTGGCTCGAGGACACGCGCAGCTTCAGCGGCCAGTCCGGCCACGTGAGCATCTTGTTCTCGTGCTCCGGCGGCTGCGGCATGATCTCGAAATTGGTGACCGAGAGCGCGCCCTGGCGGATCGAGGTGCCGATGCAGTCCGAGCCGGTGTCGCCGCCGCCGATGACGACGACCTTCTTGCCTGTGGCCAGGATCGGTTCGGCCTTGGTCGGCGCCTCGCCGGAGACACGCCGGTTCTGCTGCGGCAGGAACTCCATGGCGAAGTGGATGCCCTTGAGCTCGCGGCCGGGGATCGGCAGGTCGCGGCCCTTTTCGGCGCCGCCGGCGAGCACGACCGCATCGTGCTCCTTCACCAGTTTGTCGACCGGCACGTTGACGCCGACATCGGCGCCGTAATGGAAGGTCACGCCTTCCGCCGTCATCTGCTCGACGCGGCGGTCGACGTGGACTTTCTCCATCTTGAAGTCGGGGATGCCGTAGCGCAGCAGGCCGCCGGCCTTGGCCCAGCGCTCGTAGACGTGCACATCATGGCCGGCGCGCGCGAGCTGCTGCGCGCAGGCCAGACCCGCCGGGCCGGACCCGATGATGGCGACCTTCTTGCCGGTCTTGTGCGACGGCAGCTCGGGCTTCAGTCCCTGCGCGATGGCGCGGTCGGCGATCTCGCACTCGATGGTTTTGATGGTGACGGGATTTTCGTCGATGTTGAGCGTGCAGGACGCCTCGCACGGCGCTGGGCAGATGCGTCCGGTCACTTCCGGGAAGTTGTTGGTCGAATGCAGGTTGCGCGCCGCCTCGTCCCAGCGGCCGCGATAGACCAGGTCGTTCCAGTCGGGGATCTGATTGTTGACCGGGCAGCCTGTCGGCAGGCCGGTGATGCGGCTCAGGCCGTGGCAATAGGGCACGCCGCAATCCATGCAGCGCGCCGCCTGGTCGCGCAGCTCCTTCTCCGGCAGCGGCAGCACGAATTCGCGCCAGTGCTTGATGCGCTCTTCGACCGGCTGGTAGTCGCGGTCTTCACGCTCGATTTCGAGAAAGCCGGTGACCTTACCCATGCCTTATTCGGCGGCCTGCATCGTGGCGGCCTTCTCCTTAGCCATCTCGGCGAGCGCACGCCGGTATTCGACCGGCATCACTTTCTTGAACAGCGGACGGTAGCGCTTCCAGTCGGCGAGGATCGCCGCCGCGCGCTTCGAGCCGGTGTAGCGCGCGTGCTTGGAAATCAACAGATGCAGACGCTCGGCGTCGTTGTTGGTGAGGTCGGACATGATCTCGACCCGGCCGTGGCTCTCGAGGTCGTTGTAGTGGCCGAATTCGGTCTCGGAGATGTCCTCCTCCTGCGGCACCGGCTCGAGCTCGACCATCGCCATGTTGCAGCGCGATTTGAACGAGCCGTCCTCGTCCAGCACATAGGCGATGCCGCCGGACATGCCGGCCGCGAAGTTGCGGCCGGTGTAACCCAAAACGACCACGACGCCGCCGGTCATATACTCGCAGCAGTGGTCGCCGGCGCCCTCGATCACGGCGATGGCGCCTGAATTGCGCACGGCGAAGCGTTCGCCGGCGACGCCGCGGAAATAGCACTCGCCCTCGATCGCGCCGTAGAGCACGGTGTTGCCGACGATGATCGATTCCTCCGGCACGATGCCGCTGCCGGCCGGCGGGCGGATGATGATGCGGCCGCCCGACAGTCCCTTGCCGACATAATCGTTGGCGTCGCCGTCGAGCTCGAAGGTGATGCCGCGTGCCAGCCAAGCGCCGAAACTTTGCCCCGCCGTGCCGGTGAAGCGGACGTGGATGGTGCCGTCGGGGAGGCCCTCGTGGCCGTAGCGCTTGGCGACCTCGCCCGACAGCATGCCGCCGGTCGCACGGTCGATGTTGCGGATCACCGCCTGCAGCCGCACCGGGGCGCCGCGATCGAGCGCGGCCTGCGACTGCGCGATCAGCTTGCGGTCGAGAATGTCGCGGATCTTGTGATCCTGATCCTCGCATTTATAGATGGCGGTGCCCGCCTCCGCCTTCGGCTTCATGAACAGCTTGGAGAAATCGAGGCCTTTGGCCTTCCAGTGTTCGACCAGCCGGCGCTGGTCGAGCATCTGCATCTGTCCGATCATTTCGTCGAAGGTGCGGTAACCGAGCTCCGCCATGATCTCGCGGACCTCCTCGGCGACGAAGAAGAAATAATTGATGACGTGCTCGGGCTGGCCGCGGAAACGCTTGCGCAGCACCGGATCCTGCGTCGCCACCCCGACCGGGCAGGTGTTGAGGTGACACTTGCGCATCATGATGCAGCCGGCGGCGATCAGCGGCGCGGTGGCAAAGCCGAATTCGTCGGCGCCGAGCAGTGCGCCGACGACGACGTCGCGGCCGGTGCGGACGCCGCCGTCGACCTGCACCGAAATGCGCCCGCGCAGCCGGTTGGCGACCAGCGTCTGATGCGTCTCGGCAAGGCCGATTTCCCAGGGGGATCCGGCATGCTTGATCGAGGTGAGCGGAGACGCGCCGGTGCCGCCCTCGAAGCCGGCGATGGTGACGTGATCGGCGCGCGCCTTCGACACGCCGGCGGCAACCGTGCCGACACCGACCTCGGAGACGAGCTTCACCGAGACGTCGCCGTCGGGATTGACGTTCTTGAGATCGAAGATGAGCTGGGCGAGGTCTTCGATCGAATAGATGTCGTGGTGCGGCGGCGGCGAGATCAGGCCGACGCCCGGCGTCGAGTGACGCACCTTGGCGATGGTCTTGTCGACCTTGTGGCCCGGCAGCTGGCCGCCTTCGCCGGGCTTTGCGCCCTGCGCCATCTTGATCTGCATCATGTCCGAGTTGACGAGATACTCGGCGGTGACGCCGAAGCGGCCGGACGCCACCTGCTTGATGGCCGAGCGCATGGAATCGCCGTTCGGCAGCGGCTTGAAGCGGTCGGCTTCCTCACCGCCCTCGCCGGTGTTCGACTTGCCGCCGATCCGGTTCATGGCGATGGCGAGCGTGGTGTGGGCTTCGCGCGAGATCGAGCCGAACGACATGGCGCCGGTCGAAAAACGCCGCACGATGTTCTTGGCCGGCTCGACTTCCTCGAGCGGGACCGGACTGCGGCCGTCCTCCTCCGCCTTGCCGATGCGGAACAGGCCGCGGATGGTGAGCAACCGCTCGTTCTGCTCGTTCACCAGCCTGGCGAAGGCGCGGTAGTGATCCTGCGAATTGCCGCGCACCGCGTGCTGCAGCTCACGCACGGTCGCGGCGTTCCAGACGTGGTCCTCGCCGCGCACGCGCACGGCGTAATCGCCGCCGACGTCGAGCATCGACTTGTAGATCGGCGCTTCGCCGAAGGCGTCGCGGTGGCGGCGCACGGTCTCTTCCGCGATCTCGGCGAGACCGACGCCCTCGATGCGGGTGTGCGTTCCGGTGAAATAGAGGTCGACGAAATCCTGCCGCAGGCCCACCGCGTCGAAAATCTGCGCGCCGCAATAGGACTGGTAGGTGGAGATGCCCATTTTCGACATCACCTTGAGCAGTCCCTTGTCGATCGCCTTGATGTAGCGCTTGACGACCTCTTTCTCGTCGAGCTTTTGCGGCAGGTCGTCCTTGGCCGCGATCAGCGTCTCGAAGGCGAGATACGGGTTGATCGCTTCGGCGCCGTAGCCGGCGAGACAGGCGAAGTGGTGCACCTCGCGCGGCTCGCCGGTCTCAAGCACGAGGCCGACCGAGGTGCGCAAGCCCTTGCGGATCAGGTGGTGATGCACCGCCGCGCAGGCGAGAAGGACCGGAATCGGCACGCGATCCGCGCTCGCCTTGCGGTCCGACAGGATGATGATGTTGCAGCCCTGGCGGACTTCCTCCTCGGCGTGCTCGCACAGCTGTTCGAGCGCGAAGCCCATGCCGTCGGCGCCGTGCTCGGCCGGGAAGGTGATGTCGAAGGTACGCGACTTGAAGTGATCGCCGCTCATGGTCGAGATGGCGCGGATCTTCTCCAGGTCGTCGTTGGTCAAAATCGGCTGGCGGACCTCGAGGCGCTTGGCCTTGGACGAGCCCTCGAGGTCGAACAAATTCGGCCGCGGGCCGATGATCGAGACGAGGCTCATCACCAGCTCTTCGCGGATCGGGTCGATCGGCGGGTTGGTCACCTGCGCGAAGTTCTGCTTGAAATAGGTGAACAGCGATTTCGGCCGGTCGGACAGCGCCGAGATCGGCGTGTCGTTGCCCATCGAGCCGACCGCTTCCTCGCCGGTGGTCGCCATCGGCGTCATCAGGAATTTCAGGTCTTCCTGCGTGTAGCCGAACATCTGCTGGCGATCGAGCAGCGACAGGTTCGAGATCGGCGCTTCGTTCGCCGTGCCGGGCAGGTCTTCGAGCACGATCTGGGTGCGGCGCAGCCACTCCTTGTACGGGTGGCTCCTGGCGAGCTCGGCCTTCAATTCCTCGTCGGGAATGAGGCGTCCCTCGTCGAGGTCGACCAGCAGCATTTTGCCCGGCTGCAGCCGCCACTTCTTGACGATGTTCTCTTCCGGAATCGGCAGCACGCCGGTTTCCGACGCCATGACGATGCGGTCGTCATTGGTAAGCAGATAGCGCGCCGGCCGCAGGCCGTTGCGGTCGAGGGTGGCGCCGATCTGGCGCCCGTTGGTGAAGGCGATCGCCGCCGGGCCGTCCCACGGCTCCATCAGCGCGGCGTTGTATTCGTAGAAGGCACGCCGTTCCTCGTCCATCAGCGGATTGCCGGCCCAGGCCTCCGGAATCATCATCATCATGGCGTGGGCGAGCGAGTAGCCGCCCTGCACCAGGAACTCGAGCGCATTGTCGAAGCAGGCGGTGTCCGACTGGCCTTCGTAGGAGATCGGCCACAGCTTGTTGATGTCCTTGCCGAACAGCGGCGAGTCGACGGAGGCCTGCCGCGCCGCCATCCAGTTGACGTTGCCGCGCAGCGTGTTGATCTCGCCGTTGTGCGCGATGTAGCGGTACGGGTGCGCCAGCGACCAGGTCGGGAAGGTGTTGGTCGAAAAGCGCTGGTGCACCAGCGCCAGCGCCGACTCGAAATCCGGATCGTGCAGGTCCGGATAATAGGTCTCGAGCTGATCGGCGAGGAACATGCCCTTGTAGATCACCGTGCGGCAGGAGACCGACACCGGGTAGTAGCCCGCGGTGCGCCGCTCGCGTCTGCGGTAGATTGCGTTCGAGATCGACTTGCGCAGGATGTAAAGCCGGCGCTCGAACTCGTCCTCGTTGAGCTTCTTCTTGCCGCGGCCGATGAAGACCTGCATGTGCACAGGCTCGGTCGGCTTGACCGATTCGCCGAGCGTCGAATTGTTGGTCGGCACGTCGCGCCAGCCGATCAGCGTCAGGCCCTCGCGCGCGATCACCTCGGCATAGATGTCGCGAATGATCTGCCGCCAATTCGGATCGGTCGGCATGAACAGCTGCGCGATTGCGTATTCGCCCGGCGCCGGCAGCTTGAAGCCGAGCTCGGCGGCCTTCTTGGCGAAGAACTTGTGCGGGATCTGCACCAGAATGCCGGCGCCGTCGCCCATGCGCGGATCGGCGCCGACTGCGCCGCGGTGCTCGAGGTTGCACAGAATCTTGAGGCCGTCTTCGATGATCTGGTGCGACTTGCGGCCCTTGATGTCGGCGACGAAGCCGACGCCGCAGGAATCCTTGTCGAGCCTGGGATCGTAGAGACCTTGCGCTTGCGGCACGCCAGGATCGGCCGAGCCGCGCGCGAGCGCGGCGTCGCGCAGCCGCGCCGCCTTGCCGATCTCGATCCTGCGCGTTTCGCGCTCGTCCATCTCGCCCACCTTAGGCCCTCGGCGCACCTGCCGCGTCCGCAGCGCCCTCTTTAGAAGCGCTCCAGCCGAAGCGTGAACCGATCTCGCAGAAGGGGCAGCCTTATGCGTCGCCGTCGTCGTTGCCGCCGTGGCCGCTCCCGTTGGGCGCCATCGATGCAAGCCCCGCCGCACAAAGGGCCGGCCCCGTGGCCGCCAGCCATTAGGACAGTATTGCTGTCCTAAAGGACATTGCCAAATTTTGCCCTGCCACACAAGGCCGGTCCACGTCGGAATCGACGGAACTCGACCTTTTGTTGCGGCGGCCTGCCTCGACCAAGCAAGAACGGGACCGCTCCAGTTGCCTTGGGCGCAACGCAATTGCGCCGGGCCCGCCTCGGCCGGCCCGCCCGAGGGTTAACCGTTTAATGGTGAAAAGCGGAAAAAGCCGCATGGCGCCGCGCTTTGGCTAAGGTCGGCAGGAATTTCGACGGACGGAGACGGCGTCATGAGCGATTACGCCACCGCCCCCCGGGCGGCCAATGAGAACACCGGCACGGCGGCGATGACGCGGCTGGCCGAGCGGCTCGCCGCGGTGACGCCGCCGCCGGCAATGCTCGATCTGACCGATCCGATCCCGCTGCCCAAGCCCTCGCCGGCCGTGGCGGCGGCGCTCGCCACCGCCAAGGCGCTCGCCGAGCGCGCCGACCGGCGCGCCAGGCGCTCGCGCTCGATCACGGGCCTGCTGGTCGACGGCTTCGTCGCGCTCTGTTCCTTCCTCCCCTACACGCTCATCGCGCTCGCGCTGCGCCTGCTGATGGCGCGCGAATTCTTCCTTGACGGTCAGACGCTGATCAGCGGCCCGCGCCTGGCGCAAAGCCTCTACGGCTTCAATTTTTCTGCCGTGCTGCCGATGCAGGTGCGGGCGGAGACGTTCTCGACCTTCCTGACGCAGTATGCGGCGCTGCCGGTGCCGCCGGTGCTTGCCGCCTATGTCGTGAGCTACGCCGAGTTCGTGCTGCCGATCCTGCTGGTCTTCGGCTTTGCCACGCGGCTCTCCGCGCTGGCCCTGCTGGTCATGATCGGCCTCATCGATTTCTACGTGATGCCTCAGGCGCTGTGGACCGAGCACATCTACTGGGGCGCGATCCTCCTGATCCTCGTCTCGCGCGGACCCGGCGCGCTGTCGATCGATCACTTCATCAAGCTCGCGGCGCACAGATAAACCGTGAAAAAGCGGCTCACCATCACCATTGCCGTCGCCGCGCTCGCCGCGGCGACGTCGCTGGCGGCGGCCGGCTACTATCAGCGGCAGCGCGCCCAGGTGACGGAGGCCGATGCGCTGCCGGCCTACGAGATCCTCAACACCGTGCGCGCGCTCGGCCTGCGTCCGACCACGCAGGCGCTGCGCCGCGGGCCCTATTACGTGCTGCACGCCATCGATCCGCGCGGCGTCGAATTGCGCGTCGTCGTCGATGCCCAGCTCGGCGATGTCGTGTCGCTGGCGCCGGTCGTTGCGCCGCGCGCCACCGGCGGCCCGCGCATCATCCATGTGCCGCAGCCCGGCGAGCGCAGCCAGGGGCCCGCCGATGGCCAGGACGATGAAGCGGCCGCCACCGACGATAACGACGACAGCGAAGCCGCGCCGCCGCCGCGCCGCCCGGCGGACAAGGCTCCGCTCCGGCGCATCGAAGCGCCGCCGTCGCGCGCCAGCGCCGATCCGCTGCCGGCAAAGCCGAAGCCGGAGCGCAAGCCGCTTGCGCCGCCGCGCAACGTCTTGAGCGCGCCGCCGCCGCCCGCCACCGGGCTGACGCCGATCTATCCGACGCCGAAATTCGATCCGAAGAAGGAACCGGCGGAGAAATTCGCGCCGCCGCTCGACGACAGCCTGGCCAAGGTGCCGCCGGCCGGGGGCTAGCGGCCGCCCGCCATCCCGCACATGAAAACGCCCCGGGGGCATCCGGGGCGTTTCACGTTTGGAGATCGCCGCAGCCGGGGTTTAGGCCGCCTTGGTCTCGATCACCTGGGGCTTGGCCTTGCCGTTGCCGATCGGGATCTGGCGCGGCTTCTTGGCCTCGGGGAGCTCGCGCACGAGGTCGACGTGCAGCAAGCCGTTCTCGAGCGCCGCGGCCTTCACCTGGACATGGTCGGCGAGCTGGAAGATGCGCTCGAAGGCGCGGGCGGCGATGCCCTGGTAGAGCACTTCGCCGGATTTTTCTTCCTGCTTGGCCTGCTTCTCGCCCTTGATGGTGAGGGTGTTCTCTTTCACTTCGATCGAGAGCTCGTTCTCGCCGAAGCCCGCCACCGCGACGGTGATGCGGTAGTCGTTCTCACCGGTGCGCTCGATGTTGTAGGGCGGGTAGCCCGGGGCGGCTTCGAAGCCGTCCAGCATCGAGAACAGCCGGTCGAAACCGACGGTGGAACGGTAAAGGGGAGCAAGATCGAAAGTTCGCATGGCATATCCTCCTTGAGTTGAGCGACATGCGGGGGGTCCGCCATAGGGCCGGACCGGATGCCCGTTGCGCAGCCATCATGGCCTGCGCAAAAGCTGATATGGGAGCGTCGTTTTGGCCTCGCAAGAGGCCCGGCAAACACGGGTTAAGCAATTGACAGAAAAACGAATTTCGGCCGCAATTGAGACCGCGCCGCAGCCTGCTATAAGGCGGCTCATCCCTCCGGCACCGGCCGGTTCCGGCTGTTCATGAAACTCGTTTCCATTCCCGCCAATCCGGTGCCCGACCATGCGGTGGCCGGCAGCATCAAGACCCCGGACGGGGTCACCTTGCGCTATGCCCGGTTTGCGCCGCCGCCGGGGCGCAAGGGCACGGTGGTCATCCTGCAGGGCCGTGCCGAGTTCATCGAGAAATATTTCGAGACGGCGCGCGACCTGCGCGCCCGCGGCTTTGCCGTCGCCACCTTCGACTGGCGCGGCCAGGGCCTGTCCGACCGCGCGCTCAGCGACCGCAACAAAGGCTATGTGCGCGACTTCGCGCAATACGCCACCGACCTCGACGCCATCATGGAGCAGGTGGTGCTGCCGGACTGTCCGCCGCCGATCTTCGCGCTCGGTCATTCGATGGGCGGGGCGGTCGCCATCCGCGCCTGCCACGGCGGCAGCCGCTGGTTCGAGCGCGTGGTGCTGTCGGCGCCGATGATCGCGCTGCCGCAGAAGGGCGTCACGCGCATGGCGGGGCCGCTGGCGCGCTTCATGCGCCTGATCGGCCGCGGCGGCGCCTATGTGCCGGCCGGCAATCAGGAGAGCGGCGGCACCGAGAGTTTCATCGGCAACGTGCTCACCTCCGACCCGGTGCGCTTCGCGCGCAACGCGCTGGTGCTGGAGCAGGAGCCGGCGCTCGGCCTCGGCTCGCCGACCATCGCCTGGGTCGACGCGGCGATGCGCCAGATGCGGGACTTCGCCTCGCCCGGTTATGCCGGCCATATCCGCCAGCCGATGCTGCTGGTGGCGGCGGGGCGCGACGAGGTGGTGTCGACGCCGGCGATCGAGGAGTTCGGCCTGAACCTGCTCGCCGGCCGCCATCTCATTCTCGCCGGCTCGCGCCACGAGATCCTGCAGGAGCAGGATCACTACCGCGCGCAGTTCTGGGCGGCGTTCGACGCCTTCGTGCCCGGCACGCCGCGGTATTGAGCGCGTTATCGCTCTCATTTCGAAAGCTCCCGCTGTTGGCGTCACTTCACCCTCCCCTTTCAGGGGGAGGGTGGAAGCAGACATGCGTCATCGCCCCTGTTCTTTGCTCGGCCCGGGGTGAGCCGCATTGCCAGTTTCCGCATCGCCCTTGAAAAGTACCGAGGGCGCGCGGGACGCCTGTGGGTCCGATCGGACCCACGGGCCTCGACACCTCGCGACGTCGAGGCTTCGTCGACCTCCGTCGCGCTTGCGCGTCGGAGGATTTTTCAGTCCGCAAGTCCGCCAGTCCCA
>DASRGB010000019.1:0-24397 GCA_035651255.1 Pseudolabrys sp.
AAGGCGCTCGCCGCGGTGCGCCGCGACCGTGTAATCTCCGGGCGGCCGCAGGTTATCAGGATCGAGAAGAACTAACGCAAGGGCGGCCGACCCGGCGGACTTGAGGGAGTGACGATGTCATCGATTACCGTCCCGCACGGCCTGATGATGGAGCGCGTGCTTTCCATCGAAATCGTGCGCGTCACCGAGCGCGCCGCGGTCAATGCGGCGCGGCTGCGCGGCCGCGGCGACGAGAAGTCGGCTGACCAGGCCGCGGTCGATGCCATGCGGCGTGAGCTTAACAATCTGCCGATCGACGGCACGGTGGTGATCGGCGAGGGCGAGATGGACGAGGCGCCGATGCTTTTCATCGGCGAGGAAGTCGGCTCCAGGGTAGGCCCCAAGGTCGACATCGCCGTCGATCCGCTGGAGGGCACCACGCTGTGCGCCAAGAACATGCCCGGCGCCATCGCCACCATCGCCATGGCGGATGCCGGCACGCTGCTGCACGCGCCCGACTGCTACATGCAGAAGATCGCCATCGGCCCCGGCTATCCCAAGGGCACCATCGACCTCGACGCGCCGGCGGACGAGAACATCATGAACCTCGCCAAGGCCAAGGGCGTCAAGCCGTCGGAAATCACCGCCATCCTGCTCGACCGTCCGCGCCACGCCGACATGATCGCGGCGGTGCGCAAGACCGGCGCTGCGGTGTCGCTGATCAGCGACGGCGACGTCGCCGGCGTCATCCATTGCGCCGAGCCCAAGACCGGCATCGACATCTACATGGGCATCGGCGGTGCGCCGGAGGGCGTGCTGGCGGCGGCGGCGCTACGCTGCATCGGCGGGCAGATGCAGACGCGCCTCGTCATCGACACCGAGCAATTGCGCGAACGCACGCTGAAGATGGGCATCAAGGACCCGAAGAAGAAATACGAGATCGAGGACATGGTCAAAGGCGACTGCCTGTTCGCTGCCACCGGCGTCACCACCGGCCCGATGCTGCAGGGCGTCAAGTTCGGCAAATCGGTGATCGAGACCGAAACCGTGGTGATGCGCTCGGTCACCGGCACGGTGCGCCGCGTCATCGGCGAGCACCGGCAGTTCGACAAGTTCCACCTCGATTGACGCTGGCGCGCCCGCCGCGCTTCGTTCAAGTGTGTTGCCGACAGTGCGTATGATTCGCCCGCCTGGCCGCGGGCGCAGGGCAGGACCATGGCGGCTCCCGCGGTTGCGTTGACTGCTGACGAGCGCGGCTTCCTCGGCGTTGCGCGCTCGGTCACCGGCCGCGCCTGGCGCGACCGGCTCGATGCGCGCGGGGCAGCGCGCGCCCTCGCCATCGCGCAGCGCCACGGCCTGCCGGAACTGCTGGCGCGGGTGCTGGCCGGGCGCGGCGTCGAAGCCGACGGCGTCGAGGCCTTCCTCGATCCGACCATCAAGCGGCTGATGCCCGATCCGCACACGCTCACCGGCATGGCGGCGGCGAGCGCGCGCCTTGCCGACGCGATCCTCGGCGAGGAAAAAGTCGCGATCTTCGGCGATTATGACGTCGACGGCGCCACCGCCGCGGCGCTGCTCTGCCGGTTTCTGCGCCATTGCGGGCTCGACCCGCTGGTGCATATCCCTGACCGCATCTTCGAAGGCTATGGGCCGAATGTCGAGGCGATCCGCGCCTTGGCCGAGCGCGGCGCGACCTTGCTGGTGACGGTCGACTGCGGCACCACCAGCCTCGAGCCTCTGGCGGAAGCGGCCAGGCTCGGTCTCAGCACGATCGTCATCGATCACCATCAGGCCGATGTCGAGCTTCCGGCGGCGTCGGCGATCGTCAATCCGAACCGCGCCGACGATCTCTCCGGCCTCGGCCACCTCGCGGCGGTCGGGCTGGTGTTCCTGACGCTGGTTGCGGTCAATCGCGAACTGCGGCGCCGCAATTTCTGGACCGGGATGCGTCCCGCACCCGACCTCTTGTCGCTGCTGCATCTGGTCGCGCTCGGCACCGTCGCCGACGTCGTGCCGCTGACCGGCTTGAACCGCGCCTTCGTGTCCAAGGGGCTGATCGCGCTCAAGCGGCGCGAGCATGTCGGCTCAACCGCCCTGATGGATGTGTCGCGGCTCAGTGGGCCGCCGGAGCCGTGGCATCTCGGTTTTCTGCTCGGCCCGCGCATCAATGCCGGCGGCCGCATCGGCCGCGCCGACCTCGGCGTGCGCCTGCTGCTCGAGGAGGATGCCACCGAGGCGGCGCGCATCGCCGCCGAGCTCGACCGCCTCAATCACGAGCGCCGGGCGCTCGAACAGGCGACGCTGTCGCAGGCCGAGGCGGAAGCCATGGCGGCGCTCGGCCTTGAAGAGAAGGGCGCCGTGGTCGTCACCGCCCAGGAGGGCTGGCACGCCGGCGTCGTCGGCCTGGTGGCGGCGCGGCTGAAGGAACGCTTCGGCCGTCCCGCCTTCGCCATCGCGCTTGAGCCGGGCGGCGCCGGCACCGGTTCGGGGCGCTCAATTGCCGGCGTCGATCTCGGCCGCGCGGTGCGGGCGGCGGTGCGCGAGGGGCTGCTGCTCAAGGGCGGCGGCCATGCCATGGCGGCGGGCGTGACGCTCAGGAAGGATCGCCTGGCGCCGTTCCGGGCCTATCTCGAGGATACGCTCGGGCCCGCGGTCGAGGCGGCGCGGCGCGAGAGCGCGCTCAAGATCGACGGCGCGGTGAGCGCGGGCGGCTTCAACCTGCAGCTCGCCGACCTGCTGGGGCGCGCCGGGCCGTACGGCGCCGGCAATCCCGAGCCGATGCTGGCGCTGCCCGCGCACGGCATCGCCTACGCCGATCCGGCGGGCGAGAACCACATCCGCGTGCGGCTGAAATCGGGCGAGGGCAAGCTCGTCAACGCCATCGCCTTCCGCGCCGCAGGCACGCCGCTCGGCAAGGCGCTGATCGACAATCGCGGGCGCAACGTGCACGCCGCCGGCACCATCGCTATCGACCGCTGGCAGGGCGAGGAACGCGTGCAGCTCAGGCTATGCGACGTGGCGCTGACCTAGCGCCTGCGCGCCTTGCGGCAGAACACGTCGTAGACGGCGCCGACGATGGTGCGCGCCTCTTCGCTGGCGACGCTGTAATAGATCGTCTTGCCCTCGCGGCGCGTCGCAACCAGCCCGTCGGCGCGCAGCCGCGCCAGTTGCTGCGACACCGTCGGCTGGCGCAGGCCGAGATGCTCTTCGAGCTCGCTGACCGACTTTTCGCCCTCGGCCAGGATGCACAACATCATCAGCCGGCTCTCATGCGCCAGCGCCTTCAAAAAATCGCTGGCGCGCTTGGCATTGTCCGCCATGCGGTCGACGTCGTGGCTGCGGACGAGCGTATCCATCTAGTTGTCCAACCGCGCCTGCTGACTGCGTTGGCCGTCGAGCTTCTGCATCAGCATGTAGAGTTGCGTCCAGAACATCTCGCGCCCGCCATAGCCGCGAATGCGCCCGATCTCGCGGCCGTCCTCGACCAGAACGAACAGCGGCGTCAGCCGCTCGACCTGGATGAAGGCAAGGTCACTCGGCGGCGCCTGCGTGATATCGACGCGCCGCAGCGGCGCGCGCAAGCCGTCCTCGGTCTTTCCATAAATCGTTCCGATCTCGTTGTCGAAGGCTTCGCACCACGGGCAGCCGGCCTGCTCGAACATCACCAGCTCGGCGGCGGCGGCGGGCGCGGCGCTCAACGCAATGAACGTTGCGCCGATCAGTGCAAGACGAGAAAAAAATTCCAGCGCGCGCGACATGCCTGCTCGTTTCATGCTGCCGGCGGCCAAACGGCCGCGCCATGTGTCAGATAAGTCACTTGAATCGCCGCGCAATATATCACAAAAAATGAATATGTCGATCCGAGGGTGCCATGAGCCTTGATGTCAGCGCCGGCGGCGCCTTCGCGGCCGGACTGTTGTCGTTTGTCACGCCCTGCGTGCTGCCGCTGGTGCCGCCTTATCTCGCCTACATGGCCGGCGTGTCGATCGAGGAGCTGCGCGCGGACAAGCCGCGGCTGCGGCTTGCGGTGATCGGTGCTGCGCTGTGCTTCGTCGCCGGATTTTCCACGGTCTTTGTCGCGCTCGGCGCCACCGCTTCGGCGATCGGGCAGGCGGTGAGCGCCTATCTGGCGTGGCTGTCCTCCATCGCCGGCATTCTTGTCGCGGCGATGGGTCTGCATTTCCTTGGCGTCATCCGCATTCCTCTGCTCGACCGCACGGCGCGCGCCGACGTCGCGGCAAAGCCGGCGGGCCTTGCCGGCGCCTATGTCGTCGGGCTTGCCTTCGGCTTTGGTTGGAGCCCCTGCGTCGGGCCGGTGCTGGCGGCGATCCTGTTGATGGCGGGCGCCAAAGACAGCGCGGGCGAGGGCGCGCGGCTGCTGCTGGTCTATTCGCTCGGCATCGGCGTGCCGTTTGTGGCGGCGGCCGCTTTCGCCGACGGCTTCATGCGCTGGAGCGCAAGCTTTCGCACGCATCTCGGCGCCATCGAGAAGGCGATGGGCGTGCTGCTGGTGGTGACCGGGGTGCTGATCTTTTTCGGCCGGATGCCGGCCATCGCCAATTGGCTGATCGATGCGTTTCCCGCGCTCGGCCGCATCGGCTAGCCGAAGCGGAACGCCAGAAGATTGTCGATGGCGCGCAGCGAGCTGACGATGCGGCGGAACTGGCCGGTGTCGCGGTTCTCGATCGCCTGCGACACCTTTGCCAGCTCGCTCATGGCGTCGTCGATCAGGCGGCGAAATTCGGGCTCCCGGCGCACCGTTTCGCCCGCCACGGCGTCGCAGCGCGTCAGCACATCGGTGTAGGCCTTGGCTTGTGCGGCGACGGCCGGAGCAACCCCGGCCTTGCTCAAATCGAGCTCCGGCGTGTCGTAGGCCATGAAAGCCGCGGCCGCCTTGTTGGCGTCGTAGATGCAATCGGCAAGCACCACGATGCCGGCCGATTTGCGCAAGGCGTAGAGCTCGCCGCGCATCGCCTCCAGCGCCTGCCGGGCGGCGTCGAGCCGGCCGGAATTGAGCATCATGTCGGCGCCGACCAGGCGCGCGCTGATGCCGGTGAGCGTCGTCGTATAGAGCGCGTTGCCGTCGAACAGCGGCGGGCGCTTGACCGCCGGCACCCTGGCCCAGGCCGCGCGCAGCCGCTCGATTTCGAGCGAGGCGAGGTCGCCATTGCCGGTGCGCAAATAGCCGATGGCGACCCGGCTATGGGCTTCGGCCGCCTCGACCGCAGCGTTGAAATCGGCAAGTTCGTCGGCCCACGCCGGCGGGCTCGCGGCCAGAACGAGGCCGACGATTGCAGCGCGCGCATAGCAACCCAACATGTTTGTGCACCGGACTTTTGCCCGCGGATCATATATAGAGACGCGGGAATAGAAATACCGCCTGCGGAGCCTCGGTTAACGAATGTTGCTGACGCGCAGAGACGTGATGCTGGGCCTTGCCGCGGGTGCGGTCGCGATGCCGTCGGCGCGCGCCGACGAGCCGCAGCTCACCGCCGAGGGCCTCATCGCCGAGCCCTGGTTTCTGGAGAGCTTTCTCGATCTGCCCGACGACCTGAGCACGGCCCACAAGCAGGGCAAGCGCCTCGCCATCATGTGGGAGCTGCGCGGCTGCCCCTATTGCCGCGAGACCCATCTCGTCAATTTCGCGCAACCCCGCATCGTCGACTACATCAAGGCGAATTTCGAGGTGCTACAGCTCAACATCATCGGCGACCGCAAGGTCAAGGACTTCGACGGCAGCGAGATCGCCGAAAAGGCGCTTGCCGCCAAATACGGCGTGCGCTTCACGCCGACCTTCCAGTTCTTCCCGGAGACGGCCGCCGGTCTCGGCGAGCTTGCGCCGCAGAAACGGGAAGTGGCGCGCGCCCCCGGCTATCTCCGGCCCGACGACTTTCTCGCCTTCTTCCGCTTCGTGCGCGAGAAGGCCTACGAGAAGGGCAGCTTCCGCGATTTCCTCAAGTCGCAGCCGAGCTGAGCGCTTTGCCTTAGCGCGCCGTTTCGCCTATCAATGCGCCGGACGCAGTCGTAAGCCGGGAGCGCCATGGCCAAGCTCAATCTTTCCATCGCCGTGCGCGACTACGACCGCACCAGGCCGCTGTCCGATGGCCTGGTTCAGATCGACGGCGTCGATCCCGTGTTCATGGCGCTTGACCCGGAGGAGATCTTCTTCCGCGCCTTCCGCCGCGCCGAGTTCGACATCTGCGAATTGTCGCTGTCGAGCTTCACGGTCAAGACCGCGCAGGGCAATTGCCCTTACGTCGGCGTGCCGGCTTTCGTGTCGCGCACCTTCCGCCACACCTCGATCTATGTGCGCACCGACCGCATCAAGACGCCCGCCGACCTGAAGGGCCGCAAGATCGGCGTGCCGGAATACCAGCTGACCGCAAATGTCTGGGCGCGCGCCATCCTCGAGGACGACCACGGCGTCAAGCCGTCCGACATCCACTGGATCAGAGGCGGGCTCACCGAGGCCGGCCGGCTGGAGAAGATCAGCATCACGCTGCCGAAAGACGTCAAGCTCGACGACATCCCGCAAGGGCGGACGCTGTCGAGCATGCTCGACGCCGGCGAGATCGACGGCTTCATCGGGCCGCGCGTGCCGCCGGCGTTCGAGCGCGGCGATCCGCAGGTTGGCTGGCTTTTCCCCGATCCGGTCGCCGCCGCCAAGGACTACTACAAGCGCACCGGCATTTTCCCGATCATGCATCTGATCGGCGTCAGGCGGGACCTCGCCGAACGGCACCCCTGGCTGCCGGGCGCGGTGTTCAAGGCCTTCGAGCAGGCCAAAAAGATCGCGCTGGAGAAGCTGTCCGATACCTCGTCGACCAAGGTGACGCTGCCCTTCGTCGAGGAGCGGCTGCTCGAAGCGCGCAATCTGATGGGCCAGGATTTCTGGCCCTACGGCGTTGCCTCGAGCCGCAAGACGCTCGAGACCTTCCTCAGGCATCATCATTCGCAAGGGCTGTCGTCGCGGCTGGTGCAGGTCGAGGAGCTGTTTCACCCCGGAACGCTCGAGACATTCAAGCTCTAGGATCGGCGATGGCCACACTCCGGGTCTTCAGCGGCGGCGCGCCGCAGGACATTTTCAAGCAGCTGACGCCGCAGTTCGAGCGGCGGACCGGCCATAAAGTCGATTACGTCTTTGCCGTGATGTCGGCCTTGCGCGAGAAGGTCGCCGCCGGCGAGCCGGCCGACGTGCTGGTGATGCCGACCAATATCCTCGACGGCTACGAGAAGGACGGCGTGGTGCGCGGACAAGGCCGCGCCGTGCTCGGCCTCGTCAGTATCAATGCGGTGGTGCGCGCCGGGGCGGCCAAGCCCGATTTGTCGAGCCCCGACAAGGTCAAGGCGGCCATCCTCGGCGCCCGCGCCATCGCCCATGCCACGCCCGGCGAGACGCCGAGCGGCACGCATATGGGCAAGCTTCTGGCAACGCTGGGCATTGCCGAGGCGATGACGGGCAAGGTCATCCATCGCTCGGCGCTGCGCGGCGGCATCGAACTGGTGGCGAGCGGTGAGGCCGAGATCGGGTTCTATCCGAAGAGCGAGGTGCTCGATCCGCGGCTCAGCCTTGCCGGGCCGCTGCCGGCGGCGATCCAGCTCACCACCATTTACGGCGCGGCGGTGACGGCAAAGAGCGCCGCGCCTGAGGTCGGCACGGCTTTTATCGCCTTTGTCTGCGACCCAGAGCACCGCGCCGTGTGGGCGCAAGGCGGCTTCGACGCGCCGCGTTAACTGCGCTTGATGGTGTCGATGCCGCCGAGGCGGCCGATCAGGGCGTTGGCGCCGATCGCCAGCACGAACAGCACGATCAGCATGGCGTACATGCTCGGCATGTCGAAGGTCGAGTCGGCCTGCATGATCACAAAGCCGACGCCTTTGTTCGACAGCCGCGTCTCGGCGAGCAGCACGCCGATCAGCGCGAAGCCGAAGCCGAGCCGCACGCCGTTGATGATCGGGTGCCGCATCGCCGGCAGGTAGATCTTCACGACCATTTGCAGCGTCGAGGCGCGGAAGCTCTGGCCGACGCGGATCAGCACGCGGTCGATCTGGCGCATGCCGGCGGCGACATTGAGCGCCACCGGGAAGAAGCAGGAGAATGTGCCGAGCGCGATCTTGGAGGGCGACTCGACGCCGAACCACATGATGGCGATGGGCAGAAATATGATTTTCGGCGTCGGGCCGAGATAGTAGAGATAGGGCTCGAAGGCCTTCGACAAGAAGCGGTTGCCGCCGAGCACCAGCCCGACCAGCAGACCGGCGCCGCCGCCGATCAACAGCGCCATGCCGATCTCGCCGGCGGTGACGCCGAGGTTGTAATAGTAATCCGGCTGCGACAGCAGCCTCGCCAGCGCGCGCGCGATCGACAGCAGCGAAGGCACCACGTCGCGGTAGAGCCAGCCGGAATGGGCGAGAAATTCCCAGAGCGCCAGCAGCGCCAGCACGATGGCCGTGCGCACAAGCGCCACCGGGCCGATGAGCGGCGCTGTCGCCGTCTGCCTTAATCGACCGGTCTCAGCCATCGCTCGATCTTTTCCAATGCGAGAAAGAACAGCACGCTCACCAGGATGACGAAGCAGATCGCCGCATAGGTGCCGGCGAGATCGTAGCGCTCGGCCAAGTCGGCGATGAGCGCACCGAGCCCGCCATAGCTGATCAGGAACTCGGTGCCGACGACGTTGATGAGCGCGAAGACGAGGCCGAGCCGCACGCCGACGAAGATGGTCGGCAGCGCCGCCGGGAACAGGATTTTCCAGAACTGCTGGGTGGCCGTGAGGTTGAAGCTGCGGCCGACATTGATCAGCACCTTGCGCGTCGCCGAGATGCCTTCGATGGTCTTCAGGATCGCCGGCGGCAGGCCGGAGATGAAGCCCATCATGATGATGGTGAGCGCGTTGCGGCCGAAGATCACCAGGAACAGCGGATACATGATCACCAGCGGCGCCGCCGCGATCGAGGCGACCCAGGTTTCGACCGCCCGCTGCAGCAGCGTGAAGCGCTGCATCAGCACGCCCGCGGTGACGCCGGCCAGCGTCAGCATGACGCCGGCGGCGAAGCACTCGGCGGCGGTCGACAGGAAGCGGCGAAACACGTGCTCCTGCGCGACGATGCGGTAGAACGCTTTGGCGACTTCGGATGGCGGCGGCACGATGAAACGGTTGATTAGTCCCGCCTGGATCAGCAGCTCGGTGAGCAGCAGCGCGACCAGAAGCGTCATAAGGCCGGTGGCGCGGGGGGCGGACGCGGCAATCGAGGTACGCGAAGCGGCTTGGCTCACGGCGCGCTCCCGTGATGGTGCAGCACCTGACTTTCCTCGTCGCGCATGCCGCGGCTTGCCTCCTCGCGCAGGTCGTTCCAGATCTCGGCGACGTAGCGGCCGAAGGCCTCGCTGGTGACGACGGCCGACGAGCGCGGCCGCGGCAGATCGATGTCGACAATGCGCTTCACCCTGCCGGGACGGTAGGTCATCACCAGAATGCGGTCGGACATCTGCACCGCCTCGGTGATGTTGTGGGTGATCAGCAGCGTCGTCTGCTTGAGCTGCTGCTGGATTTGCAGCACCTTGTCGCCGAGCAAGAGCCTGGTCTGCTCATCGAGCGCGGCGAAAGGCTCGTCCATCAGCAGGATCTTCGGCTCGGAAGCGAGCGTGCGGGCGAGCGCCACGCGCTGGCGCATGCCGCCGGACAGTTCGCCCGGATAGCGGTTCTCGAAGCCGTCGAGGCCGACCAGCGAGATGAAGCGCCGCGCGCGCTCGATGCGCTTGTCGCGCGGCATGCCGACGAGCTCGAGCGGGAAGGCGACGTTGTCGGTGACGTTGCGCCAGGGAAAGGTCGATTCCTCCTGGAACACCATGCCGATCGACTTGTGCGGACCGTTGATGGTTTCGCCGGCGACGCTGACAATGCCGTCGTGCTGGCTGAGCAGGCCGCCGATGACGTTGAACAGCGTGGACTTGCCGCAGCCGGACGGGCCTATCAGCGACAGGAATTCGCCGGGCCGGACCTTGAAGGAGACGTCGTCGACCGCGGTGATCGGGCCTTCGGCGGTGTCGAAGCGCACGGCAATCCGGTCCGCGACCAGAATGGCATCGCCGGAGGCGCTCATGATCAGTCGCTTTTGCGGGTCATCGCGGCGGTGACGGCCGCGGTGTAGCCCGGTTCGACGCGCACGTCGACCACGGCGACGGCGCCGCCTTCGACCGCGGCGATCGCCTTGTCGAACGTGGCATCAAGCTCGCCGATCTTGCCGATGGGCCCAAAGCCTATGGCGCCTTGCGCGCGGCCCATGGCGGCGAGATCGATGTCGGGCTCGGAAATGCGCTGGCCGACCCAGCGGTTCTCGACCGGACGGTTGCGCATGCGCGCGACGCGCTCCTGGTGCAGCTCGTCGTTGAAGAACGAGCGGTTGTTGGCGACGATCAAGAGCAGCGGGATCTTGTAGTGCACCGCCGTCCACAGCGCGGTGACGCCCATCAGGAAATCGCCGTCGCCGCAGATCCCGACGGCAAGGCGGCCGCTGCCCTTGAGCGCGAGCGCGGCGCCCACGGTGATGCCGGGCCCGGCGCCGATGCCGCCGCCGCCGTCGCCGCCGAGGAAGTCGAGCGGGTGGCGGAACGGCCAGCTGGCGCCGTTCCACGACAGCGGCAGATGCGTCAGCGTGCACGGCCGGTTGCCGACCGAACGGCGCAGCGCGTCGGCAAGATGATCGACGGTCAACTTGTCGCTGCCGAGCTTTGGCGGTTGCTTGACGCCCGCGGCGACGGCGCGCGGCTTGCCCGTGCCGAGCGCCGCGATCAGCGCCGGCACGGCGGCGTCCGGCGTCGAGGCGATGTAGACGTCGACCGGCGGCAGACCCTGGTAGTCCATGCTCCAGCCGTTGTGCAGGTGATGGTCGACGGAGACCTGGACGGTCTTTGCCGTGACATTGCCGCCGACCGACTTGAAGCAGCCGGCGACGTCGACCCAATCGAGGCTGAGGATGACGTCGGCCGACTTGATGGCGTCGGCCGCTTCCGGCGCCAGCACGCTGGTGCCCGGCGCGCCGGCGTGCAGGTAATGATCGGTCGGGAAGGCGGCTGCGATCTTGAGATCGGTGACGACGATTGCGCCGAGGCGTTCGGCGAGCGCCACGCGCGCGTTCCAGGCGTCGACATCGCGCGACACGCGCCCGGCAAGAATCACCGGATGCTTGGCCTCGCGCAGCAGTGCCGCCGCCTGCGCGACAGCCTCGGGCGGCGGAGCGCTGGCGACAGGCGGCATATAGCGCTGCGCGTCGATCGGCGCCACCGGCTCGGCGAGCTTGTCCTCCTGCATGCCGGCGTCGAGATTGACGTAGGTCGGGCCGCAGGGCGCGGTGTTGGCGATCCAGGCGGCGCGCAAGATCGCTTCGCGCGCGGCGACCGGCGAGGCCGGCTGGTCGTCCCACTTGGTATAGCCGCGCACCAGCGCGCCCTGGTCGCGCGCGGTGTGGATCCAGTCGATCCACGGCCGGCGCTTGACGGTATCGACCGGGCCGGTGGCGCCGAGAATGACCATCGGGATGCGGTCGCACCAGGCGTTGAAGATCGCCATGGTGCCGTGCATCAGCCCGACATTGGAATGCACCGCCGCGGCCATCGCCTGGCCGGTGATCTTGGCGTAGCCGTGCGCGATGGCGATGGCGCTTTCTTCATGCAGGCAGAGCAGCATCTGCGGCCGCTCGTTGCCGAGATAGTTGACGATGCTGTCGTGGAAGCCGCGATAGCTGGCGCCGGGGTTGAGCGCGATGTAGGGCACGCCGGTGGCGCGCAGCGCGTCGGCTGCGACGTCGCTGCCGAACGCGGCGGCATTGACGCCGGCGGGCTTGGGCCGGTCGAGCGCGGCAATGTCGGCGTGGGGATGGCGCGCGGCGGCGCGTTTGGGCGAGGACTCTGTCACGGATCGAAACCCCGGTTCTGACCGCCGCATCCAACCGGATTACGCGCCCTGACGCAATCGGGCCAAAACCTTCAATCCGGCGTAGCCGTCGACCGGGCGCATGCCGACCTTCTTCTGGAAGGCGACGATGGCCTTGACGGTGTCGCTGCCGGTGCGGCCGTCGACGCGGTCGATCTTGAAGCCCTGCTCGTCGAGCCGGCGCTGGATCTCCTTGACCTCGTCGATGGTGGGGACGCGCTCGCCGCCGGGGAACTGCTGGCGGAACGGTCCGCCGCCGCGAATGAGATCGCCGAGGTGGCACAGAGCCAGCGTGTAATTGTTCGACGGATTGTAGGAATAGACGGCACGGAAATTCTGTCCGACCAGAAAGGCCGGGCCGCCGCGCTCGGGTATCCAGAGGCGGGCGCGATCGGCGGGCCGGTCGAAGGCCTTGCCGTCGGCGCGGCGCAGGCCGAGCCCCTGCCATTGCGCGTAGCTGCGCCAGCCGCCCGATGCGCGGCCGGCGATCCTGACCTCATGGCCCCAGGCTTCGCCGCGCCGGTAGTGGCCGCGCTCGACGAGGTAACGCGCGGTGCCCGCCAGCGCGTCGTCGGGCCGCCCGTAGGGGCTGACACGGCCGTCGCGGTCGAAGTCGACGCCCATGTGCAGCCAGACTTCGGGCATCCATTGGGTGTGACCCATGGCGCCGGCCCAGGAGCCGATCATGTCGGAGGCTTGCGCCCAGCCTTTGTCGACGATGGTCAGGGCGTTGAGCAGTTCGGTTTCCCAGTAATGGCGGCGGCGCGGCTCGTGCCATGCGAGTGCGGCGAGCGCCGGGATCACCGGCCGCATGTATTTGCGGTTGGCGATGAGGTCGCCGAACGAGGACTCCATGCCCCACAGCGCGAGCAAGATGTAACGGTCGACGCCGTAATCCTTCTCGATGCGCGACAGCAGGCCGGCATACTCCCTGGCGCGTTCCCTGCCGGTCATGACGCGCCAGTCGGAGCAGCGCCGGTTGATGTATTGCCAGGTGACCTCGGTGAGCTCGGGCTGTGAATTGAACTCATCGAACACGCTCATGTCGGGTTCGAGCCCGTTCATCACCCGTGCATAGGTCTGCGCCGAGATGCCGCGGCGCAGGGCGCGACCGCGGAATTCGGCAACCCAGTTGGCAAAGCCCGGCGGCGCCGCGATGGCGCGCCCGCCTATGGCGCAATGGATCAGCGCGCCGAGCGCGCCGCTCAGGAGCGCGCGCCGGTCGGGCGTGAGCAAAGCCGGGAATCGCGGCATCCGCCGCATTCTATGGATCGAGCGCGGCCGCGCTAGTCGTCCTCATGCCGGTGGCGGCGCTTGCGGCGGGCGTGGCGGCGCTTGTGCGGCTTTTCGTCTTCGGCCTGCTTGTTGCGCGCCTCCTGCCGCATGATGACCGGGGTCGGCGGCTCGCTCGGCGTGACTTGCGTCGCCGGCGGCGCCGGCTCCTGTGTCGCCGCGGCCGTCGGCGGCAGCGGCGGCCCCGCAACCGGCGTCGGATGCGCAATCACCGGCAGCTTGACCGGAACCGGCGGCGCCGCCTCACCGGGCTTGATCTCGGTGCCGCGTCCGCCGATCTGGTGCTCATAGGCGGCGACCAGGGTCATGTAAGGATTGACCCAGACCCAGCCGACTTTGGTGAATACCTGGATGTTGAAGTGAATGTGGTAGGAGGTGCCTTTCTCGTAATCGCCCCAGGTCGCGACCTTGCCGATGATTTCGCCTTCGCTGACCTTGCGGCCGCTCAGCCAGCCTTCCGCATCCATGAATTTCGGATTCATGTGCAGATAGCGAAAGCGGACGAAATCGTCCTTGGTGTTGACGTCGATATAGAGGCCGATATTGCCGGGACTGCGCCAGATGATGCCGTCGCGCACGGCGGCGACGTCGTGCTGGTAAGGTTCGCAGCGGTCGGCGCCCTCGTTGTTGAGCACGCAATTGCCCGGCCGGATGTCCTCGCCTTGGTGGCCGTAGCCGCCGGGGCATTGGCCGACCAGGAAGTCGCGCAATTCGCAGAAATTGTCGCGCCAGGGATAGGTCCAATTGGCCGCGGCGGATTCGTCGAAGGTCAGCGGAATGCCGTTCACGCTGCACGAATATTCCGAACCCTTGCGGCCGAGCCTGCCGCTGTGCCTGCCGCGGTAGCAGTCGCCCCACGGCATGAAGGACTGCGACTTCACGTAGGACGGCGCCGCGGCGATCGGCGGACGCATCCGGGCATAGACGTGATAGTCGGCGCGGCCCGGCATCTTGTGCCAGCCGGTTTGCGGGATGAGGTCGCCGGGCCCGTAATAGGTGAAATCGGATTTGGCGGAAGGCCGCGTCAGATCGATGTGCGGCTGCGCAATGTCCATCGGCGTGCCGCCGGCGGTCTTGAGCATCTGCAGGAATTTCACCGCGACCGGATCGGCCTCCTTGCAGGAGAGATAGCGCGAGGAGCGCGGCTGGTCGTAGCACTGGATGGCCACGACATAGGGCACGCCGAAGCGCTCGAAGGCGTAGCGCACATGCGCTTCGCGCAGGATGCGCTGCATTCCGGGAAACTGCGCCTGCAACTCCTTGGGCGGCGGAAACACCTCCTGGTGGTCCGGGCCGTCGAGATCGTAGACGAAGGCGCCGCCGGTAATTTCGATCTCGACCGGCTTGGCGAAGGTGAAATCGAAGCTGCGGTCGGCAAAAAACGTCGCGGTGTAGCCGGCCGGTCCGGGCAGAAACAGCTTCGAGGGGTGGAAGGGGCCGAAATATTTGTCCGACGTGGCAAGCTCGGCTGCGCCGTCGGCCGCGTCCTTGCGGTAGGCGTCGAGATCGATCGGCAGCAGCACCGGCACGCTGCTTGCGGCGATGCCGGGGAAGCGCTTTCCGGTCAGCGCATTGATGCGGGCAAATTCGGCGGCCGGCGGATCGATGCCGTGATCGGGCAGCGTGGTCGCAGCCTCCGCCCAGTTGACCTGGCTCACGGTGACGCGGGGCGCTTGCATGTCGTCGGCAGCGGCTGCGCTGGCCAACAACAGCGCAGCAGTGAATACCGCAAGTCTCAACACCGACCCCTGAATTGGCCCCTTTACGCGCTGCAAGACTACCGGCATAGGACTGCGGCATACAAGCCCGTGGGCCACGGGCAAAGGAGGCGCGATGTCGGCGCATGAGGGCAAACGGGTGGCGGCCGCGGGCGCCGAGCGCGCCCCGGCCATTATCGAAAGCGGCGGCACCGCGCGGCTCAATCTCACCCTCGCGGTGACCGATTACGACCACGTGCGCGATCTGGTCAACGGCGCAGTGCAGGCCGACGGCATGGTGCTGACCGGCTTTGTGCTGCCGGTCGAGGAAATCTTCTTCCGCTTCATCAAGAACCGGGAATGGGACGTGTCCGAAATGTCGTTCGGCAAGTTCATCGGCTTTGCCGGGCAGGGCAACTCGCCCTTCGTCGGCATCCCGGTGTTCCCGTCGCGCGTGTTCCGTCATTCGGCGTTCTACGTGCGCGCCGATCGCGGCATCCGTTCGCCGAAGGATTTGGCAGGCAAGACCGTCGGCATTCCGGAATGGGCGCAGACCGCCGGCATCTATGCGCGCGGTTTTCTGAGCGAGACCGCCGGCGTCGATCTTGCCAAGATCGCGTGGGTGCAGGCCGGCATGAACGAGGCCGGGCGCGAGGAGAAAGTCGAGTTCAAATTGCCGCCGGGCATTCGTTATTCGCAGCGCCGCGACACCAGCCTGTCGGCGATGCTGCTGTCGGGCGAGATCGACGCCGCGATATCGGCGCGCGTGCCCGACGCCTTCGTCAATGGCGGCGGCAAGGTGGTGCGGCTCTACCCGGATTATCGCGGCGAGGAGATGCGCTACTACGAAGCGACCGGCATTTTCCCGATCATGCACGTCATCGCCATCCGCCGCGCGGTGTTCGAGCGCTATCCCTGGGTGGCGATGAATTTGCTCAAGGCGTTCGAGCAGGCCAAGCTGCGCTCCTACGAACGCATCAACGATCTCACCGCTTCGCGCATCCCGGTGCCGTGGGCGGCTTCAGTTGCCGGGGAGTGGGGCGGGGCCTTCGGCGCCGATCCCTTCGCCTATGGGCTTGAGGCCAACCGCAAGACGCTCGAGGCCTTCTGCCGCTTCGCCCATGCCCAGGGCATCACGGCCCACAGGCTCGCGCCGGACGATTTGTTTCCGCAGGAAGTGCGGGCGAGCGTGCGGGTATAATTAATCTTTGGCGCGCTCGACATAGGAGCCGTCGGCGGTGTTGACCACCACGCGCGTGCCGGCGGTGATATGCGTCGGCACCATGGTGCGCACGCCGTTCGACAGCATCGCCGGCTTGAACGAGCCCGACGCGGTCTGACCTTTGACCACCGGCTCGGTCTCGGTGATTTCCAGCGTCACCTTCTGCGGGATCTCGATCGACACCGGCGTGCCCTCGTGCAAGGCGATGTTCACGATCATGCCTTCCTGGAGATACTTCTCGTAGTCGCCGACGACGTCGGCCGGCACCTGGACCTGCTCGTAGTTCTCCTGGTTCATGAAATGGAAGCCGTCGCCGTCCTTGTAGAGGTAGGAGAACTCGTGGTCCTCGACATGGGCGCGCTCGACCTGATCGGTGGTCTTGTAGCGCTGCGAGGTCTTCACGCCGTCGGAAATCCGGCGCATATCGACCTGGGTGGTCGGGGTGCCCTTGCCGGGATGGAAATTCTCGGCGGTGAGGACGACATAGAGCTTGCCGTCAATATCGACGATATTGCCCTTGCGGAGCTGGCTGGCGATGACTTTCACGATAACGGTCCTTGATTCTGTACGCGGGGAGGCCGCGGCTTCGCGGGCGCACCATACTCATCTTCGCGGCGGTTGCCAGTCTTTCTTGCGGGGCGGATGGACGCGGTAAATGGCGAAAAACCCGCCTTTCTGGCTGCCCGGCGTGCATGCGGCGCGCCGGCCGTTCCTCGTCAAACGGGGCAAAATCGCGGCGGCGCTGCGGGCCTGGTTCGCGGCGCGCGATTTCGTCGAGGTTGAGACCGCCGCGCTCCAGGTCTCGCCCGGCAACGAGACCCACCTGCATGCGTTTGCCACCGAATTGATCGCGCCGGGCGGCGGGCGCCAGGCGCTTTATCTGCGCACTTCGCCGGAATTCGCCTGCAAGAAGCTGCTCGCGGCCGGCGAGACGCGCATCGTCGATTTTGCCCGCGTGTTCCGCAACCGCGAGCGCGGCGCCCTGCATCACCCGGAATTCACGCTGCTCGAATGGTACCGGGCGAACGAGCCCTACGAGACGCTGATGGACGATTGCGCCGCGTTGCTGTTGGAGACGGCGCGCGCCGCCGGCGCCAAGGCGTTTTCGTTCCGCGGCAAGACGATCGATCCATTCGTAGCGCCCGAGCGTGTGACGGTGGCCGAGGCCTTTGCGCGGCATGCCGGCGTCGATCTCCTGGCGACGGTCGAGGGCGGCAAAGGCGACCGCGCGCGGCTCGCGGCGGCCGCCGCCAAGGCCGGCGTGACGATCGCCGCCGACGACACCTGGGGCGATATTTTCAGCCGCATCCTGGCCGAGAAGGTCGAGCCGCATCTGGGCATCGGCCGCGCCACCATCGTCTACGAATACCCGCTGCCGCTGGCGGCGCTGGCGCGCGCTAAGTTTACGCCCGGGCCGGCCGAAGACCGGACCCGGGCGGCGGGCGGCGACAAGGTTGCCGAGCGCTTCGAGCTCTATGCCTGCGGCGTCGAGCTCGCCAACGCCTTTGCCGAGCTGACGGACGCGGCCGAGCAGCGCGCCCGCTTCGAGGCCGCTATGGCCGAGAAGCAGCGCATCTACGGCGAGCGCTATCCGGTTGACGAGGACTTTCTCGCCGCGCTGGCACAAATGCCGGAGGCTTGCGGTATCGCTCTCGGCTTCGATCGCCTGGTGATGCTGGCAACCGGCGCCGCCCATATCGAGCAGGTGATCTGGGCACCGGTCGCCGACAGCTGAGGCGTCATGGCCGGGCTTGTCCCGGCCATCGCCGCCTTGCTTTAAGACGGAAAGACGTCGATGCCCGGCACAAGGCCGGGCACGACGAGTGGAGATGCGACGATGAAATATCGGTCTCTTCGCACGCCCAAGCAATTTCGCGACGCCGGCTTTGCCTTGCCCGCGCTCGATCAAGTGGCCGCGCGCTATGCCGTGGCGCTGCCCGATAGGCTCGCCGAATTGATCGACCGCGACGACCCGCACGATCCGATCGCACGGCAATTCGTTCCCGACGCGGCCGAGCTCGACACGCGGCCCGAAGAACGAGCCGATCCGATCGGCGACGACGCGCATTCCCCGGTCGAAGGCATCGTGCATCGCTATCCCGACCGCGTGCTGCTCAAGCTCACTCATGTCTGCGCGGTCTATTGCCGGTTCTGCTTCCGCCGCGAAAAGGTCGGGCCCGGCAAGGCCAAGGCACTGTCGGCTACGGCGCTCAAACGCGCGCTCGACTATATCCGCAACGACAGCAATATCTGGGAAGTGATCCTCACCGGCGGCGATCCGCTGGTGCTGTCGCCGCGGCGTTTGCGTGCTGTGACGGCGGCACTGAGCGCCATCGAGCACGTCAAAGTCGTGCGGATACATACCCGCGTGCCGGTGGCCGAGCCCGAACGCGTGACGCCCGAATTGGTGCGGGCGATGAAAGCGAAGGGCAAGGCGGTCTACGTGGCGGTCCACGTCAACCACGCGCGCGAACTCGGCAAGGCCGCGCGCGCCGCCTGCGCGCGCATGGCGGATGCGGGGCTGGCTTTGCTCGGGCAATCGGTGCTGCTCAAGGGCGTCAACGACGACGCCGCGGCGATGGCCGCGCTGATGCGGGCCTGCGTCGAATGCCGCATCAAGCCCTACTACCTGCACCACGGCGATCTGGCGCCCGGTACCTCGCACCTGCGCACCGACATCGCCGCCGGGCAGGAGCTGATGCGCGGATTGCGCGGGCGGCTCTCCGGCCTGTGCCAGCCAAGCTATGTGCTCGACATTCCGGGCGGTCACGGCAAGTCGCCCATCGGCCCGACTTACATCGCGCGCGAGGGCAGCAACGGCGCTGCGTATTATGTCGTTGAGGATTTCAACGGCGGGCGGCATCGCTATCCGCCGGTCGACCGCTAGTGGTGGAGCGACACCAGATCGTAGAGCGCCGCCGCGACCACGATCGCGGCAAAGCCGATGACCAGCATCATCGCCACCGCGCGTCCGACATAGGTCGCGTCGCGCCGCAGTTCGGCCACCACATTCTTGGTCTTGATCATCGCCTGACGCTCCTTCAGGAGCTCTGTCCGACAGCGTCAATCTAGCTGTCTGGAGTCTTCCGGCCCATAATTTCTACATTAAATAACGCGGCAAATGCGCAGAACCTGCGCATGGGAGCCATGAGCGCATCGCGATACCTCCGCGACGGCGCTGGCGCGCCCTAGGGGATTCGAACCCCTGTTACCGCCGTGAAAGGGCGGTGTCCTAGGCCTCTAGACGAAGGGCGCTTGACTGCCGCGGCAGGCAAAACGGACGGCAGCGCGGGCGACGTATAAAGACGTTCGCCCGCAGCGGCAAGTTCACCAGTGCCCGGTATTGGGCATCGATTTCCACGGCTCCGCCGGCGGCTTGGCCTGGCCCTTCTGCAAAAGCTCGATCGAGTGCCTGTCGGGCGAGCGCACGAAGGCCATGACGCCGTCGCGCGGCGGGCGGTTGATGGTGACGCCGGCCTTCATCAGGCGCTCGCACGTCGCGTAGATGTCGTCGACCTCGTAGGCGAGATGGCCGAAATAGCGCGCCTCGCCATAGTCCTCGGCATCCCAATTGTAGGTCAATTCCACCTCGAGGCCCGGCCGTCCCTCCTTTTTGGTCTGTTCGACACGGGCCTCGTCGCCCGGCGCGGCAAGGAACACCAGGGTATAGCGGTTCTTATCGTCGACCCGGCGGCGGGTCTCCTTGAGGCCGAGCTTGTTGACGTAGAAATCGAGCGCGGCATCCAGATTGCGCACGCGCAGCATGGTGTGCAGATATCGCATGGGGGAAACCTCGACTGAACGAAGGAGCGGGTGCCCTTGGGGGCTGCCGCCACTATAGCAATGATTGCCACCGATCTGGACAGCGCCATCGCCGCGTTGCGCGACCTGATCGAGACCTCGCAGAGGATCGTTCCGTTCACCGGGGCGGGGATCTCGACCGAATGCGGAATTCCCGACTTCCGCTCGCCGGGCGGTCTGTGGACCAAGAACCAGCCGATCCCGTTCGAGGCGTTTCTCGCCAGCCAGGAGATGCGCGACGAGGCGTGGCGGCGGCGCTTCGTCATGGAGGACAAATTCGGCGCCGCCAAGCCCGGCCGCGGCCACCTTGCGCTCGCCAGCCTCTACCGCGCCGGCAAGGTGCCGGGCCTCATCACCCAGAACATCGACAATCTGCACCAGGCCTCGGGCATCGCCGCCGACGATATCGTCGAATTGCACGGCAATACCACCTACGCCGTGTGCCTCGGTTGCGCCAGGCGCTACGAGCTCGCCTGGGTGCGGGAAAAATTTCAAGCCGCGGGTGAACGCGCGCCGGATTGCGACTGCGGCGGCTTCATCAAGACGGCGACCGTGTCGTTCGGCCAGGCCATGCCCGAGCTCGCGATGCAGCGCGCCGAGCAGCTGACGCGCGACTGCGATCTGTTCATGTCGATCGGCTCCTCGCTGGTGGTGTGGCCGGCCGCCGGATTTCCGGTGATGGCCAAGCGCAACGGCGCGGCGCTCGTCATCATCAACCGCGAGCCGACCGAGTTCGACGACGTCGCCGACCTCGTCGTGCGCAACGACATCGGCGACGCGCTCGCGCCTTTCATCGCGCACTGATTCGCCGCGGCTACGTTGTGTACAGACCTGTGCGCAAGCGCATTTTGCACTTTGCCGTTTTCGGGCCGGTGTTATGTTCGATTCAGAAAAGATTCGTCGAAGCGCCCGGTAAGAGGCGCCAGCAAAGCGGCGGTCGTACGGCGTCATGGCGTCGGACGGGATCGAATCGAAAATGTCAGGGACTAATCTCCGGCCCGGTGCGGTCAGAGAGCTCACCGACGAGACGGCCGCCAGCCTCATCGAGCTGGCCGGTGTCATAAAATGGTTCGACGTCTCCAAAGGCTTCGGCTTCATCGTTCCCGATAACGGCATGCCCGACGTGCTGTTGCACGTCACCTGCCTGCGCCGCGATGGCTACCAGACCGCCTACGAGGGCGCCCGGGTCGTCTGCGAGGTGCTGCAGCGCGCCAAGGGCTTGCAGGCCTTCCGAATTCTCTCGATGGACGAATCGACGGCGATCCATCCGGCGCAAATGCCACCGCCGCGCACCCACGTCACGGTGCAGCCGACCAGCGGGCTGGAGCGGGCCCAGGTCAAATGGTTCAACCGCTTGCGCGGCTTCGGCTTCCTGACGCGCGGCGAGGGCACCCCCGACATCTTCGTGCACATGGAGACGCTGCGCCGCTACGGCATCGCCGAACTGCGGCCGGGTCAGACGGTGCTGGTGCGCTTCGGACCGGGCCCCAAGGGCTTGATGGCCGCCGAAGTCCGCCCCGACGGCGGCTCGCTCGGGCCGGCCTCGCACTAATCCGCCGATTTTCCCATTGCTGGCCTGGAACTGGCCGCGTAAAGCGAACAGGCATGCGCGTGCTGCGGTGGACTGCCTACGTTCTTGTCGCCCTCCTGCTGGCTGTGGGACCGGCCTGGTCCCTCGACCAGCACACCTTGGAAATCGCCAGCAAGACCGGCGTGCACAGTTTCACGGTCGAGATCGCCGATACCGAGGCCGCGCGCGAAAAGGGCTTGATGTTCCGCAAGGAATTGCCGGAAGGCCGTGGCATGCTGTTCGACTTCCACCAGGAGCAGCCGGTCAGCTTCTGGATGCAGAACACCTATATTCCGCTCGATATGATCTTTATCCGCGGCGACGGCACCATCCTGCGGATCGCCGAGAACACCGAGCCGATGTCGACCAAGCTCATCCCGTCCGGCGGCGCCGTGCTGGCGGTGCTTGAAGTGATCGGCGGCACCGCGCGCAAGCTCGGCATCGCCCCCGGCGACCGGGTGGCCCACCCGATCTTCCGGCGGAACTGACTTGGTTGCTGGCCCTGCCGGGAGCGTGTATCCCGGCTCGGCTCAAGTCGGGGCGTAGCGCAGCCCGGTAGCGCATCTGCTTTGGGAGCAGAGGGTCGCAGGTTCAAATCCTGCCGCCCCGACCAGTGTGTCCGGCAGCTGTCGGATCGGCACTTGAACATCAACAAAGGCGGCGCGTGCAACGTGACTTGTGGCTGCCGGCGTGCCGTAACGACAAGATGTTGGTGTTGACGCCACCGTATTAACCGCAGGCAATATCCTCGAGCATACGTTTTAAGTAATGCTACATAACAATATAAGTACTGGTGTTCACAATTTATGATTTACCCTTGTATTTGTTGGAGCAATACGCAAAAATTTATGTAGAAATTACGTACTAACCCATACTATTAATACGGATTAATAGTTTCGGTTAGGGTTTGGGCGAATACTCGGGAAAACCCAGGCGTCGAACGCGAGGCGCGATGCCGCACGTTGCGTTAAATGCGAGTTTTGTACGCTGCGTCCGATGCGAGCCGGGGCACCGGAAGGTCGACTATTTCGACCTGGCCCAGCGCGGCTTTCTCCTCGAAGTGAGAAGCTCCGGCGGCAAAACCTTTTATCAGCGCTATACCGATGAACGCGGCCGGGAACGCCAGTACAAGATCGGTCCGGCCGACGTTCTGACCCTCGAGCAGGCGCGCCGAAAGGCGCGTCAGATTCTCGCCGAAGCGTTGCTCGGCACCGATCCGCAGCAAAGGCGGCGCGAGATGCGCGCCGTGCCGCGGTTCGGCCATTTCGTCCACGAGCGCTATCTGCCTTATGTGCGGACCTACAAGAGCAGCTGGCAGACCGACGAGACGGTGTTGCGCATCCACATCCTGCCGAGATTTGCCGCGCTGGCGCTTGACGAGATCAAGACCGAGGCGATCGCCGACTTGATCAACAGGATGCGCGAGGACGGCTACGCCTCCGGCACGATGAACCGGGTCATTGTCATCCTGCGATACATTTATAATTTGGCGCGGAAGTGGAAGGTCCCGGGTGTCGCCGAAAATCCGGCGGCGGGACTGAGCGGCGGACCGGAGGTGCAGCGCAACCGCTTCCTCACGGAAGATGAGGCCGAGGCACTCGTTCGCTCGATCAATGACGACGAAAACCGGACAGCGGCGCAGGCGATCATGCTGCTTTTGCTGACCGGAGCGCGGCGCAACGAAATCACCTTCGCCAAGTGGGATTATATCGATTGGAAGAACCAGACACTGCTGGTGCCGAAATCCAAGTCGGGACGCCCACGCGTCATTGCATTGAACCGGTCGGCTGTCGCTCTGCTCACCTCGCTGCCGCGCAGTGAGGAGAACCCGTACATATTCCCGTCGCCCGTCAACGGACGGCCCTGCGCGTCGTTGTATTTTCCGTGGGACCGCATCCGCAAACGCGCTGGCCTTCCCGACGTGCGCCTGCACGATTTACGCCATTCCTTTGCAAGCTTCCTGGTCAATCGCGGGGTCTCGCTGTATGTAGTGCAAGGCCTGCTCGGTCATTTGCATGCGCGCACGACACAGCGCTATGCGCACCTCACGCAGGAAACGCTGATCGGCGCCGCGGATTTGATCCAGGACGTCATTCCGTTCCGCGGCGGCGCCGGGCCGAACTAGCTCCACCGTATTGCCGTAAGCGAAGCTCCATCGCGTGCCCGGCGTGCGACGCGCGCCGTTTACACAAAATCAAATCGGTTCGCTTAACGCCTTACCCGGCGTGGTCGGGATGGCGCCGGCTGCTCGCGGTTCTGTCGGGCGTCCTATGCTATACCGAGACGGCGTTAGCGGCCGGCACTGCCGCCAGCGACGATTGCGACGGGCATTCAGCCGGTTGGTTGCTTCGCCATCCTAGCAGGAGCCGAGAGGGCGTGCGCGAACAAACCGGGATACAACGGCGGTCGCTCGCGACAATAATCGGCGGTTGCGCGGTTTGCGAAGAGGCGGAGCCTCGAACTCGTCCAGTACGTGAAGATTTGCAGCCTGTACGGTGTGGGGTTCTATTACATCCCGGGCACCGACATGTGCTTGAAGGTCGGTGGCTGGGTCCGTCAGGAGCTGTTCTGGGCTCACGGCGGCAGCGGCACGACCAGCTCGTTCAACGGCCAGGCGAATAGCCGCGCCACCAACAACTACGGCGGCACGGCGCGCGGTTACATCACGGCCGATGCGCGTAACCAGACCGCCTACGGCACGGTGCGCGCCTATATCGCCGTCGGCATCAACACCAACGACTTCGGCGTTAACACGGCCGCGAACCAGTTCAGCGCGAACCGCGCCTTCATCCAGTGGGCGGGCTTCACGTTCGGTCTGGCGCAGTCGTTCTTCGACGGCTTCAGCACGGCGGCGACGCAGTACTGGGGCGACTATCCGGCGTCGGATACGGGCGACCCGGGC
>DASRGB010000020.1:0-34939 GCA_035651255.1 Pseudolabrys sp.
GCTCGCTCACCAAGGAGCGCGACGACCTGGTCGAGGCAATCAAGCGGCTGCGCCAGGGCATCCAGAACCTGAACCGCGAGGCGCGCGAGCGCCTGCTCGCGTCCTTCGAGCTGGTCAACACCCATTTCAAGCACCTGTTCACCGAGCTGTTCGGCGGCGGCACCGCCGAGCTGCAGCTGATCGAGCACGAAGACCCGCTCGAGGCCGGCCTCGAGATCATCGCCAAGCCGCCCGGCAAGAAGCCGGCGACGCTGTCGCTGCTCTCCGGCGGCGAGCAGGCGCTGACGGCGCTGGCGCTGATCTTCGCCGTGTTCCTCACCAATCCGGCGCCGATCTGCGTGCTGGACGAGGTGGACGCGCCGCTCGACGATCACAACGTCGAGCGGTTCTGCGACCTGTTGGACGAGATGACGAATTCAACAGACACGCGCTTTGTCATCATCACCCACAACCCGATCACCATGGCGCGCATGAACCGGCTGTTCGGCGTCACCATGGCCGAGCGCGGCGTATCGCAACTGGTGTCGGTCGACCTGGAAGCCGCGGTGCGCTTCCGCGAGGCCGGCTAACGATTTGGCGATCCTGTAACTTTGGGTTGCAAGCAATTTACCCTTCCAGTAAACTTTCAACAACGTTGAGAAGGGGGGCCGGGAAGGGGAACCGGGCAGGAGGCCATTGCCGTTCAGTTTTAGCAACGAAACGTTTCTTACCGGAATCGAACAAGAAAAAATTGAGACTTTTGCGCAACTGGCTCGGCTGATTGGCCGAAGCTGCGTTGGCGAAGGGCAAATCGAAATTTATGTCGCGGCATCAATTCCGAAATCTACAAATGTCTGCGTGCTGTCCGACAATATGGGCCATTCGAAAAATGTTATCGATCCTGATCAATACATCACCTTATTCAGTTTCAATGCTTCAAAATACGTATACGACCGCTCGATAAAAAACGAAAAAATCCTGGTGTTGGCAACGCAGAAGGTCGAATTCAAATCACGTCCAACGGCTAAAGTCCTAATTAGAAATCTGATCGCGTTCGCCCTTACGAGTCGACAATCTCATCTTCGAAATGCGGTTGTAGAAATTTCGTACGCCTCTTCAGATTACAACAGCTTCGGCTATCGAATAATTCAAAATCTTATTAGGCCCTACTTTAAAGCGGAGGCCTGCTCAATTTTTATGTTGGATCCCCGAAATGACTTTCTGCGATTAGCCTCAACTTCAGGAATGCTTTCACAAGCTGAGAAGAAGGACATTTTTTATGAGCCTGAAAGAAAAAATCAAGTAATGGCGACTCATGAATCTCAGGAAATCCATCTCTTTCAATCAGGCCAAGTAAATGACAACACCTTATTTCGCGAGCGGATATCATCCCCTGAGGTTTACGCGTTGCTTTACGCTCCTATTAGGAGGATGACGGCAAACGCTCAAAGAAGCGACAAGTCATTTGGAGTCATCAAGATAGTCAATCCACACTCTGGATCGCTGAATGGACCGCGGTCGTTTTTCCATTGTGTCGACTTGATCGAGACAGCCTACATAAGCGAATTAGTCAGCGTACTTTCCCAAAATTATGTTCGAGCGTTAGAAGCCGAAACAAACTTAGAACGCACAATTCATGGGTTTCGATCTGACCTTGAAAGCGGTGCAGACCACATTCACACGCTTGGATCAATCCTTTTCGGCAGCGACACTGAGGGCCCCCAAGTAAAGCTTACCAGCGAAATTTTCACGACAGTTGAGATTCGTCAGTTATTTGATGACGCGATCGCATTTCTTGATGATCTGGCATTTCAGATCGAGAAGGCTAGATCCCTAGCCCACAACAAGAATGAAATAGTGAGCCATTTTCATCGTGATGTGCTGGTTCCTGCTTTGAAGATGCAACGAGCGATGGTTATTGCGAACTCGTCACAGCCATTGGAGATTAATCAACTTACCGAAGCAGGCTCCCTAACCATTCCGCCTGTTATCGGCAGCAAGTCTGGTTACATTTCCATTTTTCGGAATCTGCTAGAAAATAGTATAAAGTACTCGCGGCCAAAGAAATCTCCGAGAGTCCGCGTCGCTTTCAAGGACGAGGGAGAATATTTCGACGTAATTTTTCGCGACTATGGCATCGGCGTTTCTGAGAAAGAAGAAAAATATCTTTTTGTCGAGGGTTTTCGCTCTTTGGCCGCGCGCCACAGGAGCTTTCGCGGAGGCGGGATCGGGTTGTCCTACAGTCGAGAACTAATGAAATTTTTCGAGGGCGATCTAATTTTCGAACGCGTCTCCGAAGGAACTCAATTTGTCCTTCATATGAAGAAGGCGCCGCAGCAATGATTGTTTGGGTCGATGAAGATGAGCGGACAACTTTTCCGTCTCAGTTATTGTTGAGAAAGAAAGGATATGAGGTCGAACTCGTGGCGAATGCGACAGATGGATACCAATGCATATTATCAAGATGTCGTTCAGGCTTAGATTTCGCGATTATCGACGTAATGCTGACTCAGGGAGATGATCAGGTGGCGTTTTCAGATCAAACGACGCGTAATGGGGTAATCACCGGCCTCATTTTGTTAGACCGCCTTCTTGAACATTTACCTAATTACCCGTGGAAAGATAAAGCCCTGATTTTTAGTAGGGCAAGCGACCAAGCTATCGTCAGACAGATTGAAAACTACGAAGCGCGGCATGGAATCAAGTATCTGCGCAAAAGTAACGAGCTAAGAGCGACCGACTTTGTAAAATGGCTGCACGAAAATGGATTCGTCGCCAATGAGTGATCTTATCGCGATTCTTTCCGTAGTTGTAGCTATCGCGGCAGGGATTTACGCCGCTGTGATGAATTGGAAAATTTCGGGTGCAAAGGACGCGATTTCTCGCATTGATAACGTCGAATCCAAATTAAAGAGTCTTCACCAGCATATCGCCGCGGACACCTACGTAATTGACAGCATTGCTGGGGCGCTTCACGCGCTGACGAAACGCCAAACCATTTTGTATCAGCTAGCGAGTCTGGCTATCACTGACGATTTCTATGATAGAGAAGAAATCAAAGAATTAGCCGCGATTCAAAAACGACTAACCGAGCTAGGACTCTTCTCTCAAGATCTGATACGCAGGATATCTGCGCAACGTTCGCTAGCGCACTCGTATGGCGATTTTCAAAGTCTGAAACTGATGAAAAAAATTGAAGCGGGAGAGCTAGGAGTCCGAGACAAGGAAATTTTGGATCAGATTTCTATTTTGGAAAAGAGGCTCGAACGGATGCACGAACACAATGTGATTTGGGCCGGACGACCTGGCGGAGGCGCGTTTTAATTGCATTAAACTCGACCGACACGCGTTTTGTCATCATCACCCACAACCCGATCACCATGGCGCGCATGAACCGGCTGTTCGGCGTCACCATGGCCGAGCGCGGCGTATCGCAACTGGTGTCGGTCGACCTGGAAGCCGCGGTGCGCTTCCGCGAGGCCGGCTAGGCGGGGCAGCCGGCGGGCTCGCCGGCGCCGAAGGCCTGCAATTTTTCTTTTTAACGACCAGGAACCAACCATGAGGGAGCGCGTTGACGGCACGTTGGTTCAGCCGGGCGGCTCCCCCCTTACCCCCCGAATAGCCGTCTGGCGAAAAGACCCCAAGCCTTGCTTGGGGTCTTTTTTTGTCCGATCAATAGCTTAGAGGGCGCGGCGCCGGCCTCTTGTGGACCTGCCGGCAAGCTCCCCATTTAGGATAGGCTGTTCCACCAAGGTCCCTTCCCCCCAAAGGAGCCCGAGAATGTCGACCGGCGGCTGGATTGTTATTGGTGTCCTTGTTGTTGTCGTGATCTGGGCGATCAGCGTCTACAACAGCCTTGTGGCGATGCGGCAAAGGGTCAACCAGTCCTTCGCCGACATCGACGTGCAGCTGAAGCAGCGCCACGACCTGATCCCCAACCTGGTGGAAACGGTCAAAGGCTATGCCGCCCATGAGCGCGGCACGCTGGAGGCCGTCATCCAGGCCCGCAACCAGGCCATCGCCGCCCCCAATACCGAGCAGAAGGTCGCCGCCGAGAACGTGCTGTCGGGCGCGCTGCGGCAATTGTTCGCGCTGTCGGAGAACTACCCGAACCTGAAGGCCAATGCGAACTTCCAGCAATTGCAGTCGGACCTGTCCGACATCGAGAACAAGCTCGCCGCCTCGCGCCGCTTCTTCAACAATTCGGTGCAGGAATACAATACCGGCATCCAGCAGTTCCCGGCCTCGATCTTCGCCGGCATGTTCGGCTTCACCCAGCAGGCCTTCTTCGATCTCGGCGAGACGCGCGCCCAACTCGAGCAGGCGCCGAGCGTGAAGTTCTGAAATAAAAAATATCCCTCCCCTGAAAGGGGAGGGTCGGACCGCCGCAGGCGGTCCGGGGTGGGGTCACTTGGTTGGCCCCACCGCACCGACCCCCACCCGCCCGCCTGCGCTTCGCTTCGGCGGGCGACCTCCCCCTTGCAGGGGGAGGTAGAGGAAGAGAAATGGCCGCCTACGGTCTCTATACCCACATCCAGTCGAACAAGCGCCGTTCGATCGCGCTGCTGATCGGGCTGTTCTTTCTGGTCTATGTGCTGGTGTTTGCCGGCGCGCTCTTGGCCGAAGCGCTGACGGTCCCGGCGCCCATCGACTATCTGCTGCGGGCGGCCGAATACGACTTCCTCATGGCGCTGCCCTGGGCGACCGGCGGCGCCGTCCTTTGGATCGTCATCGCCTACTATTTCCACCAGTCGATGATCGACGCGGTGACCGGGGCCGCGCCGGTGACGCGCAAGGACGAGCCGCGGCTCTACAACATCCTGGAAAACCTGTGCATCTCGCGCGGCATCCCGATGCCGACGCTGCGCGTGGCCGACGACGATGCGCTCAACGCTTTCGCCACCGGCATGAACCCGAAGCAATATTCCATCACCGTGACGCGCGGCCTGATGAACGCGCTCAACGACCAGGAACTCGAGGCCGTGCTCGGCCACGAGCTCACCCATATCCGCAACGGCGACGTGCGCATGATGGTGATCGCGGTGGTGATCGCCGGCGTCATCTCGTTCTTCGGCGAGTTGATCTTCCGCCTGTTTTTCCAGGCGAGCTATTACGGCGGCTTCGGCGGCAGGCGCGGCGGCGGCGACGGCGAGCGCAAAGGCGGCGCCGGCCTCGCCATCATCATCGCCATCGCGCTGATCGTGGTGGCCTGGCTGCTATCGGTGGTGATCCGCTTCGCGCTGTCGCGCCAGCGGGAATATCTGGCCGACGCAGGTTCCGTCGAATTGACCAAGAACCCCGACGCCATGATCTCGGCATTGCGCAAGATCGAGAACCGCGGTGAACTCACGCACGCGACCTCCGCGGTCATGGAAATGTGCATCGACAATCCGCGCGTCGGCTTTTCCAATATTTTCGACACCCATCCCTCGGTCGATGCGCGCGTCAAAGCCTTGATCGACTATGCCGGCGGCCACGATCCCGGCCCGCTGGCGATCGCGCCGCCGCGCACAAAAGACGATCCAGTGGTCAACGAACCGCCGCCCGGAGGCCCCTGGGGCGGCGAGCCACAGCAGCCGGAGCAAGGTCCTTGGGGGTCGGAACCGGGCCGGCCGGGCGGGCCGTGGGGCCGCTAATGTCCCGCAAATGAAATCAGCGTCCGCACCGGCACGTCGAGCTTGCGCAGGCGCGCTGCGCCGCCAAGGTCGGGCAGGTCAATGACGAAACAGGCCGCCAGCACATTGGCGCCGAGCTGACGCAACAGCTTCACCGCCGCCTCCGCGGTGCCGCCGGTGGCGATGAGGTCGTCGACCAGCACCACGCGCTCGCCGGAAACCAGGGCGTCGGCGTGCATCTCGATCGTATCCTCGCCGTATTCCAGCGCGTAGGCGACGCTGACCCGCTTGTGCGGCAGCTTGCCCTTCTTGCGGATCGGCACGAAGCCGGCCGAGACCTGGTGGGCCACCGCGCCGCCCAGGATGAAGCCGCGCGCCTCGATGCCGGCCACCTTGTCGATCTTCATGCCGGCCCAGGGCTGCACCAATTCGTCCACCGCGCGGCGGAAGGCGCGCGCATTGCCCAAGAGCGTGGTGATGTCGCGGAAAACGATGCCGGACTTGGGATAGTCCGGAATCGAGCGGATTGTCTGCGCCAGATCGTTTTCAAGGTCGGCCATTGGCATCCCATTTCAGGGCGAACGCGCCCCTTCCATAGCGGGCAACGGCGCGAATATCCACAGCCGCCCCCCTTGAACCCCGCCGCCGCCTGGCGCGACAACCGGGGACCGTGTTTCGCCGGGGGCCTCGCACCATGCGTGCAATCCTGCCAATGCTGTTGGCTGCGCTTTTCGCCGGACCGGCCCTGGCGCAGACGCCGGTCAGTATCGACACCCCGCTCAACGTCAAAAAGCCCTGCCGCGTCGTCGACGACGACGGCGAGGTCGGCGACTACACGCTGGTGCGCTGCCCGGGCCTTGGCGGATCGCGCGTCTACACCGAGGCAAGCCCCGCCAACGTCAAGCTGTCGATCCGCTGGGGCGGCAAACCGCAGGCCGGCCACGTCGCCAACGGTTACAGCCTCGGCGACAAGCTCGAATGGCGCGGCGTCAGGGACAAAAGCGGCTTCAGGCCCTACGCCGTCATCGTGCGCATCATCGAGCGCGATCATGAATCGATGGACAATGAGGGCCGGTTCAAGACCTACAACGTGCTCGGCGTCATCCGCATCGGCAACCGCGAGGCCTGCCCGATCGCGGCGATCGACGAGGCGGCAAACCCGGGCGCGCTCGAGCTGGCGCGCGCCACCGCCGACGCCGCCGCCATGAATTTCACATGCGGTAAAGACAAGGCAAAAATCGCCGGCAAGCCCACGAAATGGGCCCAGGACGCCATCGGATACGACGATCCGCCGCAATAAGCGCAGCGGACTACCGCCCCTGGCGCCTTGACAATCCGCCTTGTTGGTCCAGAATTTCGCTACAACCTTTGTGACACGGAGGTTTAAATGCTTCCACCGGGTCAAAAGGCCGCGACGATTGTTGCGTAGGGTCCGTTCGGACCGCGACAGGAGCGGCATTACAGCGAACGGTTTGCCGGAGGCGGCTCTCGCGGGTCGCATCAGTGAGGCAAGACCCCATCTCGGCCGCCCCGGCCTGCATCGCGCGCAGCGCGTCAAATTTACAGATCAGCCGGATTCCGGCTGACGGGACTCGAGGATCATCGGCACGACGGAGGCGCACCATGCGGCGTCCTCACAGTTACATCACCCGGTTCAGGTGCCCGCAATGCAAGCGGGCGGGCTCCGCCAAGTGGGAAGAGAGCGAACGCGCCGCCGGCGGCGAGCATGTTTCGATCCTGAAGCATGTCACCGACGGCTTCCGCAACGACGCGCACAATCGCATCCATTGCACGTCCTGCTCGGCGCAAGTGGTCTTCGGACACGGCTAAGCGGGACGAGCCGATCATCGGCGGTTCCTGACGGCACAGCGTCCCGCAGGAACCATTATTGCGCTGCCGACTTGTCGCCTTGAACAGCAGGAGTGCGGCAATGTCCTTGCATGAAGACGGCACCTTGGGCACGCGGCCCATCGAACAGGCCCCGACCAGCCATCCCTGGCGTTGGCTCGCCACGATCATCGGCGCGGTCATCGTTTGCTTCGCCATCGTCGCGGGCGTCGGCACGTTCGTGAACGGCGGCCTGCTCGGTTGAGCGGGCCAACGGCTCGAAGCGCCCGAACGCCGGCTAGGGGACGAAATCGGCGACGGTCAACGTGATGGCGTGCGTCGGGTCGTTGATCAGGATCGAGAAGTCCGCCTTGGCGTCGCCGTTGACGTCACCCTCGACAACCTGGCCGCTCGCCGTCCAATAGGAGCGTAGCTGTCCGGCGGCGCCGGTGAACAGCGCAGCCGGCGTGGTGCTGCTGTTGCCGTTGAGGTAGCTGAAGGCATCATCGCCCGGGCCGTTCGTTGTATTGGCGTCGATCTTGGACAGATCGATCTTGTCGATGCCGTCCTGGAAGTCCGTGATGACGTCGCGCGTCGCCTTGCTCAGGCCGCTGTCGGACACCGCCGTAAGCCAGAAAACGTCGGCCTCCGTTCCCCCCGTCAACGCGTCCTTGCCGGCGCCGCCGAAAAGGTTGTCCGCACCCGCGCCGCCAGCGAGCGTATCATTGCCGGCGTAGCCGAATAGCACGTCCGCGCCCCCGCCGCCGTTGAGGATGTTGGCCGCCGCATTGCCGTAGATGTTGTCGGCGCCGCTGCCGCCATTTGCATTCTCGAAGCCGCTGATAGTGTCCTTGAGTCCGCCGGCGATGTCGTTGCCGGTGGCGGTGTTGCCGGCCAGCTGGCCGCTGTTGTTGAAAGGCGAATGATCGTGCGTGACGGTGTCGAGATTGATGTTGACGCCGCCGGTCGCGCCGCCGGCATCGTAGGTGTCGTTGCCGGCGCCGCCGTCGACGGTGTCGGTGCCGTCGGTGCCGCTGTTGCCGGTGGCGACATATTTGTCGTCGCCGCCGCCGAGCGTGACCGTGTCACTGCCGTTGCCGTCTTTGACGGTGTCGACGTGAGCGCCGCCGGTAAACTTGTCGTCACCGTCGCCGAGATTAACGGTGAAGACGACCGTTCCGGTGTTCGTCACCGTATCGACGCCGGTACCGCAAAATACGTCGCCCGCGATCGTGCCGGAATTCGTAAGCGTGTTCGCCCCGTTTCCAAGCGAGACAAAATCGTTGATCGTTCCCGTGTTGGTGACCGTGTCGTCGCTGGCGCCGAGGACGACGATATCTCCGATCGTCCCCGAGTTGACGACGGTGTTGTGGCCGTCGCCAAGGTTGATGATGCCGTCGATCTTCGCCGAGTTATTGATCGTATCGTCGCCGACCCCGGCGATGACCTGACCGTGGATCTCGCCTGAGTTGGTCAACGCGTTGGTGCCGTCGTCGAGAACGACATCGGCGCCGATCGAGCCGGAATTGGTCACCGTGTCGGCGCCGACACCGCCGGTGTAGCCGGCCGCGAAGCCGGAATTGCTGAACGTGTTGACGCCGGCGGCCAGGAAGACAGTGCCGCCGATGCTTTTCGAATTGCTCACCGTGTCGGTGCCGGTGCCGGAAGAGAACACGTTGCCGGTGACCGAGCCGGAGTTGGTGAACGTGTTGTCGCCGGCACCGAGATCGACCTGGCCGCCGACCTTGGCCGAGTTGGTGAAGGTATCATTGCCGCCCCCGAGGCTGACATTGCCGGTAATGTCACCGCTGCTCTTGAACGTATCGATGTCAATCCCGCCAACGACATTGCCGCCGATCGTGCCGGTATTGTTCAGCGTGTTGGCCCCGTCGCCAAGCACGACGTCCGTGTCGACCTTGCCGGAATTGGTGACCGTGTCGGTTCCGCTCAAACCGGAATAGGAGCCGATCTCGCCCGAATTGGTCAGCGCGTTGGTGCCGGCGGCGAGAAAAACGATGCTGCCGATGATCTTCGAATTGATCACCGTGTCGTTGCCGGTGCCGGTCGAGGCGACGCTGCCGACGACCTGGCCGGAGTTGGTGAACTTGTTGTCGCCGACGTTAAGATCGACCAGGCCGCCGACCGTGGCCGAATTGGTGAAGGTATCATTGCCGGCGCCGAGGCTGACATTGCCGGAAATGTCGCCGCTGCTCTTGAACGTGTCGTTGCCGATCCCGGCGCTGACATTGCCGCCGATCGTGCCGGTATTATTGAGCGTGTTGATCCCGTCGCCAAGCGACACATCCGCGTCGACCTTGCCCGAATTGGTGACCGTGTCGGTTCCGCTCAAACCGGCGTAGGCGCCGACCTCGCCCGAATTGGTCAGCGTGTTGGTGCCGTCGGCCAAGAAAACCGTGCCGCCGATGCTCTTCGAATTGCTCACCGTATCGTTGCCGGTACCGGTCGAGGCCACACTGCTGGCGACCTGGCCGGAGTTGGTGAACTTGTTGTCGCCGGCGTTGAGATCGACCAGGCCGCCGACCTTGGCCGAATTGGTGAACGTATCATTGCCGGCGCCGAGGCTGACACTTCCGCCAATGTCGCCGCTGCTCTTGAACGTGTCGTTGCCAATCCCGCCGCTGACATTGCCGCCGATCGTCCCGGTATTGTTCAGCGTGTTGACCCCGTCGCCAAGCGCGACATCCACGTCGACCTTGCCGGAATTGGTGACCGTGTCGTTGCCGCTCAAACCGGTATAGGCGCCGATCTCGCCGGAATTGGTCAGCGCGTTGGTGCCGTCGGCCAAAAAAACCGTGCCGCCGATGCTCTTGGAATTGCTCACCGTGTCGTTGCCGGTGCCTGAGCTGACAACGACACCGATGACGGTACCGGAATTGGTGAACTTGTTGTCGCCGGTATTGAGATCGATGTTGCCGCCAACCTTGGCCGAGTTGGTGAAGATGTCGTTGCCGCCGCCGAGGCTGACGTCGGTAGCAATGTCGCCGCTGCTGTTGACCGTATCGTTGCCGATGCCGGCGATGACGGCGCCGCCGATCGTGCCTGTATTGGTCAGTGTATTGATGCCGTCGCCGAGAAAAACGCTCGAGCCGATAGAGCCGGAATTGGTGACGGTGTCTTTGCCCACGCCGGCAGAGACGCTGGTGCTGATCGAACCCGAATTCGCCAGGCTGTTGTCGCCGTCACCCAGGGACACGAAGCCGACAATCTGGCTGGAATTCGCCACCGTGTCGTTGCCGCCCAGCGTGCCGACATTGCCGCCGATGGTGCCGGCGTTGGTGATCTTGACGGCGCTCTCGCCGAATATGCCGCCGCCGACCTCGCCGTCGTCGCCGATGACGATGGTCGAGGTGCCGACAATTCCCGCCGCAAGGTCGATGCCGAAGGCCTGCTTGGAGAGGATCGTGCCGTTGACGGTGAGGTTCCAGATGCCGGTGGCGGCGAGCAGCGCGCCGTCGGCGCCGTTGCCGGTCGCGATCAGATAGGCGCCGGGGTCGACCGTCAGCGTGTCGGGCCCCGCGCTGTCGGAGTTGAAGGCATGAACATTGGCGCCGCTGGTGGAAACACTGGTCGCCGGCGTGATCTTGAAGGCGGTCATGGCGGGTCCTCCGGATCGTGCAACGTAAGGGGGCACCCGCTTCTACCGGCGGGATGCCACTACTCTACGTTGTTGCGCCGCGGATTTGTGTGAGCCAAGTCACATGGGCGTATCCGGCTACCGCCGCGCTTTTCGGCCCTGTCGGGTCAGAACAACGGGCCCTGGGATCGCCGCGCGTTCCCGCCTTGAGCGCCGCCGTCAATTGGCGCGGGTCAGCACCCTGCCCGCCACCGCGTCGAGCTTCTTCAGCAGTTCCGGGTCGCGCGCTTCGGGCGCCGTGATCAGCGCGGTATCGAGCGCGCGGTCGGAGCCGATCGGGCACGGCTCGTGCTCGCGCGGAAAATCGCGCGCCAGCCGCGCCACCAGGCTCTTGGCGCGCTCGGCATTGTCCATCAGCACCTTGACGATGTCCTGCACGGTGACGGCGTCATGGTCGGGATGCCAGCAGTCGAAGTCCGTCACCATGGCGACGGTGGCGTAGCAAATCTCGGCCTCGCGGGCGAGCTTGGCCTCCGGCATATTGGTCATGCCGATCACCGAATAGCCGAGCTCCTTGTAGGTCATGCTCTCGGCGTAGGTCGAAAACTGCGGCCCCTCCATGCACACATAGGTGCCGCCCCAGTGCGGCACGATGCCTTCCGCCATCGCCGCCTCGCGCAGGCGCGCGCGCAACAGCGGCGACACCGGGTGCGCCATCGACACATGCGCCACCATGCCCTTGCCGAAGAACGAGCTGTCGCGCTTGTAGGTGCGGTCGACGAACTGGTCGACCAGCACGAAGGTGCCGGGCGGCAGGTCCTCCTTGAACGAGCCGCATGCCGACAGCGAGACGAGATCGGTGACGCCGACGCGCTTCATGGCGTCGATATTGGCGCGGTAATTGATGTCCGATGGCGACAGCCGGTGGCCCTTGTCGTGCCGCGACAGGAATACCACCGGCAGGCCCTCGATCTCGCCGATGCGCAGCGCCGCCGACGGCTCGCCCCACGGGCTTTGCACGCGCTCCTCGCGCACATGATCCAGCCCCGGCAGGTCGTAGATGCCGGAGCCGCCGATGATGCCGAGCACGGATCTGGCCATCGCCTGGTTCCCCAAAACGAAGGGCCCCAAGCGGGGCCCTCGCGTCAAGAGGTTTTGTGCCGGCTAATGCACCGCCGACCAGACCTTCTTCTTGGTGAAGTACAAAAGGCCCGACAGCACGATCAGGAAGATGATGACCTGGAAGCCGATGCGCTTGCGCGCCATCATATGCGGCTCGGCCGCCCACTCCAGGAAGGCCGCGATGTCCTTGGAATACTGGTCAAGCGTCTCCGGCGAGCCGTCGTCGTATTTCACCTGGCCGTCCTGCAGGGGCTGCGGCATGGCGATGTTGTGGCCGGGGAAATACTCGTTGTAGTGACCGCCCTCGGGGATATTGGCGCCCTGCGGCGCCGGCTCCTTGTAGCCCTTGAGGATGGCGGCGATGTAGTCCGGTCCCTCCTCCTGGTATTGCGTGAAAATGTCGAACACGAACCAGGGGAAGCCGCGCAGGTAGGTGCGCGCCTTGGCGAGCGTCGACATGTCGGGCGGCGCGGTGCCGCCGTTGGCGGCCTTGGCCTGCAGCTCGTTGGCAAACGGCGCCGGGAAGTGGTCGGCCGGGCGGCCGGGGCGCTCGGTCGGCTGGCCGGCATCGTCGACGTCCTTGATCTTGTATTCGGACGCGATCTGGGCGACCTGCGCCTCGGAAAAGCCGGGGCCGCCGGGGTCGGCGAGATTGCGGAACGACAGCAAATTGAGCGAATGACAGGTCGAGCAGACCTCGCGGTAGATCTTGAAGCCGCGCTGCAGCTGCGCCTCGTCGTATTTGCCGAACGGCCCGGCGAACGACCAGGTGAGCCGCGGCGGCGGCACCTGCTCGGTCTGCGCCAGAGCGGGGGCGGTCAACGCGGCCAGGGCCGCGACGGCAAGGATTGCGCGCTTCATGGTCATGCTCCCCGCGGCTCGCCCAGGACCGATTCCGAAATCGAGTTCGGCAGCGGCTTGGTTTTCTCGAAAATGCCGAGCAGCGGCAGGATCACCAGGAAATAGGCGAAGTAGTAGGCCGTGAAGATGCGCGACATGATCACGTAGATGCCTTCCGGCGGCTTGGAGCCGAGCCAGCCCAGGCCGATCGCGACGATGACGAAGAGCCAGAAGAACTGCCGGTACATCGGCCGGTAGCGCGCCGAACGCACCTTCGAGGTGTCGAGCCAGGGCAGGAAGGCGAGGATCGCGATCGAGGCAAACAGCGCGCAGACGCCGAGCAGCTTGTTCGGGATCGAGCGCAGGATGGCGTAGAACGGCAGGTAGTACCACTCCGGTACGATCTCCGACGGCGTCACCGCCGGGTTGGCCGGAACGTAGTTGTCGGCCGCCAGCAGGAAGTTCGGGATGTAGAACACGAACCACGCGAACAGGATGCAGAACACGGCCATGCAGAAGCTGTCCTTGACCGTGGCGTAGGGCGTGAACGGCACGGTGTCCTTGTCGGACTTCGGCTCGATGCCGGCCGGGTTGTTCTGGCCGACGACGTGCAGCGCCCAGACATGCAGCACCACCACGCCGGCGATGACGAAGGGCAGCAGGTAGTGCAGCGAGAAGAAGCGGTTGAGCGTCGGATTGCCGACCGCGTAGCCGCCCCACAGCCAGGTGACGACGGTCTCGCCGACGCCGGGGATGGCGGAGAACAGGTTGGTGATCACGGTCGCCGCCCAGTAGCTCATCTGGCCCCAGACCAGCACGTAGCCCATGAAGCCGGTGGCGATCATCAACAGCAGCAGGATGACGCCGAGGATCCACAAGACTTCGCGCGGCTCCTTGTAGGAGCCGTAATACATGCCGCGGAACATGTGGACGTAGGCGGCGAAGAAGAACATCGAGGCGCCGGTGGCGTGCACGTAGCGCAGCAGCCAGCCGTAATTGACGTCGCGCATGATGCTTTCGACGGAATTGAAGGCCATGTCGGCCTGCGGCGTATAGTGCATCGCGAGCACGATGCCGGTGACGATCTGCACGCCGAGCATGAAGGAGAGGATGCCGCCGAAGGTCCACCAGTAGTTCAGATTCCGCGGCGTCGGATAGGCGATGAATGACGAATGGATCAGGCCGCCGATCGGCAGCCGTTTCTCGAACCATTGCAGAAATTTGTTTTGCGGCTGGTAGGTCGAGTGTCCGCTCATGATCGAACCTTCGGAAAACGCTTAGGCGGGCTTGGAGGCTGTTTCTTCGCCGATCCGGATCTTGGTGTCGGAGAGGAACGTGTAGGGCGGCAGCGGCAGGTTGCGCGGGGCGGGACCCCGGCGGATGCGGCCGGCGGTGTCGTATTGCGAGCCGTGGCAGGGACAGAACCAGCCGTCGTATTCGCCCTGGTGGGCGAGCGGGATGCAGCCGAGGTGGGTGCAGATGCCGATGACGACCAGCCACTGCTCGTGGCCGGCTTTGACGCGCTCTGAATCCGGCTCCGGATCCGGCAGCGTGTTGACCTCGACGTTCTTGGCCTCGTCGATTTCCTTCTTGGTGCGGTGGAAGATGAAAATCGGCTTCGAGCGCCAGAACACCTTGACGATCTGCCCGTCGGCTATGGGGGCAAGATCGACGTCGATGGGCGCGCCCGCCGCGATCGTCGAAGCGTCGGGATTCATCTGCGCAATCAGCGGCACCAGGGCGGCCGCTCCGCCCACGGCGGCGACGGCGCCGGTTGCGATATAGAGAAAGTCGCGGCGCGAGTGCTGCTCCGCCGAAGACACGGTCGACACGTCTAAAACCCTCTCCTCCGGCTGGCTATTTCTGCCGCCCGCTGGTGGAGCCTTAAGACGTCATCCCAAGGCGGCGGGGCGGACCGGCGCGGCAGCCTCGGCCATAAAGGCCAAAGCGGCACGAACGGCGTGGTTCTATTGGCACCCTTGCGGTAGGAGTGCAAGCCCGCTATCGCCGCACCACCCACATTAAATGCTCCGCCACAGCCGTTGTCCGGATCGGCGGAAAACCCTTATCCGATCAAGCGGTCATGCGGATTGCCCTGTACCAGCCGGACATCCCCCAGAACACCGGCACGATCCTGCGGCTTTGCGCCTGCCTCGGCCTGGCGGTGGATATCATCGAGCCGGCCGGCTTCCCGGTGACCGACCGCGCCTTCCGCCGCGCGGGCATGGACTATCTCGATCGGGTGGACCTTTCCCGGCACGGCTCCTTCGCCGCATTCGACGGCTGGCGGCGGGCCGGGGGCCTGAGGCTCGTGCTTCTGAGCACCGCGGCCGAGCGCAGCTATCTCGACCACGCCTTCGCGCCCGATCAGGTCCTGCTGTTCGGCCGCGAGAGCGCCGGCGTGCCGCAGGACGTCCATCGCGCCGCCGACGTCCGGCTGCGCATCCCGATGCGCGGCGGCCTGCGCTCGCTCAACGTGGCGATGGCGGTCGCCATGGTGGCGGGCGAGGCGCTGCGGCAGACGGGCGGGCTGTGAATTGGCTAAGCTCGCGATACGATGAACGCCGTGCCCCCACCGGCCGCCCTCGAAACCCGCAAAGCGCGCGCGCGCGCCTGGTTCGAGCGCCTGCGCGACGACATCTGCGCGGCCTTCGAGACCCTCGAGAGCGACCTGCCGAACGCCGCGCCGCTTGCCGAGCGGCCCGCCGGCCGCTTCGAGCGCACGCCGTGGCAGCGCACCGATCACAGCGGCGCGCCCGGCGGCGGCGGCGTCATGGCGCTGATGCGCGGCCGCGTCTTCGAGAAGGTCGGCGTGCATTGCTCGACCGTGTTCGGCGAATTCGCGCCCGAATTCCGCAAGGACATCCCGGGCGCCGAGACCGATCCGCGCTTCTGGGCCTCGGGCATTTCGCTGATCGCGCATATGCAGAACCCGCAGGTGCCGGCGGTGCACATGAACACGCGCTTCGTCGTCACCAGCAAAGCCTGGTTCGGCGGCGGCGCCGACCTCACCCCGGTGCTGGAGGCGCGCCGCACGCAGACCGACCCCGACAGCATCGCCTTCCACGCCGCGATGAAAGCCGCCTGCGATGCCCATGCCGCGGTCGCGCCCTACGACACGTTCAAAAAATGGTGCGACGACTACTTCTTCCTCAAGCACCGCAACGAGATGCGCGGCATCGGCGGCATCTTCTACGATTATCTCGAGACCGACTGGGAGGCGACCTTCGCCTTCACCCAGGAGGTCGGCCGCGCCTTTTTGCAAGTCTATCCCGGGCTGGTGCGGCGCAATTTCGCCAAGCCCTGGAGCGAAGCCGAGCGCGAGGAGCAGCTGGTGCGCCGCGGCCGCTATGTCGAGTTCAACCTGCTCTACGACCGCGGCACCATTTTCGGCCTCAAGACCGGCGGCAATGTCGACTCGATCCTGTCGTCGATGCCGCCGGTGGTGAAGTGGCCGTAGACACGACGGTTTATTGCCATTGCGCAACGCCGGCGCTATAATGTTGCTACCCATATTGGCGGTGCAACAGGTGTTGCCCATGAAAACGACGCTGGACATCTCCGATCCGCTGCTGAACGAAGCGCGCAAGATTGCCGCCCGCGAACGGACCACCGTGCGCGCCCTGGTCGAACGGGGTCTGCGGCACGTGGTGGCGGCGCACCGCCGCACCAGGCGGTTCCGGCTGCGCGACGCCAGCTTCGGCGGACGCGGATTGCGCCCCGAGTTGCGCGACGCATCCTGGGACAAGATTCGCGACATGATCTACGAGGGTCGCGGCGGGTGATCGCCGTCGATACCAACGTTCTCGTTCACGCCCATCGCAAGGATTCGGCGTTCCATCGGGCCGCCAAGGAATGCGTCGCCGAACTGGCGGAAGGCCGCGCGGCCTGGGCCATTCCATGGCCGTGTCTGCATGAATTCCTCAGTGTCGTCACCCATCCGCGCATCTACGATCCGCCGACACCGCCCGCGGCGGCACTGGGGCAGGTCGATGCCTGGATGGCTTCGCCGAGCCTGGTGCTGCTATCCGAGTCCGATGAATATTGGCCGTCGTTGCGCCGCCTCTTCGAGGCAAGCCGCGTCAGCGGCCCGCGCGTTCACGACGCCCGGGTCGCGGCGCTTTGCATCGAGCACGGCGTGCGCGAGCTATGGTCGGCCGACCGCGATTTCAGCCGTTTCGCCGGCATCAAGGTGACCAATCCGCTGGTGCGGTGACGGCGCCGAAGCCGCCATGTCGTTTATCGACATTCGGCTTTGCATCCCGCTGTCGGCGGGCGTCGGTGCGGCGACCTAAGCGATGGACCGCCGTTACTTGCCGCGCGCCGCGCCGTCGGCGATCGCCTGGAGCGCGGCCGCATCGCTCGGAAATCCCGCCCTCACCCAGGCGTCCTCGGCCTCGCGCATGACGACGCCGAGCAGCGGCCCCTTGTCGACGCCGCGGCTGATGAAATCCGCGGCCTTCAAGGGAAACGCCGGCGCGCTCCAGCGGGCCGGCAAGGTGGCGAGCGCGCGCCAGGCCTCGTCGATGACGCCCACGCTCGAGCGCGCCCAGGCCAGCAGCGCGTGGTCGGTGAAGCGCTGCGGGCCGAGGCGGTAGAGCAGCGCGCGCGCCGCCTGCTCGCCATAGGCCGGCGCAATCCGCCGCCAGCCCTCCGCCATCGAGGCGAGCCGCTCGTGCTCGGCATTGGCGAGGCGCAGCCGCTGCCACAGCCGCTCGGCGTCTTCCGCCACCCAGACGCCGAGGGCGCCCAGCCGGCGCACCGGATCGGCGCCGAGGCCGGCCGCCGCCTCGGCCTTGGCCATCATCTCGAACGAGGCCAGGTACGACACACCGCCGAGCACGCGCAGCGTCAGCCCGGCATCGGTCATGGCGATCAGCGTCGGCACGGCGTGCGGCGCCACCACGAGCTTCATCAGCTCCATGCGCACGCGCTCGCGCGACAATTGCTCGAGACCGGCGCGGCCGGCGATGCAGGCTTCGAGTCCTTCGCGGTCGGGATGATCGGCGGTGCCATAGGCGGCGTGGAACCGGAAGAAGCGCAGGATGCGCAGGTAATCTTCCTCGATGCGGCGCCTGGCGTCGCCGATGAAGCGCACGCGGCGCGCGGCAAGGTCGCCGAGGCCGCCGACATAGTCGTAGACGGTGCCGTCGGCGGCCGCTGAAAAGGCGTTGATGGTGAAGTCGCGGCGCTCGGCATCGACGCGCCAGTCGCGGCCGAAGGCGACCTTGGCGTGGCGGCCATAGGTCTCGACGTCCTGGCGCAGCGTCGTCACCTCGAACGGCGTGCCGTCGATGACCACCGTGACGGTGCCGTGCGCGATACCGGTCGGCACCGCCTTGAAGCCCGCCGCCTGCACGCGGCGCACCACCTCCTCCGGCACGGCCGTGGTGGCGACGTCGATCTCGTCGGCGGGCATGCCGAGCAGCGCGTTGCGCACCGCGCCGCCGACCACGCGCGCCTCCTCGCCGTCGCGATCGAGCACGCCGAGCAGGCGCGCGAGCGCCCCGCCGCCGGCCCAGGCGGCGCCGGTCAGCTTACGGTCTGTGCGTCCGTTCTCGTGTGCCGTCATGCCGCAAGCCTTGTTCTCCCCTCCCCCCGCGGAGCAAAGCGGAGCGGTGGGGAGGGGTCGAGGGTGGGGGGAAGCCTGCATGCGAAAGCGCCCCCCACCCCTAACCCCTCCCCACCACGCGCAAGCGCGCGTGGGGGGAGGGGAAATTCTTCTCGCGCCGCCATCAGCGCATCCGTTGCGGCACCAGCTTGCCGCCCTCGATATGCGCCGGCTCGTAGGTCGAGCCGACCGGCGCGCCGCTGTAGTTGGCCAGATAGACGAAGCTGCCGATCACCAGGAGCAGCGCTGCGCCGAGCAGCCAGGCGACGTGGCGCAGCGGCCATGAGTCCGGGTGCATCACCGTCGCCCGCGTCGCCATGAGATAGACGGCATAGACCACGAACGGCAGCAGGAAGAGCGCGAGCTCGGTGGCGCCGGTGCGGATCATCGGTAGATCCTGTCGTACAGATTGCGCAAAATCCCCGCGGTGACGCCCCAGATGTAGCGCTCGCCGAAGGTGATGGCGTAATAGTGCCGCGTCATGCCCTGCCAGTCGCGCGAATGGCGCTGCACATTGGCCTGGTTCATGACAAAGGCAAGCGGCACCTCGAAGGTGGCGTCGACCTCGCCGCTGTTGAGCGACAGCGAAAATCCGGGGGCGACGCGCGCAATCACCGGCACGATGCGATAGCCGAGCGTCGTCATATAGAGGTCGAGATAGCCGAGCGGCGTCACCGCCCGGCGATCGAGGCCGATTTCCTCGTGCGCCTCGCGCAGCGCCGATTCGAGGGGGCTTGCGTCCGCCTTGTCGATCTTGCCGCCGGGGAACGACACCTGCCCGGGATGATCGGGCAGATGCTGCGCGCGCTGCGTCAACAGCACCGTCGGCTCCGGATGATCGACAATCGGCACCAGCACGGCGGCGGGGCGGATCGGCCGCACCTCGGCGATCTTCTTCATCACCGGGTCGGCGTCATGATCGCCGCGCTTGGGCGTGATGGCGGCGTCGGTCAAGCCGGCCGGCACCTCGAGCGTCAGCCGCGCCTTGGCGCGGGCGAAGAACTCCGCGCCCGAGAACGTCTCGGCCGCGCGCATCAGGCGAACTCCCTGAGCGCGCCGGCCTCCGCCATGGCGAAGAATTCGCCTTTGGAGGCGACGCCGAACATCGGCGTGCCGCCGACATCGCGCTCCTCGCCGAGGGCGACCAAGTCGTAGAACAGCGCCCGCGTCACTTTGGCCCAGAGCTCGCGGCGCACATGCAGGTAGGGCTTGAGGCCGCCGGTTGCCGGCTCGGACACGAATTTGAGCGCGTGGCCGGGACCGGCCTCGACCCAGTCGTCGACATTGGTGCGGAAGGCGAGGCTCTGCTCGCCGGCGCGATCCACTTTGAGTTCGACCGCCAAAAAGGGGGCGTCGACGACCGTGATCCCGACTTTTTCCACCGGCGTTACAAGGAAGTACTGGTCGCCCTCGCGCTTGAGCACGGTGCTGAAAAGTTTAACCAAAGCCGGACGCCCGATCGGCGTCTTTTGATAGTACCAGGTGCCGTCGGCTTCGATTTTCATGTCGATATTGCCGCAAAACGGCGGATTCCACTTTTCCACCGGCGGCAGCAGCGCCCCGCGTTTTTCGCGGGGCAGCGCTGTCACAATCGCGTCCAATCCGCCAAGCCCCCGATCTTGCCCTGCCTTCGCCATTGTTTCCCTACGTTATCAGCGAGTTGCGCAGTTGTTCGCAGCTTCGTGATTTAGGCCGGATGCCGCCGTCAGGATAGCGTAAGCTTGGCCTAACAATGAGGCAGATTCGGCGGCCAATGGGCATCTAAATCGCCGCTGGCGTGTTTGTTGCACGGGGCTTCGAGATTCCTGCGGCGGTCAGGCCAGCCCCAACGAAAGGACAAAAACTCATGGCGTCGGCAAGCGGCGAAAGCCTGGAGAAGCTCGAGGACATGATCGTGCGCGCGGCGGAATCGACCGCCGCCCACGTGCGCGCCGCCAAAGACGCGATCTGCAGCGTCATCTTCGGCCAGGACGTCGTCGTCGAACGCGCGCTGATCACCGTGTTGTCGGGCGGTCATGCCCTGCTCGTCGGCGTCCCCGGTCTGGCAAAGACCAAGCTCGTCGACACCATGGGCACGGCGCTCGGCCTCGATGCCCGGCGCGTCCAGTTCACCCCCGACCTGATGCCGTCCGACATTCTCGGCACCGAAGTGCTGGAGGAAAGCCCCGGCGGCAAACGCTCGTTCCGCTTCATCCCCGGCCCGGTGTTCGCGCAGCTGTTGATGGCGGACGAGATCAACCGCGCTTCGCCGCGCACGCAATCGGCGCTGCTTCAGGCCATGCAGGAACAGCACGTCACCGTGGCCGGCGCGCGTCACGATCTGCCCAAGCCGTTCCACGTGCTGGCGACGCAGAATCCGCTCGAGCAGGAGGGCACCTACCCGCTGCCCGAAGCGCAGCTCGACCGCTTTCTGATGGAAATCGACGTCGACTATCCCGACCAGGCGGCCGAGCGCAAAATCCTGTTCGACACCACCGGCGCCGACGAGACCCGCGCCAAGGCGGCGATGACCGCCGAGGACCTGATCGCGGCGCAGCGGCTGGTGCGCCGCCTGCCGGTCGGCGAATCGGTGGTCGAGGCGATCCTGCAACTGGTGCGCTCGGCGCGTCCGGGTCCGGAGGCGGGCGAGGTCGGCAACCTGATCTCCTGGGGCCCGGGTCCGCGCGCCAGCCAGGCCTTGATGCTGGCGGTGCGCGCCCGCGCGCTGCTCGACGGCCGCTTTGCGCCGTCGGTCGACGACGTCATCGAGCTTGCCGAGCCCGTGCTCAAGCACCGCATGGCGCTGACCTTTTCGGCGCGCGCCGAGGGCGAGACCATCGGCAATGTCATCGCGCGGCTGAAATCCCGCGTCAGGTAGCGAATGGCCGACCTCAAACGCAGCGAGGCCGAGAGCGACGCCGTACGGGCCGCCGTCGGCACCAGCCGCAAGCTTGCCGCGCGCGTGCCGCGTCTCATTCTCGAGGCGCGCCGCGTCGCCTCGACCATCATTCACGGTCTGCACGGCCGCCGCCGCGCCGGCGCCGGCGAGAACTTCTGGCAGTACCGGCGCTTCACCAGCGGCGAGCCGGCCAACAGCGTCGATTGGCGGCGCTCGGCGCGCGACGATCATCTCTATGTGCGCGAGCGCGAATGGGAGGCCTCGCACACCATCTGGATCTGGGCCGACCGCTCGCCGTCGATGGACTTCAACTCGCATCTGACCGAGTGGAGCAAGCTCGACCGCGCTTTGGTCGTCTCCTTCGCGCTCGCCGAGGTGCTGGTGCAGGGCGGCGAGCGCGTCGGCATCCCGGAGATCATGCGGCCGAGCTCGAACCGCAACATCATCGAGAAGATGGCGCAGGTGATCGTGCACGACACCAGCGAGCGTCCAAGCCTGCCGCCGAATTTCGCGCCGGCGCCGTTCTCCGAGGTGCTGCTGCTGTCCGATTTCTGGAGCCCGGTTTCCGAGTTTCGCCGCATCGTCGGCCAGCTCGCCGCCAACGGCGCGCGCGGCCACGTCGTGCAGGTGGTCGACCCGGCGGAAGAAAGCTTCCCCTATATGGGCCGCGTCGAGTTCATCGAGCCGGAAGGGCTCGGCAGCATCACCGCCGGCCGCGCCGAGACCTGGCGCGGCGAATATCAGACCCTCGTCGCCAGCCACCGCGCCGCCCTGCGCGCGGAATGTGAGCAGTTCGGCTGGAGCTTCACCGTGCACCGCACCGACCGCGGGCCGACCGAGCTGCTGTTCGCGCTGCACGCCCGCATGGGCGCGGGCGCCCATACCATCGTCAGGGGCCGGCCGCCGGCGCGCACCGGCGCGGAAGGCGCGGCATGATCCCCGCCCTGCCGCTCGGCTTTGCCCAGCCGCTGGTCCTGCTCGGCCTTCTGAGCCTGCCGGTGCTGTGGTGGCTGTTGCGGCTGGTGCCGCCGCGGCCGCAGCACATCGATTTTCCGCCGACGCGCCTGCTGTTCGAGATCGCGCCCAAGGACGAAACCCCGGCCCGCACGCCGTGGTGGCTGGTGCTGCTGCGGCTGACGCTTGCCGCGCTGGTCATCGTCGCCGCCGCCGGTCCGCTGTGGAACCCCCCGATCGCCGCCTCGAACCGCGGCGCCCCGCTGCTGCTGATGATCGACGACGGCTGGCCGGCCGCCGCCAGCTGGGACGAGCGCCTGCGCACGGCCGACGAGCTGATCGCGCGCGCCGAAGCCGATAACCGCGGCGTCGCGCTGCTGCCGCTGTCGCAGTCGGAGCGCGATATTTCGCTGCAGATCGCCGGCGCCGCCCGCGTCCAGGCGCGGCAGTTGCAGCCGCGGCCTTACGGCGTCGACCGCAGCGAGGCGCTGCCGCTGATCGAACGCTTCCTGAAGCAGGCGCCGGACGTCGAGGTGGTCTGGCTGTCCGACGGCGTCGACGCCGGCAAAGGCGGCGAGTTCGTCGATGGCCTGAAAAAGACGGTCGGCGGCCATCCGCTCACCGTGGTCTCCGGCGGCATCGCCGCGCCGCGGGCGCTCGCCGCCGCCGACAACGCCGCCGGCGCGCTGACCGTCAAGGTGCTGCGGCCGCAGGCCGGCCCCGCCGAAGCCGGCATGGTCAAGGCGATCGATCTCAAGGGCCTGCCGCTCGGCGAGGCGCCGTTCGCGTTCGGCGCCGGCGCAAGCGAGAGCGATGCCGCGATCACCCTGCCGGTCGAAATCCGCAATGACGTGGCGCGGCTGGAAATCGTCGGCGAACGCTCGGCCGGCGCCGTGCAGCTGCTCGACAAGCGCTGGCGGCGGCGCACCGTCGGCATCGTTTCCGGCTCGGCCGCCGATCGTTCGCAGCCGCTGATCGGCGCCACCTATTACCTGACGCGCGCGCTCAATCCCTTCGCCGACGTGCGCCTCGCCGAAGGCGTGGCGCCGGCCGAAGCGGTCAATCGCTTCCTCAACCAGCGCATCCCGATGCTGATCCTCGCCGACGTCGGCAACGTCGCCGAGGCGCGCGAGGCGCTGGCCAAATGGATCGAGAACGGCGGCGTCCTGGTGCGCTTTGCCGGCCCGCATCTGGCCAACACCGACGACGACCTGGTGCCGGTGAAGCTGCGGCGCGGCGGCCGCATCCTCGGCGGCAGCCTGTCCTGGGACAAGCCGCAAAAGCTCGCCGGCTTCTCGCGCGAAAGCCCGTTCAACGGCATGGCCGTGCCGAACGACGTCACCGTCACCCGCCAGGTGCTGGCCGAGCCCGATGCGCTGCTCAACGAGCGCACCTGGGCGACGCTCGGCGACGGCACGCCTTTGGTCACCGCCCAGCGCCGCGGCAAAGGGCTGCTGGTGCTGTTCCACGTCACCGCCGACACCCGCTGGTCGGACCTGCCGCTGTCGGGGGCCTTTGTCGACATGCTGCGCCGCATGGTCGCGCTCGCCGACGCAACCGCCGCCACCGAGGCGGGCTCGAGCGGCACCGACCCGCGTCAGGTGGTGGCGCCGACCCGCGTGCTCGACGGCTTCGGGGCTTTCACGGTGCCGCCGCCGACCGCGCGCGGCGTGCCGGCCAACTTCAGCGCCCATGCCAGCGCCGACCACCCGCCGGGCTTCTACGGTCCGCCGGAAGGCCTGGTCGCGGTCAACACGCTTGCGCCCGCGGATCGTCCCGCCGCGCTCGATTTCTCCGGCCTCAACGCCCGGCTCGATGTCTACCGCCACGGCGAGCCGCTCGATCTGCGCGGGCCGATCTTTCTCGCCTCGCTCGGCCTGCTGATGCTCGACGCGCTGCTGGTGATCATGCTGTCGGGCGGCATCGCCGGCATGCTGCCGCGCCGGCGCGTCGCGGCGATCTTGCTTGCGGCTGGACTGGCGGGGGCATGCGGCCTGTTCGAGCCTGCGCATGCGCAGCAAGCGGCGGCGCCGCCGCCGCAGCTGTCGCCGCAGGCGCGGGACTTCGCCATGAAGGCGACCGAGAAGACGCATCTTGCCTACATCATCACCGGCGATTCGGAGATCGACGAGGTGAGCAAGGCGGGCCTGCAAGGGCTGACGCTGTTTCTGGCGCAGCGCACCGCACTCGAGGCGGGCGAGCCGATGGGGCTCGATCCGGCGCGCGACGAGCTGGCCTTCTTTCCGTTGATCTATTGGCCGATCGCGCCGAACGCCGCCAAGCCGCCGCAGGCCGTGCTCGACAAGATCGACGCGTACATGAAGCGCGGCGGCACCGTGCTGTTCGACACGCGGGACGCGGTGGACGCCCCGGTCGGCATCGGCGGCGAGAACCGCACCCCCGGCATGGTGGCGCTGCGCTCCATCCTGTCGTCGCTCGACATTCCCGAGATCGAACCGGTGCCGCGCGACCACGTGCTGACCAAGACCTTCTTCCTGCTGCGCGACTTCCCCGGCCGCTTCACCTCCGGCCAGCTCTGGGTCGAGGCGCTGCCGCCGGAAGGCGACGACGAGGACGACAGCAACCGCCCGGCGCGCGCCGGCGACGGCGTGTCCTCGATCATGATCACCTCCAACGACCTCGCCGGCGCCTGGGCGATGCGGCCGGACGGCCAGCCGATGCTGCCGCTGGTGCCGGGCGAGCCGCGGCAGCGCGAATTCGCCTTCCGCGCCGGCGTCAACATCGTGATGTACGCGCTGACCGGCAACTACAAGGCCGACCAGGTGCACATCCCGGCGCTGCTCGAGCGGCTGGGGCAATAGGAGCACACTCGTGAATCTCGGTGTGTCATTTGCTCCGCTGGTGCCCGAATACGTGGTCTGGGCGGCCTTCGGCGCGGCGGCGCTGATCGCCATTGTGCTGCTGATCGCGCGCAGCCGCGGCGCGGTGATGCGCGCCGTCGCGCTCGGCCTCATGGTGCTCGCGCTCGCCAATCCCTCGTTCACGCGCGAGGACCGCGACCCGATCCCCTCGGTCGCCGCGGTCATCATCGACAAGAGCCCGAGCCAGCAGTTCGGCGACCGCGCCCAGCAGACGGAAGCGGCGCAGGCCGCGCTGCTCGCCCGCCTGCGCCGCATCCCCGGCCTCGAAGTGCGCGTGGCGGAGGCCGGCGAAGCCGACGGCGCCAATGACGGCACGCGGCTGTTCTCGGCGCTCACCTCGACGCTCGCCGACGTGCCGCCCGACCGCATCGCCGGCGCCATCATGATCACCGACGGCCGCGTCCACGACGTGCCGGCGGAAGCCTCCGCCCTCGGCTTTGCCGCGCCGCTGCACGCGCTGATCACCGGCCACGCCAACGAGATCGACCGCCGCGTCGTGCTGACCAAGACGCCGCGCTTCGGCATCGTCAACCAGTCGCAGACCGTCGGTTTCCGCATCGAGGATCAGGGCACCCAGGGCGGCGGCGCCGAAGTGATCGTGCGGCGCGACGGCGATGTGCTGGAGAAGCGCGTGGTGACGCCGGGCGCGGCCGTCGAGGTGCAGGTGCCGATCCCGCACGCCGGCCCGAACATCGTCGAGGTCGAGGCCTCGCCGCTCGACGGCGAGCTCACCCAGGTCAACAACCGCGCGGTGCTGTCGATCGACGGCGTGCGCGACAAGCTGCGCGTGCTCCTGGTGTCCGGCGAGCCGCACGCCGGCGAGCGCACCTGGCGCAACCTGCTCAAGTCCGACGCCTCCGTCGACCTCGTGCACTTCACCATCCTGCGCCCGCCGGAGAAGCAGGACGGCACGCCGATCAACGAGCTGTCGCTGATCGCCTTCCCGACGCGCGAGCTGTTCCAGCAGAAGATCTCGGAGTTCCAGCTCATCATCTTCGACCGCTATGCGCGGCAGGGCGTGCTGCCGATGATCTATTTCGACAACATCGCCAAATACGTGCGCGACGGCGGCGCCGTGCTGATCGCGGCCGGCCCCGATTACGCGAGCCCGACCAGCCTCTGGCACACGCCGCTCGACGTCGTGCTGCCGGCCGAGCCGTCCGGCGAGGTCACCGAGCAGCCGTTCCGCGCCCGGCTCACCGAGCCCGGCCAGCGCCACCCGGTGACGCGCGGCCTGCAGGGTTCCGACGGCAATCCGCCGCACTGGAGCCAGTGGTTCCGCGTCGTCAACACCGCCAAGACCACCGGCACCAGCGTCATGGAGGGGCCCGACGGCAAGCCGCTGTTGGTCCTGGCGCGCGAGGACAAGGGCCGCGTCGCCATGCTGCTCTCCGACCACATCTGGCTGTGGGCGCGCGGCTACGAAGGCGGCGGGCCGCATCTCGATCTGTTGCGGCGGCTGTCGCACTGGCTGATGAAGCAGCCCGAGCTCGAGGAAGAGGCGCTGCGGCTCGTCGTGCACGGCCACGATGTCACGATCGAGCGCCAGACCATGGCCGACGGCGTTGGCGACGTCACGGTGACCTCGCCGACCGGCGCGCAGTCGACCGTGACGCTGAAATCGGCCGAGCCCGGCCTGTGGCGGGCCGAGATGAGCGTGAAGGAGCTCGGCCTGTGGCGGGCGACCGACGGCAAGCTCACCGCGCTCGCCAATGTCGGCCCGGCCAATCCGCGCGAGTTCGCCGAGGTGACGTCGACCACGCAGGTGCTGCAGAAGCTCGCCGATGCCACCGGCGGCAGCGTGCGGCGCCTCGCCAATGGCGGTGTGCAGAGCGCGCAGGATGTGCCGAGGGTGGTGCCGGTGCGCACCTCCTCAACCTTCCACGGCGACGACTGGATCGGGTTGAAGATGCGCGACGTGTCGGTGGTGCGCGGCATCGGCGTGTTGCCGATCTTCGCCGGGCTGATCGGGCTGTTGCTGCTGGTCGGCTCGCTGGCCGCGACATGGGCCAGAGAGGGCCGCTGACTACCTGCTCAGCAGTTTCTCGGCGGCGTCGATCAGGCTGCTCTTGGGATTCTTGGCGCAGTATTCACCGAGCTTTGATCGATCGCTTTGCAGCTTGTCGAAGTCGATGATCGGCGAGGCGTTCTCTTCGCTGAAATAGGCTTCGAGCCACATCATGACTCGCTCGATGTTGTCCTTGCCGCTGGCGAAGAAATCGCCGCATCTCACGGTGGCAAGATCGAGCCGCTCGGCGCGCGCCGGCGACGCGAGCAGGGACAGGACCGTCAGCACAAACAGGAACACGCGCATGCCGGCGAGCCTAGCAATGTCGGCACCGGCGCGCCGGTACGATACTACGCCGGCAGCCAGTCCGGGCGGATCATGCCTTTGACGCCGTCGAAGGCACCGGGCTCAAGCTCCGCGATCAACAGGCGCGCCGGATCGACCGGGCCCGGCATCTTCACCTGGCCCTTGGCGATGCGCTTGAAGCCGCTGTTCTTGTAGATCGGCTCGTCGCCGACCAGCACCACGAGCCTGTGGCCTTTGGCCTGCGCCTCCTTGAGCGCGCGCTTGACCAAAGCCTTGCCGACACCGCGCGAGCGAAACGGCGGCTCGACCGTCAGCGGCCCGAGCAGCAACGCGGGCGTCTCGCCGATGCAGATCGGCGTCAACCGCACCGAGCCGATCAGCAGCGTGCCGATGCGCGCGGTGAACGACAGCTCGAGCGTGTGTGCCCTGCCCTCGCGGATACGGAACGCGGTGCGCGCAAAGCGGCCGGGACCGAAGGTGCGCTCGTGCAGGCGCTCGATCGCCTCGGCGTCGTCGGGCGTCTCGGGCAGAATGGTCAGGGAAAGCTCGCTCATGGTTCTCGGCGTCATGCCCGGCCCTGTGCCGGGCATCCCGATCAGGGACGCACAGTGCCTACCTAAGCGGGATGGCCGGGACAAGCCCGGCCATGACAATGTGTTGAACGGGCGTTGATTTTGGCCGTGCTATGGCTCAATCCGACAACCGACAACGGAGTAAGCCTATGGGACTTCTGGTCGACGGGGTTTGGCAGCAGGACGGCTTGCGCACCAAGGACGGCCAGTTCATCCGGCCGACCACGCGCTACCGCAACTGGGTGACGCCCGACGGCGCGGCCGGCCCAAGCGGCGAAGGCGGCTTTGCCGCCGAAAGCGGCCGCTACCACCTCTACGTCTCGCTCGCCTGCCCCTGGGCGCACCGCACGGTCATTTTCCGCAAGCTCAAGGCGCTGGAGAACGTGATCTCGCTGTCGAACGTGTCACCGGACATGCTGCAGGACGGCTGGACCTTCAACAAAGACGAGGGTTCGACCGGCGACCAGGTCAACGGCAAGAGCAAATTGTCGGAAATCTATCTGCTCGCCAATTCGAAATATTCCGGCCGCGTCAGCGTCCCGGTGCTGTGGGACAAGAAGCGCAGGACGATCGTCAACAACGAGTCGTCCGAGATCATCCGCATGCTCAATTCGGCGTTCGATGCCTTCACCAACGTGCGCACCGACTATTATCCGCCGGCGCTGCGCGCCGAGATCGACCGCATCAACGATATCGTCTATCAGAACATCAACAACGGCGTCTATCGCGCGGGCTTCGCCACGTCGCAGGCGGCGTACGAGCAGGCCTTCCGCAACTTGTTCGACGCGCTCGACGAGATCGAGCAGATCCTGTCGCAGCAGCGCTATCTGACCGGCAAGGCCATCACCGAGGCCGACTGGCGCCTGTTCACCACGCTGGTGCGGTTCGATGCCGTCTACTACGCGCACTTCAAGTGCAACTGGCGGCACATCTACGAATATCCGAACCTGTCGAATTACGCGCGCGATCTCTACCAGCAGCCGGGCGTCGCCGAGACGGTCGATCTCGGCCAGATCAAGCGGCACTATTACGGCAGCCAGCGCCAGGTCAATCCGACGGGGATCGTCCCGCTCGGGCCGCAGCTCGACTTCTCGGCGCCGCACGACCGCGGCCGCTTCGGCTGATCAGCCGTTGATATCCTTCTTCTTCTGCAAATATTCGTCGCGGTTGATCTCGCCGCGCGCATAACGCTCTTCGAGCACGTCGAGGCCGGCCGAACGCCGCCCCGGCGAATGACCGTGCAGGGCCGGCATGCACATCGAGCGCATCAGGTAGGCGCACAAGGCGATGACCGCGACGACGATCGCGATCCAAATGGCCATATGAAGCGGGCCGTAGCCGTAGCCCCAGCCGCTCATCATTCCCCAGCCTGGTCCGTAGCCGTAGCCCATCATGATCTTTGCTCCGGTTGCACAAAACCGTTGTGGCGATTGAAGTCGAGCCTCTGCACCAGGGCATTGCCCTGCTTGGTGACAATCTCGGCGACGATGGTGTCGGCGTCCTTCTCCTTGACCTCGCCGACCTGGAGATTCGGATTGCGGATCATCTGGCCGAGATACTGCTTGACCTGATCGACGGTGAGATTGAGGTTGCCCTGGTTGGCGGGGCCGTAGCCGTACATCATGCCGGGGCCGTAGTAGCCGCTATAGGCGCCGCGCATCATCGGGCCCGGACCGCCGCCCCAGCCCATCATGCCGGGCCCATAGCCCTGGCCGCCCCAGCCTTGCCCCATCATCCAGCCGGGCCCGTTGCCCATCATGCCGTAGCCTTGCCCGAAGCCCGGCTGCGCCAAGGTACGAACGCCGGCGATGATCACAATCACCGCGACGACAACCGCTGCCGAGATCACGAGAACCTTGTGCATGGCGAACTCCCCGGACTCGTGGCTTTGCCTCTGTCTAGGCCGAAGCGGCGCAGGCCATATTGATCGAGGTCAATTGCGGCCGGCTGCGTCAGCGCGCCGCGCTGTCCTGGCCCGCGCCGCTACCACAGCTCGCTCACCGCGGCGCCGTCGAATACTTCGGCAATGCGGGCAAGCGTGGCGCGGCCGGTATCTTCCGGCAGCTCGGACAAGCGGAAAAAGCCGTGCGCGACGATTTCGTGGTCGGGCTTGGGCGGCGCGTCCTGACGAAAGTCGCGCACGATGTAGAGCGCGACGTGATCGCGGCGCGACACCCGTTTGTTGAAAAACACGCCGTGCAGGCGCGGCACGGCCGACATCACGATATTGCCTTCCTCGGCGAGTTCGCGCGCCAGCGCCTCGAGCAGCGTTTCCCCGGTCTCGACGCCGCCGCCGGGCAGATGCCAGCCGTCGACGTAGGAATGCTTGATGAGGAAGACGCGGTTCTGCCCGTCGATCACCATGGCGCGCACGCCGAGCGTCGCCGGCCGCGAGAAGCGCCAGTAGAAATGGACGACGGGCCGGATCGCCGGCTCGAGCCTGCGGCGCAGGCGCTGCAATCGCTGTTCGGGTTCGGCCGGTTCCATCTCCGCCTGCCGCTATCCTGTTGACCGCACACGCCCGGTCATGGCGCTGGTCTTTCCAGTCTGGAACCCTTCTAATATATTGAATTGCCGCCCGCGCCCATCGGCCGCCCGATCTGAAAGGACGTCGCGTTGAAAAATTTTTCCGACCTCTCCGAGCAGGAAATCCTGGCGCTCGCCATCACCAACGAGGAAGAGGACAGCCGCATTTACCGCGGCTTTGCCGAGGGCTTGCGCCAGCAATTCCCCTCCTCCGCCAAGGTCTTCGACGAGATGGCCGAGGAGGAGGTGCAGCACCGCACCATGCTCTACGAGCTCTACCGGCAGAAATTCGGCGAATATCTGCCGCTGATCCGCCGTCAGGACGTCAAGGGCTTCCTGCATCCCAAGCAGCCTTTGTGGCTGACCAGGCCGCTCGGGCTGGATGAGGTGCGCAAGTTCGCCGAGAACATGGAGTATCAGGCCGAGCGCTATTACCGCAGGGCGGCCGAGAATGCGCGCGACGCCTCGATCCGCAAATTGCTGATCGAGCTCGCCGAAGCCGAATCGAGCCATGAGCACCTCGCCGGCAAGCTCTCCAAGGAAATCCTGACCGCCGGCGCGCGTGCCAAGGAAGACGAGACGGCGCGGCGCATGTTCGTGCTGCAATACGTGCAGCCGGGGCTCGCCGGGCTGATGGACGGCTCGGTGTCGACGCTGGCGCCGCTGTTTGCCGCGGCCTTCGCCACCCACAACACCTGGGCCACCTTCCTGGTCGGAATGGCGGCTTCCGTCGGCGCCGGCATTTCCATGGCCTTTGCCGAGGCGCTGTCGGACGACGGCTCGCTCACCGGCCGCGGCTCGCCCGTCATCCGCGGCCTCGTCACCGGCGGCATGACGACCATCGGCGGGCTCGGCCACACGCTGCCCTACCTGATCCCGCATTTTTACACCGCCACCGTGGTTTCGGTGGTCGTCGTCGCCTTCGAGCTTGCGGCGATCTCCTGGATCCGCATGCGCTACATGGACACGCCGTTCCTGCAGGCGACCTTCCAGGTCGTGCTCGGCGGCGTGCTGGTCTTCCTGGCGGGGATTCTGATCGGCAGTTCGTAGTAGCCTGCGGGCATGTCGTTCACGCTCGCGCATCTCTCCGACCCGCATCTCGCGCCCCTGCCGCAGCCGCGCTGGAGCGAGCTCGTCAACAAGCGCATCACCGGTTACGTCAACTGGCGGCGCCGGCGCCGCTTCGTGCACGACGCAAGCGTGCTGGCGAAAATCTCGGCCGACGTGACGGCGCAGGCGCCCGACCACATCGCGGTGACCGGCGACATCGCCAATATCGCATTGCCGGAGGAATTCACCCGCGGGCGCGATTGGCTCGAGCACCTCGGCTCATGGCGCGACGTCAGCGTCGTGCCCGGCAATCACGACGCCTATGTCGGCGACGGCATGGCCCACGCCATCCGGCAATGGGGCGCCTATATGAGCGGCGACGACGGCCGGACGGTGTTTCCCTATCTGCGGCGGCGCGCAGCCGTGGCGCTGATCGGCATCTCGAGCGCGGTGCCGACGGCCTGGGGTCTCGCCACCGGCTGGATCGGCGCCGCGCAGCTGGCCCGGCTTGCCGCGATGCTCGAGGCGCTCAGGAGCGAAGCGCTGTTTCGCGTCGTGCTCATCCATCACCCGCCGGTGAGCCAGGCCCAGCGCCACAAGCTACTGCTCGACAGGGGCATGCTGCAGCGCGTGCTCGCCCGCCACGGCGCCGAGCTGTTGCTGCACGGTCATGACCATCTCGCCATGCTGAACTGGCTGCAAGGGCCGGACGGCGCCCGCGTGCCGGCGGTCGGCGTGCCGTCGGCATCCGCCGCGCCGGGCGCCACCCGCCATGCCGCGGCCTATAACCTTTACCGGATCGACGGCGGACCCGGGGCGTGGACCTGCGAAATGGTGACACGCGGGATGGATGCTGAGCGCGGGATCGACGAGGTCAAGCGCGTGTCGCTGTCTCCGTTCGTTCCCGCGTAAGCGGGAACCCGGAAATCATACGGCCAAAATTTTTCGCTGCTGCCCCGGGTCGCCGTTTCGGCGGGGAGGGACGGAATTCTGGTTAAGGGGCCGGCTTGTAGATGAGGGCCAGCGCCACCAGCACGGCGGCGCCGATGACGAGGCCGTAAAGGAACGTACGGACGGCGCGCAGGCGGCCGCGATATCGCTCGTGCGCCACCGCCTTCTGCATGCTGGCCTGCCCGACGGCGGCATCATCGGCAAGCGCGCGCTCGCGCTCGACCAGGCGGCGGGCAACGTAGCGCGTCACCGCGGCGACGATCGCCGGCACCTCGTAGGATTCCGCGAGCACGGCGCGGCCGTAGCGCGTGTCCTGCACGAAACGGTACTGCCGCTTGTCGCGGCCCATCTCGACATGGGCGATGACGTCGATCCACAGCCGCGGCGTATCGCCTTGGCTGATGCCGGTGTCGAACAATTCGACGCCGGCCGGAATGTCCTTGAACAGCGGCTCAAGCGCCTCTTCGAGCAGCTCGAGACGCGCGAGCTCGGCGTCGCGCAGGTCGACGACCACGCCGGAGCGCTCGGCCGCCTCGATGCGCGCCTCGCGCACCGCGTCCTTGAGCTCGCTCGGCGGCGCGGGCGTCTCGGCCTCGGCCTTTTTGCGGCGTCCCCACATGGCGGGTTGAATCTAGCAAGCTTGCGCCCCGGCAGAAAGCAGAAAATCTCGGTTTTTCAACGGCATCGATGGTTAAAATGGGCAGGATTACGGCCTTAGACGCAGCGTCCGCCGTCGACTTCCATGATGTTGCCGGTGAGGAACCTGGCCTCGTCGGAGGCGAGGAACAGCGCGGCGTCGGCGATGTCCTGCGGCGCCGCCAGGCGGCCAAGCGGCACTGTGGCGATGAACTTCTCGCGCATGCCGGGCGCCGGACCGAGGAAGGTCGGCAACAGCGGCGTATCGGTCGCCACCGGCGCAATGGCGCAGACGCGGATCTTGTCGGGCGCGAGCTCGACGGCGAGCGTCTTGGTGAGATTGTGCACCGCGCCCTTGGTGGCGTTGTAGGCCGACAGGCCGGGACGCGGGCGCACCCCCGCGGTCGAGCCGATATTGATGATGACGCCGCCTTTGCCCTTCATCAGCGGCACCACGGCCTGCGTGAACATGAACAGGCCCTTCACGTTGACGGCGAAGACGCGGTCGAATTCCTTCTCGTCGATGTCGAGCACCGGCTTGTTGAGATGGGCGACGCCGGCATTGTTGACCAGCAGGTTGAGCCCGCCGAAGGCGGATAGGGTCTCGGCGACCGCGGCGTCGATGTCGGAGCGCCTGGTGACGTCGCATCTGATGGCGATGGCCGTATTGCCGATCCGGCGCGCCACTTTTTTGGCCGCATCGCCGTCGACATCGACGACCGCGACATGCGCACCTTCGCGCGCATAGGTCTCGGCGATAGCCTCGCCCATGCCGGAACCGCCGCCGGTAACGATGGCGATAGTCTTCTGCAAGCGCATGATCCTCTCCTCCCCTCACCGCTCGTCCCCGCGAAAGCGGCGACGAGGGTTTGCACATTGCCGGATTCCCGCTTTCGCGGAACGGGATTATCTCGGCACCACCCCATAGGGCCGCGCCCAGCCCAGGCCATCCTCGGTGCGGCCGCGCGGATTGTATTCGGCGCCGATCCAGTGCGCATAGCCGAGCCGGTCGATTTCGGCGAACACGAAGGGATAGTTGATCTCGCCGTCGGCGTCCGGCTCGTGCCGCACCGGCACCTGCGAGCATTGCACATGCGCGATCAGCGGCTGGTATTTCTTGAAGCGCTCGATGAGATCGCCGCCGACGATCTGCACATGATAGAAATCGTACTGGATGAACACGTTATTGCTGCCGACCTGGCCGATAATGTCGGCGGCGTGCTCGACGGCGTTGAGAAAATAGTTCGGCAGGTCGCGCGGGTTGATCGGCTCGATGTAGAGCTTGATGTTCTTTGCGGCGGCCTGGTCGGCGGAGCGCTTGAGATTGTCGACGAAGACCTTTTCCGCCTCGCGGCGCCGATCCTGCCCAACCTTGCCGGCGAGACAGTGGATCGCCAGCCCGCCGACGGCCGCGACGTAGTCGAGCGCCTGCGCGAAGGTCGCGCGCCATTCGTCTTGCCGGCCCGGAATGGCGCCGAGGCCGAACTCGGTCTCGCCGCCCGCCGGCGTGTTGATGCCGAGCACCTTGACGTTGTTGCGCTCGACGGCGCGCTTGAAGTCGGCGGCCGGGACACCGTCGGGAAAACG
>DASRGB010000021.1:0-125012 GCA_035651255.1 Pseudolabrys sp.
GAAGCTCACCAGCACCAGCGAGCCGGCGAGCATATGCGCGATATCGAAATTCAGCCCGCGCATCACAGACTCCGCGAGACGAAGAGGAGAAGCGTGGCCAGGAGGCCGAGCATCAGCGCGGCGCCCAGGAATTCCGGCACGCGGAACACGCGCATCTTGGCGATCGAGGTTTCGAACAGGGCGAGCAGACTCCCGCCGACGGCGAGCTTGAGGAGGTAGGTGATGATGCCGACAATTATCGCGCCGAAGGCCAAGTCGCGGGCTGCCATTCCCCAGGGCGCGAACAGGCAGGCGATCAACGAGACGTAGAGCAGGAGCTTGAGCGAGGAGGCGAGCTCGATCAGCGCCAAGTGGCGGCCGGAATATTCCAGCACCATGGCCTCGTGCACCATCGTGAGCTCGAGGTGCGTTGCCGGATTGTCGACCGGGATGCGCGCATTCTCCGCAATCGCCACCATGATGAGTGTAAGCAGTGCCAGGCCGAGCGAGACCCGCAAGCCCACCTCGCTCGACACCAGAAAGCCCGCCATGGTGGAGAGCTGCGTCGAGCCCGCCACCAGCGCGACCGTGAACACGATCATGATCATCGCCGGTTCGGCGAGCGAGGCGATCATCACCTCGCGGCTCGAGCCGATGCCGCCGAACGAGGTGCCGACGTCGAGGCCGGCCAGCGCCAGGAAGAACCGCGCGCTGCCGAGCAAGGCGATGATCGCGATCAGGTCGGCCGACCAGGAGAACAGCAGCCCGCCGCGAAACGTCGGCACCAGCGAAGCCGCCACCCAGGTTCCGGCAAACACGATGTAAGGGATGACGCGGAACAGCCACGACGCGCTCTGCGCCAGCACGACGTCCTTGCGCATCAGCCGGACGAGGTCGCGGTAGGGCTGCACGAGTGGCGGCCCCTGCCGGCGCAGCAGCCGCGCCTTCACCTTGCGCACGAAGCCGGTGAGCAGCGGCGACAGCGCCAGCACCAGCAGCATCTGCACGCCTTGGAAGATGAGGTCGCGGGCAAGAATCATATGGCGAGTACCAGAAGCAGCAGTACCAACGCGCCGAACACCAGCGTCAGATAGCGGCGAATGGTGAGGAACTGCAGAATGTTGAGGCGTTCGGTGGCGAAGCCGACGAACGCGGCGAGCGGGGCGTAGAGCGCGTCCCAGATCAGATCGCGCAATTCCACGGTGAGGCGCGCCGGCGTGGTCGCGCCCGGCGGCGGCATTTCGCCGATCTCGCGCGCCTGGAAGATCGTGGTGCCGTAGACGCGCCGAATCGGCTGGGCAAAGCTTGAGGCGGTGTATTGCGTTGCCGGGCTCGGATCGGGATAGCCGCAATCCCAGGCCGGCCCGCGGCGCAGCCGGTCGGACGCCAAGCGGTGAATGGCGAAGGCCGCGATCGAACCCGACAGCGTGACGAAAACAAAGACGAGCAGGCCGTTATAGGAGCTGCGGCTCTCGGCGATCGGTACGATGGTCAGCCATTCGATGCCCGTCTGATGCGGCATGGCGGTCGTCACCAGCGCGCGGCTGACCGGCGCCAGCGCATCGATGAACAAGCCGGGCAAAACGCCTGCGACCAGGCAGAGCGCGGCGAGGAAATACATGGCGGCAAGCGAACTGCCGTCCGTTTCCTGCGCGTTCGCGGCAACCGGCGTGCGCGGCCGGCCGAGAAAGCTCATGCCGAAGGCCTTGACGAAGCAGGCCGCCGCCAGCGCCGCCGACAAAGCGAGCAGCGCGCCCACCGCCGGCACCAGGAACTTCAGGCCCCATGACGGCAGCTGCGGGCTGAGCAGAATGGCCTGAAACGTCAACCATTCCGACACGAAGCCGTTGAGCGGCGGCAGCGCCGAGATCGCGACGCAGCCGACCAGGAACACGAAGGCGGTCTGCGGCATGCGGTGAATGAGGCCGCCGAGGTGCTCCATGTCGCGCTCGCCGGTGGCGTTGAGTACGGCGCCGGCGCCGAAGAACAGCAGGCTCTTGAAGATGGAATGGTTGAAGACGTGGAACAGGCCGGCGGTGAGGGCGAGCGCGGCGGCAAAGGCCATGCCGTGCGCCTTGAAGGCAAGCGCAAGGCCGAGCCCGATGAAGATGATGCCGATGTTCTCCACCGTGTGATAGGCGAGCAGGCGCTTGAGGTCGTGCTGCATCAGCGCATAGAGCACGCCCATCGCCGCGGTGACGCCGCCGAGCGCCAGGACCACCATGCTCCACCACCAATCCGGCGGACCGAGCAGGTCGAAGACGATGCGCGTAAAGCCGTAGACCGCGACCTTGGTCATCACGCCGCTCATCAGCGCGGAGACGTGGCTCGGCGCCGCCGGATGCGCGAGCGGCAGCCAGGCGTGCAGCGGCACGACGCCGGCTTTGGAGCCGGCGCCGACGACGGCGAGGATCAAGACCAGCGCCGCCAGCCCGGCCGTGGGATGCGCGGCACGGATGGCATCGAAGGCATAATGGCCGTCGGGCCCCGCCATCAACCCGAAGCCGAGCAGCAGCGCCAGCGTGCCGAAGCTCGCCATCAGCAGATAGACGTAGCCCGCGCGCATGTTGTCGCCGTCGCGATGATGCGCCACCACCAGCGCCCAGGACGTCAGCGACATGAACTCCCAGGCCACCAGGAAGCTGAACGCGTCGTCGCTCAGCACCACGAGGTTCATGGCGGCCAGATAGGCGGGATAGAACGGCAGTACGCGGTGCGGCGTCTCCTCGTGGCGGCCATAGCCGAGCGCGAACAGGCTCGCCGCGGCGCCGCCGAGATTGACCACGATGAGGAAAAAAGCGCTCAGCGCATCGATGCGGAAATGGGCGCCGAGCCAGGGCAGGCCAAGCGGCAAGACCACCGCCGGGTTGCTCGGCTCACCGATGAGCGACATCACGGCAAGAACGGTAAGCGCCGCGGTGACGACGAGACAGGCGCCGTAGACGATGCCGCTCGCGGCCCGCGAAGCGGCGAGCGCGATGGCGGTCGGGGCGAGGGCGAACAGCGCGGCTACGCCGTAGAGGACATAGGCCGTCATCCGGCCGTCTCTTTCAGCCGCACGCCGCGGCCGCCGTTGTTGGACACGGCGTTGTCGCCGATCAGTTCAATGCCGTTGGCGGCGAGCGCGCCGACAAGCTTCATCAGCGAGTCGACATTGCCGCGGACGACACCGGCGCTTGCTTCCATGCGCTGGATGGTCGGCAGGGACAGACCGCAGCGCTGCGCAAGCTCCCGCTGGTCGATGCCGAGCAAGGCCCTGGCGGCCCGCATTTGGCCGGAGGTGATCATCGCTAGAAGTAGTGCAGACTCGAGACTTAAAGTGCTGTGATATTCAAACTACGCTTTGTAAATTGTCAAGCATTAGAAGTGATGTTTTATATATCAAAATGTGGGTATTCCCACCGGTAATCGCGAGGCCGGAACGGACCGATGATTTGGTCTATGGGCGACGCAAAATAGGTCTACTAAATGAGCGCGAAACGCCGACAATCGCCAATGCACCACGACAGCCAAACCGCCGACCGACACCCGAGCGCGCCGCAGGCGGCGCCGCATCGTTTCTGTGTCGCCCCGATGATGGAATGGACCGACCGGCATTGCCGGTTCTTCCATCGCCTGCTGACGCGCCGGGCGCTGATCTATACCGAGATGCTTACCACCGGCGCGGTGCTGCGCGGCGACCGCGCGCGGCTGCTCGGCTTCGATCCGGTCGAGCATCCGGTCGCGCTGCAGCTCGGCGGCTGCGATCCGGCGGCGCTTCGCGAAGCGGCGCGCATCGGCGCGGATTTCGGCTACGACGAGATCAACCTCAATGTCGGCTGCCCATCCGACCGGGTGCAGGAGGGACGCTTCGGCGCCTGCCTGATGGCGGAGCCGTTGCTGGTGGCTGACTGCGTCGCGGCGATGAAAGCGGCCGTCCGCGTTCCGGTGACGGTGAAATGCCGCATCGGCATCGACGATCAGGATCCCGACCAGGCGTTGTTTGCGTTTGCCGAAATCGTCAAGGCGGCGGGCGTCGACGTCCTGATCGTGCACGCCCGCAAGGCCTGGCTGAAAGGCCTGTCGCCGCGCGAGAATCGCGACGTGCCGCCGCTCGATTACGCGCTGGTGCGGCGCCTCAAGGCCGCGCATCCCGATCTAGCCATCGTGCTCAATGGGGGCATCGCCAGCATCGAACAGGCCAAGACCGAACTTGCCTTTGTCGACGGCGTGATGATGGGCCGCGCGGCCTATCAGGAGCCGTGGCGGCTTTTGGACGTCGACCCGCAGCTCTACGGCGAGACTGCGCCTTTCGCCTCGCCGAAGCAGGCGGCGGCGGCGCTGATGCCCTATATCGAGCGGGAGCTCGCCAAGGGCGCGCGCCTCAATGCCATCACGCGGCACGTCCTCGGCCTGTTCCGCGGCGTGCCGGGGGCGCGCGCCTTCCGCCGGCATTTGGCGGTCGAATCGGTCAAGCCCGGCGTCGGCGTTGAGGTCATGGCTGATGCGCTGGCGCTGGTGCTGGACTCCGGGCGTGATTTGTCGAACATCGCCGCCTGAGTTTTCGCCGCCGCCGGGGACACGATGTTGCTGGGCTATCCGATCGGCGAGATTGCCTTGCTCGCGCTGTGGATCGCCGGCGCCGGCATCCTGGTCGGCATCTTCTCCGGTCTGTTCGGCATCGGTGGCGGCGCCGTCATCGTCCCGGTGCTGTACGAAGTCTTCCGCGTGCTCGGCGTGCCGGAGGACGTGCGCATGCAGCTCTGCATCGGCACGTCGCTCGCCATCATCGTGCCGACGACGCTGCGCTCCTACATCGCACACAAGAAGAAAGGTGCGGTGATCCCGCAGGTGGTGCGCATCTGGGCGCTGCCGGCGGTCGCAGGCGTCGTCATCGGCTCGGCGGCGGCCGCCTATGCGCCGTCGCCGGTATTCAAGGCGGCCTTTGTGGTTTTTGCCCTGTTCATCGCGGCGCGCATGTTCTTCGGCACCGACCGTCTGAGTCTCGGCAGCGAACTGCCGGGGCGCGGCCTGCTCTGGTTCTTCGGCTTCATCACCGGGCTGTTTTCGTCGCTGGTCGGCGTCAGCGGCGGGGCGATCTCGAACGCGGTGCTGACACTCTACGGCCAGCCGATGCAGCGCGCGGTCGCGACCTCCGCCGGCGTCGGCGTGCCGATCACGATTGCCGGCACGGTGGGCTATATCCTTGCCGGTCTGCGCTACATGCCGCAGCTGCCGCCGCTGTCGATCGGCTTTGTCTCGCTCATCGGCCTCGTCCTGATGGCGCCGGTGTCGAGCTATACCGCGACCTACGGCGTGCGGCTGGCGCACTGGATGCCGCGGCGCAAGCTCGAGATCGCGTTCGGGGTTTTTCTCTTGCTGGTCGCGCTGCGCTTCTCGATCAGCTTGATCTAGGGCTGTCCGCGCATGCGCAGGCGGTCGCCGCGGACCTCCCAGCTTGCCAGCCGGTTGAGAAAGCTCATGCCGAGCAGATTGTTCTTGAGCTGGCCTTCCTGCACCACCAGCGCCGGCACCCCGCGTTCGGTCAGCCCGCCGACGGTGAGGCGGTCGAGCGTGACGGGGGCCGCACGCGTGCGGCCGTTGGCGGTGTCGACGCTGATGGAATAGTCGAGCACTTCGATCGGCAGCCCGGCGGCCTTGGCCGCGTCCTGATTGAGCACCACGGAGCTCGCGCCGGTGTCGAGCACCATCGGCACGCGTGCGCCGTTGATGCGCGCCGCCACCGCGAAATCGCCGCCGCGCCCGCGCACCACCTCGGCATCGCGGCCGCGGCCGGCGACGTGGCCCGGCACCAGCTCGGCGATCACCCGGTCGCCGGCGTCGCGCAGCTCGAAGCGATAGGTGTAGCCGACCACCAGCAGCAGGCCGAGCACGGCCCAGAACAGCATTGCCTCGAACGCCTGCGACAGCCTTTCGCGGAACAGCACCAGGACGAGCCCGCCGGCAAAGACCACCACTGCGACCTTGAGTACCAGAGAGCCGACGTCGTGGCGCAGCAGATTGGCGATGGCGTCGTGCTCGCCGCTGGTCGCGATCAGCACCGCAAGCGACAGCGCCACTCCGAACACGAACGACCAGGTCAGCCGGCGGCTCACGGCGTCATGCCTTTGCTGCGGCGGGTTCGGCGGCGCGGCGCGCCGGCAATTCGGCCAGGATGCGCGCCCGCTCGGCCTCGCTCATGCCGCTCCAGCGCGCGATCTCGTCGATGGTGCGGCCGCAGCCGAGGCAGCGCCCGGATCGTGCATCGAGCGTGCAGATTTTGGTGCAAGGGCTCGCGATCATCAAAAATCCAGGAGGCCGAATCGTCACCGAACATAGAATGCCCGCGCCGGAACGCAATCGCTCAGGTGCCGGCGCGGAACAGCGGCCGGCGGCTCAGCCGCCGCTTTTCCTCTTCCGTCAGCACCGGCTCGCCCGGCACCACCGACGGCGCAGTCATTTCTGCGACCGGCGCCATCGCCGCCACCACGCGTTCGGGCGGGAACGTCACCACCACCTCGGTGCCGATGCGCAGCTTGGACTTCAGCGTGAAGCTGCCGCCATGCAGATCGACCAGGCTCTTGGCGATCGGCAGTCCGAGGCCGGCGCCTTGCTCGGCCGACTTGATGGAATTGGAGCCCTGGCCGAAGGAGGCGAGCACGACCGGGATTTCCTCCTCGGGGATGCCGGGGCCGGTGTCCTTGACGCTCATGTATTGGCCGCCCGATGCGGTCCAGCCGACTTTCAGCCAGATCTCGCCGCCCTGCGGCGTGAACTTGATGGCGTTTGACAGCAGGTTCAGGCAGATCTGGCGGATGGCGCGCTCGTCCGCCCACAGCCGCGGCAGATCCGCCTCGAACATCTCATGAATGGTGATGCCGCGGTTGGAGGCGCGGATCTTCAACAGGTGATGGCAGTCCTCGACAATGCCGGCGAGCGACACCGATTCTTCGTTGAGTTCGTAGCGGCCGGCCTCGATGCGCGACAGATCGAGGATTTCATTGATCAATCCGAGCAGATGAACGCCGGAATTGTGGATGTCCGAGGAATATTCCTTGTAGGCGGGCACCGAATGCTCGCCGAACACCTCGCCCTTCATGACCTCGGAGAAGCCGAGGATGGCGTTGAGCGGGGTGCGCAACTCGTGGCTCATCTGCGCAAGGAAGCGCGACTTGGAAATATTGGCCGCTTCGGCGCGCTTGCGCGCCTCGTCGGAGATGGCCTTGGCCTGCTCGAGCTCGCCGATCAGCGCGTCCTTCTCGGCGCGGGCGTGCAAGGTGGCGAGCGTGGTCGAGTAGAGCCGGTAGGCCAGCGCGGCGAAATAGCCCTGCGCGCTCAGCGCCATGGCGGCAAGGATGTAGTCGCGCAGCGTGGCCATCAGCGCAAAATGCAGCGCAATCGCGCACGTCACGGGGAAGGTTGCGGCGAAGGCCGCCATCGGCAGGCTCGAGGCCAGCATCGACGACACCGCCACCACCAGCAACATCACGAACAACATGAATGTGCCCGAACTTTCATCCACGCCGACCGGATTGACGAGGATGAAGGTCCAGGCCAGCCCGTAGAACAGATCGAGCATGATGAAGCGCACGCGCCATTTGCGTGCCGACACGTCCGCCATCGGCAGGTCGAGGAATTGCCGGCACTTGGTGACCATGACGGCATGGATGACCAGCACCGATGCGGTCCACACGCCGGCCGACACCGCGCCGGTCCACAGGCTCGACAGGAAGCCGACGGTCGCCACCAGCAGCAGGATCACCAGCGACGCCGACAGCCGGTTCTGCGCGTACTGCCGCAGCAATTCGTAGTCGAAGGCGGGCGTGGTGCCGGTCGACGAAATCAGTTTGTCGCGCGCCTCGCGCACATATTGCGCGGCGAGGCGGCGCTTGACCGGCGAGCTTTCCGGGGGCAGCGCGGAGAGATCGGGCTGTTCGCCTGGGATAGGCATAAAACGACGCGTCTACGCTGAAAAACTTGGATTCAACCTCGCCTAAAATCCTTAAGACCGTGCTTAAGAGCCCGCTAAAGATAGTGGTTAAGCGGTCGTTAACGGCCCCTTTGACAGCGCTTTTGGCGCGTGATCGGCTGAAAGCAACGACGGGAGACCTTTGAAATGAAGCTTTACGACAGCGGCCGGGCCCCCAATCCGCGCCGCACCCGCATTTTCCTTGCCGAAAAGGGCATCAGCGTGCCGACCGAGCAGGTTGACATGATGGCCATGCAGCACAAGACGCCGGAATACACCGCCATCAACCCGCTGCAGCGCATGCCGGCTCTGGTGCTGGACGACGGCACCATCATCACGGAGTCGATCGCCATCTGCCGCTATTTCGAGGTCCTGCAGCCAGAGCCGCCGCTGTTCGGGGTCGGGGCGAAGGAGATTGCCCAGGTGGAGATGTGGAACAGGCGCTGCGAGCTCAATCTGCTGTTTACGGTCGCGCACGTGTTCCGCCATTCGCATCCGGCGATGAAGGATCTGGAAGTGCCTCAGGTGCCGGCCTGGGCCGAGGCCAACCGGCCGCGTGTCGCGGATTTCCTGGCGATCCTCGATGCCCAGCTCAAAACCAACAAATTCATCGCCGGCGCGCGCTTCTCGGTCGCCGATATCACCGCGTTGTGCGCGGTCGATTTCATGAAGCCGGCGAAGATTCCGATGCCTGAAGGCCTCGGCCATCTTGCGCGCTGGCACGCCGAAGTATCGGCGCGGCCGAGCATGAAGGCCTAAAGCACGATGCGGCTGACCATTGTCGGTTGCGGTGACGCCTTCGGCTCCGGCGGGCGCGCCAATACCTGCTTCTGGCTGGAGACGGCGAAGGCGACGTTGACCGTCGACTTCGGCGCATCGTCCTTGCCGGCGCTGAAGGCGCGCGGCCTCGACCCGAACGCCATCGACGGCATCGTGCTGTCGCATCTGCACGGCGACCATTTCGGCGGCCTGCCGTTCCTGCTGCTCGACTACCAGTTCCTCGCCCGGCGCGACCGCCCGCTGACAATCGCCGGTCCGCCCGGCACGCGCGAGCGGCTCGAGGCGGCGCTCGAGGTGCTTTTCCCGAAGGCGTCGCGGAACAAGTGGCGCTTCTCGTGGAGCGTCCAGGAAATCCCGGTCGGTGTCGAAACCGATGTGCTCGGACATCTGGTGCTGACCGGCGAGGTGATCCATCAATCCGGCGCGCCGTCGACCGCGCTGCGCCTCTCCGACGGCGAGACGACGTTCGCCTATTCCGGCGACACCGAGTGGACGGATGTGCTCAATCCGATCGCGGCGGGCGCCGATCTTTTCGTCTGCGAGTGCTACGGCTTCGCAGGCAAGATGACGGGGCATCTGACTTGGGAAATCCTCAAGCCGAGAATCTCCGGTCTGCGCGCCAAGCGGTTGATGCTGACGCATATGGGTCCGTCCGCGCTCGCCAAGATCGACGAGTTCAAGCCGGCCGGGCTGCTGATCGCAGAGGACGGGCTGGTTTTCGAGTTCTAGCCGCTCACTTGTCGAGCAGCGCGATCAGGCTCGACGTGTCCCAGCGATTGCCGCCGCGCGCCTGGATTTGCGCGTAGAACTGATCGATCAGGCCCGTGATCGGCAAGGTGGCGCCGTTCTTGCGCGCCTCGCCGAGACAAATCCCCAAGTCCTTCCTCATCCAATCCACGGCAAACCCGAAATCGAACTTGCCGGCGGTCATGGTCTTGTAGCGGTTCTCCATCTGCCAGGACTGCGCCGCGCCCTTCGAGATCGTGGCAATCAGCTTCTCGATGTCGAGGCCGGATTTCTTGGCAAAGTGCAGGCCTTCCGCCAGGCCCTGCACCAGGCCGGCGATGCAAATCTGGTTCACCATCTTGGCGAGCTGCCCCGAGCCCGGCGAGCCCATCAGGTTGCAGGCGCGGGCATAGGCGGCGATCACCTTCTCGGCGCGGCCGAACGGTTCGGCGTCGCCGCCGCACATCACGGTGAGAACTCCGTTCTCGGCGCCCGCCTGTCCGCCCGAGACCGGAGCGTCGACGAAATCGAAGCCGCCCTTTTTCGCTGCGGCGAAGAGTTCGCGGGCGATCTCCGCCGAGGCTGTCGTGTGGTCGACGAATACGGTGCCCTTGCCCATGCCGGCAAAAGCGCCGTCATGACCGAGGGTCACGTCTCGGAGGTCGTTGTCGTTGCCGACGCAGCACATGACGAAATCCTGGCCCGCCGCCGCGGCCTTGGGGGTAGAGGCCGACTTGCCGCCGAACTGCTTGACCCACTTCTCGGCCTTGGCGGCGGTGCGGTTATAGACGGTCACCTCGTGCCCGCCTTTGGTCTTGAGATGCCCGGCCATCGGGTACCCCATGACGCCCAAGCCCAAAAACGCCACCTTCGCCATTTGTCTCCTCCCTGAACGTCGCGCGCGGACCGCCGATCTGCCCCAATAGGTCATTGTGCGGGCGCCGGCGTCAACCCGCCCGCCGCCCGCATTGACCGTGCAACCGCCACGGGGCAGAACGGGCCGTCATGACAGCGACCAAGGACCAGGTTCTGACCGCCTTAGCCAAGGTGCCCGCACCCGGCGGCGTTGCGCTCACCGATGCCCGCGTGTTGTCCGATATTGTCGTCAGCGACGGCAAGGTGTTCTTCTCGATCACGGTCGATGCCGCCGCGGTCAAAGCCTGGGAACCGGTGCGCAAGGCGGCGGAGGAGGCGGTGCGCGCTGTGCCGGGCGTGCAGACCGCGCTGGTGGCGCTGACCGCGGAACGCAAAGGCGGCGCTCCGGCGCCGCGGCCAGGCGCCGCAACGCCCGCCGCGCGGCCGGCGCATCCCACCGATCAGGTCCAGCCCGGCATCCCCGGTGTCGATGCCGTCATCGCCGTTGCCTCCGGCAAAGGCGGCGTCGGCAAGTCGACCACCGCCGTCAACCTCGCACTCGGTCTGCGCGACCTCGGCCTCAAGGTCGGCATGCTCGATGCCGATATTTACGGCCCGTCGCTCCCGAAGCTGCTCGCCATCAAGGAAAAGCCGCAGACGGTCGGCGGCAACCGCCTCAGGCCGATCGAGCGCTACGGCCTCACGGTGATGTCGATCGGCTTCCTGATCGACGAAGAAACGCCGATGATCTGGCGCGGGCCGATGGTGATGTCGGCGATCACGCAGATGCTGCGCGAGGTGGAGTGGGGCAAGCTCGACGTCATGGTGGTCGATATGCCGCCCGGCACCGGCGACGCGCAGCTGACGATGGCGCAGCAGGTGCCGCTCAAGGGCGCGGTGATCGTGTCGACGCCGCAGGATCTCGCGCTCATCGATGCGCGGCGCGGCGTCGCCATGTTCAAGCGCGTCAACGTGCCGGTGCTCGGCGTGGTCGAGAATATGAGCTATTTTCTGTGCCCGAGCTGCGGCACGCGGTCCGATATTTTCGGCTATGGCGGGGCGCATAAGGAGGCCGATCGGCTGGGCGTGCCCTTCCTCGGCGAGGTGCCTCTGCACATGACCATTCGCGAAAAATCGGATGCCGGCCTGCCGGTCGTGGCGACCGAGCCGGATGGCCCGCACGCCAAGATCTATCGTGAAATCGCCGCCAAAGTTCGCGATCAGATGACGGGCGGTGTGGCCGCCGGACGCGCCGCGCCCAAGATCGTCATCGAGGCCTAGCCGCTCCGCGTGTCTTGCGCTTTTTTGCGCACGGACGCATGGTGGCCGAAAATCCGGAAGCGGCTCGACCCGCTTCGCAGGGGGGAAGTAACCTTCGAGATCGGAGTATCCAATGAAAAGACGTCAGTTCCTCACGGCAATGGCGACCGGCGCCGCCGCCACGGCCATTGCCAAGCCGGCCATCGCGCAGTCGATGCCGGAGGTCAAATGGCGACTCACGGCGAGCTGGCCGAAATCGCTCGATACGCTCTACGGCACTTGCGAATTGTTTTCGAAATACGTGTCTGAAGCAACCGACGGCAAATTCCAGATTCAGAGCTTTGCCGCCGGTGAAATCGTCCCGGGCTTGCAGGTGCTCGACGCGGTCCAGAACGGTACCGTGGAAATGGGCCACAGCGCGCAATATTATTATATCGGCAAGGATCCGACCTGGGCGCTGTTTTGCGCGGTGCCCTTCGGACTCAATGCTCGCCAACAGAACGCCTGGTTCTACCACGGCGGCGGTCAGAGCCTGATCGACGAGTTCGGCGCCAAGTTCAATGTCAAGTGCCTGCTCGCGGGCAATACCGGCTGTCAGATGGGCGGCTGGTTCAACAAGGAGATCAAGACCGTCGAGGATCTCAAGGGCCTCAAGATGCGCATCGGCGGCTGGGCGGGCAAGACGCTCAGCAAGCTTGGCGTCGTCGCGCAGCAGATTGCCGGCGGCGATATTTACCCGGCGCTTGAGAAAGGCACCATCGACGCGGCCGAATGGGTTGGGCCCTACGACGATGAGAAGCTCGGCTTCTACAAGATCGTGAAGTACTACTACTATCCAGGCTGGTGGGAAGGCGGCACCACCAACCACATGTTGATCAACCTGGCCAAGTGGAACGCGCTGCCGAAGAATTATCAGTCGATCCTCGAGGCCGCTGCTGCCGCCTGCAACACCAAACAGCAGGGCGACTACGACGCAAGGAATCCGCAGGCTCTCAAGCGTCTCGTCGCCGCCGGCACGCAGCTGCGGCCGTTCAGCCAGCAGATCATGGACGCCTGTTTGAAGGCTTCCAACGAAGTGAATGCGGAAACCTCGGCGACGAATCCGTTCTACAAAAAGACGTGGGATTCGATCACGGCCTTCCGCAATGACGAGTATCTGTGGTGGCAGGTCGCTGAATACACATACGATTCCTTCATGATCCGGTCGCGTGCGCGCGGCTGACCAGCGAAATCACCCGTTGACGGGGCCGGCGACGAGCCGGCCCCGTTGTTTTTTCGGCGAAGATTCCGGACTTTTTTCTCTTACAACTTTTGTATAATGGGTGCAGACTGGTACGAGGGGGCGGGCTCCGTCATGATTTCCGCAAGACCTCGATAAAGGGATTGAGTCTGGCGGAGAGGTCGACCACTCAAATCAAGTCATAAAGATCAGAGGGAGGAATGGGAATGAAACGTCGTCAATTTCTGAAGTCGGCCGGTATTGGCCTTGCCGCCAGCGCCGTCGCCGCGCCGGCCATCGCGCAGTCGATGCCGGAAGTGAAATGGCGCATGACCTGCAGCTGGCCGAAGTCGCTCGACACGCTCTTCGGCGCAGCCGAGCAGATGGGTAAGGCGGTCGCGGAAGCGACCGACAACAAGTTCCAAATCCAGGTATTCGCCGGCGGCGAGATTGTGCCGGCCCTGCAAGCGCTCGATGCCGTGCAGAACGGCACTGTCGAAATTTGCCACACCGCCTCGTACTATTATTTCGGCAAGGACCCGACTTTCGCCTTCGGCACCTCGGTCGCGTTTGGGCCGAACGCGCGGCTCAACCAAGGCTGGTTCACCCTGGGCGGCGGCAAGGAAGTGCTCAACGAATTCTACAAGAAGTACAACGCGACGGCGCTGCTTGCCGGCAATACTGGCTGCCAGATGGGCGGCTGGTTCCGCAAGGAAATCAACAGCCTTGACGACCTGAAGGGCCTGAAGATGCGCATCGGCGGCTTCCCCGGCAGCGTGCTGCAGAAGCTCGGCGCCGTGCCGCAACAGATCGCCGGCGGCGACATCTATCCGGCGCTGGAGAAGGGCACCATCGACGCGGCCGAGTGGGTCGGCCCCTATGACGACTTCAAGCTCGGCCTGTACAAGATCGCGCCGCATTACTACTACCCGGGCTGGTGGGAAGGCGGCTCGATGCTGTTCGCCTTCGTCAATCTCGAAAAGTGGAATGCGCTGCCGAAGAGCTACCAAGCTGTGTTGGAGCAGGCCGCGGCCTACGCCAACCAGTGGTGCCTCGCGAAATACGATCAGCTCAATCCGGAGTATCTGCGACGGCTGCTTGCCAGCGGCGCCAAGCTCCACCCCTTCACGCCGGCGATCATGGAGGCTTGCTACAAGGCCGCCATGGAGCTTCATGACAGCATCGCGAAGACCAATCCGAGCTTTAAGAAAGTCAACGATTCAATGGTGGACTACACCAGGAACGGCTACCAGTGGTTCCAGGTGGCTGAGCTCGGCTACGATTCCTTCATGGTCCGCCACAATCGGGCCTGACGATCGCGCCAAGACAAGCGCAAGGCCCCGGAGGTCTCCTCCGGGGCCTTTTATTTTCCGCGCTACCTCTTTGGCTCGCTGAAGTCGAGCGGCGGCGGCGCCTCGATTTGCGGGATTTCGATTTTGATCTTGTTGAGATCGACCTTTGACGGCCCCTCGAGCAGGGCGGTCACCGTCAACGGGAACGCGATCACCAGCGCCACCATGATGAGCTGCAGCCCCACCCACGGCAACGCACCCCAGTAGATGTCCGCGCTCTTCACGCTCTTGGGCGCGACGCCGCGCAGGTAGAACAGTGCGAATCCGAACGGTGGATGCATGAACGATGTCTGCATGTTGACGCACAGCATCACGCCGAACCAGATCAGCGCCGCATCGGGTCCCACGACCGGCGCCAGGACCTTCTGCGCCGTCGGCGCGATCATCGGCAGAATAATGAAGGCGATCTCGAAGAAATCGAGGAAGAACGCCAGAAAGAAGATGAACAGGTTTATGAAGATAAGGAAGCCCCAAACACCGCCCGGCAGCGATGTCAGCATGTTTTCAATCCATACGCCGCCGGAAACGCCGAGAAAAACGATCGAGAAGCAGGTCGAACCGATCAGGATGAAAACAACCATGGCGGTGATGCGCATGGTCGTCTCGTAACCTTGTTTGATGAGATTACGGAGTTCGGGAATGTGGACCGCCTCGATGCAGATCCAGGCGATCGCAAAGTAGGTCAATGCGAAGGCGACCTTGAAGATGAGGCCTTCCGACAGGAAGATTCCGACCAGCGTGCCGATGCCGGCGGCGATAATGCCGATGATGAAGATCTTCCGTCCCGGGGCGCTGAACGCCTTATGGTGCGTGACGGCCAGAACGATGGCGCCGACCGCTCCCATGGCGCCGGCTTCCGTCGGCGTGGCGAGGCCGAGCATCATGGTGCCAAGCACGACAAAGATCAGCACCGCGGACGGAATGATGCCAAGGAGGCACTTTCGCCATAGCGGCCAGCCGGTCAATGTCCGCGCATCCTTCGGCACCGGCGGCACGTGGTCGGGCTTGAAAATGCCGAGCAGGAACGTGTAGCCGGCAAACAGCGCGATCTGGAACAGCGACGGCCCCCAGGCGCCGAGGTACATGTCGCCGACCGATTTGCCGAGTTGATCTGCCAGGACGATGAGCACCAGCGAGGGCGGCACGAGCTGAGTAATGGTTCCGGACGCCGCCAGCACGCCGGTGGTGTAGCGGATGTTATAGCCGTAGCGGATCATCACCGGCATCGAGATCAGCGCCATGGCGATGACTTGTGCGGCGACGGTGCCGGTGATCGCGCCAAGAATGAAGCCGACGATGATGACCGAGTAGCCGAGGCCGCCGCGGATCGGGCCGAACAATTGACCCATCGAGTCGAGCATGTCTTCGGCGAGGCCGCAGCGCTCGAGCACAGCGCCCATGAAGGTGAAGAACGGGATCGCCAGCAGCAGGTCGTTGGACAGAACCTGGCCGAAGATTCGCAGAGGAATAGCTTGCAGGAAGCTCAGATCGAAAAAGCCGTGCTGAATGGCAATGAAACCGAACGTGATCCCCAACGCGGCGAGAGTGAACGCCACCGGGTATCCAAGCAGCATGAAGACCACAAGGCCGCCGAACATCAGCGGCGGCATCGTTTGCAAGGTGATCATTACTGGGTTGGCCTCTCGTAGTGGGTGTCGATGTGAACGACGCCCACGAGGGCGGCGGCGCGTTTGATGGCTTCTGAAATGCCTTGCAGGGCCAGCATGAAAAAGCCGGCCGGTATCACAAACTTGATTGGCCAACGCAGCAGACCGCCGGCGTTGCTCGACCACTCGTTGGTCTCATAGGCCTCCACAAAGAAGGGCCAGGACAGATAGATCAGCAGCAGGCTGATCGGAATCAGAAACACGATGGTGCCGATCAGGTCGAGCCAGAGCTGTCCGCGTTCGGAAAGGAACAGATAGAAGATCTCGACCCGAACGTGTTCGTTGCGCCTGAGCGTGTAGGCCGCCCCGAACATCACGAGGATGGCGAACATGTACCACTGCATCTCGAGATAGGCGTTCGAGCTGATGCTGAACGCATAGCGCGACATCGCATTGGCGGCGCTCACCACGCAGGCGATGAGCACCAGAAGGTTGCAGACATAGCCGATTTTTTCGTTCAGCCAGTCGATGGCTCTGCTGACCGCCAGCAGTTGTTTCACCTGGCTTCTCCCCTCTCGACCTGCCGGCTCGCCCCCACCGGCGGTCAATTTTGTTGTTTTGTGCCCCCGCAGCTTGGCCCTAGGCGCAAGCCTCGCAACCTTAAGCCGATGGCGGCATAGGCCGTCAATGAGGAAATTGGTCGAAAAACACTGGAAATGGCCGGTTCCCCGGCGCTCCAGCCGCGCCGGGGGCCCACGAAAACCCATGGTTAATGAAATCTAAACCGTCGGTTAACCAGCGGGACGCTACAAAAGCTGCCTAGCCCGCCTTCGGGGGCGAGCGCTGTTTCGCTACGCGGGGAGGCCCATGCGGCAGTTCACAATCGCCGAGCGGGTGATTGCGGCCGCGTTGTTGCCGGTGGCGGCCTTGCTCGCGCTTGAGTTGCTGGCGGGCGTGCTAACATCCGTTCTCAACCCAGCCGTCGCAGGTTACGCCAATTGTGCCGCCGCACTCGGCGTCATTGGCCTTGTTAGCGCTGCGGTCTGGTCGATTGCGCGCACCATCGCGCGGCCGCTGGCAACCGCGGCCGACAGCCTGGACGCGATGGCCTGCGCCGAGCTCGGCAATGCGCCGCCGTTGCAGCCAAGCCGCGGCGAACTCGCCAATCTCGGCGCCGCCATCGATCGCCTGGCCGAAGTTCTCGGCGAGCGGCAGCGCCGGGAAATTGTGCACAGCGACCTCGATCGGACCTGGCAAGCCTCGCGCCGCGTCAATCTATCCAACCTCGTCAGTCAAGTGGAGACTGCGACCGAAGTCGGGGTCCAACCGGTGGTCGACGGCGCGGCGAGCCTGCTGCTCAAGGCCAGGGATATGTCCGACGCGCTTGCGGCGATGCGGGCGATGTTCGACGCGAACGTGCGCGCCGCCGAGGGCTCGAGCGCAACCACCGAAGCCGCCCGCGTCATGGCCGAACAGGTCATCAGCGCCGTCACCGACGTGTCGGAGCAGATGCGCATCGGCAGCGGGCTTGGCCGCGACGCCGTCGAGCGCGCCAACGCGTCGCGTGCGACGATCGATGCGCTTGCCAAGGCCGCCGAGCAGATCGGCGACGTGGTCTCCGTCATCCAAGAGATCGCCGAACAAACCAATCTGCTCGCGCTCAACGCCACCATCGAAGCCGCGCGCGCGGGCGAGGCCGGGCGCGGCTTTTCGGTGGTCGCCGCGGAGGTGAAATCGCTGGCGACGCAGACCGCCAAGTCGACCGAGCAGATCGGCGCCAAAGTCGCCGAGATCCAGTCGGTGACGCGGGACGCCATCGTGTCGCTGAGTGGCGTCGCCGAGGCGATCGAGCGGCTGTCGGGCGTGACGGCATCCGTTTCGGACACGATCGAACAGCAACGCGCGGCGAGCGAGAACTTCGCATCGAGCGCCAACGACAGCAGCGTCGTCGTCGCCGATTTTGCCGGACGCATGGTCGAGATCACCGAGATGGTCGAGCGCTCGCGCGCCGCCGCCGGCGAGGTCGCGGCGGTGGCGGCCGCCATGCAGTCGGCGTCGCAGTTGCTGTTCCGCGAGGTTCCCGAGATCGTCCGCATGGCGATCAAGGCGGATCTGCGCGAATTCCCGCGCTACGAAGTGCTGATGTCGGCGCGCATCGAGATCGGCGAACGGGCCGCCGATGTCGTGGTGCGCGACGTCAGCCAGGGCGGCGCGCGCATCGAGACCGACGCGGCGCTTGCAGTCGGAGATGCGATCGCGCTGACGTTCCCCGGCATGCACCCGATCGCCGGGCTGGTCGTGCGGCAGGGCGAGGACCATTTCGGCGTCTGCTTCACGCCGTCGCAGCTGCGGCCGGAAGAATTGCGCGATCTGGTGACGAAGCCGTCGCAGGCCGCCTAATCAGCCGCCAGTGACGCTCATATGGCGCGACAGTGCCGGACGCCGGTGGCGGCGGTCGATGACGAAATCATGGCCCTTGGGCTTGCGCGCGATGGCCTCGTCGATCGCGGCGTAGAGGAGTTCGTTGCCCTCGGAGGCGCGCAGCGGCGCGCGTAGATCGGCGGCGTCGTCGTGGCCGAGACACATGAACAGCGTGCCGGTGCAGGTGATGCGCACGCGGTTGCACGACTCGCAGAAATTATGCGTCAGCGGCGTGATGAAGCCGAGCCGTCCGCCGGTCTCCTTAACGCGCACATAGCGGGCCGGGCCGCCGGTGCGGTAATCGATATCGTCGAGCGTGTAGCGCTCGGAGAGCCGCGCTCGCACCATCGACAGCGGCAGATATTGATCGAGCCGGGCCTCGCCGACGTCGCCAAGCGGCATGACTTCGATGACGGTGAGATCCATGCCGCGGCCGTGCGCCCAGGCGAGCAGGTCGCCAAGCTCGCCTTCATTGACGTCCTTGAGCGCGACGGCGTTGATCTTGACGTGCAGGCCGGCGGCCTGCGCCGCGTCGATGCCGGCGAGCACCTTATCGAGTTCGCCCCACCGCGTGATGGCGCGGAATTTTTCGGCATCGAGGGTGTCGAGCGAGACGTTGATGCGTTCGACGCCGAGGGCCTTGAGCTCGGCGGCATATTTGGTCAATTGCGAGCCGTTGGTGGTCAGTGTGAGCTCTTTGAGCGCGCCGGTTTGCAGGTGGCGCGACAACGACGTCACCAGGGTCATGATGCCGCGGCGCACCAGCGGCTCGCCGCCGGTCAGACGCAGCTTGGTCACGCCTTTGGCGATGAAGGCGCCGCAGAGACGATCGAGTTCCTCGAGGCTCAGAACATCGGCCTTGGGCAGGAACGTCATGTTTTCTGACATGCAATAGACGCAGCGGAAATCGCAGCGGTCGGTCACGGAGACGCGCAAATAGGTAATGGCCCGCCGATAGGGGTCGATCAGCGACCGCGGGCTGCTCGCGGCACGCTCGAGATCAAGCGTCGATGGTGCGTTGTTCCCTGCCATCATCCATCCCGCGGTTGCGGATTCTGTCGTCCGCTGCCGTCATATAGGCATAGTGGCGGATTATGGCCAATGCGTCCATCCGGCGCCGGGCGCCGCCGCTCGACGTTCTTGGCAGATTGCTGGTCAGCGTGTGGGGGCGGTCGGCCAGGGCGAGGCGGCCTGCTGCGGTTGCGCCGCCATCGGCGCCGGTGCGGCCGGCGCGGGCTTGGCCGCGGTCGTCTTTTTCTTCGGGGGCGCTTTTTTTGGCTTGGGCGGCGGCGGCGCCGGCGTCAGCTCGACCAGAAGTGGATTGGGACGCAGCTGCGACGTGCCGTCGCCCATGGAGACGAGTTCGAGCTTTTCGGAGTCGGGTTGATAGCCGGCGAGCGTGAAGGTGACGGTGGACGCGGCGTTGCCTGGCAAGGACAGCGTGCAGGGCGTGCGGCAGGTTTGACCATTCGAGGCTTTGGCTTCGGCGCCGGGCGGCTCGGATTCAACGCGAATTGATTCCGGCGCCGCTTCCATTTTGAAGGAGGCTTTCGACCAGTCCGGAGCCTTGAACCAATCCGGAGTCTTCATCCAGTCGGTATTCGACTCGCAGCCGCCCAGAGCTAGTCCCGCGCACACGATCGCGATTACTCGGTACATGATCGCAAACCCGTCCGATCGGGCGGCAAACGCTGCCTGCCCATCGGCAAAGGATAGGGGCGGCCTCCCGATGGTGCAACAGGGAGCGCGCCAAAAAGGTTAACGCGATTAACCATATGGGGCGGCAGAACCGTTAATTTGGCGTATAAAATTCGGCGACCGCGCCCTGCAGCTGCTCAAATGCACTGATAACGCGGTCGGGGCCGAATTCGGCAACGGGCCGGTCGGTGTAGCCGAAGTCGACGGCGATGACGGGAACTCCGGCCGCGCGCGCGGTGCGGATGTCGGTGAGTGAATCGCCGATCATGATTGCGCGATGCAGAGCGCCACCGGCCGCCGCGACCGTGCGACGCAGGATTTCCGGGTCCGGCTTCTGCACGCCGAACGTATCTTGACCGCAAATTGCGGCGAAGCGGCCGGCAAGGCCCAACTGCTTGAGAAGAAGCACCGAGAGCGCCTCGAGTTTGTTGGTGCAGACGGCAAAGCGCCAGCCGTCTGCCGTGAGCGCATCGAGCGCCTCGACCAGCCCGGGAAAAGGTCGCGAGCGATCCGCAATATGATCGGAGTAGTGGGCGATGAAATCGCGAAACAGGCGCTCGAGTTCGGCGGGCGTAGCGGCTCGGCCCTCCGCTTCGAGGCCGCGGGCAATCATCATGCGCGCGCCACCGCCGATAAGATTGCGCGCCGTATCGTAGGGCACCGGCGGCAAGCCTTCGCGCGCAAAGACGACGTTGAGCGTGCCGATGAGATCGGGCGCCGTATCGATCAGCGTTCCGTCGAGGTCAAAAACGACGAGTGGGGCGGCCATGTCAGAGCGTTAATGCCCGCCGTTGGCCAAGGCAAGGTCAGGGGCTATTCACGGCCGGTGATCGCGGTTAGATAGGCGCGACAACAACTTCGAGCAAGCCGGACGGCTTACGATGGATGCCGAAGCCCAGAAACGCGTCGCCGCCGCGCGCGCCGTCGAATTCGTGCGCCCCGGCATGCGGCTCGGTCTCGGCACCGGATCGACGGCGCGGCACTTTGTCGAGCTTCTCGGTGAGCGCGTCCGCGCCGGGCTCGATGTCGTCGCGGTACCGACCTCGCAAGCGACCAAATCGGACGCCGAACGCTGCGGCATCAGCTTGACCACGCTCGACGAAACGCCGGAACTCGATCTCACGGTGGACGGCGCCGACGAAATCGCGCCCGATCTAAGCCTGATCAAGGGCGGTGGCGGTGCCCTGCTGCGGGAGAAGATCGTCGCCGCCGCCTCGGCGAGAATGATCGTGATCGCCGATCAAAGCAAAATGGTCGCCCGGCTTGGGCGTTTTCCGCTGCCCATCGAGGTCGCCCCCTTCGGGCTTCTCGCCACGCAGCGAGCGATCGAACGGGCATTTGCCGCAATCCGGGCGCCCGGGCCGCTGAAACTGCGGCTGGGCCGCGACGGCCATGCTTTCGTCACGGATGGCGGCCACTGGATTATCGATGCCGCCCTTGGGCAGATTGACGATCCGACGGCGGTGGCGCATGCGCTGGCGGGGATTCCTGGGGTTATGGAGCACGGACTGTTTATCGGCCTCGCCGAGATGGCCCTTGTGGCGGGTCCCGACGGTGTCAAAATCGTCGAGCGGCCCTGAATTGTCATGACAAATGGAGCTACGAAATGAGCGTAATCGAGGCCATTCAACGCGCCGCCCGCCTTGTTGCGGCCGCAGCCGCGCTGACCGTGTTCGTTCCCGTTGTTCAGGCCCAGCAGCCGTCGGCGGCATCCATGGCGGTGGCAAAGCAACTGATTGCGACCACCGGCGCGACCACCGTGTTCAATCCTCTCATTGCCGGTGTCGTCGAGCAGGCCAAGCTGCTTTATTTGCAGCAGAACCCCGGGCTGGCCAAGGATCTCAACGAGGTCGCCGCCAAGCTCCGCACCGATTTGCAGCCGCGCTTCGGCGAAATCAACGATGAAGTGGCCAAGCTCTACGCCACGAATTTCAGCGAGCAGGAGCTCAAGGACATCCTCGCTTTCTACCAGTCGCCGGCCGGCAAGAAGTTGCTGACCGAGCAGCCCAAAGTCATCGACTCCAGCATGGTGTTTGCCCAGACCTGGGCGAACAATTTGTCGGAGCAGGTGGTCAGGATGATCCGCGACGAGATGAAGAAGCGGGGCCACGAATTGTGACCGGCCGTCGAAACAAGGCGGCGGCGGATGGCTGAGCGCGACGTCGACCTCTTTGTCATCGGCGCCGGGTCAGGCGGCGTGAGGGCGGCGCGCATTGCCGCCTCCTACGGCGCCCGGGTGATGGTCGCCGAGGAATACCGGGTCGGCGGAACCTGCGTGATCCGCGGCTGCGTGCCGAAGAAGCTGCTGGTCTACGCTTCGCGCTTTGCCGACGAATTCGAAGACGCGGCGGGCTACGGCTGGACCGTGCCTGAACCGACGTTCCACTGGGCCGCGCTGATCGCCAACAAGGATCGCGAAATCGCTCGGCTGGAAGCGGCCTATACCAACACCCTTGACCGCAACAACGTGGCCTTGGTCAAGAGCCGCGCCGTGGTCGAGGACGCGCACACCGTGCGTCTTGTTTCGAGCGGCGAGCGCGTGCGCGCCGAAACGATCCTCGTCGCCACCGGCGCCTGGCCGCACATGGGCCCGCATATTCCCGGCCTCGATCACGTCATATCGTCGAACGAAGCCTTTCATCTCGCCGAGCTGCCCAGGCGCATCGTGATCCAGGGCGGCGGCTACATCGCCGTGGAATTTGCCTCCATCTTCGCCGGCCTCGGCAGCGAAGTGACGCTCGTCTATCGCGGCGAAAACATCCTGCGCGGCTTTGACGACGACGTGCGCGAGCACCTGCGCAACGAGATGCGCAACCGCGGCATAACGATCATCTGCGGCCACACCATCGCGGCGGTCGAGAAATCGGGCGATGAATTTGTCACGCGGCTGTCCGACCGCAGCACCATCGCCAGCGACAAGGTGATGTTCGCCATCGGCCGCCGTCCCAACGTCATGGGCCTCGGCCTCGACAAAGTTCACGTCAAGATTCACGCCCACGGCGGCATCGACGTGGACGAGTATTCGCGCTCCTCGGTGCCGAGCATCTATGCGGTCGGCGACGTCACCAACCGCGTCAACCTCACGCCGGTCGCAATCCGCGAAGGCCATGCCTTCGCCGACACCGTCTACGGCAACAAGCCGACGCCGGTCGATCACGCCAATGTGCCGACCGCGGTGTTCTCCGAGCCCGAAGTCGGCGTGATCGGGCTGACCGAGACGCAGGCGCGCGAGCGCTGCGCCCGGCTCGACGTCTACAAGACGACATTCCGGCCGATGAAAGCGACGCTGTCCGGCCGCGACACGCGCACCTTCATGAAGCTCCTGGTCGACGGCGTCAGCGACCGCGTGATTGGCTGCCATATCGTGGGGCCGGATGCCGGCGAGCTCATCCAGGTCATCGGCATTGCGGTGAAGATGGGCGCGACCAAGGCCGACTTCGACGCCACCATGGCGGTGCACCCGACCGCGGCCGAGGAACTGGTGACGCTGCGCGAAAAGGCCGTGAGCTACGAGCGCGCGGCGGCGGAATAGTGCCGGCCTGTCAGCTCCCGCTCGGCGGCGGAATGATGTTGCGGTCCACCATGCGCCGGAGCAGCACCGCAGCCCCCGCCTGCTTGGAAATCGCACCCGGGTCGTAGACATGGTCGCTGGTGTATTTCCCGCTGACGTAGTGGTTCGCGTAGCTCCATAGATAGGGCGTGGCACGGCCGAAACGCGTGCGCGTGCCCATTCCATTGAAGCGCTCAAAGCGGAACAGCATGCCGGCCAGCGACCAGTCGTGCCAGGCGTCGAGCCCGTCGTAAGTGATCGCGTCCTTCGCGCTCGCTTCCCACGGCATACCCGCCTGCCAGCCGGGCGGACGGCCGGGCGGCCAATTCACCGTCGGCGCGGAAATGGGATCGCCATTGTGCAGGTGGGTGTTGAAGCTGGCATTGCCCTCCATGGCGTGCAGCACCGCGATTTCCGCCCACGGCAGGCCGGGGAAATCGGCGGCGACATGCTCATAGCGAGGCCGCCCGATCAGGATGCGATTAACGAGGCCGTCGATTTCAGCGATCTTGTTGTCGCGGATCGCCATGGTGCGCCACAACGCCACGTATTCGTCGCGGATTTGCGAAAACTTTGCCGATGCGATGACGGATCGCGTTTCTTCGGGCCAATCGACGACGGGCGGATCCGGCGTGTGCGTCGGCTGCGGCTGTTCTGAAGGCGGGATGGGGACGTTGGCGGGCCAGAACGGCAGGCCGAGCGAACGGCCGGTCTGCGGTCCGACCTCGCCGTCGACTTCGAGCGTCTTGGCTTCCTGATAGGCGATCACCGCCGTCTCGGTTCGCGGTCCGAACAGACCGTCGATCGGGCCGGGATCAAAGCCAAGCTGCTTGAGCTTTGTCTGCAAGGCGCGCACGCGGTCGTCGGCATGCATCGGCGAGCGGCGGCGCAGGATCAGCGTCGAGGGTGGAAGCGGCGGCGGCGGGGGAGGCGGCTGGCCGGGGCCCGGATGCGGCCCGGGCACGCCGCTGTCGTCGTAGTCGACGCCGGGAAGCAGCACGCCGACGTCCCATTCGCGATGCGCCACGCGACCGCGCGTGACGCCATAGGCCTGGCCCATGGCCTCGACCGTGCCGCCGCTGCCGTCGGACACCACGATATGCCCCATAGCGCCCGGTTGCGGCGGGAACCGCAACAGGAACGCGCCGGGAATGCGCGCCGCCGTCGCGAACGGAATGATGCGGCCTTTGCTGCGGGCATCGCGCTCCCAGCCGCCGGTGTAGGCGTCGGCGGTGTGCGGGTTCATGTTGTTGTCGGCGATGCCGTAGAGGAATCCGTAGCACTGGTAGGTCAGCCACGACGCGAATTCGGCGCAGTCCCAGGGACCGTTCCAGTTCGGGTCGTCCTTCGGCACCAGCACGTTGCGATAGATCTGATTGAGACGCGTGACCGCCAGGTCGAGAACGGCTTTGCCTTTGCCCGGATTTGGCATCTTGGTCCCCCCGCATCCCGATTTTTGCAATTCTCGCAGAACAACCATGCGTTGCAAGCGGGGTCCGGCTCGCCATCAGCCGCGGCGCGAATAACCTCATTCTTTCAATTATCTGGCCTGAGGTTGGGACGCGGTGTATAACCGCCGCCTTCGGAGAGCGATGGTCATGCCCGAGCGGTGGACGCCCGACAGCTGGCGAGCAAAGCCTATTCAGCAGGTCCCGGATTATCCGGACCGGCAGGCGCTCGACGACGTCGAAAAGCAGCTTGCCAGCTTCCCGCCGCTGGTGTTCGCCGGCGAGGCGCGCAACCTGAAAAAGGCGCTGGCGCGGGTCGCCAACCGGCAGGCTTTCCTGCTGCAAGGCGGCGACTGTGCGGAAAGCTTCGCCGAGCATGGACCAAACAACATCCGCGACTTCTTCCGCATGTTCCTGCAAATGGCGGTGGTGCTGACCTATGCCGCTGCCTCCCCGGTGGTGAAGGTCGGCCGCATCGCCGGCCAGTTCGCCAAGCCGCGCTCGGCGCCCACCGAGAAGCGCGACGGCAAGGAGCTGCCGAGCTACCGCGGCGACATCATCAACGACATTGCCTTTACCGAAACCGCGCGCCGTCCCGATCCGCGCCGCCAGATCGAGGCCTACCGGCAATCGGCAGCGACGCTCAATCTGCTGCGCGCTTTCGCACAAGGCGGCTACGCCAACTTGGCCAGCGTGCGGCAGTGGATGCTCGGCTTCGTCAAGGACAGCCCGCAGTCGCGCCGCTATGTCGAGTTGTCCGACCGCATTTCAGAAGCGCTCGGTTTCATGCAGGCCTGCGGTCTCGATCTCGAGAGCCATCCCGAACTGCGCACCACCGACTTCTACACCAGCCATGAGGCGCTGCTGCTCGGCTACGAGCAGGCCTTCACCCGCATCGATTCCACGACCGGCGACTGGTACGCCACCTCCGGCCATATGCTGTGGATCGGCGATCGCACGCGCCAGCACGATCATGCGCATATCGAATATGCACGTGGCATCAAGAACCCGATCGGGCTGAAATGCGGGCCGTCGCTCAAGGCCGACGACCTGCTGCGGCTGATCGACATTCTCAACCCGGACAACGAGGCCGGCCGTCTCACCCTGATCGGCCGGTTCGGCGCCGACAAGGTGGGCGACCTCCTGCCCGGGCTCGCGCGCGCGGTGCAGCGCGAAGGCAAGGTCGTGGTGTGGTCGTGCGATCCGATGCACGGCAACACCATTACCTCGGCGACCGGCTACAAGACGCGGCCGTTCGATCTGATCCTGAAGGAGGTGCGCCACTTCTTCGAGGTGCATCAGGCCGAGGGTTCTTACGCCGGCGGCGTGCACCTGGAAATGACCGGGCAGAACGTGACCGAGTGCACCGGCGGCGCCCGCGCCATCACCGAGGCCGATCTCAACGATCGCTATCACACGGTTTGCGACCCGCGGCTCAATGCCGAGCAGGCGATCGACCTCGCCTTCCTGCTCGCCGAATTGCTCAAGAAAGAGCGCTCGGGGCGCGCCGTGCCGATGCCGGCCGTTGCCGGCCTCTAGTGGCGTGAACGCCCGCCCCGCCGATACCCTGGCGATCGCCGTCGCGCAGCTCAATTGCACGGTCGGCGATATCGCCGGCAATGCCGAGAGGGTGCGCCGCGCACGTGCCGAGGCGGCCGGGCAGGGCGCGGATCTCGTCATCTTCCCCGAGCTGTTCATGTCCGGCTATCCGCCGGAAGACCTCGTGCTCAAGCCGGCCTTCCAGGCCGCCTGCCGCGCCGCGATCGAAGCGCTGGCCCGCGAAACCGCAGACGGCGGCCCGGCGCTGGTGGTCGGCACACCGTGGCTCGACGACGGCAAGCTGTACAATGCGGCGGCGTTGCTCGACGGCGGTGCCATTACGCTCCGCTACAAGGTCGACCTGCCGAATTACGGCGTGTTCGACGAAAAGCGCGTGTTCGTGCCCGGACCGCTGCCGGGGCCGGTGAGCTTCCGCGGCGTGCGGCTCGGCATTCCGGTCTGCGAAGACATCTGGGGTCCGGAACCGGTCGAATGCATCGCCGATACCGGCGGGGAAATCCTGCTGGTGCTCAACGCCTCGCCGTATCGTCACGGCGTCATCGACCAGCGCCTCAACGTCGCCGTACCGCGCGTGGTCGAGGCCGGGCTGCCGCTGATCTACGCCAACATGATCGGCGGCCAGGATGAACTGGTGTTCGAAGGCGCGTCCTTCGCGCTCAATGCCGACCGCAGTCTGGCCTTCCAGCTTCCCGCCTTTCGGGAAGCCGTCGTCACGACGCGATGGACGCGCAGCGGCGGGACCTGGCATTGCGAGGGCGGCCCGAAAGCTCAGGCGCCCGATTCCGACCGTGCCGACTACGCCGCCTGCATGCTTGGCTTGCGCGATTATGTCAACAAGAACGGCTTTCCCGGCGTGGTGCTCGGCCTTTCCGGCGGCATCGATTCCGCGTTGTGCGCGACGATCGCGGTCGATGCGCTCGGCGCCGATCGCGTGCGCTGCGTGATGATGCCCTACAAGTTCACGGCGCAGGAGTCGCTTGATGACGCCGCGGCTTGCGCCAAGGCGCTTGGCGTGCGGTACGAAATCTTGCCGATCGCGCCTGCGGTTGAAGGCTTCGAACACGTGCTCAAGCCCGCCTTCTCCGGTCTGCCGCGCGACGTCAGCGAGGAAAATCTGCAGGCGCGTACGCGCGGCACCACGCTGATGGCGATTTCAAACAAGTTCAATCTGATGGTTGTGACGACCGGCAACAAATCGGAAATGTCGGTCGGCTACGCCACGCTCTATGGCGACATGAACGGCGGCTTCAATCCAATCAAGGATCTGTACAAGACGGAGGTTTTCCGTCTGGCGCGGCTGCGCAACGGCTGGAGGCCGGACGACGCGATGGGGCCTGCGGGACACGTCATCCCCGACAACATCATCACGCGGCCGCCCACCGCCGAATTGCGCGAGAACCAGAAGGACGAAGATTCGCTGCCGCCTTACGCGGTGCTCGATCCGATCCTCGAACGGCTGATCGAGCGCGAAGAGCCGATTTCGGCGATCGTGGCGGCCGGCTTCGACCGTGAAGTCGTCATGAAGGTCGAGCGCATGGTCAACCTCGCCGAATACAAGCGCCGTCAGGCGGCGCCGGGCGTTAAGGTGACGCAGAAGAATTTCGGCCGCGACCGGCGATATCCGATCACCAACCGCTTCCGCGATCCGGGTACGCCGCTGCCGCCGCCCGACATGACGCTGGTCAAGGCCAAGGCCGTCAAGAGCGACGCCTTCGATTTCTGATCGTCAGTGCTGCGGCAGGAACGTGGGGCCGACCGCGCGCACCTTGCGCTTGGCGGGATCGGGCTCGCCGGGGGCGTCGGCCAGTGCGTCGCCGGTGTTGGGCTGAGGCTTCACGGCGGCAGGAGCGGCCGGTTTGAGCCCGGCTTGTCCTTGGGAAATGCGGTCGGCGTTCTGCTCGGTGACGACAACGTCGCCGGGCGCGAGCGTGGTATCGCCGCCGTTGAAGCGCAGCGCCTCGGCCCAGCTCTCGCCCGGGCGCCGGCAACTGCAGGACGGGCTCAACGCCTTGCGATATTGAAACGCCGCCGGCAATTCGGTGTAGAGACGCCCGTTCAGCGAGACCGCCTGCGTCATCTCCTCGCCGGGATTGTGGTAGGTGTAAAGCTGCACCTCCGCGGCGGGGCACATGCGCTGACAGGTTTGCTCGTCCTCGCGGAAATGATCGGGCGAGGTCTCGAACGAGATCGGGAAATAATAACCGTCGCAGGTGCGCACGCAGACGGTGCGGTAGGTGCCGCCCATCGGGCCGTTCGGCTGCGGCGAGAAGATCGAGCCGCCGCCGAACAGCCGGTCGAAGAAGCCGCCTTGCTCGCCGGCGCGTGCCGCCGCGCGGTATTGCGGGCCGCAATTGTTGTCGGCGAGCGCGATCAGGATCGACTGGCGTTGCGCGGCGCGTTCGGCGGTGCCGCCTTGCAGCCGCTCGAGCTGGTTCTGCATGCGCTCGAGGGCGTCGCGCTGGTCCTCGATGCGCCGGTTGAGCGGCCCGCATTGCGGCGACGTCGGCGTGAAGATCGAGAAGAACCCGGTATTGTTGCAGCCCATGCGGCGGGCCTGGGCGACCAGCTTGTCGACCTCGAACTGCTGGCGCTGCACCGCATCGTCGGCCTGGCGTATCTGGTCGGCGCGGGCCGGGTCGGTATTGCCGCGCTCGAGCGCGGTCAACTGACCCTCGAGCCGCTGGCAGGCCGGATTGGCCGACGGCGTTTGCGCCAGGGCCGTGACCGTGGCGGATGCGACGATGGCGGCAGCGAGCGATGTGCGGACGGCTCCCCTCATGGCGGGCACTCTAGCCCCTAAATTGTGGCGCTGCGAGGGTCGCCGTCACGCATGTTTTGCGGCTTCCGCGCGCAGGTTCCAGAGCACGCCTGCCACAATGATGAGCGCGCCGAGTAGGACGAAAATGTCGAGCGATTCGCCGTAGAAGGCCCAGCCGACCACCGCGATCAGCGGAATGCGCATGAAGTCGAGCGGCACCACCAACGTGGCGTCGCCGGCGCGGAACGCGTTGCTGAGACAATAATGCGAGCTCGTTCCCGCGATCGCCACGCCCAGGACGGGTAAGATGTCCTTGGGTTGCAGTTGCAGGAAGACGTGCGGATCGCTGCCCAACAGCGACAGTGGGAATTGCATCACCGCCATCCAGAAGATGATGCCGAAAGTCGTCTCGGTCATGGTCAGCTTCTTGGTGGTGATCATGGTGACGGCATAGCCGACCGCGGCCGCCAGCACGAGCAGGGCCGCCGGATTGAAACCGGCAAGGCCCGGCCGCAGGATCACCAGCACGCCGATCAGGCCGAACACCACGACGCCGAGGCGGCTCACGGTCATGCGCTCGTGCAGCAGCCAGACTGCGAGCAGCGCCGTCCAGGCCGGCATGGTGAATTCCAGCGCGAAGACCGTGGCGAGCGGCAGCATCGTCAGGCTGAGCGCCCAGGCATATTGCGAGGCGTAGTGCACGGTATTGCGCAGGGTGTTCAGCGCCATGCGCCGGGGCAGCGCATGCACCCGCAGCCCCGGCCGCACCGCCAACAGCGTCAACAGGATCACCAGCGAACCGCCGCTGCGGACCGCCAGGATCCCGAAAATGTTGAACCCGGCGTGCGCCAGCTCGCGGATCGACACCGCCATGGCCGAGAAGGACAGCAAGGCGCCGATCATCCAGAGGACGACACGAGGAAGATTGGTTTTGGTCACGATGAGTGCAGTCTTGCCACGGCGGCGGGTGGGGCGGTCTAGCAGGCCGCCGGCCGGCCGTCACTCGGCATCCGGCTGGTTTTCCGGCCGCGCCTTGTCGAAGGCTTCGAGCTTGAGGCAGGCCGCGTCGGCCGCGACGATCTTGGGGAAGGCGTCGAGCGGCACCTTGAACCGCCGCGCATTATATACCTGCGGCACCAGGCAGCAGTCGGCGATCGTCACCTGCGCTCCGCAGACGTAAGGGGCGGGCGAAATCGTCGCCTCGATCGCTTTGAAGCCCTGGATCACCCAATGGCGATACCAGGCGTCGATCTCGGCCTGCTGATGCTTGAGCTCATTCTTGAGGTATTGCAGCGCGCTGGTGTTGTTGAGCGGATGGATGTCGCAGGCGATGATCTGCGCGATCGCCCGCGCCTTGGCGCGGGTCAGTGCATCGGCCGGCAACAGCGGCGGCTTGGGATGCGTTTCGTCGAGATATTCCATGATGGCGAGCGATTGGTTGAGAATATCGCCGCCATCGAGCGTCAGCGCCGGCACCCGCATCTGCGGATTGATCGCGACATAGTCCGCCTTGTGCTGCTCGCCGCCGTCCCTGCTCAGATGGATTGGCACCATGTCGTAGCGCAGGCCCTTGAGGTTGAGCGCGATGCGCACGCGGTAGGCGGCGGAGGAGCGGAAGAACGTGTAGAGCTTCACGGCGGATGTCCCGGGCTATGACGCAGGCTAGCGCAGCGCCGAGGCGGTGGCGACGCCGACGGTGAGCTGCGCCGAGCGCTCGATCAGCTTGGTGATGGCGCGGTTGAGCGCGGCGCGGTCGGCGGCGTCGACCGTATCCATGAGCTGACGCACGAAATCCAGAGCCGCCGGCGCAAGCTCGTCGTAGACCTCGCGGCCGGCCGGCGTCAGCGACAGAAAGGCCTCGCGCAGATCGTCGCGGTTGGCCTTGCGCGCCACCAGTTTGCGCCGCTCGAGCAGGGCGACGGCGCGCGACACCTTGGTCTTGTGCATGTGGCTGTGGGTGCCGATCGCCTTGGCGGTCATCACGCCGAACTCGCCGAGGGTCACCAGCACCCGCCATTCCGGCACGCCGATCTTGTAGCGCCCGGCATAAATGCGCGACAGCGCCTGGGTGACCAAGGCCGAGCAGACGTTGAGCCGGTAGGGCAGGAAGTCGTCGAGTTTGAGGGGGGGCGCGCTCGACACCGTCGACACCTTCGACACCGGTTGCACATTGTGGTCGGTCATGGCGAACGGCCCTGCATCGCAGCCGCGAGCACAGTGGCCGAACTCCGGACCGGGTGCAACCGCTTTGTAACTTTGTAAGCTACTGGCGGATCGGGCGATTTTACTGGCGGATCGGGCGGTTTTTCTGCGCCGGCCAGCCGCGCAGGGCGGCGAGCCGGCGCGTCAGCGGGCCCGGACCGCGCACCACCACGACAAGGAGCGAACCGAACAGGCTGATCAGGACGATGGTCATTGCGGCATCCCTTGCCCGGCCGTCAACGCCCGCGGCGCCAATGCGTTCCGACATCGCGGCCGACGGCGCCGCGACGTGCTAGGCTCGCCGCGCAAACGCTTTCGGGGGGCGGTCATGGCAGACCAGCGGCTCATCGTCCCGATTTTCGGCGGCATCTACCGCACCTTTGCACCCGTCACCGAGCCGCTCATCAGGCTCATGGCCGGCGGCTCGCTCGCCATCCATGGTTATCCGATTCTGTTCGGCGACAAGGCGGCGGCGGCAAAATTTCTTGAAAGCGTCGGCTTCGAGGACGGCCTGTTCTGGTCCTCCATCGTCGGCACGGTCGAATTCGTCTGCGGCGCCTGCCTCGCGCTCGGCTTTCTCACCCGCCTCGTCGCCGGGCCCATCATCGGCTTCCTGGTCATCGCCATCGTCACCTATCACTGGCAATTCGGCTTTGCCTGGGAGAACCGCGGCATCGAATACCCGCTGTTCTGGGCGATCGTGGTGCTGCACTTCATGGTGCGCGGCGGCGGCGCCTGGTCGCTCGACCGCCTGATCGGCTGGGAAGTCTGAAAAAGCAAACGCCCGGCCTTTCGGGCCGGGCGTCATGCAAAACGTTTGGCGTTGTCAGCGCGTGCAGACGATGGCGACGAGGTCGTCGCATTTGGCGCCGCTGCAGCCGCCGCCCGCCGGGATCGCGCCGGTGATCTCGTCGCGGTCGACCTTGCGGTAGGACATCGCGGTCTCGTACTGGTGGCTCTTGCAATAGGCGTTGGCCGCGGCCGCGCCGCACTTGGCGCCGGACTCGAGGCAGCGGTCGACGCCGTAGCCGCCGGCGTCCGCGCCGATGATGAACATGCGCCGCTCGGCCTGCGCCGCGCCGGCAAGGCAGAGGCAGAGAACGGCCGCTAGACTGACCACAAGTGTCCGCATGGGGTTCGCCCGCTTTCTATGGAGGCGCGCAGAGGCGCCGATGCCGAGAATGCCGCCAAAACCGTTAAGGCGCGATTAACCGAGGTTTTCCGCCCGTTCCGCGCCGGTTGGCGGGCCTTGACGGGCCGCGCCCAAGTCGAGCATTGTGCGCCGTGATGAACGGCCTTAACCAAACTCACGGCATTTGCCGCGAGATTATTCGCTAGCGCACAACGCTGGCTGCGGCCGTCTTTTCTCAAAGTTGAGAGCGTAGGACGCCCGGCCAGCGGGGCCGATAGGTATCCGTCTATGGAGCTCAGGCTCTACGATACGCTGACGCGGGACAAGCGGCCCTTCGTGCCGATCGATCGCTCGCGCGTGCGCATGTATGTCTGCGGGCCGACGGTCTACGACTTCGCCCATATCGGCAATGCCCGGCCGGTGATCGTGTTCGACGTGCTGTTCCGCCTGCTGCGCCACATCTACGGGCCGGACCACGTCAGCTATGTGCGCAACGTCACCGACGTCGACGACAAGATCAACGCCCGCGCCGCCGAGCGCGGCATTTCCATCCGCGAGCTGACGGAGGAGACCTACAGAAACTTCAAGGCCGACGTCGCGGCGCTCGGCTGCCTTGAGCCGACGGTGGAGCCGCGCGCCACCGAGCACATCGAGCAGATGAAGGAGATCATCGAGCGCTTGGTGAAGAACGGCTGCGCCTACGTGGCGCAGGACCACGTGCTGTTCCACGTCGCGGCGATGAAAGACTACGGCAGGCTGTCAAATCGCTCGCTCGACGAAATGATCGCCGGGGCGCGCGTCGAGGTGGCGCCGTTCAAGAAGGACCCGATGGACTTCGTGCTGTGGAAGCCGTCGAAGCCGGGCGAGCCGTCCTGGCCGTCGCCCGCCGGCATCGCGGCGCCGGGCCGTCCGGGCTGGCACATCGAGTGCTCGGCCATGGCCTGGAAGCACCTCGGCGAGACCTTCGACATCCACGGCGGCGGCATCGATCTCGTCTTTCCGCACCACGAGAACGAGATCGCGCAGTCGCGCTGCGCCTTTCATACCAAGGTGATGGCGAATTATTGGATGCACAACGGCTTCTTGCAGGTCGAAGGCGAGAAGATGGCGAAGTCGGCCGGCAATTTCGTCACCATCCATGAGTTGCTGCGGGATTGGCCGGGCGAGGTGCTGCGCCTCAATATGCTGCGCACGCATTACCGCCAGCCGATCGACTGGACGGTGAAGGGGCTGGAGGAGAGCACCAAAGTTCTCGACGGCTGGTACGATCTGACCGCCGATGCCGCGCCCGGCTATCTTTGCGCCGACGCGCTCGATGCCTTGGCGGACGATCTCAACACACCGAAGGCGCTGGCCGCGCTGCACGAGTTGCGCGCCGAGGCACTCAAGGGCGCAAAGCCGGCGGCGGCCTGTCTCAAAGCCAGCGCGCAATTGATCGGCGTATTGCAGGGCACCGCCGCCGACTGGAAGGCGCGGCGCCGCGCTTCGGCCGCGATCGACGAAAGTAAGGTGGCCGGCTTGATCGACGCGCGCAATGCCGCGCGCAAGGCCAAGAACTTCAAGGAGTCCGATCGCATCCGCGACGAACTCGCCGCTATGGGGGTCGTGCTGAAGGATTCCAAGGATGGCACCACCTGGGAGATCGCGCGATGATCGGGGTGACGTGCCGCGCGCTCTTGCCTGCTTCTTTCCCCGCAAGCTGGGGAGCGTTGGGGATGGGGCGCATTGTTCGCGCGGGAAGCGATAGATGCCCCCTCCCGACGCGCTACACGCGTCGACCTCCCTCGCAAGCGGGGGAGGTGACGGAGAGATGGGAGATCGCGCGATGACGGCGAGGCGCACTCTGAAACCCTCTCCCCTTGTGGGAGAGGGTGCCGAGCGGCGAAGCCGCGAGGCGGGTGAGGGGGCTTTTATCGGCTCCCCCTCACCCGGCCGTTCGCTGCGCTCGCGTCCACCCTCTCCCACAAGGGGAGAGGGTAAGAAGAGGCTTGCCCGATGAGTGCGCAGGCGCATCCCAAATTGGCGCTGCGGCCGTTCCTGTCGGCCGACGCGCCGATTCTGGCCGAAATCTTCCGCGCCGCGATCGCGCAACTGACCGGCGACGACTACAGCGAGGCGCAGCAGGAGGCCTGGGCCTCCGCCGCCGAGGATATCGACGAATTCGGCAGGGACCTCGCCTCGCAACTGACGTTGATCGCGACGCTCGACGGCTCGGCCGTGGGCTTTGCCTCGCTCGAAGGCAAGGACAAAATTGGAATGCTCTATGTGCACCCGGCGGTGGCCGGGCAGGGGGTCGGCGCCATGCTCATCGACGCGCTGGAGAAGCTCGCCGGCTCCCGCGGCGTCGCCAGGCTCAGCGTCGATGCCAGCGACAGTGCGCGCGGCTTCTTCGAGAAGCGCGGCTATGTCGCGCAGCAGCGCAACTCGATTTCGCTTGCCGGCGAATGGCTCGCCAACACCACGCTGCACAAGCAGCTCGCCAAAGGGAGCGCCTGATGGACAAGCCCGACACCCCGTTCCCGCGCCACTGGCTCTATTACATCGTGCTGAAATACGGCGTGCTCATCGCCGCTCTGCTGCTCGCGTTCTATGTCGTCTACCGGCTGACCTGATGGAAATCCGGCGTCACCATATCGTGCTGGCTGTCGTCGCGCTCATCGTCGCGATCGCGGTGGCCGCGAACTATTACCTGTGGTGAGAACAATGGCGCGGGAGCGGCTTTATCTCTGCGACACCACGCTGCGCGACGGCGCGCCCTTCTTCTCCCTCCCCCGCTTGCGGGGGGAGGGTTGGGGAGGGTGCTCTTTGCACTTGGGCGTCCCGAAAAGCGCCCCCTTCCGACGCGCTACGCGCGTCGACCTCCCCCGCAAGCGGGGGAGATGAAGAAAAGAGAGGCCGCCGATGAAAGAACGCCTCTACCTGTTCGACACGACGTTGCGGGATGGCGCGCAGACCAACGGCGTCGACTTCACGCTCGCCGACAAGCTGGCGATCGCCCAAATGCTCGACGAGCTAGGCATCGACTATGTCGAAGGCGGCTATCCCGGCGCCAACCAGACCGACAGCGAATTGTTCGCCAGGGACCGCGAGCTGAAGACGACGTTCACCGCTTTCGGCATGACGCGGCGGCCGGGGCGCTCCGCTTCGAACGATCCGGGCCTTGCCGCCTTGCTCGAAGCGAAAGCCGACGCCATCTGCTTCGTCGCCAAGTCGTGGGACTATCACGTCAAGGTCGCGCTCGAGACCACCGAGGCGGAAAACCTCGCCTCGATCCGCGACAGCGTGCGTGCCGCCAAGGCGAAGGGCCGCGAAGTGCTGCTCGACTGCGAGCATTTCTTCGACGGCTACAAGGCCAACCCCAGCTACGCGCTGGCCTGCGCCAAGGCGGCCTACGACGAGGGCGCGCGCTGGGTCGTGCTGTGCGACACCAATGGCGGCACGCTGCCGCACGAGGTGGAAGCGATCGTCGCCGCGGTCTGCAAGGTCATCCCCGGCGATCGCGTCGGCATCCACGCCCACAACGACACCGAGCAGGCGGTGGCCAATTCGTTCGCCGCCGTGCGCGCCGGCGCCCGCCAGATCCAGGGCACGCTCAACGGTCTCGGCGAGCGCTGCGGCAACGCCAACCTGGTCTCGCTCATTCCGACGCTCAAGCTCAAGCGGGAATTCGCCGACCGCTTCGACATCGGCGTCAGCGACGCCGCGTTGAAGAAGCTCGCGCAGGTCAGCCACGCCCTCGACGAGCGGCTCAACCGCGCCCCCGACCGCCACGCGCCCTATGTCGGCGACAGCGCCTTTGCCACCAAGGCCGGTATTCACGCCTCCGCCATCAAGAAAGACCCGGCGACCTACGAGCACGTCGCGCCGGAGCGCGTCGGCAACAAGCGCAAGGTGCTGGTGTCGGAGCAGGCGGGACGCTCGAACGTGCTGGCCGAGCTCGACCGCATCGGCCTCAAGGTCGACAAAAACGACAGCCGCATCGGCCGCCTCCTGGAGATCGTCAAGGAGCGCGAGGCCATCGGCTATGCCTACGAGGCGGCGGACGCCTCCTTCGAGCTGCTGGCGCGGCGCACGCTCGGCACGGTGCCGAATTTCTTCGACGTCACCCAGTTCGACGTCAATGTCGAGCAGCGCAACAATGCCAAGGGCGAGCGCGTCACCGTCACGCTGGCCGTGGTCAAGGTGAAGATCGGCGACGACAACATGATCTCGGCGGCCGAGGGCAACGGCCCGGTCAACGCGCTCGACCTGGCGCTGCGCAAGGACCTCGGCAAGTACCAGAAATACATCGACGACCTCAAGCTCACCGACTACCGCGTCCGTATTCTCAACGGCGGCACCGAGGCGGTGACGCGCGTTTTGATCGAGAGCGAGGACGGACAGGGCGAGCGCTGGACCACCATCGGCGTGTCGGCCAATATCATCGACGCCTCGTTCCAGGCGCTGATGGATTCGATTATCTACAAGCTGGTGAAGTCGGGCGCGCCGGGTTAAGTCCGTCACCCTGAGGTGGCCGCGCGGAGCGCGGCCCTTGAAGGGCGACGGCCCGGACAGTGCCCGTCATCCTTCGAGGCTCGCGTCGCTCGCACCTCAGGATGACGGCGATAGTTGAGGCGAATGATGATCGATCACGTTTCCATATCGGTCCGCGATCTCGCCGCAGCCACACGCTTCTACGAGGCGGTGCTCGGCAGCCTCGGCATGATGCGGCTGGAGACGCGGCCGGCGACCGTCGGCTTCGGCAAGAGCTATCCGGAATTCTGGCTCAACCTGCGCGGCGCCATGGCGGCGCCGGGTGACGGCGCGCATGTCTGTTTGCGCGCGCTCTCGACCGACATGGTCGACGCCTTCCATGCCGCGGCGCTCGCCGCCGGCGGCGGCAGCGACGGCGCGCCGGGCTTGCGGCCGCGGCACGGCGAGGGCTATTACGCCGCCTTCATCCGCGATCCGGACGGCAACCGCATCGAGGCGGTGACGTTCGTGAAATGAAGCGCATGCGCGTCATTGCGGGGGCGCGCGCGGCAATCGCGCTTCACCCTCCCCTGGAGGGGGAGGGTGAGACCTACAGCCGCTCGGGCTCGGCGGTCTTCATCCGCTTGGCCTCGTCCGGCGTCGCCGCGGCCGCCTGCTGCAGCATCGGCAGGATGTCGCCGACCGCGTTCGCCACCAGCAGATCGAAATTCAGATCGCCGCGGATGAATTGCAGCGCCTTCATGTGATCGAGCAAGGCGCAGAGCGGCTCCCAGAAGCCGGCGATATTGGCGAGCAGGATCGGCTTCTTGTGGCGGCCGAGCTGGGCCCAGGTCATTTGCTCGACGATTTCCTCGAGCGTGCCGACGCCGCCCGGCAGCGCCACGAAGGCGTCGGCCAGCTCGAACATCTTGCGCTTGCGCTCGTGCATGTCGCGGGTGACGGTCAGGCCGTGCGCGGTGCGCAGCGCGTGCTCGCGCTCGACCAGGAATTCGGGGATGATGCCGTTGACCGCGCCGCCGTGCGCCAGCACCGCTCGCGCGAGCTCGCCCATCATGCCGACATTGCCGCCGCCGAAGACCAGGCCGATGCGGTTTTCGGCGAGGATTTTGCCGAAGTCGCGGGCGGCCTGGACGAAAGCCGGATCGGTGCCGGGTCCGGAGCCGCAGTAGACGCAAATTTTGCGGATTTTGCTGAGATTCTCGATTTTGTTCATGGCCTGCATGTGCGCTGCGGTTGTGGCGGCGTCAAGACAACGGCGGAAAACCATTGTGGTTGCGGAGGTTTATCGCGCCCACGGGATGATTACGGCGGAGAATCCGCCTATATGAAGGGCCCATGACCGCCCCCCACGGCCACCCGGCGTCCTCCGGCGACAAACCTGCCGTTTCCGCAAGCCGCGGCGCGCTGCTGCGCACGCTGGTGCATTTGTGGCCCTATATCTGGCCCGCCGACCGGCGCGACCTGAAGCTGCGCGTGCTCGGCGCCATGGTGCTGTTGCTCGCGGCCAAGCTTGCCACCATCGCCGTGCCCTTCACCTTCAAATGGGCGACCGATGCGCTCGCCGGCCACGGCACCGCGCCGGTGGGCGCCTCGGACTGGTTCGCCTGGGCGCTCGCCGCGCCGCTCGCCATGACCATCGCCTATGGCGGCATGCGCATCCTGATGGGCGCGCTGACGCAGCTGCGCGACGGCGTGTTCGCCAAGGTCGCCATGCACGCGGTGCGGCGGCTCGCCACCCGCACCTTCATCCACATGCACGAGCTGTCGCTGCGCTTCCACCTCGAGCGCAAGACCGGCGGCCTGACGCGCGTTCTGGAGCGCGGCCGCAACGGCATCGAGACCATCGTGCGCATGGTCATCCTGCAGCTGGCGCCGACCATCATCGAGCTCGCGCTGATCCTGGCCGTGCTGATGTGGCATTTCGACTGGCGCTACGTGCTGGCGATCCTGGTCACCGTCGCGGTCTACATGACCTACACCTACCACGCCACCGAATGGCGCATCGGCATCCGCCGCAAGATGAACGACAGCGACACCGACGCCAACGTCAAGGCGATCGACTCGCTGCTCAATTACGAGACGGTGAAGTACTTCAGCGCCGAACAGCGCGAGGCCGCCCGCTACGACCGCTCGATGGCGCGCTACGAGGATGCCAGCGTCAAGGCCTACACCTCGCTCGCCGTGCTCAATGCCGGGCAGGCGGTGATCTTCACCATCGGGCTCGCCAGCGCCATGGTGCTGTGCGCCACCGAGATCGAGGCCGGCAGCAAGACGGTCGGCGATTTCGTGCTGATCAACGCCATGATGATCCAGCTCTACCAGCCGCTCAATTTCATGGGCATGGTGTACCGCGAGATCAAGCAGGCGATCACCGACATCGAGATCATGTTCTCGATCCTTGGCCGCGAGCCGGAGGTCAAGGACGCGCCGGACGCCCGGCCGCTCAAGGTCGGCAAAGGCGACATCCGCTTCGACAACGTCGTCTTCTCCTACGAGCCCGGCCGCCGCATCCTCAAGGGCATCAGCTTCGCGGTGCCGGCGGGCAAGACGGTGGCCGTGGTCGGCCCCTCCGGCGCCGGCAAGTCGACGATTTCGCGGCTCATCTACCGCTTCTACGACCTGTCCGGCGGGCGCATCACCATCGACGGCCAGGACATCGCCAGGGTGACGCAGAAATCGCTGCGCGAGGCCATCGGCATGGTGCCGCAGGACACCGTGCTGTTCAACGACACCATCCGCTACAACATCCGCTACGGGCGCTGGGACGCGAGCGACGCCGAGGTCGAGGAGGCGGCGCGGCTGGCGCAGATCGACGGCTTCATCCGCCTCGCGCCCAAGGGCTACGAGACCGAGGTCGGCGAGCGCGGCCTCAAGCTTTCCGGCGGCGAGAAGCAGCGCGTCGCCATCGCCCGCACCATCCTCAAGGCGCCGTCGATCCTGCTGCTCGACGAGGCGACCTCCGCCCTCGACAGCCACACCGAGAAGGAAATCCAGGACGCGCTCGAGCGCGTCTCGTCCGGCCGCACCACGCTCGTCATCGCGCACCGGCTGTCGACCATCGTCGGCGCCGACGAGATCGTCGTGCTCGACCAGGGCGAGATCGTCGAGCGCGGTACGCACTACGAACTGCTGGCCAAAAACGGCCTCTACGCCAGCATGTGGAACCGGCAGCGCGAGGCCGAGGAGGCGCGCGAGAAGCTCGCCCGCGCCGCCGAGGACGAGGCCGCGCCCAACCGCAACCCGCCGCCGCTGGCGGAGGAGGAGCTCGCCGCTCCCCAGGCGCCGGCCGATCTGCCGGCGGATGCCGCCGAATAAGCCATGTCGATCGCCAACTCGATCCGTTCCCAGCTCGTCCCGATCACGCCGGAGGGCTATCCCTTCATCGGCGCCTTCGCGCTGGCGAGCCTGATCCTGTTCTGGATCTGGACGCCGCTCGGCTGGATCGGAACAGGACTTACGTTGTGGTGCGCGTTATTCTTCCGCGACCCGCCGCGCGTGACGCCGGTGCGTGACGGGCTGGTGGTGGCGCCGGCCGATGGACGCATCAGCCAGATCACCGCCGCCGCGCCGCCTCACGAGCTCGGCCTCGGCGCTGCGCCGCTGCCGCGCATCTCGATCTTCATGAGCGTGTTCGACTGCCACATCAACCGCAGCCCGGTGGCAGGCCAGGTCGAGAAAATCGTCTATCAGCCCGGCAAGTTCTTCAACGCCGACCTTGACAAAGCGAGCCTCGACAACGAGCGCAATTCGCTGGTGATCGCGACGGGCGCGGCCCGCGTCGCCGTGGTGCAGATCGCCGGCCTCGTCGCCAGGCGCATCGTCTGCTTCGTCAAGGCCGGCCAGTCGATCGCTGCCGGCGAGCGCTTCGGCATGATCCGCTTCGGCTCGCGCCTCGACGTCTACCTGCCGGAAGGCGTGACGCCGCAGGTCGCGGTCGGGCAGACCGCGATTGCCGGCGAGACCGTGCTCGCCGACCTGCGCCAATCCGACGCCGTCCGCGCCTTCCGGGCCGGCTGAGCGCCGGCCCGGCAATGCCGCGGTCAGGATTTCGCGTAGGCCTGGCGTAACGGCTTGAGCGCGACCAATGCCAGAATCCCCGTGATCGCATCCATTGCGATGATGATGGCGAACACCGGCAGCCAACTGCCGGCCATGTCGTGCAGCAGCGCGGCGAGCGGGCCGCCCAGCACCGAGCCGATGCCCTGCGCCATGTACAGCACGCCGTAATTGGTCGTGCCGTATTTGGTGCCGAATGTGTCGGTCAGCGTCGAGGGGAACAGCGAGAAGATCTCGCCCCAGCCGAAGAACACCACGCCCGACAGCAGCACGAAGGCGAGCGTGTTATCGCGCAGCAGCACCATCGCGCCGACCGCCGCCGCCTCCATCAGGAAGGCGAGCGCCATGGTGTTCTCGCGGCCGATGCGGTCCGACACCCAGCCGAAGAACGGCCGCGTCAGGCCGTTGGTGATGCGGTCGAGCGTCAACGCGAACGGCAGAGCGGCCAGGCCGAGGACCATCATCTTGGTCACGCCGAAATCGGTCGAAAAGGCTGCGAATTGCGAGATGATCATCAGGCCGCCGGTCGACATCATGGTCATCATCGCAAACATCAGCCAAAAGACCGGTGTGCGGATCATCGCGGCCGGCGCCACGTTCTTTTTCGACGTCGTGATGGCGGCGGCCGGCAATTTTTCGTTGGATTGCGGCATGCGCATCGCCAAAGCCGCGAGCGCTCCGACAATGCCGAGAATGAAGCCGAACACCACCAGCGTGTGCTGATAGCCGGCGGTTGCCAGCATGGTGTTGATCGGGAAGGTCGTGACGATGGCGCCGAAACCGTAGCCGGCCGCCACCATGCCGGTGGCGAAGCCGCGCCGGTCCGGGAACCAGCGCACCATCAAGCCGATAATGCCGATATAGACGATGCCGGTGCCGACCCCGCAGAGCAGGCCATAGGTCAGATAGAGGCCGGTCAGGCTCGTCGCATAGGCCGACGTGATCCAGCCGGCGCCCGACAGGGCGCAGCCGAAGGCGATCAGCAGGCGCGGGCCGAATTTGTCGATCAGGTACCCTTGCAATGGCGATAGCCAGGTCTGCAGCACGATCAGGATCGAAAAGGTGATCTGGATGGCGGGAAGCGTGGTGCCGATGGTCGTCTGAAATGATTTCGTAAACAGCGTCCAGACATATTGCGGGCTGGAGATCGACATCATTGCGATGACGCCAAGCACCAGCTGGACCCATCGCGCGGATGCGGTCGGCACCGCCAAAGGCTGGGTGATGGAGACGGACATTACAGGCTCCTCATTTCCGTCCGGCCGCCTCAACCAAGCAAAATGCGGACCAGCCGGACGAAAGTCGAATGGGCCCGGTTTCCGGCGAAAACCTCCGCTGTTGGCGAAAACCGAGGCCACGGCCGATCGGTGCCGTGCTTCGATTTGCAGCGATTGCATAAGAATTCGGCGGTATTAGATATTCACCAACCGCTGCGACTGCGCTGCCAGGAAAATGCGCAATCTGCTATAGGGAACTCATGGTCTTTCCGCCGTTCGATCCGACGCCGCCGTCGTCGCCGCACCGCCGCCGTTTCCGGCAGATTCCGGTGCGCGTGCTGCTGCCCAATCTGATCACGCTGCTGGCGCTCTGCGCCGGGCTCACCGCCATGCGCATGGCGGTCGAAGGCAATACCCAGCTGGCGCTCGCTGCCATCGTGTTCGCCGCGCTGCTCGACGGCGTCGACGGCCGGCTCGCGCGCATGCTCAAGGGCACCTCGCGCTTCGGCGCCGAGCTCGACAGCCTCGCCGACTTCGTCAATTTCGGCGTGGCGCCGGCGCTGATTCTGTATTTCTGGGGCCTGCACGAGCTGAAGTCGGCGGGCTGGATCGCGGCTCTGGTGTTTGCGATCTGCGCCGCGTTGCGGCTGGCGCGTTTCAACGTGATGATCGACGAGCCCAACCAGCCGATCTGGGCCGGCAATTTCTTCACCGGGATTCCGGCGCCGGCCGGCGCCATCACCGTGCTGCTGCCGATCTACCTCGACCTGCTTGGCGCGCCGGCCGGGCTGGTCGTGATCTGGCTCGCCTTCTTCTACACGCTGGCGATTGCGATGCTGATGGTGTCGCGGCTGCCGGTGTTCTCCGGCAAGCGCGTCGGCAAGCGCGTGCCGCCGGAGATGGTGCTGCCGGTCTTTGTTGTCGTCGTGCTGTTCTTTGCCCTGCTGATCAGCTACCCGTGGGTGGTGCTGACGCTCGGCACGCTCGCCTACCTCGCCTGTCTGCCGCTCGGCTGGCTGTCCTACCGCAATTATCAGCGCAAGGACGCCGAGGCCGTCACCGCTGCGGCAGCGCCGGCGCAAGGCGAGGGGGCATCGGCTGCGCCCCAGCCGCCCGATCTCGGCGGCGACGACGAACGTCCGGCACGTCTGAACTGAGGCGGCAGCCCGCGCCCGTGGGGCGTCAGCGGTTGCGGTAGCCCTGGGTGCCGAACGGATAGCCGGGCATCAGATCGTAAGGGTGCTTCCAGCCGGGCAAAGCCTGCATGCGCTTGAGCCAAGCGCCGATCGCCGGGTGATCCTTGGCGATATCGAAGCCGAATTCTTCCGCTGGGTAATACAGGTAAGCTGTCATCGAAACGTCGGCGATGGTCGGCCTGTCGCTCGCCAGAAAGTGCCGGCCGCTGAGCCGCTTGTTGACGATGGCGAGGCTGGCGTCGATGCGGCCTTTCAAGAACGCCATCACTGCGGGGTCGCCGGCAGGCTTGGCAAAGTTCTTCAGGAAGCGGAACGGCCCGAGAAAACCGTTGACCTTCTGATTGTCGAAGATGATCCAGCGCAGCGCCTCCAGCTCCTCGTCCTCGCCCTGCGGTTTGAACTTGCCGCTGTGGTTCGATAGGTAAGTCAGGATCACGCCAGACTGCGTGAGCTTCTTCTTGCCGTGCACCAGCACCGGCGCTTCGCCCATCTCGTTGATGGTCTCGCGAAACTGCGGTGTGCGCTGCGGCGCCGTGCCGAAGAAATCGACCCAGACCGGCTCCCAGTCGGCGCCGATCAAGTTGAGCATCAGCGCGGCGCGGTAGGCGTTGCCGGATTGCGCGAAGCAGTAGAGCTGGTATTCGGCCATGGCGTTTTCCGTTCAGCGTTGCAGGGTCAGCGGCGTGCCGGCGGTCGACTTGCCGGTGAAACGGCCGTCGCCCAAGGCGAGCTGGCCGAGCGGCTGGTTGTCCTCGTCGGCGATGGTCAGCGTCAGCGTGTCCTGGGTGAAGGTCCAGCGCCGGCTCATGTAGAAATTGCCGGGGCAGCCGCCGTCGGGCGTGACCGTGCCCTGCGGCTGACCGGGAACGCCCTGGAAGTCCATGCCGCAAGGCGGCGCATTGGGCGCCGACAGCATCCAGCGTCCGGTCATGTCGCTCTGCGGCAGCGGCGTCGGCGGGGCCGGGCCCTGCTCGGTGGCGCAGGCGCCGAGCGCCAATGCCGCGGCGATGCTCCCGGCCATGCGCGCCGCCCCCATGCGGCCGCTCATTTCATCGTCGGGATCACGAATTCGGCGCCGGACTTGATGCCGGACGGCCAGCGCGAGGTCACCGTCTTGGTCTTGGTGTAGAAGCGCACCGAATCCGGGCCGTGCTGGTTGAGGTCGCCGAAGCCGGAGCGCTTCCAGCCGCCGAAGGTGTAATACGACAGCGGCACCGGAATCGCGAAGTTGACGCCGACCATGCCGACATTGACGCGCTGGGCGAAATCGCGCGCGGCGTCGCCGTCGCGGGTGAAGATGGCGACGCCGTTGCCGTATTCGTGCTCGGAGGGCAGCCGCACCGCCTCCTCGTAGTCCTTGGCGCGCACCACCGACAGCACGGGGCCGAAGATCTCTTCCTTGTAGATCGTCATGTTCGGCTTCACGTCGTCGAACAGACAGCCGCCGATGAAGTTGCCGTTCTCGTAGCCCTGCAGCTTGAAGCCGCGGCCGTCGACCACGAGCTTGGCGCCTTCCTTGACGCCGGTGTCGATATAGCCGCGCACCTTGTCGAGCAGCGCCCGCGTCACCATCGGCCCGTAGTCGGCCTTGTCGTCGGTCGAGGGACCGATCTTGAGGCCTTCGACGCGCGGGATGAGCTTGTCGAGCAGGATGTCGGCGGTCTTCTTGCCGACCGGCACGGCGACCGACACCGCCATGCAGCGCTCGCCGGCCGAGCCGTAGCCGGCGCCGATCAGCGCATCGACCGCCTGATCCATGTCGGCGTCGGGCATCACGATCATGTGGTTCTTGGCGCCGCCGAAGCACTGCACGCGCTTGCCGTTGGCGCAGCCGGTCGCATAGATGTACTCGGCGATGGCCGAGGAGCCGACGAAGCCGATGGCCTTGACCCGCGGGTCGTTGAGCAGGGTGTCGACCGCCTCCTTGTCGCCGTTGACGACGTTGAGGATGCCCGGCGGCAGGCCGGCCTCAAGGAACAGTTCGGCGATGCGCATCGGCACCGAGGGATCGCGCTCCGACGGCTTGAGGATGAAGGCGTTGCCGCAGGCAATCGCCGGCGCGCACTTCCACAGCGGGATCATGGCGGGGAAATTGAACGGCGTGATGCCGGCGACGACGCCGAGCGGCTGGCGCATCGAATAAAGGTCGATGCCGGGGCCGGCGCCTTCCGAGTACTCGCCCTTGAGCAGATGCGGAATGCCGCAGGCAAATTCCACGACCTCGACGCCGCGCTGGATGTCGCCGCGCGCATCGGCGATCACCTTGCCGTGCTCGGACGACAAGAGCTTGGCGAGGTTCTCGAAATCCTTGGCGATCAGATCGAGAAACTTGAACATCACGCGGGCGCGGCGCTGCGGATTGGTCGCCGCCCAGGCGGGCTGCGCGGCCTCGGCATTGGCGATGGCGTGCTCGACCTCCGAATGCTTGGCGAGCGCCACCTTGGCCTGCACCTCGCCGGTATTCGGGTTGAAGACGTCGCCGAAGCGGCCGGAGGTCCCCTTGACGGTCTTGCCGCCGATGAAATGTCCGATCTCACGCATGGTCGTTCCTCCGTATTTTTAAGGGGTCGTTAACTGGCGGACCCTTGCTTTCGGCAAGTTTTGCAGCTTTTGCGCACCCGGTCACGCCGCGGGCGGCCGATCGCCGCCGGTTTTTCTTTCACCAAAGGTTAGGCTTTACCGCCCCTTAACGGGGCCCGTCTAGGGTCGGCCCGGCGCGGCGTTTCGCGCCAGTCGTTCCGCGTCGGGGTGGGTCAAGTCATGGATATTGCAACAGGTCTAGGCCTCGCAGCAGGGGCAGCCGTTCTTTGTACGCTGATCCTGCTCGGCGGCGACCTGCGGATGTTTGTCGATCTGCACGCCTTCATCGTCATCTTCGGCGGCTCCTTCTCCGCCACCTTGATCCGGTTTCCGCTCGCCTCGATCTTCCACGGCCTGCCGCTCGGCGCCAAATTCGCCTTCTCGCTGCGGCGCATGAGCCAGCGCGATCTGGTCGACGAGCTCGCCGGGCTTGCCGAGATCGCCCGCAAGCAGGGGCCGGTCGGCCTGGAGAAGGTCGAGATCGACGATCCGTTTTTGGCCAAGGGCATCCGCTATGTCGCCGACGGCTATGACGGCAATTTCATCCGCGACAACCTCGAGCGCGACCGCGACAATTTCCTCACCCATCTCGACGAGGGCCAGAAGATCTACCGCGCGGTCGGCGACTGCGCGCCGGCCTTCGGCATGATCGGCACGCTGATCGGCATGGTGCAGATGTTCGCCAACATGACCGACCCGTCCAAGCTCGGCCCGTTCATGGCGGTGGCGCTGCTCGCCACCTTCTACGGCGCGGCCCTCGCCAACCTCTTGTGCCTGCCGATCGCCGACAAGCTGCATCTCAAGCTGGTCGACGAGGAGATCAACCGCACGCTGATCATCGACGGCATCCTGATGATCCGCGAGGCCAAGAGTCCCACTCTGGTGCGCGAAATGCTGCTCGCCTACCTGCCGGAGAAGCACCGCCACAGCGAGGGCGAAGGCGAGGAAGTCGCCGAGCCCGCGGCCGCGTGACCTGAAGGCGGCAAACCATGGCGCGGCGCAGGGATGCAGCACACGGCGGTCACGGCTGGTTCGTCACCTTCGCCGACCTGATGGGCCTGCTGGTCAGCTTCTTCGTGATGCTGGTCGCTTTCTCGACGCAGGATCAGCAGAAGCTGCAGGTGGTCGCCGGCTCGATGCGGGAGGCCTTCGGCGTGCAGGACCGCGTGCGCTATTCCGGCATCATCGAGGTGCTCGGCCTGCCGACGCGGCCCAAGCTCAAGAACGCGGCGCACATCGACCCCAAAGATGCCTCGGCCACGCCCTCGCCCGACGAGCACGACAAGGAACGCACCTACGGCGCCCGCTTCAAGCAGGATCGCGACTTCGCGCTGGCCGCCGCCTCCTTGCGGCAGGCCTTGCAGGACATGCCGGAGATCGCCGAAGCCTCCAAGCACATCATGGTCGAGGAGACCAAAGAGGGGCTGAACATCGAGATCGTCGATCAGGACGGCCGCTCGATGTTCGCCGACGGCGCCAAGGAGCCCTACGAGCGCACGCGCAAGCTGATCCAGGCCATGGCGCCCTCGCTCAAGGGCATGCCCTACCGCATTTCGATCACCGGCCACACGGCGGCATCCAACGTGCCTGAGAAGCCGGGCTACGGCGCCTGGGAACTGTCGGCCGATCGCGCCAATGCGGTGCGCCAGATCCTCGCGGCGGAGGGCGTGCCGTCGAGCCATATCTTCATGGTGGCCGGCAAAGCCGACACCGACCCGCTGTTTCCGGACAATCCCAACATGTCGCCGAACCGGCGGGTCACCATCACCTTGATGAAGGAAGCGCCGCCGCTCCCGGCCAATTTCACGCCGTAACGCGCTGAAATCGCTTGGATTCGGCCGCGGTGGACGGCGCCCAAGCGCGGTATTGTACGGTACCGAGCGGGTGTTATAAGCCCGCGGCTTCACAGCCACGGCGGACCGAAATAACGGCAATGACCGAAGGCGTTAAGGAAACGGCCGCCGCTGCCGGCGGCGATCCCGCCGGCACCGGCAAAGTCGCTCATCCAAGTCTTCTGGCCTTGGCACTCGGCAGCGTCGGCGTCGTCTACGGCGACATCGGCACCAGCCCGCTTTACGCGTTTCGCGAGGCGGCGATTGCCGCCAGCAGCAATCAACCGGTCACCCGCGCCACCGTGCTCGGCGTGCTGTCGCTGATCGTGTGGTCGCTGATCGTCACGGTCACCGCCAAATACGTCCTCATCCTGTTGCGCGCCGACAATAACGGGGAGGGCGGCACGCTGTCGCTGACGGCGCTCGCCAGCCGCGCGATCGGCCGCCGCACCGCCTATATTTTCATTATCGGCGTCATCGGCGCCTCGATGTTTCTCGGTGACAGCGTCATCACGCCGGCGATTTCCGTTTTGTCGGCGGTCGAGGGACTCAAGCTCGCCAATCCCGCCTTCAACGACTACGTGGCGCCGATCGCGGTCGCCATCCTGATCGCGCTGTTTGCCGCCCAGCGCGGCGGCACCGCCAAGGTTGCCGCCATGTTCGGGCCGGTCATGGTGGTATGGTTCATCTCCATCGCCATTGCCGGCGCCTTGCACATCCGGGACGATCCGTACGTTCTGGCCGCCATCAATCCGGTCTACGGCGTCGAATTCCTGCTCGAGCACGGCGGCATCGGCCTGATCACGCTCGGCGCGGTGTTTCTGGTGGTGACGGGCGGCGAAGCGCTTTACGCCGATCTCGGCCATTTCGGCCGCAAGCCGATCCAGACCGCGTGGCTGTGCCTGGTGCTGCCGGCGCTGCTGATCAATTATTTCGGGCAGGGCGCCAAGGTTCTTGCCGACCCGGCGGCAATCGAAAATCCGTTCTACCGGCTGGTGCCGGAAACGTTCCTGCTGCCCATGATCGTGCTGGCCACCGCCGCCACCGTCATCGCCAGCCAAGCGGTGATAACGGGCGCCTATTCGCTGGTGCATCAGGCGATCCAGCTCGGCCTCCTGCCGCGGCTGGCGATCCTGCACACCTCGGCCTCGCATGTCGGGCAGATTTACATTCCGCGCGTCACGGCGGCGCTGCTGATCGGCGTATTGTTGCTGGTCGGCCTGTTCCGCACCTCGAGCGCGCTCGCTTCCGCCTATGGCATCGCGGTGGCGACGACGATGGTGGTCGACGGATTGCTCGCCTTCATCGTCATATGGCGCCATTGGCAATGGCGCGCATGGCAGGCGGGATTGCTGATGCTGCCGTTTGTCGTCGTCGACGTGACGTTTTTCTCCGCCAATCTCCTCAAGCTGTTCGAAGGCGCTTGGGCGCCGCTTCTGTTCGGCGCCACCATGGTGCTGCTGATCCTGACCTGGCGGCGCGGCACCGGCATCCTGCTCAACAAGACGCGCCGCTCCGAAGTGCCGCTCGACACCCTGTTCCGCAATCTCGAGAAAAAGCCGCCGCACTTCGTGCCGGGCACCGCGGTCTTTCTCACCAGCGATCCGGAATTTGCGCCGACCGCGCTGCTGCACAATCTCAAGCACAACAAGGTGCTGCACGAGAACAACGTGATCCTGACCGTGGTCACCGCCGACACCCCGCGCGTCTCCGAGGAGGAGCGCGTCAAGATCACGCCGCTGTCGGAGCATTTTTCGCGCGTGTCGCTGAAGTTCGGCTACATGGAGCAGCCCAACGTACCGAAGGCGCTGGCGATCGCGCGTAAGCACGGCTGGCAATTCGACATCATGTCGACGTCGTTTTTCCTGTCGCGGCGCGCGCTCAAGCCGTCGGCAAAGTCGGGCATGCCGGCCTGGCAGGATCACCTGTTTATCGGCCTGGCACGGTCGGCGAGCGACGCCACCGACTTCTTCCAGATTCCGACGGGGCGGGTCGTGGAAGTCGGCACCCAGGTGACGGTCTAGGTTCGCACCAGCCAACTTATTGAGACGACGGCGGAATCAGGGGCCTGCGCTGGATGCATGGCTTAACAGGACGCGTTGCAGAAAACGCTCTGCTGGCACCTGACAGCCGGCGTTATATGCGCGGTCGCCTTTTGCATCGCACCAATTTTCAGGCAATCTTCCAATATGGCCACAAGCGCCGTTGCTCAACCCGCCACTCACGGTGCCGGGCCTTCCGCCTCGACCAGTTTTTGGGCGCTGACGCTCGGCAGCATCGGCGTCGTCTACGGCGATATCGGCACCAGCCCGCTCTACGCGCTGCGTGAATCGGTTCTCGCCGCGGTCGGCCCCAATGCGCCGGCGAGCGAACCGGTGGTGCTCGGCATCCTGTCGCTGATCATCTGGACGCTGCTGCTGGTCGTCACCGCCAAATACGTGCTGATCCTCTTGCGCGCCGACAACAACGGCGAGGGCGGCACGCTAGCACTGATGGCGCTCGCCTCGCGCGCGCTGTCCCGACGCGGCGGCGTTGTCATCCTGCTCGGCATCATCAGCGGCGCCCTGTTCTACGGCGATGCCCTGATCACGCCGGCGCTGTCGGTGTTGTCGGCCGTGGAAGGCCTCAAGGTCGCAACCCCGGCCTTTGACGATTTCATCGTGCCGATCACGGTGCTGATCCTAATCGTGCTGTTTTCCGTGCAGTCGCGCGGCACCGCCAAGGTGGCGGCGTTTTTCGGGCCGGTGACGCTGCTGTGGTTTGCCGCCATCGCCGCCGGGGGACTCTGGCATATCGGGCAGAATCCGGCGGTGCTGTTCGCCTTCAACCCCTGGCACGGCGTCAATTTCCTCATCCATCACGGCATGATCGCGCTGTTCACGTTGGGCGCCGTGTTCCTGGTGGTGACCGGCGCGGAAGCGCTTTATGCCGACCTCGGTCATTTCGGGCGGGGCCCGATCCGCTTTGCCTGGCTGACGGTGGTGCTGCCGGCGCTCCTGGTCAATTATCTGGGGCAGGGCGCGCTGGTGCTCGCCAATCCGAAATCGATCGAAAATCCGTTTTTCCTGCTCTACCCGCAATGGGCGCTGCTGCCGATGGTGGTGCTGGCGACCGCCGCCACCGTGATCGCGAGCCAGGCCGTCATCACCGGCGCCTATTCGCTGACGCGCCAGGCGATCCAACTCGGCCTGCTGCCGCGGCTCGAGATCGTGCACACGTCGGAGGCGCTGTTCGGGCAGATCTACATGCCGCGCGTCAACACGCTGCTGCTGATCGGCGTGCTGCTCCTGGTGGCGCTGTTCCGCTCGTCGGGCGCGCTCGCCTCCGCCTACGGCATCGCCGTCACCGGCACCATGGTGGTCACCGCCATGATGGCCTTCATCGTCGTCTGGCGCGTCTGGCAATGGTCGATGTGGGCGGCGGCGGCGCTGATCGGGCCGTTCCTGTTCGTCGATCTGGTGTTCCTGTCGGCCAACATGCTCAAGGTGGTCGAGGGCGGCTGGGTGCCGCTCGCGCTCGGCGGCGTCGTCATGACGGTGATGTACACCTGGCGGCGCGGTACCCGCCTGCTGTTCGAGAAGACCCGTCGGCAGGAAATGCCGCTGAAGTCGCTGGTCGCCAATCTCGAGAAGAAATCGCCGCCGACGGTGCCCGGCACCGCGGTGTTCCTCACCAGCGATCCGGAATTCGCGCCGACCGCGCTGCTGCACAGCCTCAAGCATTACAAGGTGCTGCACGAGAAGAACGTCATTCTCACCATCATCACCGCCGATATGCCGCGCGTGCCGGAAGAGGAGCGGGTCGAGATCACCCCGATTTCGTCGCGGTTCTCGCGCGTGGTTCTGCATTTCGGCTTCATGGAATCGCCGAACGTGCCGCGGGCCCTGGCGATCGCGCGCAAGCTTGGCTGGCAGTTCGACATCATGTCGACGTCGTTCTTTCTGTCGCGGCGCTCGCTCAAGCTCGCGGCCAAATCCGACATGCCGCCCTGGCAGGATCGCCTGTTCATCGGGCTGTCGCGGCTGGCCAATGACGCGACCGACTACTTCCAGATCCCGACCGGGCGCGTGGTCGAGGTGGGAACCCAGGTCGCGTTGTGAGTTGCGCGAAATCAGGTTAAAAAACCGCCATGGCCGATGACGTGGCGCGCGCCGACGAAGTGGAGAATCTGACCCCCGAGCAGGTGGCCGCCGGCTTGCGTGCCGGCGCCATGGTTCTGGTGGACGTGCGCGAGCCGAACGAGACGGCGGTCGAGCGCTACCCCGGCGCGGTGATCGTGCCGTTGTCGTCGTTCGACCCGGCCGCCATTCCCGACCCGCAGGGCAAGAAGGTGGTGTTTGCCTGCCGCTCCGGGCGCCGTTCGGTCACCGCTTCGCTGGCCGCCCAGGACCGCGGTTATCCCTACAAGTCGCATCTCGCCGGGGGTATTCTTGCCTGGAAGGCCGCCGGCCTGCCGACCGAGACCTGACGCTCCAGCCCGAGGCTCCCTTATGCGTCCTCTATCCGCCGCCGCCGCGGTGCTCGCTGCGGCCCTCAGCACCATGACCGCGGCGCAGGAGCGCGTGGTCAACGTCTACAACTGGTCGGACTACATCGATCCGGGGGTGGTCGAGCAATTCACCAAGGAAACAGGGATCAAGGTCCGTTACGACACCTTCGACGCCAACGAGACGCTGGAAACCAAGCTGCTCGCCGGCAAATCCGGCTACGACGTGGTGGTGCCGACCGGCTATTTCCTGCAACGGCAGATTCAAGCCGGCATCTTTCAGAAGCTCGACAAGAGCAAGTTGCCGAACCTCGTCAACGTCTGGCCCGACATCGCCCGCCGGCTCGCCGCCTACGATCCGGGCAACCAATACGCCGTCAACTACATGTGGGGCACGACCGGCATCGGCTACAACGTCAAGGCCATGCACGAGCACCTCGGCGCCACGGCCGTGATCGACAGCTGGGACGTGGTGTTCAAGCCGGAGCTGCTCGCCAAGTTCAAGGATTGCGGCGTCCACATGCTGGATTCGGCCGACGACATCCTGCCGGCGGCGCTGCACTACCTCGGGCTCGACCCCAACTCCACCAAGCCCGCCGATCTCGACCAGGCCGCGGCGCTAATGGCCAGGGTCAGGCCGCTGGTGCGCAAATTCCATTCCTCGGAATATCTCAATGCGCTGGCGAGCGGCGAAATCTGCCTCGTGGTCGGCTGGTCGGGCGACATCAAGCAGGCGCAGAAGCGCGCCGCCGAAGCCAAGAACGGCGTCGATATCGGCTATGCGATCCCCAAGGAAGGCGCGCAGATGTTCTTCGACAACCTCGCCATACCGAAGGATGCGCCGCATCCGGCCGAGGCGCTCACCTTCATCGATTACCTGCTCAAACCCGAAGTCGCCGCCCGGAACAGCAACATGGTGGCCTATGCCAACGGCAATCTGGCGAGCCAGAAATTCATCGACCGACACGTGCTCGACGATCCGGGCATCTATCCCAAGCCCGAAACCATGGCCAGGCTCTACACGGTGAATGCGCGGGCGCCGGAGGCGCAGCGGCTCATCAACCGCATCTGGACGCGGGTGAAGACCGGACGCTAGCGCCAGCGCCGGTGCAGCCAGAGCCACTGCTCGGGATATTCGCGCACCCAGCCCTCGATCACGCTGGTCACGATCTGCATGGTGCCGGCAATGTCGATTTTGCCGTCGGCATCGCGCGCCGGCTTGATCTCCTCGGTCAGCTCCGGCCGCAATTGGTGACCGGGCAGCCGCACCACGCGCGTGCCGTAGATCGGGCAGTCGAAATGGCGCGCCAGGCGCGCCAGCAGCGGGTTGGCCATCGTCTTGCGGCCGAAGAACGTCACCTCGACGCCGCGCACGTAATATTGGTCGACCAGCATGCCGACATGGGCGCCGCGCCGCAGCGCCTCGGAGATCTTCAGCGGCGCGTCGAGGCTGGTGTTGATCATCTCGCCCATGGTGGCGGCGCGGGTGTTCTGGAGCCAGCGGTCGATGGCGGCAATGTTGGGGCGGCGATAGAGCACCGCGCTGTCGAGCTTGTAGGTGGCCGCGCAGATCGCCGGCAGCTCCCAGTTGGCGAGATGGGCGGCAAACACCAGCGCCGGCTTGCCGTCATTCGCCATTGTCATCCAGCGCTCGATGTTGCCGCGCGTGATGACGATGCGGTTGATGCGGTCCGGTTCGGCCGGATCCCAGTCCCAGATGCGGTCGAGCTCGGCGAATTCCGCGCCGAGGCGGCCGAGATTGTCCCAGACCCCGCGCAGGATGCGGTCGAGTTCGGCCGGCGACTTCTCCGGAAAAGCGGCGGCGAGATTGGCCCGCCCCACCTTGTGCTCGGGCAGCCAGGGCCCGAGGTTGCGCAGCAGCCAGCCGCAGGCATCGGCGAGCCGGTCGGGCGGAAACAGCCGCAGGAACTGCAGCAAGCCGACCGCGAGCGCGCCGAGAATCGCGTTGCCGGCGCTCTTGAGGGCGCGGCGCATGTCAGAAATTCACGATGACTTTGCCGAACACCTGCCGGCTCTCGAGCCGCGACAGCCCGCGCTCGAAATCGGCGAGCGGCACTTCCGTATCGATGATCGGCGCCATGCCGGCGGCCATCTTGGACAGGCTGTCGCGGATGTTGCGCATCGAGCAGCCGAACGAGCCGAAAATCTTGTACTGCTGCTGAAACAGCTGCATCAAGTTGATGGTGACGGTCGGCCCCGCGGTCGAGCCGCAGGTCACCAGCCGCCCGCCGCGCTTGAGGCAGAGCAGCGAGCCGTTGAAGCCCTCGCCGCCGACGTGCTCGAACACGACGTCGACGCCTTTTTTGGCGGTGAGCTTGCGGGTGACACCCTCGAAGCGCTCGGTCTTGTAGTTGATGACGTGGTCGGCGCCGAGCGCCTTGGCCTTGGCCGCCTTGGCGTCGTCGCCGACGGTGGTGATGACGGTGCAGCCCAGCGCCTTGGCCATCTTGATTGCCACCGAGCCGATGCCGGAGCCGCCGGCATGGACCAGGATGGTTTCGCCGGGCCTGAGCTTGGCGTTGTCGAACAGCATGTGCTCGACGGTGCCGAAGGCGATCGGCGCGCAGGCGGCGTCGCGCAGCGACACGCCTTCGGGCACGGGGATCACCAGCCGCGCCGGCAGGTTGATGAGATCGCGGGCGAAACCGTCGATATGGAAGCCCATGATGCCGCCGACATTCTCGCACAGATTGTCGCGGCCCTCGCGGCAGGCGGCGCAGACGCCGCAGGTCATGGCGCCGTACATCACGACCTTGTCGCCGGCCTTGAAGCCGCCGGCGCCCGCGCCGGCGCGCGCGATCTCGCCGGAGGCCTCGACGCCGACGGTGAGCGGCAGGGTGCGCTTGGCGAAGGCCATGCCGCGGAAGCCCCAGACGTCGAGGTAATTGAGCGCGACAGCCCTGATGCGAATCTGCACCTCGCCGCTGCCAGGCGGCGGCGGATCGGCGACCTCCGCCAATTCGAGCTTGCGTTCGCCGATCAGCCGGAGGGCGCGCATGGGGAAGGGAGCGGGCGGACTAGGCCGGCTCGCGCGCCAACACCAGCGAAACGTTCTGCCCGCCGAAGCCGAACGAATTGGAGATGGCGTGCGTCACCTTGGCGTCGCGCGCCTTGTTGGGCACGACGTCGAGCTGGATCGCCGGGTCCGGCACCAGATAATTGATGGTCGGCGGGATGCGCTGATGCTCCAGCGTGAGCAGCGAAAACACCGCTTCCACCGCGCCCGCCGCCGACAGCGTATGGCCGATCATCGACTTGTTGGAGGAAATCGGGATGCGCTTCATGCGCTCGCCGAACACCGCCGACAGTCCGAGATGCTCCATCTTGTCGTTTTCCGGCGTTCCGGTGCCGTGGGCGTTGACGTAGTCGATCTGATCGGGCTCAAGGCCAGCATCCTCGATCGCATTATGGATGCAGCCGATGATCGGCTTGCCGTCGGGACTCGACCGGGTGCGGTGGAAGGCGTCGGCCATCTCGCCGCAGCCTTCCAGCACGCCGAAAATCTTGGCGCCGCGGGCCTTGGCCGCCGCATAGCTTTCCAGCACCAGGGCGCCGGCGCCTTCCGCCATAACGAAGCCGTCGCGGTTCTTGGCGAAGGGGCGCGCCGCGCCTTGCGGGTTGTCGTTGCTGGTCGACAGCGCCGACAGCAGCGAGAAGCGGATCAGCGCTTCGGGGTTGATCGAGCCGTCGGCGCCGACGCACAGCGCGGCATCGGTCTCGCCGCGCCGGATCGCCTCGACGCCGAGCTGGATGGCGCTGGCGCCGGAGGCGCAGGCGGTCGACAGCGAAATCGGCGAGCCCTTGGTGCCGTATTTCTCGGCGATGGTGTCGGCGACGGAGCCGAACAGGAAACGGGGATGATAGTCGGGAAACTGCGAACTGACGCGCAGGATGTCGCCGTAGGTCACTTTGTCGTTGGCGCCGGACTTGGCGGCGAGCGCCGCACGCTGCGGCCATTCGATCTCGATCGGCGGCACCGCGAGGAAAAGCGGGCCGGGAAAATCGCCTTTGCCGCCGAGGCCGGACTGGGCGATGGCCTCGCCGACCGCCAGATCCGCGAATTTTTCCGACAGCGCCGCGGACGACGACTGCTCGCCGAGAAAATCGATGGTGCCGGCGATGCGGGTCTTCAGCCCCTCGGTCGGGAAGCGCTTGATGGCGCGGATGCCGGATTCGCCCGCCGTCAGCTTGGCCCAGTTATCGGTCTTGCCGGCGCCGAGCGAGGTGACGACGCCAAGCCCCGTCACCACGACGATCGGGCGGCCTTTGTTGTCCTGCATTGCCATCGCTTGCTCCGTTAGCCGGCCTTTTCGATCACGGCGAGGCCTTCGCCCCGCCAATGCCCGACGCCGGTCACCACCACCTGCTGCAGCGCCGCGCTCATCGGCCGCTCGAGGCCGGTCGAGTCACAGGGCGGAAACAGACTACCATGGCCGAGCGCAACCGTTGCCAGCGCTATGTTCATGGGAAATTGTGGCTCCAGCCCATGCCCGAGATATGATCCGGTGGCGCGCACGGCAAGGTCGCTATGGGCCTCTAAAAACGCGCGTTCCTCGGCGGTGGCGGGCTCGGCGCCGGTCGCCCCGGACAGCACCGCGGCCTGCCCGGCCTTGACCTTGTCCTTGACCTTGTCCCAGAGCCGCGCCAGGCCGGCGGTGACGCTGCCCTGCTGACGCTTGGTGCGGTCGGACAAGACCGTCAGAAGCCTGCCCAGCGGCTTGGCGCCGCGTCCCTCGGCGTGCGCGCGCGACTCCAGCACCAGGAAGGCCCCGAGCGAACCGAGGGCAAATCCGCCCGGCTTGCGCTCCCACACCGGGGCATAGCGCTCCTTCAGATTGAGGCCGCCGAATTCGTAGAGCATGAAAAGGTCGGGCCGCTCGCCGTTGTGCGCGCCGCCGACCAAGGCAATGTCGCTTTGTCCGGACTGGATGCGCGACAGCGCGACGCGCACGGCGTCGACGCCGGCGGCTTCCTCGCCCATGAAGGTGCGCGAGGAGCCGGTGACGCCGTGGACGATCGAAATGTTGCCGGCCAGCAGATTTGACAGCTGGGCGAGAAACAAGGTCGGCCGCAGCCCGCTCATCAATTGCTCGTTGAGAAAGGCCGCCGGATTGGCCGCCCGCGGCAGCCCCGACAGGATCGTGGAGTCGACATTGTAATCGCGCTCGCCGCCGCCGGCGGCGACGATCATGTCCATGTGCGAGAGGATGTCGGTCTTGCCTTTGACGCCGGCGCTGTCGAGCGCAAGGCCGGCCGCATAGGTGCCGATGCGCTGCCACGGCTCCATCTGGCGTTGATCGCCGCGCTTGGGAATCTGCGCGTCGAAATTGATGGCGGCGAGCGGATGCACGATGAAGGGCGCGAACGTGGTGGTGTCCGCGGCCGGATGCGCCTGCATCAGCTTCTGCCAATGGGCGTCAGGCCCCTCACCGAGGCAGGAGACGATGCCGATGCCGGTAATCCATGCCTCGCGCGCGCCGTCAGCCATCGGCGAGCGCCCCCATCGGGAAGTCGATCCGCGCCGCGGTAGCGCGCATGCGCTTTGCCATCTCGGCGTTGGGGAAGGGGGTCACGCTGAACGTTAACGTGGCGTCGCAGACCGTCTTGCCGTTGGCTTTGATGCCTGCCTTGGTCATGGCATAGCCCGAGCCGTCGTGTTGCAGATGCGCGGTGACCGACAGCACCTGTCCGGGCGTGACAAACGAGCGCAGCTTGGCGTCCTTCACCGCGGCGAGGAACGGCATGCGCTCGAAACGGTTGATGGCGACCACCAGCCAGCCGGAGGTCTGCGCCATGGTTTCGATCAGCAGCACGCCGGGCATCAGCGGATAGCCCGGGAAATGCCCTTCGAAGATGGTGCTCTCCGCCGGAACGGAGGCTTCGGTTCGGATCGTCCGGCCTGGAAGATCGAGCTCGACGATCCGATCGATCAGCTGGAAATACTCGATGCGCATGGACGCCGCGCGGGGTTAGGCTCCCTTGGCAGCGACGAGCTCGTCGATGCGGGCGCTGAGGTTCTTGAGTACGAAGTATTGGTCGGTGGTCGCTTTGCCGTCATTGACTTCCTGCGTCCACTGCTCGAGCGGCAGCTTGATGCCGAAGGCCTTGTCGATGGCGAAGGCGATATCGAGGAAGTCCAGACTATCAATGCCGAGATCGTTGATAGCGTGGCTTTCCGGCTTGATCGACTCGCGCGGAATGTCGCAGGTCTCGGCGATAATATTGGCGATGGTATCGAACGTCGAAGACATCGGTAACTCTCTGATTGCGTAGGAGATTTGGCAATCGTAGGTCCGCGCGAGGAACTCGTCTTGCCGAAGGAGGCCGCTGGCTGCCCGTATAGCGAAGCGGGGGGTCAAGTTCAATGGCAGCCGGGAAATGAGGGGGAAAACGGCTAACGGGCCGCCGGCATGTGTATTGACCCTCAAAAACGGTCCTTGCTGACCTCAACCGGCGCGCAATTGCGCCGACCCGACAGCACGCAGTCCTGGTTCCGCCGCAGCTCGGCCAGAGTGTCGGCGAGCCACAGCCCGACGCCGATTAATACGATGACAAAGGCGAAGGCCGCCGCGTTAACGATCATGCGGTGGCGGTAGTCGTCGACGTCGTCGCCGCGCGCAAACTTGGCGAGATCGTCGTCCTGCGGCGGCGCCGCGATCGGCCGCTGCCGGTATGCGGGGCCGCGGCGGAATTTGAGCACGCGGTGCTCGTCGTCGGGCGAAGAGGAGGTCTGTCCGGCCATGTCCGATCCTAGCACGGCCGCAAGCCTTGTTCGACCGCCCGCCTCCGTGCCAAGAGTGCAGCGTCAGTCCGGAGTATCGCATGACCCGTAGCACCATTGTGGCCGCAGCTTTGCTGGCGGTTTGGTCCGTCCTGGCGCAAGCCGCCGATGTCACCGCGGGCGCGCTGAAAATCTCGGCGCCCTGGGCGCGCGCCACACCCAAAGGCGCAAGCGTCGGCGGCGGCTACCTGACGATTACAAATACCGGCGCGGCCGCCGACCGTCTGATCGGCGGCTCAAGCGCCGTCGCCGGCCGTTTCGAGCTTCATGAGATGAAGATGGACAACGGCATCATGAAGATGCGTCCGGCCGCCGGCGGCATCGAGATCAAGCCGGGCCAGACCGTGCGGCTCGAGCCGTCGGGCTATCACGTGATGCTGGTCGGGCTTAAAGATCAGCTCAAGCAGGGCGACCACTTCAAGGCCACGCTCGAGTTCGAGAAGGCCGGCAAGGTCGACGTCGATTTCACCGTCGAGGGCATCGGCGCCATGCACGGCGACAGCGCGCCCGCGATGGGCGGCATGCACATGAAATGACTACGGCTCGGCAAAGGCGAGCGTCGCGTCGGCCGGCGGCAGCATGCGAAACACGTTGAGCGTCATCGCGATCATGACGTAATAGCCGAGGATGCCGACCAGCTCGACCATGCCCTTGTCACCGAGCACGGCCTGCAGGCGCTTGTAGTTACGGTCGCCGACCCGGCGGGTCTTGTAGAGCTCCTGCACGAAGGCGTAGATCGCGCGCTCGTCCTTCGGCGCCTGCTTCGGCTCGCGCCCGGCGCGCAGATCGGTGATCGTCTTCGCTTTCACGCCGGCGCGCTCCGCCATCGGCGCGTGCGCGTACCATTCGTATTGCGCGCGCCACATCCGCGCCGTGCAGAGGATGGCGAATTCCGACAGCCGCGGCGGCAGCGTCTTGTTGTAGCGGCAATGGGCGCCCAGGGCCTGCGCCAGATGGCCGAACTCCGGGGCGTGCATCCAGGCGGCAAAGGGACCCCGCGGCGTGATCGATTGGCCGCGCGGCCCGGCGCGCAAGGCCGCCAGCAAGGCGCGCTGCGCCTCGTTCATCTGGGGCTCGTCAATCACGGCAAGGCGGGGCGCGGGGCGCTTCTGGGGCATGGAAATGTCCTGGCAGGGAGGAGGGGGGATGCCGAAACTCGCAGACGGCGTCTAATATAGCGAAAACCAACCGCCGCCTAGCGCGCCATAACGGGATCCGCCATGCGCCAAAGCCTGCTCGTCGTTCTTGCCGTGCTCGCCTTCTTCGGCCTCGCCGGGGCGGCCTTCGCCGACGCCATCGACGGCGACTGGTGCCACCAGCAGAGCGGCCGGCGCTTTTCCATCCGCGGTCCGCAGATCGTCACGCCGGGCGGCAAGCAGATGCTCGGCAATTACAGCCGGCACTGGTTCGACTATGTCGTGCCGGCCCCCGAGCCCGGCGCCGGCCGCACGGTGTTCATGCGGCTGCTCGACGAGAACACCGTGCATCTGCGGGTCGGTGACGAGAACGCGGCCGAAGCGGAGACCTGGATCCGCTGCTCGCCGACGACCAGCGCGTTGCGCGCGCCGCCGCAGAGCTGACCTTCGTTGGCGCGGCCGGCGGCGGCTGCGACAGTTCAGGATCCGCGCCGCGAGCGGCGGCTTTGCGAGGCGGCACGGTGCGCGGCGGCGCGCCGGGCGGCGCCGGGCTTGCCCCGGTGATGCCGGCCGGCTTCACTTGAAGCGCGGCAGAGCCTGTTTGATGCGGGCCATGCTCGCCCAAGGGTCGTTGCGCAGCTTCGACAGCCGCTGCATGGCATTTTGCACGGTGTATTGGCTGGCGCTCTTGAGCGAGCCGAGCTCGGACCAGTCCACCGGCAGCGCCACCGGCGCGCCGGGGCGCGCCCGCGAGGAGTAGGGCGCAATCGCCGTCGCCTCGCGGCTGTTGCGCAGGTAATCGACGAAAATGCGGTTGTGCCGCCGCGCCTTGGTCGCGGTGGCGAGATAGCGTGCGGGGTCGTCCTTCGCCATGCTCAGCGCCACCGTATGGCAGAACGCCTTGGCGACTTCCCAGGGCGCGGGCTTGATCGGCGCCACCACGTGTAGCCCCTTGCCGCCGGTGGTCTTGACGAAGCTCGTCAGCTTGACGCGCTTGAGCCGGGCCCGCACCTCGCGCGCCGCGGCGACGACGTCGGCGAAGTCCATGCCGGGCCCGGGATCGAGGTCGAACACCAGGCGGTCGGCGCTGCCGAGATCGCCGATGCTCGAGCCACGCACGTGGATTTCCAGCGCGCCGCCCTGCACCAGCGCGATGATGCCGGCGAGGTCGTCGACGGCGATGACCTTGTCGCCCTTTTCCGGCACCAGATGCAGGAATTCAGTGGGGATGCCCAGGCGCGCGTGCTTCTGGAAGAAGCACTGGCCGTCGGCGCCTTCCGGGCAGCGCACCACGGCGATGACGCGGCCGACGACATGCGGCCGCATCCATTTCCAGACCTTTTCGTAATATTGGGCGAGGTCGCTCTTGCTGACGCCGGCATCGCTCCAATAGATGCGGTCGGGATGCGTGAGCTTGACGGCGCCGAACATGGCGGCCGCGCGCCCGCCGCGGGCGGCGCGCCGCTTTGCCAGGCTCGGCCGGGCCGCCCTCATGCCGTCTTCTCCCGCACCACCTGTCTGGCCGGCTTGTCGTGGCGCACGCCCTGGAACGAGGCCTGTCGCACGCGGTCGCCGTGGGTCCAGCCGCGAAAATCGACCTCCACCACCATTTTCGGATCGACCCAGATCGGCCCGCGGCGGCCGCGCTCTTCCTTGGGCACGGAGTCGAGCGGCGAGTCCCGGCGCGCGCGCGCCTTGAGCGCGCGGTAGAGCTCGCGCGCGGTCTGATGCGTGAAGCCGGTGCCAGTCCGCCCGGCATAGTGCAGCTTGCCGCGCCGGTAGACGCCGAGGACGAGAGCGCCGACCGCATGCGCATCCGCGGTCGACGGCGTAAATCCGGCCACCACGAATTCCTGGCGGTTGGAACATTTGGATTTGAGCCAGTCGTGGCCGCGGCCGGAGCGATAGGGCGCGTCGGCGACTTTCGAGATGATGCCTTCCAGGCCCATCTTGCAGGCCTGCTTGAGCAGCACCGAGCCGCGTTCGGTCAGCGATTCACTGAAGCGCACCGCGCCGCGCGCCCTCGCCAGCAGCCGTCCGAGCGCGGCCTTGCGCGCGGTGAGCGGTAGCGGCTTGAGGTCGGCGCCGTCGCAATGCAGCAGATCGAAGGCATAGTAGACCATGCGGTCGTGACGGCCGTCCTTGAGGTCCTGCTGCAGCAGGGAAAAACGCGAGACGCCGTCTTTGTCTTCGGACACCAGTTCGCCGTCCATCAACGCCGTGTCTGCCGGCAATCCGGCGACCGCCTCGGCGACGGTCGGGAACTTGTCGGTCCAGTCGAGCCCCTTTCGCGTCATCAGCTTGACCTTGCCGTGTTCGAGCCGGGCCTGGATGCGGTAGCCGTCGAACTTGATTTCGTGGATCCAGCGGGCGCTATCCGGCGCCTTGGCGATGAGCGTTGCCAGCTGCGGTTCGACGAAGCCGGGCAGGGCGGTTCGGCGCGGGCCCGTGGCCGTGCCGGGTTTTTTCGGCGTCAGCCGCCGCGGACGCCGCATCAATTGCGGGGCGGCGGGGCGCCTGCGCCGGGTCTTTCTGGCCGGCCGGGGCGTCATCGCCGCCGCGCCCGCGTCGGCTTGCGTGTCCTGCGCCTGGCCGCCGTGCGCCTGGCTTTGGTTTTTGCCTTGGCCTTGCGCTTGTGCTGCGCGATCTCCTCGAGCGTACGGCCGGTCTTCACCGACAACGGTTTTTCCTCGAGGATGTCCTTGTCGCGCTCGGTGCGCGCCGCCGCGTCGTGCTGCTTGATCAGCAGCCAGTTGTCGCGCTTCTCGCCGGGGCGGCGGCGCATGCGCACCAGATGCCAGCCGCCGTGCAGCTTCTGGCCGTCGAGCTGGAACGCCAGATGGCCTTTGGCGAGGCCCCGTTCCGGATCGCCCTCCGGCGTCCAGCGCCCGCGGTCCCACACCATGACGGTGCCGCCGCCATATTCGCCTTGCGGAATCGTGCCCTCGAATTTGTTGTATTCGATCGGGTGATCCTCGACCTGCACGGCGAGCCGCTTCTCGCCGGGTACAAGGCTCGGCCCCCGCGTCACGGCCCAGCTTTTCATGACGCCGTTGAGCTGGAGCCGCAGGTCGTAGTGCAAGCGCGTGGCGTCGTGCTTCTGGACGACGAAGGCGTTGCCGCGCTTTCCCGGGCGGCCGCGAGGTTCTTTGGTGACTCCGAAATTGCGCTTGGCGTGGTATTTGGACAGCGCAGGCATTGCTTAGCTTGCTTTACGCACCTTTCGTTTCGGCGCGGCGCGCTTGCGTCCGTTGCTCTTGCGCGCGGCGCCCTGCCGGCTGTCCTTGCCGCCGCCTTTGGCGCTGCGCCGCAGCGCGTCCATGAGGTTGATCACATTGCTCGGCTTGGCCTCGGAGATGACCGGCGGCTTCTTGCCGGCGCGCTTGGCCTTGATCAGCTCCATCAGCGCATTCTCGTAGCGGTCCTCGAATTTGGCCGGATCGAAGTGGCCCTTCTTGCTGTCGAGGATCTGCACCGCGAGCTTGAGCATGTCGGGTGCGACCTTGATGTCCTTGATCTCGTCGAAATAGTCCTTTTCCGCGCGCACCTCGGTCTTGTAGCGCAGCGCCGTGCCCATCATGCCCTTGCCGCGCGGCGCCAGGAGCAGCAGATGCTCGCGCCGGTAGATCACCACGCGGGCCAGCCCGACAAGGTCGTCCTTTTTCATCGCCTCGCGGATGACGGCGAAGGCCTCCTGGCCCATCTCGTCCTGCGGCACCAGGTAATAGGATTCGTCGAGATAGATGCGATCGACTTCCGACATCGGCACGAACTGCTCGATGTCGATGGTGTGCGTGCTCTCCAGCGCGACGTTGTCGAGCTCGTCCTCCTCGACCAGGACGTATTCGCCCTTCTCGAACTGATAGCCTTTGACGCGGTCCTCTTGCGGCACCGGCTCGCCGGTCTCGGCGTCGACCACTTCATTGCGGATGCGGTTCCCGGTTTCCCGGTTGAGGATGTTGAAGCGGATGCGCTGGCTGGTCGAGGTGGCCGGGTAGAGCGCGACCGGACATGAGACGAGCGAGAGCTTGAGGTAACCCTTCCAATTCGGCCGCGGTGCCATGGACGCAAACTCCTGAAACGCTACCGGTGAACGGCGCAGGGATTGAACATGTTCCCATGATAGCCGCTTTTGCCGCGCCGGCGGCGATTGAAATTACTCATGTTTTCAAGACGCTTAACGCGCGGTGGCGGCGCGACCCGGAACCACGTCACGACGTTCGCGTTTTTCCCCCGTGCGGCGCCGGCGCGGTGCGAGGCTCGCGCGCCGTCCGTAAGCGTCAGCGTCATTGCCGCGTTTCGCACCACCGGCCCCGTGCGGTTTCACTCGCCGCGCGGGGCCTCCTGCTGTTCAGCCGAGCGAGGTGATCACCGAGAACAGCTCGGACGGCGTCAGCACCATCTCGAAGAACAGCCGCACGGCGATCGCGATGATCAGAAGCGCCAGCGCGCTGCGCAGCTCTTCGGCGCGCAACCGCGCCCCGGCGCGAATGCCGAATTGCGCGCCGACCACGCCGCCGATCACCAGAATCAGCGCCAGCACGATATCGACGGTATGGTCGACGGCGCTGTGCAGCACGGTCGCCATGCAGGCGACGATGAACATCTGAAATTGCGAGGTGCCGATGGCGAGCGAGGTGCGCATGCGCAGCAGGTAGACCTTGGCCGGGATGAGAATGAAGGCGCCGCCGGTGCCGAGGATCGCCGTCATGATGCCGACCAGAAAGCCGAGCACGACCACCGGGATGACGCTGATATAGAGTGCCGAGCGGTAGAACCGCATCTTGAACGGCAGCCGGTGAATCCAGGTGTGCTGGCCCGGCCGTCGTTCGATACGCACGCCTTTGCGCGCGGCGCGGATGGCGCGCACGCTCTCCACCAGCATCAGCGCGCCGATGGTGCCGAGCAGGATGAGATAGCTGAGCTTGATGACAAAATCGATTTGACCGATTGTCTGCAGCAGCCGGAAGATGGCAACGCCCAGCGCCGAGCCGACGAGACCGCCGAACAGCAGCCACAGCCCCATCTTGTAGTCGACGGACTTCTTGCCGCCCTGGCGAATGGCGCCGACCAGCGCGGCCGCCGCCACGGGGCTGGCCTGGCTCGCCACCGCGATGCCGGAGGGAATGCCGTAGAAGATCAGCAACGGCGTGGTGATGAAGCCGCCGCTGACGCCGAGCATGCCGGAGAGAAATCCGACGGCGAGGCCTATCCCCAGCAATGTGAAAGAGTTGACGGCGAGTTGCGCGACGGGGAGGTAGATTTCCATGAAATTCCGGCCGGAGCGAACGCGCTCCGGGCCGCGCCTAGGTGAGGTACCCCCGCGCCGGACTCAGCATATATCCGGTGATGCGCGCAAGCGTTTAGGGGCCGTTGAGGACGCGGAGTCCACCGACGAAGTAGTAGGGCAAGAGCCACGAGGGCGGCGTGGTCATGTCCATGCCCTTGGCCACTGCGATGGCAAAATCGTTGCAGTTCTTGAACAGCAGATCCCACTCGCGCTCGCTGCGCTTGAGCGCGCCGACGACGCGGAGCAACTGCGCGTATTGCGCGGGGGTGAGACGCTTGCGGTAGATATTGGTCGGGCGCTCCCTGAAATCGTCGCCGACGCCGCGCACCGATGCCTGCACCGGGACGAGCGATCCCATGATCAGCCCGGCTTCGCCGTCGGTCGGGTAGATGCCGGCGAGATGCGTGTCGTAGGTGCGCCCGCGGGCGTCGAGCCGGCCATAGACGATGTAGGTATGTCCGAACAGGTAGCCGGGCCGGCTGCGAAATTCGACGAAATAGCCGTCGGTGGCGCGCGGTGCGGCCCCGGCCGGCGGCGCGGCGAGGGCGCAGGCCGCTGCGAGCACCGTGCAGGCCAAAATCAAAGCGCGGCAGCGCCGTCCAACCGCATGGCGCGCTTTGCGCCTTGCGGTCGGTGGCGATAGGTCGGCGCTGTCGGTTGCACCCCAGCGCTGACGCGTGGCGACGCTGGGCGCCATGATAAGGCCGATTAGCCCCGGGTGTGGATCGGAGCTTTGCCCTTGCCCTTGCCGAACGGCACCTTGCCCTTGCCGGCGCAGCCGGCAACGCTGAGGGCCGTCAGAATCGCGAGCCCGAGAACCAGAATCTTACGCATGTTCGCACCCCTGTGTCCCTTGTTCTGCGCGTGCTTTGGCGCGGACCCCGTTTAGAGCGCTGCGTCCTTTGTGCACAGTTGATTCGAAAATTAAGCTAACCTTTTAACCGCTGCGCTTAACGCTTCGACCGCGCGCAATCGTTAACGCACGCCGGATGCGGCGATTGGCCGAAAAATTGCGGTCAGCTTGCGCCGATTTGCGGCGCGGTCTGCGCCGCGGCGATATCCGCAAGCAGACGTTCACGCAAAACGTCAACCTGGTGCAGGTCCTCGTCGAAGGCCTGAATTCGCGGCGCGCGCGGCGGCGCAACGGTCGTGACCGAGGTCCACGCCAGCCGGAGCAGGAGAAGCGGAATAGCGGCAATGACATAGGCAGCGTAGGGCATGCGGCACAGACAACCTGACAGAGCCGTGCTGGTTCCTACACCATGACCGCGTTGCCGAAAATTTTAGGGAAATCCGCGGCGTAATCTGCCGCAAACTGTAGCGTGCAATGCAAGCTACTCTTAGCGCGGCTTCGGTATTAGCGTGCTGTCGGGGAGGCCAAAGCGGAGTTCGGTATGCGCAAGCTTTCTGCATTTTTGAAAGACGAGACGGCCGCCACCGCCATCGAATACGGATTGATTGCCGCCGGCATTTCGATCGCGATCATCGGCGTGGTGAACGGTCTCGGCTCGACCCTGAGCACGACCTTCAGCAGCGTCTCGACGCAGTTGAAATAAACGCCTCACGTGTGGACTGCCTATCGAGCTGGCCGCCCATTGGCGGCCGCTCCTTTTTTGAGCGTGGTCGCAGCGCTATTCGCCGCTTGCCAGAACGGCGCGGGTCTGCTGGTCGGGGCCGAATTCTTCGGCGCTCTCGATGCCCATCAGCTCGGCGAGCCGCGTGCGCGCGCGGTTGACGCGCGACTTGATGGTGCCGACCGCGCAACCGCAGATATGCGCGGCCTCCTCATAGGAGAAGCCTGAGGCGCCGACCAGCACCAGCGCTTCGCGCTGGTCGGCCGGCAGCTGCGCCAGCGCCTCGCGAAATTCGCGGAATTCCACCTGGCCGATCTGATCCGGTTGCGACTTCAGCGTCTCGGCGTAGTGGCCTTCGCCGTCCTCGACCTCGCGCCGGCGCTTGCGATACTCCGAGCGGAAATGGTTGCGCAGGATGGTGAACAGCCATGCCGACATGTTGGTGCCGGGCTGAAACGAGTCGATGTTGGCGAGCGCGCGCAATAGCGTCTCCTGCACCAGATCGTCGGCGCGGTCGACATTGCCGCACAACGAAATGGCGAATGCGCGGAGACTGGGCACCGCGGCGAGGACGGCTTTGCGCACGGAGTCATCCATGGCTTACTGCTTGTCCTTGTTGCCGCCGTTGATGCGGTTGAGCAGGTCGCTGAACCGGTCCGGAACGCCCTGGTTCACCACTTCGTCGTACATGGCGCGCAGTTGCTGGCCGAGCCGGGCCTGCACGTCGCGGCTCAACTTCGCGGGCTTGGGATTGCCCTTTTTGTTGCGGTTGGGCGCTGCCGTTTCCATCGTTCTCTGTTGCCCCAAGGGCTTACGGTCGTTCATCGTCGATCCCAGAATTCCTCAAACCCGGTTTGTCAGCCCCGGGTGCAGGTCCCCACTTCTTCATGAAACCCAAGCGGGGCCATATGGTTCCGCCGCTCTGGAACTTTTTGCAAATGCCCACGTTAACTGGGCTAAGGTTGCAGGAATTTCTCGGGGGACCAACCTGGCCGAGCCAGGATTCGCTTCAATTTGGGAGGTATTTTTGTCGACATCTCAAGCGGTTGCCCAACATCTGCCGTACCTGCGGCGCTATGCGCGCGCGCTTGCAGGCAGCCAGCAGGCAGGCGATGCCTATGTTGCCGAGACGCTTGAAGCCGTCGTGCAGGATCCCAAGGTGCTCGAAACCGGCGCCTCGACGCGGATCGCACTCTATCAGCTGTTCACCAAAGTCTGGAATTCGGTGCCGTTGAACGGCAAGCCGGCTGTGGCCGTCGATCTCAAGCAGCCGGTCGAGCGGCACCTCGCGCAGATCGCGCCGCTGCCGCGTCAGGCCTTCCTGCTGGTCGCGCTCGAGGGCCTGTCGGAAGACGATGCCGCCAAGGTGCTCGATGTCGACGTGCCGAAGCTGCGTGAGCTGGTCGAGGATTCCGGCCGCGAGCTCGCCGCCGAGATCGCCACCGACGTTCTGATCATCGAGGACGAGACCTTCATCGCGCTCGATCTCGAAAGCCTGGTCGAGAGCCTCGGCCATCGCGTGCTTGGCGTCGCGCGCACGCACAAGGAAGCGGTCGACCTCGCCAAGGTGAAGCGGCCGGGCGTCATCCTTGCCGACATTCAGCTCGCCGACGGCTCGTCGGGACTCGACGCGGTCAACGAGCTGCTCACCTCGTTCCAGGTGCCGGTGGTGTTCATCACCGCCTATCCGGAGCGCTTCCTGACCGGCGAACGGCCGGAGCCGGCCTTCCTGATTGCCAAGCCGTTCCAGCCGGCGACCGTGTCGGCCGTGCTCAGCCAGGCGCTGTTCTTCGAGCGCAACGCCAAGCGCCGCGAACGCCGCGCCAGCTAGGCCTTCATCTGTCGTTTTCGGAATAGCGGTCGTGCATGACCCGCCGCGGCAAGCGCGGCGGTGCATAGCGGTCGCGCTCCATGCGCAACGCCTCGAGTTCGCGCTCGAGCTCGCGCAGGCGCGCATCGTAACCGCGCCCCGCGCCCTCGCCCGGCGGGCCGTAACGGTCGTGCTGCCTGTCGGGCGGGCGCCGTTCGAGATCGCCGTACTGCATCGGCGGCGGGCGCTCGGCGCGGCGCGGCGGCATGTCGCGATCGGCATAGCGGGAGGGCGGGAGATTGCGGTCCGCATAGCGCGGCGGCGGCAGGTCGCGCGCCGAGCGCTGCGGCGGCGGCATGTCGCGGTCGGCGTAGCGGGAGGGCGGGAGATTGCGGTCCGCATAGCGGGAGGGCGGCAGGTCGCGCGCCGAGCGCCGCTGCGGCGGCATGTCACGATCGCCATAGCGAGAGGGCGGGAGATTGCGGTCGGCGTAGCGCGGCGGCGGCGAATCGCGGTCGGCGTAGCGCGGCGGCGGCAGGTTATGGGCGGAGCGCCGCGGCGGCGGCAGATCGCGTTCCATCGGGCGCTGCCGCGGATCCTCGTGAGCGATCCGTCGCGGCGGCGGTCGATAGGCCTGTTTCGGCGGCGGCGCGCCGCGATGCACCTGCCGCGACGGCTGGTCGGGTGGCGGCAGGGCGGCACCGGGGGGCGGGAAGCCCGGCTGCGTCATGCCCGGCTGCCCAGGGCTCGGCGGCGGCTGGTCGAACGGATTGGCGGCGGGCTTTTCGCCGGTGGACGCGACCGGTCCGCAGACGATCGCGCCGTCCGCGCCGTGCACGCAAACGTTTTCGGCGGCTGCGACGCTCAGCGACCACGGCAACAGAACCAGCGACGCAAGCACGCAACCGATGTGACGCATGACCAACTCCTGTGAAGGCGGTCGACGCTGCGATTAACTATGTAAGGTTATGTTTTTCCGGAATTTTTGTCCATGAGCCACGGCCGCGCAGCGTGACAATAAGCGAGCGCGAATGCCGACAATTTTAATTAAATGCAGCCTCTGCAAAGTGCGGCGCGCGGTGCCGAACTAGCGTGTTCGCTGGCTTTTTCGCGCCAATGCATAGCCGAGCATTATCGCCTCGGCGAGCATCAAAAGCTCCATGGCGCGCGGATCATTGAGCGCCGGCATGGCCGCAGTCTGCGTCGTTCTGGCGCGCCTCGCCCAGGCGGCGGCAAGCGCGATCGCGGACAGCGCTCCGTAGATCGCGCCAATGATGAGGTGGGCGCCGACCTCGCCGTAGCGGCCGGCAAGCGTGACGCCGCCCGCGACGGTGAAATGATAAAGCGCGACCGCTGTCAGGACGGCGAACCCCAGCAGGGTCAGCAGCCGGCGCAGCAGCGGGCGGAGCAGATGCCCGGCTGCGTCGTCGATGATGCCGTCAAGGCGCATGGCACTAGCGCCGGTTGGCGAGGCCTGCAAGAAAACCGATGCCGGCGGCGACGGCGAGCATGACGAACGGGCGCTGCTCGACCTCGTCGGCGAGCCGCTTGAACGCGTCGCCGCTGAGCTGCGAGGCCTCGTCGGCGACCGCGGCGGCGACGTCGGAGGCGCGTTCGCGCACGCGGTTCGTGATGCGCTCGAGCGCCTCGCCGACGAAGTCGCGCACGTCGCCGGAGGCGCCCGATGTCTCGCGGCGGGCAGTCGTCGACAGCCGCCGCAGCCGTTTTTCGAGATCGCTCATGAGATCTTCGATGGCCGCGATGTCCTCGGCGGCTGCGGATTTGGCTGCGCGCGTGGTCATGGTCTCCTCGCAAGCGGTTGGTTGTCCGTCGCCGGTGTCAAACGTGGCCGCACCGGGAAAAGTTCCGGCAAATTCGAGCGCGCTCCGGCTGGCATGCGTGAAACGGATCGTCGTCGGCCACGTTTGATCTGCTGCGTCAGCGGCGGATTTCATTGACATGGCGCATCGGAACCGTGTTCATTCACGCATTCGGTGCGGAACTCGCCGGTGCTTCAAGAAGCGGGCGCGGGCGAGAACGATGCAATCGCCGAGGCGGGCGCGATGTCGGGCGATGAAAGAGCCGGCTCCGAAAAAGAGCGGCAGCGGCTTGAGGCGCAAATCGAGGCGCAGGCCCGGGAGCTGAAGCTGCTGCGGGCGCGCTTTGCGCGTTACGAAACGGCGCTGCGCGGCTCCGGCGTCACCGTGTTCACGCAGGACCGCGATCTGCGCTACACCTCGATCACCAATCCGATGCTCGGTCGTGCGGTGGGAGAGATCGTCGGCCGCAGCGACGAGGAGCTGCTGGGGCCGCTCGGCGGGAGCGAGATTATCGCATTCAAGCGCGAGGCCATGGCGCTCGGCCAGCCCAAGCGCGCGGAATTCGCGCTGACCGAACCCTCCGGCGCGCGCTGGTACGACGTCCATATCGAGCCATTGCGCGACGATGCCGGCAGCGTCGTCGGCTTGACCGGCGCTTCCGTCGACGTCACCGCGCGCAAGGAGGGCGAGGCGCATTTGCGCCTGCTGTTGCGCGAATTGACCCATCGGTCCAAGAACCTTCTGGCGGTCATCCAGGCCATGGCGCGCCAGACCGCACGGCACGCCGGTTCGATCGAGGGTTTTCTCACGCAATTTGCCGCCCGCCTTCAGGCCCTGGCGTCCTCGCACGATCTTCTGGTGCGGGAGAGCTGGTACGGCGCCTCGTTGCGCGAACTGGTGCGATCGCAGCTTGCGGCCTACATTGATCGCGAGCCGGGCCAGATCGCGATCGAGGGCCCCGAGGTCGCGCTCAAGCCGGAGGCCGCGCAGAATCTCGGGCTGGCGCTGCATGAGCTTGCCGTCAACGCCAGCACGTTCGGCGCCCTGTCGGTGCCGGAAGGGCGTGTTTCGGTGCGCTGGGCCCGCGGCGGCGTCAACAACACCAACAGTAATGCCAACACCATCGAGCTCATCTGGCTCGAGCAGTCCGGCCCAAAGGTGAAAACGCGGCGCAAGCGCGGATTTGGCAGCATGGTGATCGAACGCAATCTCGCGCGGTCACTCGATGCCGAGGTCACGCTGGACTTCGAGCCGGACGGCGTGCGGTGCCGGGTCGTCATCCCGGCGAACCAGATTCTCGACGCGCGCTAGCAGCGCGGAACGTTTTTCTTTGCCCACGGTTAGGTCCAGCGATCATGACAGCGCCAGTCGCGGCGATCGCGTGGCGCGGGACGGCGGCAATGCGTGCGCTGATGGGTTATATGCTGATCGGGATCGTGGCGGTGGCGGCCATGGGGCTGGTCACCGTTGCCGGGCTCGGTTTTGCCGTCGGCGCGCGGCCCATGCCCTCGGGCCGGATCATTCAGCACGTCGACCGCGCACACAAAGCCGACCGGCTCGACACCGGCGCGACCGGGTTGCGGCCGGTACCGGAGCGTTCGATCGCCGTGCCGGCCGGCTGCGAGCCCATTTTCAGCCCGCTGGTCGCGGCCGGCCAGCTGGGCATTTCGGGCCGCTGCGTCTCGTAACATTCCGCTGTAATGGTCCGTTTGCCATGAGGCGGAACTTGGGGGAACTTTCTTCCCCTTGTCACGTTTTATGGGCGGGTCTCACGACAACACAGGAGTTCGATATGCACAGGCGCATGATCGCTTTTGCCGCCATGGCGCTGGCTGCGGCGGTCGCCCAGCCGGCCCCGTCGGTGGCGCAGGAACGGACCAAAGTCGGTACCTTGAATTGCGACATTTCGGCCGGCATCGGCGTCATCATCGCTTCGAAGAAACGCGTAACCTGCATGTTCACGCCCTCGGTGCGGGGGCCGCGTGAGGTCTATGTCGGCGAGATCAACAAGTTCGGGCTCGACGTCGGTGCGACCGCGGGCGGCGAGATGACCTGGGCCGTATTTGCGCCCACCAGCCGCCGCTTCGGTGCGCTGGCCGGCACCTATGTCGGCGCCAGCGCCGAGGCAACGGTTGGCGCCGGGCTCGGCGCCAATGCCTTGGTCGGCGGTTCCAACCGCACCGTCACGTTGCAGCCGGTCTCGGTCCAAGGGCAGACCGGGCTCAACGTCGCCGGCGGCGTCGCCGAGTTGAACCTGCGTCCGGCGCGATAACAAGCGGCGGTTTGAAAAACGATGCGGCCGCCCCAGAAGGGGCGGCCGCTCGTATTTTTGCGTTGGCCGCGGCACACCGCGGCCAAAAACTCTGGTCGACGGCGCGCTAACCGAAAGTGAAGGCGTCGTGGTAGGCGCCCTGCACTTGGCCGCCCGGCACCGGACCGCCGCCGGGCACGTGGACCATGTTGCCGATCACCGCGCAGGTGGCGCCGTGCAGTCCGTGGCGCGGAACGGCCATTGGCGTGCCGGCTTCCCATGTGTCGGTCTTGGGGTCGTAGAGCTCGTTGGTGCCGAAAACCCGGCCGGTCGCTTCGCCGCCGAACACCACGATCTTGCCGTTGATGTAGACGCAGGATGGGCCGGACCGCGGCGTCGGCAGCGGCGCGCGGAACGACCAGGAGTCGGTTTTCGGGTCGTAGACGGCATTGAGCCCGGTGTTGAAGTCGTAGGAGTCCATGCGCCCGGCGATGGCGTGGATTTTTCCGTCCACCACCGCCACACCCATGTGGTCGCGTTGGCCGACGAAAGGCTGCGTGCCGGTCGAGCCGCGCATGCTGGCGCGGTCGGAATACTTGTTCGTCGCCGGATCGTAGACCTCATGCCATTCGACCGAGCGCACATCACGGCCGCCGAGCAGATGGATCTTGCCGTCGAGCACGATCGCGGACATGGCGCCGCGCGGCCGCGAGATCGGTGCGATCGGCGCCCACTGATCGGCCGTGGTGTCGTAGACGAAACACTTGGAATGCGGGCAGCGGTTCTGCTCGACGAAACCGCCGAAGGTGTAAATCTTGGACCCGATCGAGACGCCCGCCACGTGATTGCACGGGTGGGGGAAGGGCGCCTTCAGTGACCAGGTTTTGGTCGCCGGATCGTAGACCTGGTGGAAATTCTGGTCGACGCGGTGCTTGGCGTACCCGGCGATCGAATGGATCTTGCCCTGACACTCGATGACGGCGTGCTCGCCGGTCGGGATCGGCATGCGCGGCTGCTCGACCCATCTGCCGGGATTGGCGGCCTTGGGCGCAATGCTCGTCATGTAGCGCTGCTTCTCGACCGTCTTGGGGATGTCGGTGACGGTCTTGTCGTTCAGCCCGAGGAAAAGCGGAAGTTCTTCTGCCATTGATGACCTCAATTCGCGTAGGCGGGGACGGCGTCCCGCAACAACTGCTTGGTAAGCGCGACGCCTTCGCGGGCAACGTCGTAAGGCGAGCGCGCCCACAGCTCCGGGTTCGGGGCTTCGTAGCTCATATAGCCGGTATAGCCTTTCTCATAGAGCAGCCCGAGCACCTCACGCCATTTCACGACCCCCTTGCCGGGAACGAGCCGGTCGGTCGGGCGGCGCACGCCGGTCACCGGGTTGGGCGACACGTCGCTGTACTGGAAGCAGTAGATCATGTCGCTTGGCAGGTCTCTGAAGCTCGCGCCGCCATAGCCGCTCCGCTCGAAATGATAGGCGTCGATCAAGTAGCCGCAATTCGGCTTGCCGGCGCCCTCGATGAGCTGGCGCAAGACCGGCAGGCTGTTGAGCACGTCGTGCTGTGAATTGTATTCGATGGCGAGCCTGAGGCCGTATTCACCGGCGATGTCGCCGGCGCGCTTCAAATATTCGATTGCCTGCGGAATCGGCCCGTTGACCTGGCCTGGCGCGCTCATCAGCATCTTGCAGCCGAGCGCGACGGCGTTTTGGCAGCTTTCGCGGAACACCTTGAACAGGCGCTCGCTCTCGTCTCCGGCCGCGAACAGCCAGCCATATTCGACGCCGAGCACGCCGACCGGGATGCCGCTCGCCCGGATCAGGTCGAGCACCTGGCCGTTGCTCATGCCGGCGTCGAAGCAGCGCTTGAAATCGGTGCGGCGCAACTCCACGGCGTCGAAACCGCCCTGTTTAGCCGCATCGAGCGCCGTCTTCAGCGGCGTGGTGTCGATGGTCCAGGTATGCAGCGCGAGCCGTCCGAACGTTCCGCTCATTGTCCCTCGTATTGCAAAATGTAGAGCCCGGCATTGGTGTCGGTCATGTACATCACGCCGTTGGTGTCGACGAACACGTCGCAGGACTGGATGACGCGTGCCGGATTGGGCCGCTGGTCGACGATCCGCTCCGGCGGCGGCGGCACGTAGTAGCCGAGCTGCTTGGGCTGATAAGGATTGCGCATGTCGTAAATGCGCAAGCCCGCATTGTGATAGGTGGCAAAGACGACGTCCTCGCTCTGGAACGAGCCGGGCCGGTTCTCATGCAGATTGTGCGGCCCGAACTTCGCGCCTTTCTTGCAGAAATCCTCCTCCGCCGGCGTCGGCAGCGTGGCGATGGATACCGGATTTGCCGGCTCGCGAACGTCGATCACCCAGGTGTAGGCAAGTCCGTTGGCGCAATTCGCCGAGGTCGCTTCGTCGGCCAATACCAGCACCTTCTTGCCGGGCAGCGGCAGCGGCGTGTGCGCGCCGCCGCCGAAGGGCGGATGATAGTTGCGATGGCTGAGCAGCTTCGGATGGGCCGGTTCGCTCAAGTCGTGGACGGTGTAGCCGCCGTCGCGCCAGGCGGCATAGCCGATATTGCCTGCGCTGATCATGTGATGCAGCGCCGTGCGTTTGCCGAACGAGGCAGGCGGTGTTTCGCCGGCGCCGCGGTTCATGCCCGGCAGCCACCATTTGCCGGCAAGCTTCATGTTCCTCGGATCGGATACGTCGATAATCGCCAGAATGTGGTCGATGAAGCCGCCGAAATGCACCGAGACATAGGCGTATTTGCCGCCGACCCACCAGATGCGGTGCGCGCCGAGGCCGGCGGTATTGAGGAAGCCGATTTCTCGCGGGTTGGCCGGATCCGAAATATCGAAGGCGCGAACGCCGGCGGCGTAGGGCTGGTCGGTCTGCACCGAATCGGCGAGCGACTTGGCGTAATAGTCGATCTGGCTCGCATATTGCTGCATCGCCCAGATGTTCGGCCCGTTCACGGCGAGCAGGACGTCGCCGGAAATCTGCAGATGATGCGAGCGGGTGTTTTTCGGCGCGGCGACGTATTTCACCGTCTTCGGGTTTTTCGGATCGCGCACGTCGATGACGGAAAAGCCGTCGGCGAACATGTGGCCGACGAAGGCGTGACCTTTGTGCACGATGACCTGGACGCCATCGGGCCGTCCGCCTTGGTCGCAGCGCGACAGGAAACGGATGTTCTTCGAGTGCGTCGCCATCGGCGCGCCACTCGTCTGCTCGGTCAGTGCCATGGCCATACCTTATGATGCGGCGAGGCCCGGCCCGGCATTTTGCCGAACCGGGCCCCGCATGTCGTTGCGATGCCGTCAGCCCGTCGGCGGCGCAATCTCGTCGAGGCTCTTCTGCCGCGCCTCGGGTCCAAGCTGCGTCACCGAGATAGCGGCGATCACGAGGGCGACCGCGAGACAGGCAAACACCGTCGTCAGACCGTAGCCAGTCTGGATCCACAGAATGGTCGGGATGATGAAGGCGGTCGCCAGGCGGCCGATGCCCGACGCCCAGCCGAAGCCGGACGCACGTGCGTTGGTCGGGAAGACCTCCGACGCGAAGATCTGCATGGCGTTGCCTGCGACCTGCACGAAGAAGATCATGATGAAGCCCGCGACCATCAACTCGGTCCCGGTTGAGGCGTTGGCAAACACCATCGCCATGATGCCGGCGCCGACGAACGCGCAGATCGAAGTGATCTTGCGGCCGAATTTATCGAGCGCGTACATCATGAAGATGCTGGCGCACGGCACGGCGAAGTTCATGGCGAGCGTGTATTGCAAGGACTTGGTGATCGAGAAGCCCTTGGCGTTCATCATGTTCGGCAGCCAGGCGCCGAGACCGATGGCGACGCCGAAGAACGCCGTGAAGCAGATCATGCCGGCGATCACGCGCGTCGGGAACTTGCTGAACACGACGGCGAAAGGATCGCTCTTGGTGTCGCTCGCAGCGTCCGTTGCCAGCGTGCCCTTCGGGCCGGCGATGCCGAGACGACCAAGAATGTCGATCGCCTCCTTGCCGCGGCCGTGCGTCGCCAGATAGCGCGGCGACTCCGGCAGCGTGAAGCGGAACACCCAGACCACGAGCGCGCCGATTCCGACGACCAGCCAGACGCCGCGCCAGGCATAATCCGGGTTCGACATCGTGCTGCCGAACAGCAGCACCAGCGCGGTGCCGATCGGCCAGACCATGGCGCCGCCGATGAAGTGCACGATCGCCAGGATGCGGCCGCGGATGCGCTTGGGCGCATATTCGCCGGCATAGGCGAAGGCGAGCGGCTGCTCGGCGCCGAGGCCGAGGCCGGCGATGAATCGGCACGCGATCAGCAGGCTGACGCTCGGGGCGAGCGAGCCGAGAATGGTGAAGACACCGAACAGCAGCAGGTTGAATTGATAGATGAACCTGCGGCCGAAGCGATCGCTGAATTCACCCTGACCGGCGGTGCCGATGAACATGCCGAAGATCGTGGCGCTGCCGATGGCCGCAGCCTCCGGCCCGGTCGCGAACTTGGATTGCAGGATGTAGGGAATGAGCGAGCCGAGGACGGTGAAGTCGATCACATCGAAGAAGTATCCCGCGGCAATCAGCGCGACCACTTTGCGATGCAATGGCGATATCTTCGCATCATCCAGCGCGTTTCCGACAAATTCCTCAATGGTTTGAGTCTGAGCCACAGCGTTTCTCCCCGATGCTGAAGGTGCTTGTTCGTGGTTTTGAAAGGCGCACCCGCCGGTCACAAGGATGATCTACAAACGCCGCCTTGGCTAGCCCAATTCGTGCCGGGGCTCGCACCCGGGACGGGTTTCGATTTGTGAAAACGCAGCGTCTGGCTGGGGAACTAGGATTCGAACCTAGATTCTCGGAGTCAGAGTCCGATGTTCTACCGTTGAACTATTCCCCAACAGGGCCGTGCCGCAGCCGGTACCCGCATTCCTAAGACGCTGGGAAGCCCATGACATGGGCCAAACCGGCTGATTTGACAAGCCCTTGGTATTCTAGACCCGCCGCCGCGTCGCCACTGTTGCGATCGCGGCCAGGCTGCAGGCTGCGACGCCGAGAAACACCAGGCTCGGGCTGCCATGGTCCATGATGGCGCCGAACATCAGGGGCGCGATAATGCCGCCGATATTGAACCCCGTCGTCACGAAGCCGAAGACCTTGCCGAAGGAACCCGGCGGCGTGATTGCACGCACGATCATGTCGCGCGACGGCATGATCGCGCCGAGAAAGAAGCCGGTGACGGCCATCACCGCGATCAAGAGCAGCGCGCCGAGCTCAACCTCGGCAATGAACCCGGACAGCAGCGCCATCGCCAATAGTCCAAGCGCCGCCACCACAGCATGGCGCGAGGTGCGCGTGACCAGAAAGCCGCCCGCCAGAACGCCGATCGACGACAGGACAAGAAACGCGGTCAGCGCCACATTCGCGGTTGCAACCGGCGTCCCATACAACGCACCGAGGGCAACGACCGAATAGTTGTAAAAGCCGCCGCTGATCATCGCCAGCAGCACGAAGAAGACGAGATTGAGCAGAATCGGCGGCGTCATCAGCAACCGCCAGCCACCGGGGCCATCGTCCGATTTGCCGGGCGAGGGGCGGTGGCTGTCACCATGGTCATGAATCACCATGAGGGCAGCGGCCACCGCAAAGCCCAGAATGCTGGCGCCGATGAAAGCGCCGCGCCAGCCCCAAAGATGCTGCATCAGCAGCAGCGTCGGCGGCGCCGCCGCAGACCCGGCCATGCCGGCGAAGGTATGAATCGAGAAGGCCGGTCCGATCCGTTCGGCCGGCACATGATGCGACAGCAGCGCGTAGTCGGCGGGGTGATAGACCGCGTTGCCGATGCCTGCGACCGCAAACATGGCAACCAGCAGCCAATAGGAATTGCCAAGCCCGACGATCAGGAACGGGCAAGCGCCGAGCAACAAGCCGCCGATCAGCGGAATGCGGGCGCCGATCTTGTCGACCAGGAATCCTGCCGGCGCTTGCAGCGCCGCGGTCACCGTATTGAACACGGCCAGAGCGACGCCGATTTCGGTGTAGCTGATGCCGTAATCGGCGCGGACGAAGGGCAAGAGCGGCGCCAGCAGGATGATGTAATAATGCGAGACAAAATGGGCCGCGCTGACGACGCCGACGATGCGGCTATGCGATGCACGCTTTGCGCCAAGAATTTCCGCCGCTTGGCTCATGCCTTGCGCTTGGCGTCCTGGATGGCCTGCCAGACGCGCGCCGGCGTCATCGGCATCTCGAGATGCCGGATGCCATACTCCGAAAGCGCATCGATCACCGCATTGGTGACCGACGGCAATGCGCCCGATGTGCCGGCCTCGCCGCAGCCTTTGGCGCCGATCGGATTGCTTTTGGTCGGCACCGGGTGGCTGGCGACCGTGATCATCGGCGCATGGTGGGCGCGGGGCATGGCGTAGTCCATGAAGGAGCCGGTCACGAGCTGGCCGTCGGCGTCGTAGACCGCCTGCTCGAGCAGTGCCTGGCCGAGCCCCTGCATCACGCCGCCCTGAACCTGGCCTTCCACCAGCAGCGGGTTGACCACAGTGCCGAGGTCGTTGACCGCCGTATAGCGCACGACGTCCGTCGCGCCGGTTTCCGGGTCGACCTCGACTTCGACGACATGGCAGCCGTTCGGGAATGCCGACGGCACCGGATCGTTGCCGACATGGTCCGTATCGAGCGAAGCCGGAACGCCCTCGGGCAGCTTCAGCCCAGCGTGCAACCGCTGCGCCAGGTCGAGCAGTCCGATCGAGCGGTCGGTGCCGGCGATGATGAAACGCCCTGCCTTGAATTCGATATCGCCGGGCGAGGCTTCGAGCACGTGGGAGGCGATCTGCTTGCCACGCTCGATTACGATTTTAGAGGATTCGGACAACGCCGTGCCGGCGAACATCACCGAGCGTGAGCCGCCCGAACCGCCGCCGAAGGTCATGCGGTCGCTGTCGCCCTCCACCAACTTGATGCGGTCGAAGGGAATGCCGAGCATGTCGCTGACCATCTGCGCATAGGTCGTGGCATGGCCCATGCCGAAATCCATGGTGCCGCTGATGATCGTGACGGTGCCGTCTTTCTCGAAATGCAGGGCGCCGAGCTCCTTGCCGCCGCCGGCGGTGACTTCGAGATAGCAGCCGACGCCGATGCCGCGCAGCTTGCCGTTCTTCCTGCTCTCGCGCTTGCGCTTCTTGAAGCCGTCATAGTCGGCGAGCTCGAGCGCCTGCTTGAGCAGGCCGAGGAAATCGCCGCTGTCGTAGGTGACGCCGGACGCCGCAGCGAAGGGGAAGTCGCTCTTGCGCACCATGTTGCGCTTGCGCAGCTCGATCCGATCGATGCCGAGTTCGCCAGCGGCTATGTCGAGCGCGCGCTCGACATAGTAATTGCCTTCGGGACGGCCGGCGCCGCGATAGGCCGATACGTGAGACGTATTGGTGAACACGCATTTCGTCGCCACCTCGATAAGCGGCGTCCGGTACATGCCGGTGATGTTCTTCACCTGATTGCCGGTCGGCAGCAGCGCCCCGAACTGGGCGAGGTAGCCGCCCATGTCGCCAAAGCCGGTGAGACGGACCGCCAGGATGTGCGCATTCTCATCGAACGCGATCTCGATCGTCATGTCCTGCGCGCGGCCGTGATGATCGGATACGAAGCTGCCCGAGCGTTCGTCGGTCCACTTCACCGGGCGGCCGAGGATTTTCGCGCCGTGCAGGATGCAGACGTATTCGGGATAGGCCGAGGCCTTCATGCCGAAGGAGCCGCCCACCTGACCGGTGACGACGCGCACCTTGTCGGCCGGTGCGCCGAGGATATCCATCAACTGCGTCTTCAGGCCGTGTACGCCCTGACTGCACGAGTAAAGCGTCCATTTGCTTTGTGCCGCGTCGTACTCGCCGATCGCGGCGCGCGGCTCCATCGCGGCGACGATCATGCGCTGGTTCGAGGTCTCGAGCCGCGTCACGTGCTTGGCCTTGGCGAAGGCCTCGGCGACCTTGGCGGCATCGCCGTAATGGAAGTCGAGCGCGATGTTGTTGGCGATCTGGTCGAAAACCAGAGGTGCGCCCGGTTTGATTGCCTCGGCCGGCTTCAGCACGGGTTTGAGCGGCTCGATGTCGATCGCGACCGCCTCGGCGGCGTCCTTGGCCTGGGCCACCGTTTCGGCGATCACGCAGGCCACCGGGTCGCCGACGAAACGCACCTTGTCGCTGGCCAGCGCCGGCCGCGGCACATAGCGGATCGGCGAGCCGTCACGGTTCTTGAGCGGAAGGTTTGTTTTCAGCCCGCCATAGCCCTTGAGGTCGTCGGCGGTCAGCACCGCGAGCACCCCCGGCATCGATCGCGCCTTGACGGCATCGATTGCCCCGATCGCTCCGTGCGCAACCGTGCTGCGCACCATTACCGCATAGGCTTGTCCCGGGCGCGAAACATCGTCGGCGTAGCGGCCTTGCCCGCGGACCAGGATCGGGTCCTCGGTGCGGCGGACCGGCTGACCGACGCCGAATTTGGTCAGCGAAAGTGCGATTTCGGCGGTTCTGTCATCCATGCGATTGTCGGGGCTGGAGCGCGGAGATGTTGAGATAAAGCAGGAACCGTGCTTCCACAAGAACGCTTTCAGCGGGCAAGCCTTGCGTGCCGCACAGGCGCTGTTAGACTTTTCGCGATAGTTGGAACATTGCCGCAGCCTGAGCGCCTCCGGAGCCGCTCAGCGTGGCAGGAAGGCTTGCAAAATGAGCGGCGAGGCCGGGGATAACCCAGGCCTCGACCCCGCGTTTGATCGGGTCCCGCCTGCGCGGGCCGATTGGGGTCGGCGGTCGCCCGGACGGCTCAACGGCGCCCATGGCGGGGACCGGGGCGGGCCGACTTATGCCGCGCTCGACCTCGGCACCAATAATTGCCGGCTGCTCATCGCCAGACCCTCAGGCGACAGTTTTCGGGTCGTCGATGCGTTCTCTCGCATCATTCGGCTCGGCGAAGGCGTCTCCGTCTCTGGCCGTATCAGCGACGCGGCGATCGAACGGGCGCTCGCGGCGTTGGCAATTTGCCGCAACAAAATGCGCAACAAGGGCGTGACGCGTGCGCGCCTGATCGCCACCGAGGCCTGCCGCGCCGCCGTCAATGGCGACGAATTCCGCAGCCTGGTCGCCGACGAATTGGGTCTCGAACTCGAGGTCATCGACCGCGAGACCGAGGCGACGCTCGCCGCCACCGGCTGCACGCCGCTGATCGACCCGCAGGCCGACGGCGTCGTGCTGTTTGACATCGGCGGCGGGTCGTCCGAACTGGTGCGCCTGCAACGCTCGCAGAAAGCCGCAGGCGGCCCGCCGCTGCCGCAGATCGCCGGCTGGATCTCGCTGCCGCACGGCGTCGTGACCCTGGCCGAACGGCACGGCGGCCACCGCGTCAGCCGCGAAACCTACGAGACCATGGTCAACGAAGTGGCGGGGTTCATCTCACCGTTTGCGCGCGAGCACGGCGGGATCAACGGCATCCATATGCTCGGTACCTCCGGCACGGTGACCACGATCGCCGGCGTGCATCTCAATCTCAAGCGCTACGATCGAAGTCGCGTCGACGGCTGCTGGATGAACGAGAGCGAGATCAGCGCGGTGATCGAGCGCCTGCTCGCGATGAGTTTCGAGGACCGCGTCGCCTCGCCCTGCATCGGCGCGGAGCGCGCCGACCTCGTGCTCGCGGGCTGCGCGATTCTGGAGGCGATCCGCCGCGCCTTCCCGTGTCCGCGCCTGCGCGTCGCCGACCGCGGTCTGCGCGAGGGCATGCTGGTGCAGATGATGCGCGCGGACGGCGTCTGGGCCGGCGGCGGTCAGGTGGCGGCATCGTGAGTGGCGGAAAAGGCGGCGGCTCGCGGGAACTCAAGGTTCGCGTCAAGGACAAGAGCAAGTCGCAGTCGTCGCGGCGCTGGCTCGAGCGCCAGCTCAACGATCCCTATGTCGCGCGCGCCAAGAGCGAGGGCCTTCGCTCGCGCGCCGCATTCAAACTGTCGGAAATCGATGACAAGGCCCGGTTCCTGAAGAAAGGCGCGCGCGTCATCGATCTCGGCGCTGCGCCCGGGGGCTGGAGTCAGGTGGCGGCCAAACGCGTCGGTTCCGAGGGTCGCGTGGTCGCGATCGACGTTCTGCCGATGCCGCCGGTCGCCGGCGTCGATTTTGTGCAGCTCGATTTTCTCGACCCGTCCGCGCCGCAGACGCTCAAGGCGATGCTCGGCGGGCCGGCCGACGTCGTGCTCTCGGACATGGCGGCGAACGCCACGGGGCACGCGCGCACCGACCACCTGAAGATCATGGCGCTGGTCGAGGCGGCGGCCGAATTCGCGCGTGAAGTGCTCGCGCCCGGTGGGGCGTTCCTTGCCAAGGTGCTGCAGGGCGGTACCGAGGCCTCCCTGCTCACCGCGCTCAAGCGCGACTTCAGGCAGGTCAAGCACGTCAAGCCGGCGGCCAGCCGCGCGGATTCCGCCGAACTTTATCTCCTGGCGACGGGGTTTCGGGCAAGCGCCTAGCGGTCGTTCCAGATGTCGCTGAAACTCGTGTCGCGCCGTCGGATCACGTAGTGATAATCGCTGTTGCGCATGTCCGTGGCGCCTGCGCGGTAATAGCGAATGCCGGCCGGCGGAGTACGGTCGGCGGCCGACTTGCGCTTGGCCTTGTCGCGGTCCTGATGCAGACGCGCTTCGCGCTCGCGCCTTAGACGGGTGTCGCGGGCGCTGGTCTGCTCTTGAGGCTTATTGATCTGCGTCTTGTGCTCGACGGCCGTGGCCTTGTGTTCGACAATGTTGGGCTTTGGCTGGTCGAGTTTCAGCTTGTCGTCGAGTGTGGCCTGCCGCGCCGGCTTTTCCGGGTAGGCATTGGTCTTTGCGCTTCTGGGCTCGCGGCGCGCCTCGACCGGCAGCGGCACCTGATCGATATTGGCCTCGAGCTTTTGCGGCGGAGCCGTTTCTTCGGGTGCCGCGACCCTGCTGTTGTCCTGTTTTTGCGTCGCCTTGGCCTTTTTCTCTTCATTGGCGGCGCGCGCCAGCGCGCGCTTCGCATCGCCGAAATTGCGGTCGCGCTCGAGCGCGGTTTTGTAGTCGGCGATTGCTCTGTTCAGATCGCCGTCCTGCTCATGGGCGAGGCCGCGCAGGTAATAGCCTTGGGTGTCGCGGGGGTTGAGCCGGATGACGCTGTCGAGGTCGTCGACCGCCTTGGCGTAGGCCTTTGTCTCCATCAAGGCCTGGGCGCGGGCGCGCAGTCCGGCGACGTTATTGGGCTCCCGCGTCAACCCTTCGTTGAGGTCCGTGAGCGCGCGGGCAAGGTCGCCTTTGGCCTGGCGCAGCGCGGCCCGCTCGAAATAGGGCTCGGCCGGCCGCGGGTCGCGGCCGATCGCGGCATCGAGGTCGGCGAGCGCCTTTGCCGTGTCACCGGCCTTCTTGTAGATCGCGGCGCGGGCGCGATAGGGCGCCGGACTGGACGTGCCGAGAGATATGGCGCGGCTCAAATCGGCGAGGGCGCGATTGTTGTCGCCTTTGAGCAGATAGACCTGGCCGCGCTCGCCAAACGCCAGCGCATCCTTATCGTCGGCCGCAATCGCCTTGTCGAGCGCGTCAAGCGCGTGGCCGTAATCCTTCTTGCGCGCATAGGCGACGCCTTGCAAAGCCAGCGCCGCAGCGTTGTCCGGACTGGCCTTGAGGATAGCGTCGGTGTCGCGCACGACGCCGGCCACGTCGCCGTCGTCGAGCCGCAGCTGCGCCCGCGCCTTGAGCAGATCGACGCTCCAGGTGAACTTGAGGGCGCGGCCGATATCGGCCATCGCCAGCTTGCGCTCGCCCTTGGCAGCATAAGCCTCGGCACGCAGCTTGTAGGTCTCGGCACGCCTGTCGTCGGCGGCGAGCGCGCGGTCATAGGCGGCGATGGCGTTATCCAGATTGCCCTTCTTGCGCCAGATGCCGGCCTCGGCGTTGATCGCCGAGATGCTGTGGGGATCCAGCCGTTCGGCGTCGCGGTAGTCGGCGAGTGCCTGGTCGAGGTGGCCGGCGTCCTCGCGCGCCTTGGCGCGCAACATGTAGATGCCGGCGGTCGGCGACAGTCGCAACGCGGCATCAAAATCGGCGATCGCGCGCGAATAATCCTTCTCACGCAGGTAAAGTTCGCCGCGTCCCTTGTAAGCCCCGGCCTCGCGCGAGTTGAGACTGATGGCCTTGGCGAAATCTTCAAGCGCGCCGTTGGTATTGCCGAGATCGCGGCGCAAGGTGGCGCGGTTCACGTAAGGCGAGGCGGTGTCGGGATCGAGCTTGATGGCGGCATCGTAGTCGGACATGGCCTGGCCGTAATTGCCGCGCGCGTACCAGGCATTGCCGCGATTCTGGTAGGCCGGTGCAAAATCCGGCGCCAACGTCACCGCCTGATTGAGATCACCGATGGCGTGCGGCGCGTCACCGCGATCGAGATAGGCAAGGCCACGCAAGGCGTAGGCGATGCCCTCGGGCACGCCGCGCAGGCGGCCGGTCCTGAGCAGCGCCGTGCACGCCGCAATGCGCTGGTCGGCGAGCGCCTCGGTCTGCGTCGCGCACATCTGCGCGTCGGCGCTCGGCGTCGCGGATGCTTGCATGGAGAGAGGTGGAATGGCGGCGATGGCCGTCAAGAACGCGGCTCGGAGCAGCCAATCAGGCCGTGCCTTGCGCATACGCCACCCGCACCCTGTTAACCATAATTTTGCCGAACGTAGCCGGGCCGCCGACGCGTTGTCATCCGGCGCAAGACGTGTTGCTTAACCAAAGCTGCGGATATGGTTAATAGATAAAATTTTACGCAACGCGCTGATCGGAAGTTTCAGTCGGCGCCGGCAGGCGATCGGCCATTTCCGCGCCTGCGTCGGGCGCGAGCCGGACGAAGATGAGCACCGAAAGCGCTGAAATCAACGCCACGGCGAGAAACGCTGGCGGGAAGGCGTCGGCATTCAGCGTGGGGTCGCCCTTGATGCGCAACGTGGCGTCGACGGCGAGCGCGCCAAGCGCAACGCCCGCCGAAATCGCAAGCTGCTGGGCGACACTGACGATCGAAGTGGCGCGGCTGACGCGATCGGGTTCGACCTCGGCGTAAGCCAGCGTGTTGATGCTGGTGAACTGCAGCGAACGAAAGAAGCCGCCGACAAAGAGCAGAAGCGACATGACAAGGACCGGAGTCGCCGCGGTGAAAAACGCGCACACCGCCAGGAAGCCGGCACTGATCACCGAATTGATGGTCAGGATGGTGCGGAAGCCAAAGCGGCGCAGAATGGACGCGGTCGCCCATTTCATTCCCATGGCGCCGAATGCGGTGGCGAAGGTGATGAGACCCGATTGAAACGGCGTCATGCCGAAGCCGAGCTGCAGCATCAACGGCAGTAGGAACGGCAGCGCGCCGAGCCCCAGACGGAAGATGAACCCGCCGACGACGCTGGCAAAGAAAGTAGGCAGGCGAAAAAGCGTCAGATCGAGCGCGGGATTGTCGGTGTGGCGGGCGTGCGCGCAATAGGCGACGAGGAACACGCCGCCGCCGGCGACCAGGGCCACGACGATCCACCAGGGCAGGAAATTCAAGCCCAGCACCGAGGCGCCGAAGGCGATGCCGGCAATGCCGAGCCCGGCCAGCACCATGCCGACGATATCGAAACGCTCGTGGTCCTGCGCGCGAATGTCGTCGATGTAGCGCGTCGCAAGCGCAATCCCGAGGAGACCGATCGGCACGTTGATAATGAAGATCCAGTGCCACGTTGCGTAGGTGGTGATGAATCCACCGACCGGGGGCCCCAGCACCGGGCCGATCAAGGCGGGGGTCGTCACCCAGGCCATGGCGCCGACGAGTTCGCGTTTGGGTATTGTGCGCACAAGCACCATACGGCCGACCGGCGTCATCATGGCGCCGCCCATGCCTTGCACGATGCGGGCGATGACGAAGTCGCTGAGCGATCCCGACAAGGCGCAGCCGATCGAGCCGAGGACAAAGACGGCAATGGCGGCGCGGAATACGGTGCGCGCGCCGAATCGGTCGGCGGTCCAGCCGCTCGCCGGGATGAATATGGCAAGCGACAGCAGGTAGGAGGTGACGGCAAGTTTGAGCGCCAGCGGGTTTGAGCCGATGGCGCCCGCGATCGCCGGCAGCGACGTGGCGATGACGGTGGAGTCCATGTTTTCCATGAACAGCGCGACCGCGATGATCAGGGGAACAATGCGGTCACGAGGCATGTGTGGGCTGACCCGGCGGTAGCATCAAGGGTTCAACGGTTCGTTCAACCGTAAACCTGCGCTGGACGGAAGCCGGGCGGCTCATAACAGGCATCTGTAATTGCCCTAGGAATCGGCGCAAACACGTGCTACTGACCCACGCCAACCCAAAAGCGGGCCGGACCCCGGCGAGGAAATCCTCGCCAAAGGCGCTTTTTTAGCCTTGGTGTCCGGCCAAAGCCTTATTTTGGGCCGATGGAGTTGGCGATGGCGCCGAAAAACAACGGTAACCCGCGCGAAGCGCTCACCTTCGACGACGTGCTGATCAAGCCCGGCCTGTCGGAGGTGCTGCCCGCCGATGTGGATATCCGATCGCGCATTACCCGTTCGATCCCGCTCAATATTCCGATCGTCGCCTCCGCCATGGACACGGTGACCGAGTCGCAGATGGCGATCGCCATGGCGCAGGCCGGCGGCATCGGCGTCATTCACCGCAATCTCGATCCGGAGCAGCAGGCGGCGCAGGTCCGCCAGGTGAAGAAATTCGAATCCGGCATGGTGGTGAACCCGCTCACCATCGCGCCGGCAGCGACGCTCCAGGAAGCGCTCGACTTGATGAAGGAGAACAAGATTTCCGGCATCCCGGTGGTCGAGGGCGGCGGCAACGGCAAAGCCGGCAAGCTGGTCGGCATCCTCACCAACCGCGACGTCCGCTTTGCGACCGATCCGCGCCAGAAGGTGTCCGAGCTGATGACCAAGAAGCTCATCACCGTGCGCGAGGGCGTCAGCCAGAACGAGGCCAAAAAGCTGCTGCACCAGCACCGCATCGAAAAGCTTCTGGTGGTCGACGAACAATATCGCTGCGTCGGGCTGATCACGGTCAAGGACATCGAAAAGGCGGTCGCCAATCCGAACGCCTGCAAGGACGAGCAGGGCCGCTTGCGCGTCGCTGCCGCGACCACCGTCGGCGACAAAGGCTTTGCGCGCACCGAGGCGTTGATCGCGGCCGGCGTCGATCTCGTCGTGGTCGACACCGCGCACGGCCATTCGCGCCTGGTGCTCGAGGCGGTCAAACGCATCAAGAAGTTGTCGAACGCGGTGCAGGTGGTCGCCGGCAACGTGGCCACGTCGGAAGGCGCGAAGGCGCTGATCGATTGCGGCGCCGATTCGATCAAGGTCGGCATTGGTCCGGGCTCGATCTGCACGACGCGCATCGTCGCCGGTGTCGGCGTGCCGCAGTTGACGGCGATCATGGACGCCGTCGACGTGGCCAAGGCGAGCGACACGCCGGTGATCGCCGACGGCGGCATCAAATATTCCGGCGACCTCGCCAAGGCGCTTGCCGCCGGCGCCGATTGCGCCATGGTCGGCTCGCTGCTCGCCGGCACTGACGAGACGCCGGGCGAGGTGTTCCTCTACCAGGGACGTTCCTACAAGAGCTATCGTGGCATGGGCTCGGTCGCCGCCATGGCGCGCGGCTCCGCCGACCGCTACTTCCAGCAGGACATCAAGGACGCGCTCAAGCTGGTGCCGGAAGGCGTCGAGGGCCAGGTCGGCTACAAGGGGCCGGTGGCCAACGTGCTGCACCAGTTGTCAGGGGGCCTGCGCGCCGCCATGGGCTATGTCGGCGCCAAGACGGTGGACGAGTTCCATAGCAAGGCGGAGTTCGTTCGCATCTCGGGCGCGGGCCTGCGCGAAAGCCACGTCCACGACGTCACCATCACGCGCGAAAGCCCGAACTATCCGAGCAGGGTTTAGGTCCCGGCGCGTTCATTCACTGCAGGGTTCTCCTGATGGCCATCCAACTCGTTCTGCTGCCTTTGTTTGTGCAGGTCGCGCTGACCTTCGTCCTTATTTTCTGGACGGCGCGGGCGCGGATTGCGGCCATCCGCTCCGGCCAAGCCAAGATTAAGGACACCGCGCTCGGTCAGCAGAATTGGCCGGCCCGCCCGACACAGATCGCCAATTCTTACAACAGCCAGTTTCAGATCCCGGTGCTGTTCTACGCGCTGACGATCCTGGCGATCGTCACACGCCATGCCGACATGCTGTTCGTGGTGATGTCATGGCTGTTCGTCATCACGCGGATCATCCACGCTTATATCCATACGACCACGAATTACGTGCCGCACCGGTTCAATGCCTTCGCCGCCGGCGTGTTTATCCTGCTGGCGATGTGGGTGATCTACGCGGTGCGCATGATCGCCGGCCTGCCATGACGCCGGCCGCGCGGCTCGCAGCGGCCATCGAGATTTTCGACACGCTTGAGAAGGAGCGCCGGCCTGCGGCCGACGCGCTCAAGGCCTGGGGCCTGACACATCGCTTCGCCGGCTCCGGTGACCGCGCGGCCATTGCCGGACTGGTCTACGACGCGCTGCGCCGGCGTTCCTCCAGCGCCTTCCTGATGGGCGCCGAGACGCCCCGTGCGACCCTGCTCGGGATGCTCAGGCGCGAGCGCGGCCTCGACACCGAGGCGATTGCAGGGCTTGCGAACGGCGCGCAATACGCGCCCGCGGCGCTGAGCGAGGACGAGCGCAGGCGGCTGGACTCTGCCGAGTTACCGGCTGCGCCGCCGCACGTCGCCGGCGATTATCCGCAATGGCTCGAGCCGCACTTCACGCGCGCCTTCGGCGAGGCACGGGCGGATGAAGGCGCAGCACTCGCCTCGCGTGCGCCGCTCGACCTGCGCGTCAATACGTTGAAGGCTACCTGCGACAAGGCCGCCGAGATGCTCGCGGAACTCAAGCCCGAGCCGACCCGCTGGTCGCCCTGGGGTCTGCGCATCACCTTAACGGCCGACGCCAAGGCCCCGCCGATCCACGCCGAGCCGGCGTTTCTTAAAGGTCTCGTGGAAGTGCAAGACGAGGGCTCGCAGCTCGCCGCGCTGCTCGCCGGCGCCAAGCCGGGCGAGCAGGTGCTCGACCTCTGCGCCGGCGCCGGCGGCAAGACTTTGGCGCTTGCGGCGATGATGGAGAACAAGGGCCAGCTCTACGCCAGCGACGACGACAAGCGCCGGCTGGCGCCGATTCATGACCGGCTCAAGCGCTCGGGCGCGCGTAACGTGCAGGTGCGCACGCCGAAGTCGGCCGGCGGCGAGCTCGATGACCTTAAGGGCCGCATGGACCTGGTGCTGATCGACGCACCCTGTACCGGCACCGGCGCCTGGCGGCGCAATCCGGATGCCAAATGGCGCATGCGCCCGGGCGCGCTGGAGCAGCGGCGCAAGGAGCAGACCGAGGTGCTCGATCGCGCGGTGCCGCTGCTCAAGCCCGGTGGACGCATCGCCTATGTCACCTGCTCGGTGCTGGACGAGGAAAATGGCGATCAGGTGCGCGCCTTCATGAGCCGTCACGCCGGCTTCATGATCGTTCCGCCGGCCGACGTCGCGCAGGCTTTGGGCGAGCGCGCCTTCATGTTCGCCAAAGCCGCGCGGCTCTCCGCCGAGGGCATCACGATGACGCCGCGCACGACCGAGACCGATGGGTTCTTCGTTGCGCTGCTGAAACGCGTGTAAAGCGTCCGTTAAGACGAATTCCCCGATTGCGCCCCATTCCCGGCTCAATTTCTCCGCGATGATTTCGTGTTTGATGGCACTTCTCTTCGATCGGGGATTTCCACGATGGTGGCGGCGCCAGGCAATTCTCCGTTGGATTTCGGGGTGCACGATCCCTCGCGTGCGAGCCCCCATACCGTCAAGCATACGTCCCGCATCGTCACGGTTCTGCAAGCGCTCGGCTCATTGGTCGGCATTCCCGTCGGGTTGGTCAGCGCCTACTCGATTTATCACGGCAATTTCACCGCCGAGGCGCAGTGCCAGACCCTGCGCGCCAACATCGTTGCGATGCTCGACAAGAACGCCGATCCGACCACGTTGCGGATGCTGGTCGGTCGTGACGTGGTGACATTCGAGTCGCAGTGCGCGGCTGTCGATCCCGACGCAGTGCAGGCGTTCAAGTCGCTGCTGACGGCGAAATCGGCGCCTGCGTCTGCGGCGCCGAAGCAAGCGGCAAAGGAGTCGCCGCAAAAATCCGAACCCGCTGCGAAGCCCGCGGAACCGGTCAAGCAGGTGGCTGCGCCCCCGGCTCCTCCGGTCAAGCCCGCGCAGGTCAAGGCCGCGCCCGTCAAGACCGTGCCGCCGGTCGAAACGGCAAAGCCGTCCGCGGCGGCGGTCAGATCCAAGCCTGCTGCCGAGGCCGTGAAGCCTGCACCGTCTGTCGAGGCAAAGGCGGGCGAGCCCGATGCGGCGGCTTCCGATGCCAACTGGATTGCATCGGTCCGCCAGGCGCTCACTCATGCGCCGGCGCGTCAGGAACCGGCGTCTGCTTCGGCAGCGGTTGCCGTTCCTGCGCCGCCGCCGGCGACGCTTGCCGCGCCGCCTGTTTCGCAGCCGCGCGTCGTGCCGGAGGCGCCGCCGCGGCCCGCCACCGTGCCCGCTTTGCCTGAGCCCGTGTCAGTTGCGGCACCGCCGGCACCACCGCCGAGCGACGATCACCCGGTGCCGCCAGGGTCGATTCCCGAAGCGCAGCCAATGCAACAGGCGGCGGCTCCGGCAGAACGGTCGTGGATGTCGAAAGTGCCGATCCTCAACCGTGTGGTCGGCAATTAGCGTCTAGGGCTTTGCCATCGCCGGCTGCCAGTCAGCAACGGCCGCGAGATCCGCCTCAACCTGCCAGCGTCCCGGCCGGCCCGGCTTGCGCTCGGCCTCGCGCAGGCGCGCGAGGAATTCGCCGCGCGGGATTTCACGGAAGCCCATGTCGCGGCACGTCGGCGTCATCAGCTTGCCGTCGTTGAAGTCAAAGCCCCAATGCGCCAAGTGCCAGTTGAGCACGGAGAAGCCGATCTTGGAGGTGTTGGGCTCGCCGGAGAACTGACTCTCGGTCATGAAGCTTGCCCCCAGCGCGACGCCGTAGCCGCCGCCGACGAGCTTGCCGCGCCCGTTCCACACCTCGAAGGAATGGGCATAGCCCATGTCGAACAGCTCGGCATAGACCCGCATGATCCGGGGCGTGATCCAGGTCAGGTGCCAGCGCCCGGCGCGGTGCCCGGCGCAAGCCGCGATGACGCCCTCGAAGTCGCGGTCGAAGGTGACGCTATAGTGCCCCTGCCGGATCTGCCGGCGCAGCCGTCTGGCCATATGCAGCGCGTCGAAGAACAGCACCGAGCGCTGGGGCGGCGACCACCATTTCAGCGGCCCGACATGGGCGAACGGGTAGAGGCCGCGCCGGTGCGCGGCGAGCACGGCCGGCGCCGAGAAGTCGTGCACGATGCCGGCAAGGCCGGGCGGTTGGGCAAAGGTGTGCTCGGGGTCGGGCAGGGCATAATCCGGCGCCAGCAATTCGCGGGCGCAGAGCCGCAGCAGATTGGGCACCCCGGCGATGCGCGACGGCATCAGCGCCCAGGCAAGCCCCAGCGCCCAGCGCTCGGCGAGGCCGGTCAGGCTCTCGCGGAACAGCATGGCGCGCCGGTCGGCGCGCCCTGCGACCGGAGGAAAGCTCAGGCGGTCTGTCTGGGTCAGCAAATGGGATTTCATCCGGCGGTTCCGCGAGGTGCCTTTCTGACACGCCGCGCCTAACGGTTGGTTAGCCGGATCGATCAAACAAGGTTTTGTTAACCGAATGCCTCAGCCCGCCCGCGATCGAAAAGCAAGCGCGCCGGCCCCTGCCCGACGCGCTTGGCGTGCTGAAACGGCCGCGTTCAGACGATGAGGATGTCAGTTGCCTGGAGCGGCGCGTGATTGTCGAAGGTCAGCAGCACAACGGCCTTGGCGCCGCCGGTGCCGTCGGAGTCGAAGAGCAGCTGGCCGCTGCCGGTATTGTAGAGGAAACACGCATTGGTTCCGCTGGGCGGGGTCGGGTTGGCGCTGACGCTGAAGACCGTACTGCCGGCAACGGTGTTCTGGAACCCGGACGCATGGATCTCGATGTGGTCGAAGCCCGAGGCGAAGTCGGTGATGTGGTCGCCTTTGTCCGCCAGGCTGTTGTAGACGAACGTGTCATTGTTGCCCTGACCGCTGAGAACATCGTTGCCGGCCCCGCCGGTGATGCGGTCGTTGCCGGCGCCGCCTTTGATGACGTTGATATTGATGTCGCCGCTGAGGATGTCGTCGCGGGACGAGCCGAGCAGGTTCTCGAAGCCGACTGCGGTATCGCCTTCCGCGTCGCCGCCGCTGACGGTGGCGGACGTGTTGCCGTTGAGCTGGACGGTTACCGCGGCGCTTGACTGCTGATAACTCAGCGTGTCGTTGCCGAGGCCGCCGGACAAAAGGTCGTTGCCGGCGCCGCCCTCGATGATGTTGTCTCCCTTGGTTCCGGTCAGGTGGTCGTCGTGGCCGGAGCCCAGGATATTTTCAAAGCCCGAAAGAATGTCGCCGGTGCCGTCGCCGCCGACCGGCTGCGCTGTCGTCAAGTTGAGGTCGACGGTCACGCCGGCGGTCGAGTTCAAATAGCTGATGGTGTCGATGCCGTTGTCGCCGCTCAGCGTGTCGGAACTGGCGCCGCCCACGATGAAATCGTCGCCGTCGCCGCCGTGAATGACGTTGACCTGTTCGTTGCCGGTGAGAATGTCGCCGAATTTCGAGCCGTTGATGTTCTCGACATGGCTGATCAGGTCGCCGGCAGCATCGCCATTGACGCCCACGGTTTGCGCGCCGCCCGTTCCCAGCGTGACGATGACCGGTTGGGACGAGGTGGAATAATCGACGGTGTCGAAACCGTTGCCGCCGTCGAGGGTATCGGCGCCAGGGCCGCCGATTAACAGATCGTCGCCGTCATTGCCTTGCAAGACATTGGAGACCGCGGCGGCGCTGCCCAGCACATCGTTGCCGCTGCCGCCGATCAAGTTCTCGACCGCGATGAACTTGTCGCCGGTCGCCAAGCCGCCGCTGCCGCTGCCGCTGCCGTTGGCATCGAGCTTGACGGTGATGCCCGTGGCGTCGGTCGAGAAATCGACGGTGTCCGACCCGGGGCCGCCGTCGAAGCTGTCGGCGGCGTTGCCAAGGGCGCGGCCGCCGTTGAGATAGTCGTCGCCGGCAAGGCCTTGCAGTGCGTTGGCGTTGGAGTCGCCGGTCAGCTTGTCGTCGAAGTTCGAGCCGATCAAGTTCTCGAAATTCGTGATGATGTCGCCGTCCGCGTCGCCGCCGACATCGGCGGCGAGGTTCTTGTGCAGCGTGACGGTGACACCGCTCGAGGAATGCTGATAGGTAACGGTATCGACGCCGTCGCCGCCGTTGAGGCTGTCATTGCCGTCGCCGCCTTCGATGCCGTCATTGCCGGCGCCGCCGTTGATGGTGTCGTTGCCGGCGCCGCCGAAGAAACCGTCATTGCCCTTGCCGCCGAGCAAGGTGTCGGCCTGACCGGAGCCGACAATCAGTTCGACGTTGACGAAGGTGTCGCCCTGCGCGTCGCCGGTGCTGTTGGCCGGCGTGGTCAGATCGACGGTCACGGCATTGCTGTAGATGACCTCGTCGAAGCCGTTGCCGCCGTCGTATTTGTCGGCGCCGGGGCCGCCGATGAGGAAATCGTTGCCGTCGTTGCCGCTGATGGTGTCGTTGCCGACGCCGCCGTCGATGGTGTCGTTGCCGGCGCCGCCGCTCAGCGTGTTGTTCAGGTTGTTGCCGATGATGTTGTTGTCGAGCTCGTTGCCGGTGCCGATCAGGGCGGTGCCGATCAGGACGAGGTTTTCGATCTCGCTGGCCGGGACGGTCGCGGTGCCCTTGGTCGCCGAGGGCAGGGTGTAGTTGATCGCGGCCTGGACAGTGTCGTTGCCCTCGCCCTTGTTTTCATTCACCTGATCGGCGGCGTCGCGGACGATATAGGTATCGTTGCCGGCGCCGCCGTACATCTTGTCGTTGCCGGTGCCGCCGTCGAGCTGGTCGTTGCCGTCGCCGCCGTAGAGCGAGTCGTTGCCGGCGCCGCCGTTCAGGGTGTCGTCGCCGCCGAAGCCGTAAATCGAGTTGTCCTTGCCGTCGCCGTTGAGGACGTCGTCGTTGGCGCCGCCGATGCCGTCGACGACGCCGTTGGACACGCGAAACACCCAGGCGCCGGCTTGGCCGGTGTCGCCGGAAGTGTTTTCCAGATTGAGCATCTGGCTTTCAATTCCGGATTGCGGCAGCTCAAAATATTGGCCGTAAACGCCGGTACCGGCTGTAAATCCGGCGCGGGCGGCGAGACCGTTGCTGACGTCGCCGGTGGTCCAATTGACGGCGGTGTAACGGAAAACGATGTCGAAGTCGCCGGAGCCTTCGTCGATCAGTTCGAGCTGAAATGTGTTCAGCTTGTCAGTATGCTCATTGTAGTAGCCGACGTTCTGCCATGTCACCGTAAAGGTGCCGTGAGCGTCGTCCTCATTGTACCAGACCACGCCGCCTCCGGCCGGCCGCGTGTCAACGTCGGCCCAAAACGGCGCAATGATTGGATTGGTTCCGTCGGCGATTGTGTCGGGCGTGAATTGCGAGAGCGGGCCTTCGAAGGTGATGTTGCCGTTATTGTTGATGTACAGGCTCGTGTACGTGGTGCCGTAGAAATCGAGCCCATTGAGAAAAGCGTGGCTCAGATCGACAAACTGCGAAGGGGAATCATCCTCAGCGGGCAAGTGATTAGTCCCCATCGGCGCCAGAGTCTTGGTGATGCCGCTGGGCAGTCCATCGAAGGCGTAGAGCTCGGTATTCGATACGGTGGTTGTTTCGCCGGCGGCTTCGCCCGCTCCTTTGAACGTGATCGAGCCGTCAGAGTTGAAAGTGCGGGTATAGAAGAAGCTGCTGTGGTCGAACACCACGGCGTCGGCCGAGCCCGCGCCGCCGTCGACCTTGTTGACGCCGGCGCCGCCTTCGAGGCGGTCGTTGCCGGCGCCGCCGATCAGGAAGTCGTCGCCGGCATTGCCGACAAGCTCGTTGTCGGCATCGTTGCCGATGATGGTGTCCTTGCCGGCGCCGCCGATGCCGTCCTCGATGGTGACGCCCTTGGCGATGGCGATGTTGAAGGTAAGGCCGCCGGTCGAGGAAAAATGCTCGGCGTTGAGATCGATCAACTGGTCCTGCTTGTAGCCGGACATGTCGATGGTGTCGGTGCCGCCGGCGTCCCAGATGGTCATCACCAGTTCCTGGCTGGCGCCGGTCAGCGAATATTCGGGGCGGTCGGTGAGGTCGCTGTTGAAGCCGTAAGTGTCGTCGCCGGTGCGCGTATTGGTGTTGGCGCCGTAGTACTTCTGGATGGCGGCGATGTCGTCGAGCATCGGCGTCATCGGATAGTAATGGGTGCCGCCGATGCTGTAGTTCGCGCGCGTCGCGGAGGTGGCAATGGTGACGCCGGCCGGCAGCGTGTAATCGAGACCGGTATTGTTCTCGAAGAAATAGCTCATGATCGAGTATTGATTGGAATCCTCGGCGTATTCGTCGGGGATGGTCGTGGCGCCGTAGGGCTGGCTGCCCTTCGAGGAATCGTAGGTGGCCGGATGCGAGAGGCCGAGGGCGTGGCCGATCTCGTGCATGAAAATGACGCCGTATTCGCCCGAGCCGTAGGTCGGGTTCTCGATGTTGGTCCAGGCGATATTGGCCTTGTCCTTATGATCGTCGTTGAACCAGACGTCGCCGTCTTGCGAATTTGAGGCCGTCGAGCCGGGGCCGTTTGCGTAAGCGCCCGAAGGGGCGAGGGCTTTGGTGTAATTGCCGATCAGAATCGTGGCGCCGTCGGAATACTCGCTGCCCTTGTCCTGCACCCGGCTGAAAGAGATGTCGGCGATGTCGCTCCAGGCCTGGAACGCGTGCTCGACATAGGTGATCTGGTTGGCGGTGAGCTGTTTGAAACTGGTGCTGTCGAGCACCCCGTAGATCGACGTGTGCGTGGTGTCGGCGCTGGCACGCGCGGCCCAGGTCACGGTCACGCCCGAGCCGGGACTCCAACTGATGCCCGAGCGGTCGATCTGCGTCGCCGCCTGGTCGGTGGTGTCGTGCGTCAGTGTGGTGAAGGTGCCGTTCGCCATGGTTCGCCCCTAACTGGTGTCGTGCGCGCAAACGCACGCGGCGGCGGATGCGCTCCGCCGCGCTCAAGTGTCGGGACTGTCATGTGCTGAAAAACTGAGCCTCAGATCGATCGAGGCTCGTAAGCCGGATTCCCGCCGTCGCCCCCCACCCAGTTACCAATGATAGCCGCGAGTTCGCGCCTCGGCATTAAGAATCCGGTGCCCCGCCGGGGGGTGGGGGCGCTCCCGGAACTCGCCGGCTGTGGACAAAAACTCAGGCCATATCAGGCGCTTGATTTGGCCGGCTAGGATGGCGCTGTGTGCAGTTGTTCGCCCCGACAGGGTCGCGCTAAAGGCCCGCAATGAAGCCCCCAGCGAATCACGACAAGGTCCTGATCGTCGATTTCGGCTCCCAGGTCACCCAGCTCATCGCGCGCCGGGTGCGGGAGGAGAGGGTCTATTGCGAGATCGTGCCGTTCCAGAAGGCGGAGGAAGCCTTCCTGGCGATGCGGCCGAAGGCGGTGATCCTGTCCGGCGGGCCGGCCTCGGTGCATGAGAAGGGCGCACCGCTGGCGCCCAAGGCGATCTACGAGGCCGGCGTTCCCGTGCTCGGCATCTGCTACGGCGAGCAGGCCATGGCCGAGCAGCTCGGCGGCAAAGTCGAGGGCGGCCATCACCGCGAATTCGGCCGCGCCGAGGTCGAGGTCACCGCGGACTCGCCGTTGTTCGAAGGCGTCTGGGTCAAGGGCCAGAAATACCCGGTGTGGATGAGCCACGGCGACCGCGTCACCGCGCTGCCGCCGGGCTTCCGCGTGCTCGGTACCTCGCCGAACGCGCCGATCGCCATCATCGGCGACGACGCCCGCAAGTTCTACGCCACGCAATTTCATCTCGAGGTGGTGCACACGCCGCACGGCGCGGCGCTGTTGCGCAATTTCGTCCGCAGAATCGCCGGGCTTTCCGGCGACTGGACCATGCGCGCCTTCAAGGACGAGGCGATCGAGAAAATCCGTGCCCAGGTCGGCAAGGGCAAAGTGATCTGCGGCCTGTCGGGCGGCGTCGACTCGGCGGTCGCAGCCGTGCTGATCCACGAGGCGATCGGCTCGCAGCTCACCTGCGTGTTCGTCGATCACGGCCTGTTGCGGCTCGCCGAAGGGCAGAAGGTGGTGACGCTGTTTCGCGACAGCTACAACATCCCGCTGGTGCACGTCGACGCCTCCGACATGTTCCTCAAGGCGCTCGACGGCGTCGAGGACCCCGAGCAGAAGCGCAAGACCATCGGCAAACTGTTCATCGACGTGTTCGAGAGCGAGGCCAAGAAAATCGGCGGCGCGCAGTTCCTGGCGCAGGGCACGCTCTATCCGGACGTCATCGAAAGCGTGTCGTTCACCGGCGGGCCTTCGGTCACCATCAAGTCGCACCACAATGTCGGCGGCCTGCCCGAGCGCATGAACATGAAACTGGTCGAACCCTTACGCGAACTGTTCAAGGACGAGGTGCGCGCGCTCGGCCGCGAGCTCGGCCTGCCCGAAGCCTTCGTCGGCCGCCACCCGTTCCCCGGACCGGGGCTCGCCATCCGCGTGCCCGGCGCGGTGACGAAGGCGAAGCTCGATATCTTAAGGCTGGCCGACGAGATCTTCATCGAGGAGATCCGGCGCAGCGGCCAGTACGACGACATCTGGCAGGCCTTTGCCGTCTTATTGCCGGTGAAGACGGTCGGCGTCATGGGCGACTTCCGCACCTATGAGTACGTGGTGGGCTTACGCGCCGTGACCTCGACCGACGGCATGACGGCGGACTTCTATCAGTTCGACATGAAATTTTTGGGCGCGGTGGCGACGCGCATCATCAACGAGGTCAAGGGCGTCAACCGCGTCGTCTACGACGTGACCAGTAAGCCGCCGGGGACGATCGAGTGGGAGTAGGGAAAGCGCCTGCTCCCGGAGACGAAAACGAACGCGGGCCGGATCAAACATGATGTCACTGTCGATCAGCGTTGACGTGCCTAATCTTGCCGACGGCATTCGCTTCTACAGCCGTGCCTTTGGGTTCGAAGTCGCTAACACCCCGGTGCCGGGGGTTGCCGTCCTCAAAGCCGGGAGCACAAGCCTCTGCTTGCTCGAGAAGAAGGCCGGTACGCGGCCGTCACCTCACACGACGGAAACGCGTCGGTACGAGCGTCATTGGACGCCGGTGCATTTGGATATTCATGTCGGCGATCTCGACGCCGCGCTCGCGCGAGCGGTCGAGGCCGGCGCCAGGAAGGAACAGGCCTTCCGCGACTCCGATCACGGGTCGGCGGCGTTCTGCAGCGATCCGTTCGGCCACGGCTTTTGTCTGATACAAAGCTGACCAGCCAAGGCCTCGCCCATGCCCATCACCATCTACGGCATCAAGAACTGCGACACCATGACGAAGGCGCGCGCCTGGCTCGACCAGCACGGCGTCGATTACGCCTTTCACGACTACAAGACCGCCGGCATTGAACGCGAGAGGCTCGAAACCTGGGCGAAGAAGGCCGGCTGGGAGACGCTCATCAACCGCGCCGGCACCACGTTCAAGAAATTGCCCGACAAGGACAAGCAAGGCGTCACCGAGACGAAGGCGATCGCCTTGATGCTCAAGCAGCCGTCGATGATCAAGCGCCCGGTGCTGGAATTGCCCGGCGGCAGGCTTGTCGTCGGATTTGCGCCCGACCGCTACGGCGAGGCTCTCGGCCGGCGCGGGGCGTCGCGTTGAGCGCCGTCACTTCGCCTGCGCCGCCATCAGCCGCTGGACCTCGGCCGCGGCGCCGGCGCCGTTGCGGCGCAGGAAATTGATCAGGTCGGTATTGATCTGCGAGGCCGGCACGGGCTTTCCGAAATAGAACCCCTGTACTTGATCGGCATCGCTGTCGTAGAGGAAATTGACCTGATCGCCGGTTTCGACGCCCTCGACGGTGACCCGCATCTTCATCTCGCGGCCGAGCGCAATGATGGTCTTGACCACCGTTTCGACGTCGCGGCCCGATTGCTCGAAGCTCTCCATGAAGCTGCGATCGATCTTGATCTTGTCGAACGGGAACTTCCACAGGTAGCTCAGGCTCGAATAGCCGGTGCCGAAATCGTCCATCACGATCGACAGGCCCCTGTCTTTGAGGCGCTTCAACGTCGCCATGACGGCCTCGGTATTCTTGAGCAGCAATGTTTCGGTGATTTCCAGTTCGAGGCGATGCGGGGCCAAGCCGGATTCGGCCAGCGCCGCGGCGACGTGCTGCTCGATGTCGCCGGATTCGAATTGGGCCGGCGACAGGTTGACCGCGATGGTCAGGTTCTCCGGCCATGTCGTCGCCGTGCGGCACGCCTCGCGCAGCACCCAGGCGCCCACCTTGTTGATGAAATGCAGCTCTTCGGCGACGGGAATGAAGACGGCCGGGGGAATGAGGCTGCCGTCCGGCGCCGGCAGCCGGATCAGGGCTTCGAAGCCGATCAGCTGCCCCTTGGTCAATTCGAGAACCGGCTGGTAGTGCAGCACGAAACCGTCGTTGGCGACGGCGTTGCGGACATATTTTTCGAGCGTGATGCGCTTCTGCAGCATCTCGTCCATTTCCGGGGCGAAAAAGCGGATGCAGTCGCGCCCGGCCATCTTGCCGCTGTAGAGCGCGAGGTCGGCGCTCTTGAGCATGCGTTCCGCCGTCTGGCCGTCGGCCGGCGCCAGCGCAACGCCGATCGTATAGGTCGTGCGAACTTCCTGCTCCTTGTAGTACGCGGGCGAAGCGAGGATCGCGGCGGTGCGCTTGGCAAACTCCTCCGCCTGCACCCTGCCGGCCACCCCGGTCTGGACGATGACGAACTCGTCGCCGCCGAGGCGTGCCACCATGTCCTCGACCCTCGTTATGGCACGCAGCCGCTCGCCGATCATGCCGAGCAGGAAGTCGCCGCCATCGTGGCCGAGCATGTCGTTGATCTGCTTGAAGTGATCGATGTCGATGAAGTGGACGGCGACAGCGGCCCCGGTCGCCGGCAGCGCGGCGAGCGCGCCTTCCAGCCGCTCGATGAGCCGCGCGCGGTTGGCAAGCCCGGTCAGGACATCATGGTGGGCGAGAAACTGGATGCGGCGGTCGGCCTGCTGCTTCTGCTTGGTGCGCGCGTACCAGGCCGCGGCGGGCACGCCGAAGGACAGCCCGACCATGGCGCAAAGCCCCGTGGCCGCGAGCAGGAACGTCCGGTAGAAGCTTTCGTGCTCCGCGGCCTGATTGACATAGGCCGCGATCGTCGCCACCGGGCGCGCGTTGACCATGACCGGGACAATCGCTTCGGCGAAGTAGGACGGCTCCCCGGGCACGCCTTCGCGGGCGTCGACGATGGGGCGGTCCTGTTTGATGGATTGGGCGGCGGCGGCGCTGAATTCCGAAAGATCGACCGGCGTGATCTTGTCGCGGTCGGACAGCAGAACCGAATAGCCGTACCTGTTGTAGATGACGTAGCGGTAGACCTCGTTGGATTTGCGGGCGGTTTCGAGGAACGCGATGCTGGCGGAGGAGGGGGTCTCGCCGGCGGCGATCTGCTCGAGATCGTTGACGTTGGCGGCGAGGAACTGCGCCCAGTTCCGCGCGGTGGCGGTGGCGTTGCGGTAGAGCAACTGATCGGTCGTGGTCTTGACCGTGAACCAGGTGCCGCCGACCAGCACGGCAAAAATGACCGCCAGCACTCCGGCGAATTTCCATAGCTCGGGCTTTTTGATGCCGCTCATGATCGTGCCTATTGCGCGGAACGGACCGCCATCAGTTCCGCCTCGAGCAGCCGCAAGAGCTCCCTATTGTGCGCGCTTTCCCCGGCCCATGCGTCGATCATGGATCGGAAGACCTGCTGCGCCGCCGCCGCGTCGCCTTGCGAGGGCTCGACCACCATACGCTGCTCGTCCGTCGCGATTTTTCTCAAGGACGCCTTCTCGGCTGCGCCGAACGACTCGATCCATGCGGCGGCCGCGCGCTCGCCGCTGTATTTGCGAATAAGGGCCTGCGCCGGTTCGGGCAAACTTTCGAATTTCTTGCGGTTCATCACCACGACCAGAGGCGCGGCGCCGATGCCGAGCAGATAATGGTTCCGCGCGGTTCGGGCGGCGCCGAATTGGAACAGGCCGGTAGGACTGACGACGGCACCGTCGACGGCGCCCCTGTCGATGGCATCGGCGAGCTTCGAGGCCGGAATGATCGTTGGCAGGGCGCCAAAGCGTTCCAGAACGGCCGCCTCCATCGGATTGTTGGTGCGAATCTTTTGTCCTTTCAGCGCGGCCAGCGATTGTATCGGCCGACGGCTATGGATGATGCTGGGAGCGCTCGTATAGGCGGCAATGACGAAAAAATCCTGATACCCGCGCAGCGCGCCGGCGGCGACGAGGCGGGTATAGGCCAGCGTGCCTTCGCGCAGGTCGCGGAAAATGCCCGGCATCTCGATGAGCTGGTTGTCGGGAAAGCGGTAGGGCGTTTGGCCGGGAACCACCCAGGCAATATCCGCGGTTCCCTCGAGCACCATCGACGGCTGCTCGGCGAGCGTCTTGCCGAGCGCGCCATCGGCAAAGACCGTGACGTGCAGAAGGCCGCTGCCCTCTCTATTGATCGCGTCGACGAACGGCTTGACGCCGTAGTTGAACGTGTCGGTGTCTTGGGCGGTGAAAAACGCGAGTTTGAGCTCGATCTGATCCGCCTTGGCCGGCATCGCCGCCGGCACCAGCAGCGCCAATATTCCCGCGAAACATGCGTCAATGAATTTCATGTGCTGCACCCTAATTGGCCCCGCCGAGCTTGGTGATTTCGGATTTGACCAGGGAAAGGATTTCGCGATTGTGCGCGCTGGCGGCAGCCCAATTTTCTACCGCCGCCGCGAAAATTTCGTCGGCGCGCTTCAAATCGGCCGGCGCGGGGAACACGACCTGTCGCCTTGGGTCGGACGTCAACTGCGCGGTGGTTTGCTTGTCGACCTTGTCGAAACCCATTGCCGACCGTTCCACCAGCCAGCGTCCGCTGTATTTCCTAATGATCGCCTGAGCCTGCGGCGGCAGGCTTTCGAACTTCTTCCGATTCATGACCAGGGCGGTCGGGGCAGCGCCGACCTGGATCATGTAGTGGTTGTTGGTGACGCGCCCGATGCCGAATTCGAACAGCACCGATGGCGGAAAGGTCGCGCCGTCGATCGAATTCTGCATGAGCGCTTCCGTCGTCTCATTGATCGCGATAAGGACCGGTTTTGCGCCGAGCCGCCTGATGGTATCGGCCTCGATTGGATTGTTGACGCGGATGGTCAACCCTTGGAGGTCGTCGACGGACTTGATCGGCCTGCGGCTGTGGATGCTTTCGCTGCTGGCGACGAAACCGCCGATGACGAAGAAGTCGCTGTAGCCTTTAAGGGCGCCAAGCTCGAGCAGACGGGTGTAAACCAGGCTGGCTTGGCGCTGATCGCTGAAAAGACCGGGCAGCTCCATGACTTCGGTGTCGGGAAACCGCTCCGGCGTACGGCCCGGCACGATGAGGGCGATGTCGGCGGCGCCGTCGGCGACCAGTTTCGGTTGTTCGGCCTGATTCCTGCTGATGGCGCCGCTGAAATAGACTTGGATATTGATCAGTCCGCCCCCTTCGTTGTTCACGGCGGTGACGAAAGGCTCTATGGAATTCTGATAGATATGCGAACGATCCGATGTGAAAAACGACAGCTTGAGCGTGATCGGCTCGGCCGTCGCGGCGAGCGGCGCCGACACCGTCGCGGCTGCGCAAAGCAACGCCGCTAGGCCGCGGTGCCGAAGCGCCCATACGATCGGAGCCACGATGCGTTGCTTGGTCAAATTCATTTCTGCGCCTTATTGAACCGAACGGACCTTCGCGATCTCCGCTCTGATAAGCGTGAGGAGATCGCGATTGTGCGTGCTCACCGCTGCCCATTCGTCGGCGACCGCGTCGAACACGCGTTGCGCCGCCGCCTCGTCCGCCGGCGTGGGGTGTGTCACGGTGCGGCGGGGGTCCGCCTTGATGCGCGCGATCGTCTCGCGGTTGATCGCGGCGGACGTTTCGACGTAGCGGGCAGCGGTCCATTCGCCGCTGTACTTGCGAATCAGCGCCTTCGCTTGCTCGGGCAGAAGGTCGAAGACCTTACGGTTCATCAGCAGCGCCAGCGGGGCGGCGCCGACGCCGAGCAGATAATGGTTGGTCGTCAGGCGGGCGACGCCGACGTCGAACAACTGGGCGGACTGCACCACGGCGCCGTCGAGGGTGCCGTTACCGATTGCGTCGGTGGTTTCATTCAGCGCGAGCACCTTGGGCGCGGCGCCGAGCCTGGCGATCGCATCGGCCGCCGTCTTGTTGTTGAGGCGCAATTTTTGTCCGCCGAGATCGGCGAGCGAGGTGATGGATTTGCGGCTGTGGACGGTTTCCGGCTCGGTGCCGAATGCACCGATCGTGAAAAATTTGTCGTAGCCGCGCAGGCTGTTCTGCGCGACGAGCCGGGTGTGAACCAGGGTGGCTTCGCGCGTGGTGCGGAACAGGCCGGGCAATTCGATCGCGGCGTCGTCGGAAAACAGCTCGGGATTCTGCCCCGGCACAACGAAGGCGATGTCGGCGGTGCCGTCGAGAACGAGCTGCGGCTGCTGAGACTGGATAGGGCTCAGCGTGCCGCTGAAATAGACCTTGATCCGCAGCAGGCCATCCTCGTCGCTGTTGATAGCATCGACGAAAGGCTTCACCGCACTCAAATAGGCGGGCGACCGGTCGGAACTGAAAAACGACAGCTTGAGCGTGATCGGATCGGCGGCCGCAAATGCCGGCAGCATCAGCAGCAGCGCGGCGATGACGCGGAGAACGGTATGAACCATCGTGGGCCCTCGGCGCTTAAATGCCGCGGACTTTTTCGCCGATGGCTGAGCAAAAATCACTTCCGGGTTAGTGCGTAGAGTGGCAAGTGGGGTAAGCGAACGATCAAAGGTAAGCGGTAATATTTAACGACTGCGGCGCCGGACGCCTCGACGCCGATACAATTCAGCTTGATTTCGGGCTTGGTTACCGCCACATGCACGGCATGAATATACCACTGCGGCCCGCCGATTCGATCCCGCAGACGCCGCTGGCCGCCGAGGTCGAGCGCCGGCGCACCTTTGCCATTATCTCGCACCCGGACGCCGGCAAGACCACGCTGACCGAGAAGCTCCTGCTGTTCGGCGGCGCCATCAATCTCGCCGGCCAGGTCAAGGCCAAGCGCGACCGCCGCGCAACGCGTTCGGACTGGATGGCGATCGAGCGCGAGCGCGGCATTTCCGTCGTCACTTCGGTGATGACCTTCGACTATGACGGCCGCGTCTTCAACCTGCTCGACACGCCGGGCCACGAGGACTTCTCCGAGGACACCTACCGCACGCTCACCGCGGTCGACTCGGCGGTGATGGTGATCGACGCCGCCAAGGGCATCGAGGCGCGCACCCGCAAGCTGTTCGAAGTTTGCCGGCTGCGCGACATCCCGATCGTCACCTTCATCAACAAGATGGATCGCGAGAGCCGCGATCCCTTCGAACTGCTCGACGAGATCGAAAAGACGCTGGCGCTCGACACCGCGCCGATGACCTGGCCCATTGGAAGGGGCCGCGACTTCGCCGGCACCTATGACATCGCGACCGGCGAGATGCGGCTTATCGGCGAGGACGGCAAGACCGTCGACCGCCAGCCGCTCGATCTCGAAGCACTTGCCGCTAACAACCCGATGCTCGACGCCAGGACAACCGCCGAGGAACTGGCGCTGGTCAAGGACGCCTGCCGCCGCTTCGACTTCAAGTCGTTCCGCGAGGGCCATCTGACGCCCGTCTTCTTCGGCTCGGCGCTGAAGAATTTCGGCGTCAAGGATCTGCTCGATTCGCTCGCATCCTTCGCGCCGGCGCCGCGCGCCCAGACCGCCAATGCGCGCGTCATAGACGCGCACGAGGGCGCCATGACGGCCTTCGTATTCAAGATCCAGGCCAACATGGACCCCAACCACCGCGACCGCATCGCCTTTGCGCGGCTCTGCTCGGGCAAGCTGACGCGCGGCATGAAGGCCAAGCTCGCGCGCACCGGCAAGCCGATCACGCTGTCGGCGCCGCAGTTCTTCTTCGCCCAGGACCGCTCGGTGGCGGACGAGGCTTTCGCCGGCGACGTCGTCGGCATTCCCAACCACGGCACGCTGCGCATCGGCGACACGCTGACCGAAGGCGAGGATATCGCGTTTCTCGGCGTGCCCAATTTCGCGCCGGAGATCCTGCGCCGCGTCAAACTCGGCGATCCGATGAAAGCCAAGAAGCTGAAAGAGGCGCTGCAGCAGATGGCGGAGGAGGGGGTGGTGCAGGTGTTCCGCCCGCTCGACGGCGCGCCGGCCTTGGTCGGCGTGGTCGGCCCGCTGCAGCTCGACGTGCTCAAGGTGAGGTTGTCGGACGAATACGGCCTCGACATCAGTTTCGAGCAGCCGGAATTCCAGCTGGCGCGCTGGATCGCAAGCGGCGACACCAAGAAGCTCGACGACTTCGTGCAGGCCAATTATTCGAGCTGCGCGGAAGACCTCGACGGCGACAAGGTGTTCATGGCGCGCAACCAGTTCATCCTCGACTACACGTCCGAGCGCGCGCCGGGCATCGTCTTCACCGACATCAAGGACGTGAAAGGCAAGGCGGCCTAGCCTCCGCGTGACGGTGAGCTGCGGCCTTCCTTCACCTCTCCCATAGGGACAGGTCGACCGCGCGAAGCGCGGGCGGGTGAGGGGTTACAAACGATCGCGAGTCAGGCCCCCTCACTCCGACCCTCTCCACGACGGGGAGAGGGAGCGCGCTGTGCTCGCGGCGCTCTTGTCAATTCACCTTGACGTTCGCCGCTTCGATCACGGCCTTCCAGCGCGCGATCTCGCCGTCGATCTGGGCGCGGAATTGCTCCGGGCTCGAGCCGACCGGCGTCATCAGTTGCGTCGCCAGTTTGTCGCGCACCTCCGGCAGCTTGATGATGGCGACGACGTCCTTGTTGACGGCGTCGATGATGTCCTTGGGCGTGCCGCCCGGCGCGATCAGGCCGTTCCAGGCGTCGGCTTCGACATCGATGCCGCTCTCCTTCAGCGTCGGCACGTCGGGCAGATAAGGCGAGCGCCCGGCGGTCGACACCGCGAGGATCTTCACCTTGCCGGCCTTTGCCAGTGGCACCACTGACACCGCCGGCAGGCATGCCATCTGCGTGTCGTTACGAATGACCGCGGTGATCGCCGCGGGCGAGCCGGCATAGGCGACGTGGACGATGCGCGTGCCGGCCTTGAGCGCCAGCGCCTCCATGGCGAGATGCGACAGCGAGCCGTTGCCGATCGAGGCGAAATTGTATTTGCCGGGGTTGGCCTTGAGCAGCGCCACCAGTTCGCCGACGGTGTTGACCTTGAGGTCGGGATTGACGGCGAGCGCGCTCGGCTGGGTGACGAGCTGCGTGATCGGGGCGATGTCCTTGCGCGGGTCGTAGGGCAGGCTCGAAAACAGCAGCGTGTTGATGGCGAGCGGGCCGCCGATGCTGATGCCGATTGTCGAGCCGTCGGGCTTGGCCTTGGCCACGGCGTCGGTGCCGGTATTGCCGCTGGCGCCCGGCTTGTTTTCGACGACAAAGGCGCTGCCCGGATATTTCTTCTGCAATTGGTCGGCAAGCACGCGGCCGATGATGTCGGGCGTGGAGCCGGCGCCGAAGGGAACCACGATCCGCACCGTCTTCGGCGGCCAGCCTTGCGCGGCGGCCGGCCCGGCGACAAGCAGCGACAGCAGAAGGCATTTCAGCAGCGCGCGCATTGCAGGCATGAGCGATCCCCCTCGGCGCGGGCTTGCATTGCCCGCGGCTATCATCTATCGCGGCACCTGGGCTTCGGCAATGTGTCAGCGAGTGAAGCATGGGCCTCGCAACTCTCGTCGTCGGGCTGATCGTCTTTCTCGGCAGCCATATCTTCGTGACGTTCCGCGACACGCGCGCGCGGGCGATCGAACGGCTCGGCCGCAACGCCTATCGCGGCCTGTTTTCGCTGGTGTCGATCGTCGGCTTCGGTCTCATCGTCTACGGCTATGGCCAGTATCGCGCCCACGAATGGATCGAGGTGTGGACGCCGCCGGCCTTCATGCGGCACATCACCGTCGGCCTGATGCTGTTCGCGGTCGTTTTCATCACCACCTCGTACACGCCGAGCCATATCCGGGCCTGGATCAAGCACCCGATGGTGACCAGCGTGAAGACGTGGTCGCTCGCGCACCTCTTGTCCAACGGCGACCTCGGCTCGATCGTGCTGTTCGGCGCGTTTCTGTTGTGGGGCGGCTATGCGCGCATCGCCGCCAAGCGGCGCGGCGACGGCGGCTTCACCGCGGCGCCGTCGGGCTGGACCAACGATATCATTGTCGTCGTCGCAGGCATTATCATCTACCTGCTGCTCGGCTACTACTTCCACCCTTACGTCATCGGTGTCGCGGTCTTCCGGGGTTAAAGCCGTGTCCTTGCAGTCCGACGTCCGGCGTCTCACCGCCCCCGATATTCGCGCACGCAAGGGCGGCGAGCCGATCGTGTGCCTGACCTCCTATCACGCGCACACCGCGGCGATCGCCGACAAACACTGCGACGTCATCCTGGTCGGCGACTCGCTCGGCATGGTGATGCATGGGCTCGAGACCACCGTGCCGGTGACGCTCGACATGATGATCCTGCAGGGCCGCGCGGTGATGCGCGGCTCCACGCGCGCGCTGGTGGTCGTCGACATGCCGTTCGGCTCCTACGAGGCCTCGAAGGAGCAGGCCTTCATGAATTGCGCGCGCGTGCTCAAGGAAACGGGCTGCGGCGCCATCAAGGTCGAAGGCGGCACCCGCATGGCCGAGACGATCGCCTTTCTGGTGGAGCGCGGCGTGCCGGTGATGGGTCATGTCGGCCTGACGCCGCAGGCGATCAACGTCATCGGCTCGTTCCGCGCCCAAGGGCGCGATGTCGCCGAATGGGATCGCTTCGAGGCCGACGCCAAGGCGGTCGCGCAGGCCGGCGCTTTTTCGCTGGTGATCGAGGCGGTGGCCGAGCCGCTGGCGCGCAAGATCACGGCCGAGGTTGCGATCCCGACCATCGGCATCGGCGCCAGCGCTGCCTGCGATGGCCAGGTGCTGGTGATGGAGGACATGCTGGGCCTGAGCCCGCGGGTGCCGAAATTCGTCAAGCGCTACGGCGATCTCGGTCCGGGCATCGACAAGGCGATCGCCGATTACGCCGCCGAGGTGCGCGCGCGCAGCTTCCCCGGCCCCGACCATGTCTATCCGATGAAGGCGAAAAAGCCCTAGAGTTTCCTAATCTTAACGATTGGCGGGCTAGCTTTGCCTTGCGCCCGCCACATCATTGGGTTACGCGGGCGCCCGTGATGTTCCGGGGGCCCGGTGGACGGGCGTGGAGCGGTCCTTGACCGATATCTTTCACGAAGTCGACGAGGAAGTCCGGCGCGAACGGCTGCAAAAGCTGTGGGAGCGCTACAGCATCTACATTATCGGCGTTGCCGTCCTCATTGTCGCGGCGATGGCGGCCTGGCGCGGCTATGAATGGTGGATCGAAAAGCAGGCGGCCGAGGCGGGCAGCAAGTTCGAGCAAGCCCTGACGCTCAGCGAAGAGGGCAAGCACGCCGATGCCGAACAGGCTTTCGCCAAGATCGCCGCCGATGCGCCGGCCGGCTACCGCGTGCTGGCGCGTTTTCGTGCCGCCGCCGAGCTCGCGCAGGACAAGCCTGCCGACGCGGTGAAGGCCTATGACCAGATCGCCGCCGACGGGTCATTCGGCCAGACCATGCAGGATTTGGCGGCGCTGCGCGCCGGCATGCTGCTGGTCGATACGGCCCCGCTCGCCGAGCTCGAAAAGCGTCTGGCGCCGCTCGCCGAACCGGGCCGCCCGTTCCGTGCCAGCGCGCGCGAAATGCTGGCGCTGTCGGCCTGGCGCAATCACGATGCCGCGGCCGCGCGCAAATATATCGACATGCTGACGGCCGACGCCGAAACCCCGCCCGGGGCGCGCACGCGCGCTGAAGTGCTGTCGGCGCTGCTCGCCGCCGGCGGCAAGAGCTGACGGGCAAGGGCCATGCGCTGCCGCATCGTTCTCATGGCCGCAATCCTTGCCGTCGCGCCGGCGCTTGCCGGCTGCGAAAGCATGGATGACTTCGACCTCGACAAGCTCGACGTCTTCGGCATCAACAAGAAGAAGCCGTTGCCCGGCGACCGGCGCGACGTCTTTCCAGGCGGCGTGCCGGGCGTGACGCAGGGCATTCCGCCCGAGTATCTGAAAGAGAACGTCGAGAAGCAGCAGCAGGCCGAGGCCGCCGCCGCTGCCGAGCAGGAACGCCAGCAGGCCGCGCAGGACGCCGAAGCCGCCAAGAAAAAGGCCGAGGCGGCTGAAGAGGCCGAAAAGGCGAAGGCGAGGGCCGAGGCCAAGGCGAAGGCAAAGCCTAAACCCAAACCGCAAGTCGTCCGCCTGCCGGCAAAACCAGCGACCCAGGTCACCGTGCAGCCGACGCGTCAGCCCGCGCAACAGGCGCCGTGGCCCGCCGCCAATCAACCGCCGCCCAATCAGCAGCAATCGAGCCAGGCGCCGTGGCCGTCGACCGCGCAGCAGCCGCAGCAGGCCCAGCAGCAAGACCCGGCCTGGAACACGGCGCCGCCGCCGCCCGCCGGCACCTTCTCGCGCTGACGCCCGCACCGCGCTAAAGAAGCCTCGCCCGCGCTCCGGCGGGACGGACACGCATGAGCTTCACCGTCGCCATCATCGGCCGGCCCAATGTCGGCAAGTCCACGCTGTTCAACCGGCTGGTCGGCCGGCGGCTGGCGCTGGTCGACGACCGGCCAGGTGTGACGCGCGATCGCCGCGAGGGCGAAGCGCGGCTCGGCGATTTGCGTTTCACCGCGGTCGACACCGCGGGCCTCGAGGAATCGGCCCCCGAGAGCTTGTCCGGCCGCATGCGGGCGCAGACCGAGACCGCGATCGCCCAGGCCGATGCGATCTTCTTCATGATCGACGCCCGGCAGGGGCCGACGCCGGTCGACCGCGCTTTCGCCGATCTCGTGCGGCGCTCGGGCAAGCCGACAATCCTGATCGCCAACAAGATGGAAGGCGCCGCCGGCGAGGAAGGCCGGCTCGAAGCCTACGCGCTCGGCCTCGGCGAGCCGGTGCCGGTCTCGGCCGAGCACAATGAGGGCATGGCCAATCTCTACGATGCGCTGCGCGCCGCCCTGCCGGAGGCGACCCTGCCGGCGGCGGAGGCGGACGAGGGGCCGGCCGAGACGCATCCGATCCGCGTCGCCATCGTCGGCCGCCCCAACGCCGGCAAGTCGACCCTGATCAACCGCCTGGTCGGCGAGGAACGCCTGCTCACCGGGCCGGAGGCCGGCCTCACGCGCGATGCCATCGCCGTCGACCTCGATTGGCACGGCCGTCCGTTCCGTCTCTACGACACCGCGGGCTTGCGTCGTAAGTCGCGCATCGAGGAGAAGGTGGAAAAGCTCTCGGTCGCCGACGCGCTCAACGCGGTGCGCTTTGCCGAAGTCGTGGTGGTGCTGATCGACGCCGAGCATCCCTTCGAGGAGCAGGATCAGCGCATCGCCGATCTGGTCGAGCAGGAGGGCCGCGCGCTGGTGCTGGCGGCGAGCAAGTGGGATCTGCAGGAGGCCAAGCCCGGCGCCATCGGCAAGCTTCGCGAACTCGCCGCCGAAAAACTCACGCAAGTGAAGGACGTGCCGCTGGTCGCGGTGTCGGGCCTGACCGGGGAGGGGCTCGACCGCCTGATGCAGTCGGTCATGGCGGCCTACGAAGTGTGGAACAAGCGCGTACCGACCTCGCCGCTCAATCGCTGGTTCGAGCGGGCGGTGAGCGCGCACCCGCCGCCGGCGGTGTCGGGCCGCAGGCTCAAGCTCAATTACATTACGCAGGCCAAGACCAGGCCGCCCGGCTTCGTGATCTTCTGCACGCGGGCCGACGCGGTGCCCGAGGCCTACAAGCGCTACCTGGTCAACTCGCTGCGCGAGGCCTTCGACTTGCCGGGCACGCCGATCCGCCTGACGCTGCGGGAAAAGGACAATCCGTTCCGCGGGCGGGCCAAGCGCAAGCACTAGGCGGGCGGGCGGAAGTCCAGAAATTTGCCGGCGCGGTAGTCGTAAAGCCGGCCGTTCTCCGTGCAGTCGGCCAAGCACAGCGGCACGATCGCCTTGGCGACCTGTTCGGCGGTCGGCAGCGCATCGAGATCGGCGCCCGGCCAGCCGCTGGCGAACATGCGGGTGCGGGTCGGCCCCGGCCCGAACAAGTTGACGCGCACATTGGTCGAGGCGCATTCGGCGGCGTAGATGCGCGCGATCTGCTCGAGCGCCGCCTTGGAGGCGGCGTATGGCCCGGTATAGGCGCGCGCCATGAAGCTCAGGCCCGAGGTGATGAACACGGCGCGGCCGGCGCTCGCACGCTTGAGCAGCGGGTCCATGGTGCGGATCAACTGCCAATTGGCGGTGACGTTCACCGCCATGATGTTATCCCAGTCCTTGGGCTCGACATGGCCGAGCGGCGACAGCGGGCCGAGCACGCCGGCGTTGCCCACCAGGACGTCGAGCCGGCCGTAGCGCTCGTTGAGCGCCAGCGCCAAGCGCGCAATGCCGTCCATGTCCTTGACGTCGAGCGGCACCAGGGTCGCGGTCGAGCCCGCCGCCTTGATCTTGTCGTCGAGTTCCTCCAGTCCGCCGACCGTGCGCGCCACCGCGACGATGTGCGCGCCGGCTGCGGCGAGATCGAGCGCCAGCGCCGCGCCGATGCCGCGCGAGGCGCCGGTGACGAGGGCGATGCGGTCGGCGAGAGGCTTACTCATCACGGCTGCTCATTTGTCGTGGCCGGGCTTGTCCCAGCCATCCACGTCTTTAATTCCGTGCTGCGTTTAAAAGACGTGCATGCCCGGCACAAGGCCGCGCATGACGGGGGCTAGCTCGCTTCCGACAGCAGCGACAACTGACGCGGGCTCGCCTCGCTGGCGGCGAGATCGGTGAGGCTGGTCGGATAGTCGCCGGTGAAGCAATGGTCGGTGAACTGCGGACGGGCATTGTCGCGGCCCGGCAGGCCCATGGCGCGGTAGATGCCGTCGACCGAGAGGAAGGCGAGCGAGTCGGCGCCGATGAAGGCCCGCATGCCCTCGAGATCGTGGGTGGCGGCGAGCAGCTTGTCGCGCTCCGGCGTGTCGATGCCGTAATAGTCGGGGTGGGTGATCGGCGGCGAGGCGATGCGGAAGTGCACTTCCTTGGCGCCGGCGTCGCGGATCATCTGCACGATCTTGCGCGAGGTGGTGCCGCGCACGATGGAATCGTCGACCAGCACGATGCGCTTGCCGGCAACGACGGCGCGGTTGGCGGAATGTTTGAGCCGCACACCCTGATCGCGGATGGCCTGCGTCGGCTGGATGAAGGTGCGGCCGACATAGTGGTTGCGGATGATGCCGAGCTCGAAGGGAATGCCGGCTTCCTGGGCAAAGCCGACCGCGGCGGGAACGCCCGAGTCAGGCACCGGCACGATGACGTCGACCTTGGCGGCGGCTTCACGCGCAAGCTCGGCGCCCATGGCCTTGCGCACGTCGTAGACGTTGCGGCCGCCGACGATCGAATCCGGCCGCGAGAAATAGATGTATTCGAAGATGCAGGGGCGCGGCGCCATCGGCGGGAACGGCTTGTGCGATTGCGCGCCGTCCTCGTCGAAGATCACCACCTCGCCGTTCTCGACGTCGCGGACGTATTGCGCGCCGATGATGTCGAGTGCGCAGGTTTCCGAGGCGAGGATCGGGCAGCCGTCGAGCTTGCCGATCACCAGCGGGCGGATGCCGAACGGATCGCGCGCGCCGACGAGCTTCTTGTTGGTCAGGCCGACGAAGGCATAGGCGCCCTCGAGCTGGCGCAGGCCCTCGATGAAGCGGTCGACGAAACGATTGCGGCGCGCGCGGGCGACGAGATGCAGGATCACCTCGGTGTCGGTGGTCGACTGCATCATGGCGCCTTCGTGCACCAGGCGGCGGCGCAGCGCGATGCCGTTGGTCAGGTTGCCGTTATGGCCGATGGCGAAGCCGCCGCCTTCGAGTTCGGCGAACAGCGGCTGTACGTTGCGCAGGATGGTCTCGCCGGTCGTGGAATAGCGCACATGGCCGATGGCCGACATGCCGGGCAGCCGGTCGATGACGTCGCGCCGCGCAAAGGCGTCGCTGACCAGACCCAGGCGGCGCTCCGAAAAGAAGCGCTTGCCGTCATAGGAGACGATGCCGGCGGCCTCCTGGCCGCGGTGCTGGAGCGCGTGCAGCCCGAGCGCGGTGATCGCCGCGGCGTCGGGATGGCCGAAAATGCCGAATACGCCGCATTCCTCGCGCAGGCGGTCGGCATCCGGATCGAATTCGGTGTCGGCCGGCGCGAGGTCTGGCTCAAGCTGCATTGCTATCGTTGTCCGGTTGCCGGCGGCAATTCAGAGCGTTGGTCGGGTCCCGCATCCTGATCCTGGTCTTCCGGCTTCCGCTTTTTGAGTCGCTGCAGAATCGTCTTTTCAGGATCGTCCGGCAACATGGAGATAAGCCATTGTCCCGTACTTTGTAGGACCACCCGCGATTTTGCGTCGCGCACCCATTCCGGCTGGCTGCGGTCGGGCACCAGCCAGGCGAAAAACAGGAAGGCGACAACCACGATGATGAGGCCGCGGCCCAGCCCGAACAGGAAGCCGAGGGTGCGGTCGAGCGCGCCGACCCGGCTGTCGAGAATCATGTCGGAAATGCGCACAGTGATGACCGAGACGACCAGCAGCGTGACCAGGAAAATGCCGCCGACGGTGGCGCCGGTCGCCACCATGTCGCTGTTGAAGTAGCTCTTGGCCAGCGGCAGCAGGCGCGAAAAGCCGTAAAGCGTGGCGATCGCGGCGATGATCCAGGCGCCGATCGACAGGATCTCGCGCATGAAGCCGCGGATCATGGCGAGCAGGCCGGACACCAGCATCACCAGCAGCAGGATGATGTCGAGCAGCGTGATCGGCATCGCTTCAGCGGTTCCCGTATGGCGAATCCAAAGCCTGAGCGGCGGCTCCGGGTCCGGGCGGCAAGCCTTCTAAGCCTATGATTTCAGGCCCGTTTTTTCTGCGGCGCCCGGCCTGGCGCCGTCAGGGTTTGAACGCGCCGCGTTTATAGCGGGGCATCACCCGCCCGTCACGCCTCTTGTCCGGACCTTCGGGAGCCTTGGTTGCCGCGGGCGGCGATATCGGCGACCAGGCTCGCCAGGCTCGCTACGTCGCTGATCTGGAGGCCGGGGTCGGGCGCTTCGCCGCGGGCGGCCTCGGGCACGATGGCGCGGGCAAAACCGAGCTTGGCGGCCTCCTTGAGCCGCGCCGCCCCGTGCGCCGCCGGGCGCACCGCGCCGGACAACGATACCTCACCGAAATAGACCGCGTCGGCCGCCAAAGGCGCATTGGCGAGCGAGGAGACCAGCGCTGCTGCGGCGGCCAGATCGGCGGCAGGCTCCTGGATGCGCAGGCCACCGGCGACGTTGAGATAGACGTCGTGGCCGCCGAGACGGACGCCGCAATGCGCCTCCAGAACGGCGAGCACCATCGACAGCCGGCTCTGGTCCCAGCCCACCACGGCGCGGCGCGGCGTGCCCAGCGTGGTCGGCGTCACCAAGGCCTGGATTTCGACCAGGATCGGCCGTGTGCCCTCCATGCCGGCAAAGACGGCGGTGCCGGGGGTGCCGAGCTCGCGCTCCGACAGGAACAGCTCGGACGGGTTCGACACCTCGCGAAGGCCCGCGCCGGTCATCTCGAACACGCCGATTTCGTCGGTCGGGCCGAAGCGGTTCTTCACCGCGCGCAGGATGCGGAACTGGTGCGAACCCTCGCCCTCGAACGACAGCACGGCATCGACCATGTGTTCGACCACGCGCGGGCCGGCGATCTGGCCGTCTTTGGTGACATGGCCGACCAGGATGATGGCGGCGCCGGAGCGCTTGGCGAAGCGGATCAGCGCCTGCGCCGAGCCGCGCACCTGCGTGACCGTGCCCGGCGCGCTGTCGACGCGGTCGGTCCACATGGTCTGGATGGAATCGATGACGACGAGGCGCGGCACCTTGCCTTCCGACAGGGTGGCGATGATGTCTTCGACCGCGGTTTCGGCGGCAAGCTCGACCGGGGCGTCGCGTAAGGCCAGCCGTTCAGCGCGCAGCCGCACCTGGGCGACCGCCTCCTCGCCGGAGATGTAGACGGTGCGGTGGCCGGCGCGGGCGAGCGCGCCCGCCGCCTGGATCAGCAGCGTCGACTTGCCGATGCCGGGGTCGCCGCCGACCAAGAGCACCGAGCCGCGGACGAAGCCGCCGCCGGTGACGCGGTCGAGCTCGGCGATGCCGCAGGGCAGACGGGGCGCGTCATGGGCCTCCCCGGCCAAGGGCTCGAGCGCGAAGGGCCGGCCCTTGCGCGGGGGCCGTCCGGGCCCGGCCGCCGTGCCCGCGCTCTCGTCGGTGAGGGTGTTCCATTCGCCGCAGGCCTCGCACTTGCCCTGCCAGCGCGCAAAGGCGGCGCCGCAGTTCTGGCAGATGAAGGTCAGGCTGCGTTTTGACACCGGAAATGCCCCTGAATCGCTGCCTGGAAGGCTAGAGCGGCCGTGAGAACAATACAAGAACAAAGTTTAAGAATGTGCGAAGCCGCAGGGCCGGTTTGAGGGGGTAACGCTTTAAGGCCCGGTAAGACCGATGCCATAGCCTCGCGACCGCTCTGGGTTTGGAGGCTGTCTGGGTCCGGGGCGACAGGGAGGCCCCGGCCATAGCGGCCGGGGCTTCTTTCTGCCGGCTCAGCCCCGATAGATCCGATGGTAGCGCTTGCCGAGGCTTGTCAGCACCTCGTAGCCGATGGTGCCGGCCACATTCGCCACGTCGTCGACGCTGATCTCGTGGCCGATCAGCGTCACGAGGTCGCCGCGGCGGGCGGCATTGTCGGGAATATCCGTGATGTCGATCGCCATCAGGTCCATGGAGATGCGGCCCGCGACCGGACAGCGGTTGCCGGCAACGATGGCCACGGCGCCGGGCGTCTCATCCGAAGATCCCGCCGAGCGCATGAAGCCGTCGGCATAGCCGACCGCCACCACCGCGATGCGGGTGGCGCGCTTGGCGGTCCACATGGCGTCGTAGCCGACCGTCTCGCCGCGCGGCACGCTGCGCACCTGCAGGATGCGCGCCTGTAATTCGATCACCGGCCGCATCGGGTTGCTCTTGCCCGGCGTCGGATTGACGCCGTAGAGCGCAACACCCGGCCGCACCATGTCGCAATGCGCCGCCGAGCCGAGGAAGATGCCGGAGCTATTGGCGAGCGAAGAGGGGATGCCGCGATAGAGCAGGCGCACCTCGCGGAACAGCTTGATCTGGCGGTCGTTGAGCGGGTGCTCCGGCAGTTCGGCGCAGGCCAGATGGCTCATCAGCAAGGTGATGCCGTGATTCTCGGAGCGGATGCGCGGCGCCAGCGCCGCCGCCTCGTTGGCGGAAATGCCGAGCCGGTTCATTCCGGTGTCGACATGCAGTGCGGCACCGCCGTGCCAGGCTTGCGCGGAGCAGAAGGCGTCCCATTCGGCGAGTTCGACCAGGCTGCAGATCACCGGACGCGCGCGCAAGTCGGCAAAGGCCGGCGCGGTGTTCGGCATCAGCCCGCTCAGCACGTAGATCGCCGCTTCCGGCGCGGCGCTGCGCGCGCGGGCGGCTTCCGCAAGATCGGCGACAAAAAACGTCCTGCAGCCGGCGTGCCAGAGCATGCGCGCCACCGGCTCGAGGCCGCAGCCGTAACCGTCGGCCTTGATGACGGCGGCGCATTCCGCCGGCGTCGCGCGCCGCCCCAGGGCGCGCCAGTTGGCCTCGATCGCCGACAGGTCGATGGTCAGAATGCCGCCGGCCTGCGCCGCCGGCGGACCTGCGGTCTCGATCGGCTGCGGCGAAGGAGCGGGCTGTTGGACTGCGGTCTGGGCCTCGGCCATGGGCTTGACGTTTACCGGGCTGCGCGCGGCCAGTCCATGCTCGGCAAATAATGAACCGCCCGGCCCGAAAGCCAGGCGGTCCGTCTAACTTCAGACGTTCGGCGTCTTACTTGCGCCGATGATGCTTGCGCGCCGGGCGGGCCGACTGCAGCCACAGGCCGGTCACGGTTGCCCGCACGTTGAGGCCGCCTTCGCCTTCGACGCTCACCGGCTGCAGCGTGATGGAATTCGGCAGGCCGCCGACCAGCGCGTTGGCACGCAGGCCGACGCCGACCGCGGCGCCGGCGGACGCGCCGACATAGCCGCCTTCGAGCGTGCCGGGGCCGACGCGGCCGCTGAGTGCGAACACCGCCCAGACCAGCGTCACGTTGTTGCTCCAGCCGGCTTCGGCGCCGGCGCGGTTGATCACCGCGGTGTAGTGCTGCGAGCCGCCGCCGACGCTCGACTGGAACCAGCAGTCATAGGCCTGCGACGACCACAGGATGTAGCCGGTCGTCTGCGGGCTGCGGCAGGTGAGCAGGCCCACTTCGCTGGCGCGCGCGGGCGCGGCCGCGGTCAGGAAAAGGGCAAAAAGCGAGGCAAGGACAGCAAAACAAGCAACGCGTTTCCTGGACATTTTTTGAGCCTCCCAAGGCCACGGAAAGAAGAGGCCGGCAGGTTCGCGGGTTATGGTTAACGCGTCAAGGGAGTGCGGGGGATTCCGTCCACATGATGCTTGGCGACCACGGTTCGGCTGCCGATCTGGGGTCGGGGAGGCCGAAGCGATGCAAATAACGCGGCGGAGCGCGCCTCTGATGCGGGCTCGCTGTCAGGACGGCGACGGGGCGGCCGCCGCCTTCGCGGCAGGCTAGATGCGCTCCGGCAGCCGCTCTTCCCGCGCCAGCGAAGAGAACCGCGTCACGTGCGCGTCGAACTGCAGTTCGACGGTGCCGGTCGGGCCATGGCGCTGCTTGCCGATGATGACTTCCGCCTTGCCGTGGACCTTGTCGGCCTCGGCCAGCCATTCGGCGAACTTCTCGCGGTTGGATTCGAGCGGCTTGCGCATCTGGTGGTAGTACTCCTCGCGAAACACGAACAGCACCACGTCGGCGTCCTGCTCAATCGAGCCCGACTCACGCAAGTCGGAAAGCTGCGGGCGCTTGTCGTCGCGGCTCTCCACCTGGCGCGACAGCTGCGACAGCGCCAGGATCGGCACGTTGAGCTCCTTGGCCAGCGCCTTGAGCTTGGTGGTGATCTCGGTGATCTCCTGCACGCGGTTTTCCGAGGAGCGCTTGGTCGAACCCTGCAGCAGCTGCAGATAGTCGATGATCAGAAGATCGAGACCGCGCTGGCGCTTCAGGCGGCGTGCGCGCGCCGCCAATTGCGCGACCGACAGGCCGCCGGTTTCGTCGACATAGAACGGCAGGTTCTGCAATTCGATGGAATAGTCCTTGATGCGCTCGAAGTCGGCTTCGCTGATGCCGCCGCGCCGGATCTGGTTCGAGGGAATGCCGGTCTGCTCGGCGATGATGCGCGTCGCCAATTGTTCGGCCGACATTTCCAGCGAGAAGAAGCCGACGATGCCGCCGTTCACGGTGATCTGATGACCGTCGGGGCGCACCTCGCCGCGCCAGGCCTTGGCGACGTTGTAGCCGATATTGGTGGCGAGCGCCGTCTTGCCCATGCCGGGGCGGCCGGCGAGGATGACGAGGTCGGACGGCTGCAGGCCGCCCATCATGCGGTCGAGATCGTCCAGCCCGGTCGCTGTGCCCGACAATTTGCCGTCGCGCTGGTAGGCGCGCGCGGCCATGTCGACGGCGGTGGTGAGCGCTTGGGCAAAGCGCTGGAAGCCGCCGTCGTAGCGCCCGGTTTCGGCGAGCTCGTACAGGCGCCGCTCGGCGTCCTCGATCTGATTGCGCGGCGAGAAATCGACGGGGGCGTCATAGGCGAGGTTGACCATGTCCTCGCCGACCTGGATGAGGTCGCGTCGGATCGACAGGTCATAGACGGTATGGCCGTAGTCCTCGGCGTTGATGATCGTCGTGGCCTCGGCGGCGAGCCGGGCGAGGTACTGACTGACGTTCAGCCCGCCAATGTCGATATTGGCGTCGAGGAAGGTCTTGAGCGTGACCGGCGTTGCGATCTTGCCGGCGCGGATCAGGTCGCGGGCGATCTGGTAGATGTTCTGGTGGATCGGCTCGAAGAAATGCCGCGGCTCGAGGAAATCGGAGACCCGGTAGAACGCCTCGTTGTTGACGAGGATGGCGCCCAACAACGCCTGTTCCGCCTCGATATTGTGCGGTGCGGAGCGGTAGAGCGGAGCCGGTTCGGCGGCCGGCTTGCGGGCAACTGATTCGAGCGGGGCCATTCGAATTCCTGTTCCGTCAATTTGACGAAACTTTGGTTGGCTTTGGTTTACATCGCTGACCGCGAAGTGGGACGGCTTCGCGGCACTAATAGCCGCTGTCCACACTACTCACCGCCGCAAAAATTGGATTGGACGAGTCAGCGCAGGGCTTGACGCCGCTTGTGAAGGCGCGACAGAAAATTACTCGCCGGCGAGCCGCAGCGGCTGGCGCTGCTTGCCTTCGGTGGCGCGCAGGCGCTGCTCCTCGCGGGCGATATAGTCGCGGGTCATCGGCACGACGCCCTGGCGCTTGGTGAGCTGGATCTGGAAATTCATCATGTTCTGCTCGCGGAACGCCATCTCCGAGGCGGCGAGATAGAACTCCCACATGCGCACGAAGCGCCGGTCATAGATGCGCTCGACCTCCTCGCGATGGGCGAGGAAGCGCTCGCGCCAGGTCCTCAGCGTTTCGGCATAGTGCAGGCGCAGGATTTCGATATCCGTGACCAGAAGACCGGAGCTCTCAATGTGCGGCAGCACTTCCGACAGCGAGGGAATATAGCCGCCCGGGAAGATGTATTTGGCGATCCACGGATTGGTGACGTTCGGTCCCTCCGAGCGGCAGATCGAATGCAGCACCATCACGCCGTCAGCGGCGAGCAGCTGCGCGCATTTGCGGAAGAACGTGTCATAGTGCCCGACGCCGACATGCTCGAACATGCCGACCGAGACGATGCGGTCGAACGGTTCGTTGACGTCGCGATAGTCCTGCAGGTTGAAACGCGCATGTGCGGCGAGGCCTTTTTCGGCCGCGCGGGCATTGGCGGCGGCGTGCTGCTCCTGCGACAGCGTGATGCCGGTCACCTCGCAGCCGGCATATTCGGCGCAGTAGAGGCCGAGCCCGCCCCAGCCGCAGCCGATGTCGAGCAGGCGCTTGCCTTTCGACAACAGCAGCTTGGCCGCCAGATGCCGCTTCTTGGCGAGCTGGGCATCGTCGAGCGTCTGCTCGGGCGTTTCGAAATAGGCGCAGCTGTATTGCCGGTCGGCGTCGAGGAACAGTGAGTACAGCCGGCCGTCGAGATCGTAGTGGTGCGCGACATTCTTGCGCGCGCGGCGGCGCGGGTTGAACTGCTGCAGGCGCCGGGCGAGGTAGCGGATCGCCCATTGCGGCCGCGCCCAATAGGGCAGCTCGGAATTTTGCCCCAGCGCAATGGCGAGCACGTCGGCGATGGTGCCTTGTTCGACGACAAAGCTGCCGTCCATATAGCTCTCGCCGAGCTTGAGTTCCGGATCGAGCAGGATGCCCCATTCGGCGGCGCGGGTGGTGAAGCGCACCGCCACCGGCTTGCCTGTGCCGTCGCCAAACGTGAAAGTGGTGCCGCGCGAGGTCGTGACCTTGAAAGTGCCCCGCCGGACAAACGTCTTCAGCAGAAATCGAAGCAACCGGTCCATTCGGCCGCCTCCACCACTCACATGTGCCGCGGTGCGGGCAATCTCGCCCCCGCCCAAAGAACGCGGCGGAACAACATTCGTTTCGGACTTTAGTATTAAACCAAAGTTCCATCGGACCAGCAATGCTGCGACAATTGCCCAAGCTCTTCGATTCGAGCATGGGTCACATTGGCGTCGTAATGCGCTATCAAACGGGCAAGGGTGGGCAGCGCACCCAAGAGGGCTTAAGACGATGAAGGCTTTCGGTCGCCGCGCAGGTCTGGGGGCGGCAGTCCTGCTATTGGCTGGGGCTGCTGCGGCGCAGGAAAACCTCGATTCCGGCAAGACGCCGGCCCAGCTCTACGCCTCCGATTGCGCCATCTGCCATAAGTCGCCGCGCGGCCTGTCGCGCGGCGGCGGGGCTTTCGGCCTACAAGGCTTCCTGCGCGAGCACTATACGGCGAGCCGGGAAGTGGCGGCGGCTATCGCCGCCTATGTCGAGGCGGTCGACCGCGGGGCAGCCCCGGCCGAGCGAGCCGTCAAACGCAGTGCCAAGCCGAAGGAGAAGGGCGCCGCCGCCGAAGGCAAACCCTCCGGCAAGCCGCCCGATGCCAAGCCCTCCGAGACCAAGACCGGCGAGACGCCGGCCGCGGCCAAGCCCGCCGGCGACAAGCCGGTCGAGGCCAAGGCTGACGGCGCCAAGCCCGTTGCCAAGCCGGACGCCGCGAAAAAGCCGGATAGCGAAAAGAAGCCCGACTAGTCCTCGGCCTTGGCTTCGGCCTCCGCGGCCTTTTTCTTGCCGCGCGGCTTCTTGGCCGGCTCGGCCGCCTCGGCCTCCGCCTGCACCTCGGCGGCGGGGGCTTCGCCTTCCTTGATCGCCGCCTCGCCGACGCCCGGCTCGAAGAAGGTTTCCGCGGTTGCGCGCGCGGCGGCAGCTTCCTCCTCGGCCTCGGTGCGCGCGATCAGCACGTTCTCGCCGCGGGCGATGCGCTCGGCTTCGTCCTGGCTGCGCGCGACCGTCACCGTGATCGACACTTCGACCTCCGGATGCAATGCCAGCGGCACCTTGTACTGGCCGATCGCCTTGATCGGCGCGTTCAGCACGACCTGCGTGCGCGAGACCTCGGCTCCCTCGGCCTTGATCAACGCGGCGATGTCGCGCGTCGACACCGAGCCGAACAGCTGTCCGGCCTCGCTCGCCTGGCGGATCACGACATAAGTCTTGCCGTCGATTGCGCCGGCCAGCTTGCCGGCCTCGCCTTTCATCTCGAGATTCTTGGCCTGCAGTTCGGCCTTCATGCTTTCGAAGCGCGCCTTGTTGTCGGCGGTGGCGCGCAAGGCCTTGCCGCGCGGCAACAGAAAATTGCGGGCAAAGCCGTCTTTCACGCGCACGACATCGCCCATCTGGCCGAGCTTGCCGACGCGCTCCAGTAAGATCACTTCCATGGTTTTTCTCCTTCGGGTCTTTCCGTTTCGATTCAGGGATGTGCGGGCGGCTGGCCGCGTGTGCGGGCAATGCGCGCGCGCAGGTCGATTGCGGTTTCGATCAAGCCCAGCAGGCAAAGCGCCAGGACCGGCCAGCCGATCACCAGCACCGCGGCATAGACGCCGCCGAGCAGAAACGGCCGGGCGCCGAGCCCGCGCGTGATGGCGTGCAGAACGGCAAAGCCGAGGATGGCGTAGGCCATCAGCAGGGCGGCGGCGACGATGCCGCCGACAATGCCGAGCATGCCGCCGAGGGCGGCGGCGATTGCCGCGCCGCCGAGCGCGGCGACGAGCGGGCGCGGAAAGCTCATCTGCGCAAGGTCGGGCCAGGGACGCGCCAGCCGTCCTGAGAACCGCACAATGCGGCCCGCCAGCCACAGGTTCAGCGTGTTGGTGATGGTGGCGAGCACCGCTCCGGCGAGCGGCAGCGCCTTGACCAGGAAGTCGAGCAGCCGCTGCGGATTGGTCACGCCGGGAATGGTCGATGGCGCTCCGGGCTCGCCGGTCTCGAGCCGCAAGAGCTGCGCCAGCGCCTGGCGCATGCCGGCGCGGAAGCTGTCGGCATCGGCGCCGAAGTTCGGGATAGCGAGCAGGATCACCAGCGCGGCGAGCAGCGCCGCCCACATCACCAGCCGTCCCGGCGGATACCATTCGAGTTCGCCGACCCGGCCGTGACCGGCGGCCGCGACCGGTCGCGCCAGCATCGCCAGATAAGACAGCCACCAGGCCGGCAGGCCGGCGCTGGCGAGGAAGCCGACAAAGAACACCGGGCCGAACAGTGCCGCGACCGCGACCGCGCCGCACAAGGCGCCGATCAGCGCCGACCAATGGCTCCAGCCGAGGCCGGCGATCAGCATCGGCAGCGGCGCGACATAGAACAGCAGCACCGACAGCAACGAGCCGGACGTCACCGAGGCGAACAGCAATGCCGCCGCGGCGCCCGCGCCAATGCCGATGAGTGCAAACTGCGTCATCACGAGCTGTCCCGCTCCTTTGAGCGGTTAGAGGCGGATCGACTGTCCACCCCAACCATCGGTCCTCGGGACGATCCCGAAGACCTCGCTATTGAGACTACTTAATCACGTACGGCAGCAGTCCGAGATAGCGCGCACGCTTGATCGCCTGCGCCAGCTCGCGCTGCTTCTTCGCCGACACAGCAGTGATGCGGCTCGGCACGATCTTGCCGCGCTCCGACACGTAACGCTGCAACAGCTTCACGTCCTTGAAGTCGATCTTCGGCGCGTTGGCGCCGGAAAACGGGCAAGTCTTGCGCCGGCGGAAGAAGGGACGGCGCGCGCCGCCTTGTGCTCCGAATGCCATGGTCTACTCCTCCGCCGGAGCGGCTGCTTCGACCGCTTCTTCGCTGCCACCTTCGTCGTCGCGCCGGCGCTCGCCGCGATCGCGGAAGCGGCCACCGCCGCGTCCATCGCGCCCGTCGCGGTCGTCGCGATCGCGATCGGACTTGCGCATCATCGCCGAGGGACCTTCCTCGAGCGCTTCGACGCGCACGGTGATGTAGCGCAGCACGTCTTCGTTGAGACGCCCCTGACGCTCGATCTCGTTGATGACGGCCGGCGGCGCATCGAGATTCAGCAA
>DASRGB010000022.1:0-38880 GCA_035651255.1 Pseudolabrys sp.
GAAAATCAAGCAGGCGTCCGCTGCGCGCCGCGCCGTCGTCGGCGCCGATGCTTTGATCCTGCAGCCGCAGCATGCGCTCGAGCCCGCTGCGCAGCGAACTTCGGAAGCTTTGCTCGTCGAAGCCGAAATTGAATATGCCCGCGATCACGACCATGGCGCTCAGCATTGCGGCCCAGACCACGAGGTGGCCGACCGGATACCATTCGAGGCCGTCGGGCGTCTGCGCCGACGGCCGAGCCAGCAGGGTCAGATAGCCGAGCCACCAGGCCGGCAAGCCGATGCCGATCAAAAAGCCGATGAAGAAGATCGGGCTGAACACCGACGCCAGGGCGGCGCTCGCGGCCAGCGCCGCCACCAGCGCGGCCCAGTGGCTCCAGCCGAGCGCCGCGATCAGAATCGGCAACGGTGCCAGATAGAACAGGGGCACCGACAGCGGCGACCCCGACGCCACGGACGCAAACAGCAGGGCCGACGCGGCGCCCGCTCCAATACCGATAAGGACCGACTGCATCATCGAGCTGTCCCGCTCCTTTGAGCGGTTAGAGACGGATCCAGCTCCGTCCCAACCATCGGTCCGGCGGGTGTCCCCGCGGGACCTCGTTTGCGAAGGCTACCTTATAACGTAAGGCAACAGGCCGAGAAAGCGCGAGCGCTTGATCGCCTGCGCCAGTTCACGCTGCTTCTTGGCCGAGACCGCGGTGATCCGGCTCGGCACGATCTTGCCGCGCTCCGAGACATAGCGCTGCAACAGCTTGACGTCCTTGTAGTCGATCTTCGGCGCGTTGGCGCCGGAAAACGGGCAGGTCTTGCGGCGGCGGAAGAAGGGACGGCGCTGGCCGCCTTGCGGGGAAAATGCCATGGCCTATTCCTCCACCGCCGCAACTTCCGCAACCTCTTCCTCGCCGTCCTCGCGCCGGCGCCGCTCGCGGCGCTCGCCGCGATCGCGCTCGTCGCGGTCCGACTTGCGCATCATGGCGGAGGGGCCTTCCTCGAGTTCCTCGACGCGGATGGTGAGATAGCGCAGCACGTCTTCGTTCAGACGCTCCTGCCGCTCGACCTCGTTGAGCGCCGCGGCGGAGGCATCAACGTTGAGCAACGTGATGTGCGCCTTGCGGTTCTTGCGCATGCGATAGGCGAGCGACTTCAGTCCCCAATATTCGGTCTTGGTGACTTTGCCGCCCATCTGGCCGATGACGCCGGACAGCTGCGCGGTCAATTCTTCCACCTGCTGCGGCGACAGATCCTGGCGCGCAAGGTAGACGTGTTCGTAGAGCGGCATGGATTGCCTTTCCCTTTATGGTCCCACTGTCCTCGATCCCGGCGCCAAGCCCCTTGGAGCCCTTCGGGGAAAGGCTCGAAAGCTCTGCAGGCGGAAACACGGGACGACGGGCCGATTGGCCCTGCCGCTTCATAACCTCAGGTCCCAAATAGGACTTTAGGTCGCGAAACGGCCGTCCGTTCAGTTCCCAACCAGGATCGACGGAGCGGGCGGGTTATAGGGATTTTTCGTGGAAAGGCAAGGCTCAGGCGGCTTTCGGGCCGCCCGCATTCCGCTGCAGCCGGTCGGCGAGTTTGACCGCAAGATCGACGCCTTCCCGGATCTGGCGGGCGGCTTCGGGGCTGTCGCTGCCGATCCGGCGCATCTTGTTGAGGGCGTCCAGCAGGCGTTCGAGCCCGTCCGCGAGCATCTGCTGGCGAAAGGCCGGGTCTTGGCGCGCACGCGCGAGGTCGTCCTCGCTCACCAGATCACTCATGACCGGCCGCCTTTCAAAGGTTAACGACGAGCTTAGCCCACAGATTCTTGTCGGTTCGTTACCGTTGGCCGCGCAACTTGACAGAACGGCGCGCCGCGTGTCTTTCGGCCCGAATTCGCGTCAAACAGGGGCGAAAAGAGGACGATGGCGGTTGCTTTTGTATTCCCCGGCCAGGGCAGCCAGGCCGTCGGCATGGGCAAGACGCTGGCCGGCAATTTCGCGGCAGCGCGCGCGGTATTCGACGAAGTCGATGGCGCGCTGGGCAGCAAGCTCAGCGCCATCATGTTCGAGGGGCCGGCGGAGACGCTCACGCTCACGGAGAACGCGCAGCCGGCGCTGATGGCGGCGTCGCTTGCGGTGATGCGCGTGCTCGAGACGGAGGCGGGGCTTGATCTTGCGCGCGACGCCAAATTCGTCGCCGGCCATTCGCTCGGCGAATATTCGGCGCTCGCCGCGGCCGGCGCCTTCACCATCGCCGATGCGGCGCGCCTTTTGCGCACGCGCGGGCAGGCGATGCAGAAGGCGGTGCCGGTCGGCGTCGGCGCCATGGCCGCGCTGCTCGGTCTCGAATTCGACGCGGCAAGCGCGGTCGCCGCCGAGGCCGCACAAGGCCAGGTCTGCCAGGCGGCCAACGACAATGGCGGCGGTCAGGTGGTGGTGTCCGGCGACAAGGCGGCGGTCGAGCGCGCGGTCGAGATCGCCAAGGCCAAGGGCGCCAAGCGCGCCATGCTCTTGCCGGTGTCGGCGCCGTTCCATTGCGCGCTGATGGCGCCCGCGGCCGAGGTGATGCGCGAGGCGCTGTCGAAAGTGACCGTGAAGAAGCCGGCGGTGCCGGTGGTTGCCAATGTGCTGGCAAAGCCGATCGACGATCCCGCCGCGATCGTGCAGGCTCTGGTGAAACAGGTCACCGGCACCGTGCGCTGGCGCGAATGTGTCGCCGCCATGGCGCAAGCCGGCGTGACGCAATTCTACGAAGTGGGCGCCGGCAAGGTACTGAGCGGCCTGATCAAGCGCATCGCCGACGGGGCCGCCGCAACCGCGATCGGCACACCCGAAGACGTCGCCGCCTACAAGGCTGGGAGCAAAGTATGATGTTCGACCTGACCGGCAAGACCGCGCTGGTAACCGGTGCGTCGGGCGCCATCGGCGGCGACATCGCGCGCGCGCTGCATGCCCAGGGCGCCGCAGTCGCAATCTCCGGCACCCGCAAGGATGCGCTCGACAAGCTCGCCGGCGAACTCGGCTCGCGCGTTCACGTGCTGCCGTGCGATCTCGCCGATAGCACCGCGGTCGAGAAGCTGGTGCCGGACGCCGAAGCAAAGATGGACAGGCTCGACATCCTGGTCGCCAATGCCGGCGTCAATGCCGACAATTTGTTCGTCAGCTTGACCGACGAGGCTTGGGACAAGGTGATCGCGGTCAATCTCACCGCGACCTTCCGCCTGACGCGTGCGGCGGTGAAATCCATGATGCGGCGGCGCTGGGGCCGCATCATCGGCATCACCTCGGTGGTCGGCTTCACCGGCAACCCGGGGCAGGGCAACTACACCGCGTCCAAGGCCGGCATGGTCGGCATGATGAAGTCGGTCGCCGCCGAATATGCCAAGCGCAATGTGACGGCCAATTGCATCGCGCCGGGCATCATCGCCTCGCCCATGATCGACAAGCTCAACGACAAGCAGCGCGAGGCGATCCTGGCGCGCGTTCCGGCGGGCCGGCTCGGCAGCGGCAGGGACGTCGCCGCGGCGGCGGTTTACCTCGCCTCGGAGGAAGCCCAGTACGTCACCGGACAGACCATCCACATCAACGGCGGTATGGCGATGATTTGACCGGAAAGTCTTGGCATTTCAGGGGGTAGAAGGCTAAGGTTGCGCTGCTAGTCAACCGATTTGAAGTGTGGTAACCGAAATTCGGCCCGGCTGGGGCGGCCGATTAGCGGCGACGCGATGTCACCGCGATCATTCGTCCCGCCAGCGTCGCCACGACGAGGCCAAGCCGCCATGGCGGCAACCGGGCACCGGTTGCCGCCCAATCTAAAAAGCACGAGGTTGGAACGATGAGTAATATTGCCGAGCGGGTGAAAAAGATCGTCGTGGAGCACCTGGGCGTGGAGCCCGAGAAGGTGACGGAGCAGGCGAGTTTCATCGACGATCTTGGCGCCGACAGTCTCGACACGGTCGAGCTCGTGATGGCTTTCGAGGAAGAGTTCGGCTGCGAAATTCCCGACGATGCCGCCGAGACGATTTTGACCGTCGGCGACGCCGTGAAATTTCTCGAAAAGAACGCAAAGAGCTGAAGGCGAGATTCAGCGCTCGCCCGAACCGCATCAATCGTCGTTTGTTTACCGGCTATGCCCGTTACAACGGGGCCTAGGCCCTTCAATTTGACCGGGAGCGGGCCATGAGACGCGTCGTCGTCACCGGCATGGGAATGGTCACGCCGCTCGGCTGCGGGGTCGAGCCGACATGGTCGCGCCTTGTCAAAGGCGAGAGCGGCGCCGCCAAAGTGGAGCGCTTCGAGGTCTCCGATCTGGCCTGCAAGATCGCCTGCATGATCCCGCGCGGCGACGGTTCGAACGGTACCTACAATCCCGATCAGTGGATGGAGCCGAAGGAGCAGCGCAAGGTCGACGAGTTCATCGTCTTTGCCATGACTGCGGCCAAGCAGGCGCTCGATGACGCGGGCTGGGCGCCGAAGACGCCCGACGAGCAGGCCGCGACCGGCGTGATGATCGGCTCCGGCATCGGTGGCATCGAGGGCATCGCCGACACCGCCGTGACCCTGCACGAAAAAGGCCCGCGTCGGGTGTCGCCGTTCTTCATTCCGGGCCGCATCATCAACCTTGCCTCCGGCTATGTATCGATCGAACACGGCCTCAAGGGTCCCAACAGCGCGGTGGTCACCGCCTGCTCGACCGGCGCCCACGCCATCGGCGACGCCGGCCGCATGGTGGCGCTCGGAGATGCCGATGTGATGCTCGCCGGCGGCAGTGAGTCCCCGGTCAACCGTATGGCGCTTGCCGGCTTCTCGGCGCTGCGCGCGTTGTCGACTGCGTTCAACGACGAACCCAAGCGCGCCTCACGCCCTTACGACAAAGCGCGCGACGGCTTTGTCATGGGCGAGGGCGCCGGCGTCGTCGTGCTGGAAGCGCTCGATCACGCCAAGGCGCGCGGCGCCAAGATCTACGGCGAGCTGATCGGCTACGGGTTGTCGGGCGACGCCTACCACATCACGGCGCCCGCGCCCGACGGCGACGGGGCCTTCCGCTGCATGACGATGGCGCTGAAGCGCGCCGGTATCGCCCCCGGCGACATCGACTACATCAACGCCCACGGCACCTCGACGCCGCTTGGCGACGAGATCGAGCTCGGCGCGGTGCAGAAGCTGGTCGGTAACGCCGCCGGCCGCATCTCGATGTCATCGACCAAATCCTGTGTCGGCCATTTGCTCGGCGCGGCCGGCGCGGTCGAGGCGATCTTCTCGCTGCTGGCGATCCGCGACGGCATCGCGCCGCCGACCATCAATCTCGACAACCCTTCGGTCGAATCGCCCATCGACCTCGTGCCGCACGAGGCGCGCAAGCGCGACATCGACATCGCGCTGTCGAATTCCTTCGGCTTCGGCGGCACCAATGCCTCGCTGATCTTCCGCCGCTATACCCAGTAGTGTCCGCCTCTCGCTTTCGCCATAATCTTTCCTAACCATCGTATCCTGTTGAGATTTCTCGCGACTGACGGGAGTTGTGACGTGGCAATGCGGCGGCCGGCAGCGAGCGGAGGGAGCCTGTGAGCCCGCCGCCGAGCGTGGGGACGAGCGCGGTTCCGCCGCCGCCGCCCGAACCGAAAGTGCCGCGCAGTCCGCGGCTTGCGCTCGAACCCGAGACGGTGCCGCTGCCGACACGGCCCTCGCGCCGCGTGCGCCATCCGCTGGTTATCATCGGCAACGCCATTTTCACGCTGCTGGTGGTGGCGTCGATCGCCGGCGGCGCCGCGGTCTATTTCGGCAAGCAACGCTTCGAGGCGCCGGGACCCCTGTCCGAAGACAAGGTCGTCAACATTCCGCGCGGTCTCGGCATCCGCGACATCGCCGCGCTCCTGCAGCGCGAGGGCGTCATCGACCAGCCTTATGTCTTTATGGGCGGGGTCGTGGCGCTCAAGTCCCGCGGTGGGCTCAAGAGCGGCGAGTACAAATTCAGCAAGCAGGAAAGCCTCGAGGACGTCGTCGGCACCATCATCGAAGGCAGGGTCGTGCAGCATTCGCTGACGCTGCCCGAGGGGCTCACCTCCGAGCAGATCGTCGCGCGCCTTCTCGAGAATGACGCGCTCACCGGTCCGATCAAGGACATCCCGCGCGAAGGCTCGCTGCTGCCGGAGACCTATCATTTCACGCGCGGCATGACGCGTGCGCAGATCATCGAGCGCATGCAGCACGATGAGAAAGCGCTGCTCAGCGAGGTCTGGGCGCACCGCTCGCCCGACCTGCCGCTCAAGACGCCCGAGGAACTGGTGACGCTTGCCTCCATCGTCGAAAAAGAGACCGGCCGCCCGGACGAGCGCTCGCGCGTCGCCGCCGTCTTCATCAACCGCCTGAAGAACAGGATGCGGCTGCAATCCGATCCGACCATCATCTACGGCCTGACCGGCGGCAAAGGCTCGCTCGGCCGCCCGATCCTCAAAAGCGAAATCGAGCAGCCGACGCCCTACAACACCTATGTCATCAACGGTCTGCCGCCGGGGCCGATCGCCAATCCGGGCAAGGCCTCGCTCGAGGCGACCGCCAATCCGGCGCGCACCAAGGATCTCTATTTCGTCGCCGACGGCACCGGCCGCCACGTTTTCTCGGAAACCTACGATCAGCATCAGAAGAACGTCGCCAAGCTGCGGGCGCTCGAGCGCGAGGCGCCCGATCAGGCGCCGGCCGCGGTCAAGCAGGAGGCGACCAGGCCGGACGCGGCGAAGCCCTAGTATTCGCGGAAAGGCGCCGCTAAGGTCGCCCGCGTTCGCAATCCTGTGTTTGGCGAGATTTGTCAGCCATGGCGCTATCGAGCATGACCGGCTTTGCGCGCGGCCATGGCGTCAGCGGCGCCTATGCCTGGAGCTGGGAAATCAAGTCGGTCAACGCCAAGGGCCTCGACCTGCGCCTGCGGCTGCCGCCGGGCTGGGACGCGGTCGAAGTGCCGGTGCGCAAGCGCGCGACCGAGAAACTGTCGCGCGGCACCGTTTACGCAAATCTAACCGTTGAGCGCAAAGGCGTGACGTCGTCCGTGAAGGTCAATGAGCCGGTGCTCAAGGCGGTGCTGGCGACGATCGAACAGCTTGACGACAAAATCGTCGGCGCAGCGCGCCCCAGCATCGACGGCATCCTGTCGCTCAAGGGCGTCATCGAGGTTACCGAGGACGACGAAAGCGAGGAGGCTCGCACCGCTGCGGAAAAGGCGGTGGTCGCCGGCTTCGACAGGGCGCTCGCCGATCTCATCGCCATGCGCCGCGCCGAAGGGGAAACGCTTGGCCAGGTGCTCAACGAGCGTCTCGCCGAGATCGCCATGCTGGCCGCGCGAGCGGAAAAGGCGCCGGGCCGCAAGCCGGAAGCGATCAAGGCGCGGCTTGCCGAACAGGTGGCGACGCTATTGGCGGCCTCGCAGCGCTTCGATTCCGACCGCCTGCACCAGGAAGCCATCATGCTCGCCGCCAAGGCCGACATCCGCGAGGAGCTCGACCGGCTCGCCTCCCACGTCGCCCAGGCACAAAAACTGCTGGCCGAGGGCGGCGCAATCGGCCGCCGGCTCGATTTTCTGGCGCAGGAACTGCACCGCGAATCGAATACGCTGACCGCCAAGTCGAACGACGTCGAGCTCACCAATACCGGGCTGGAACTGAAAACCGTGGTCGAGCAGTTTCGCGAGCAGGTGCAGAACCTGGAGTGAGAATGGCAAAGAAGCCCGCCGATCATGCAGGTGTCGCCCGCCGCGGTCTGATGCTGGTGCTGTCCTCGCCGTCCGGCGCCGGCAAGACGACGCTGTCGCGCCTGCTGCTCGAGCAAGACGAACGTGTGACGCTGTCGATTTCGGTCACCACGCGCAAGATGCGGCCCGGAGAAAAGGACGGCCGCGACTACCACTTCGTCGACCAGAAGACTTTCGACGCCATGATCGACAACGACGAGCTGCTGGAATACGCCGAGGTGTTCGGCAATTCCTACGGCACGCCGAAGAAGCCGGTGATGGCGGCGCTCGCCGCCGGCCGCGACATCCTGTTCGACATCGATTGGCAGGGCACGCAGCAGCTGCGCGAGAAGGCGCGCAACGACCTGGTCAGCGTGTTCATTCTGCCGCCGTCGATTCCCGAGCTTGAGAAACGGCTGCACAAGCGGGCGCAGGACGACTACGAGACCATCCACCGGCGCATGGCCAAGGCCTCCGACGAGATGAGCCATTGGGCGGAATACGACTACGTCGTCATCAACCGTGATCTCGATCAGGCTTTTTCCGACGTGAGAGCGATCCTCGCAGCCGAGCGCCTCAAGCGCGAACGTCAGCCCGGTCTGTCCGACTTCGTGCGCGGATTGATGGCGAAGCTTTAGGCCGTCAGCACGACGCGTCCGACGATCTTGCCGGCGCGCAGGTCGTCGAGCGTCTGCGAGGCGGCCGTCAGCGGCCGTTCCGCGATCGGCGGCGGGGCGATCTTTTTTTCCCGCACCAAGTCGATCAGTTCGCGCGCGTCCTCAAGCGTGCCGGTTTGCGTGCCCTCGATGCTCATGGCCTTGAGCGGGAACATCGCCACCGCGGTCGCATAGCCGCCGCCGAGCAGCCCGGTGATGACCACCTTGCCGCCTTTGGCCAGCGCGCCGGTGGCGAAATTGAGCGATTTGTCGGAGCCGACGAAGTCGACCGCGGCGTAGATGCCGCCGGAGGCCTTCAGTAGCGCCTTGCGCGTATTCGGATCGGCCGGGTCGAACACGTCCTTGGCGCCGGCCGCGAGCGCCGCCTCGCGCTTCTTCGGATCGATGTCGGCAACGTATGGCGCCCCGTACATCGCGCGCGCTAGCGCAAGCCCCATCAGGCCGACGCCGCCGGCGCCGACCAGCAGCAGCGGGCCGCGCGCGGCGCGGTCAGCGAGACGCCTGAGCGCGGCATAGGCGGTCAGCCCCGAGCACATCAATGCGCCGGCATAGGAGGCGGACAGCGGCGCATAGTCGAGGAGATAGCGCGGGTGCGGCACCAGGACGTGCGTTGCGTAACCGCCGTCTACAGTAATGCCGAGATGACGCGGAGCCGCGCAGATATTCTCGTCGCCCGCCTTGCAGGCCGGGCATTGCCCGCAGCCGATCCACGGGTAGACCGCGACCTTGGCGCCCGGCTTGGCGTCCGCGTCGGGGCCTGCGGCTTCGACCTCGCCGGCGATCTCGTGACCGAGCGTGAAAGGCAGCGTGCGGCCGGCGCGCACGTCGAGCTGCTTGCCCTCGCCGAGCGTAAAGTAGCCGTCCTGCATGTGCAGGTCGGAATGGCAGACGCCGCAGCGCGTCACGCGGACCAGCACCTCGGTCCCTTGCGGGCGTGGGGCTTCCGCCACGGTCTCGCACAGCGGCGCGCCGTAAGCGGTCATGGATTGGCGGCGCATTTGCGTCATGAATTTTCCGGCCGTCATCATCCGCGAAAGCGGATGATCCAGTAATCGCTGTCGCCTGTAATTATCTCAAAGGCTGGGAGTACTGGATACCCCGCTTTCGCGGGGTATGACAGCGGTCATTTGAGCGCCCGCGCCAGCGCCACGAAGCCCTCGACGGAAACCTCTTCCGCCCGCGCCGTCGGATCGATGCCGGTACGGTCGAGCAGGGCGCCGGCGTCGACGCCGAGCGACTTCAAGCTCTGCCGCAACATCTTGCGGCGCTGGCCGAAGCCGGCTTCGGTGACGCGTTGCAGGGCGTCGGCGTCACACGCCAGCGGTGCCGTGCGCGGCACAACCCGCAGCACCGATGAGGTCACCTTCGGCGGCGGCACGAAGGCCGACGGCGCAACGTCGAACAGGATCTTGGTCTCGGCGCGCCATCCCGCGAGCACGGACAAGCGGCCATAGGCCTTGCCGCCGGGCGTGGCGACGATGCGTTCGGCGACCTCACGCTGAAACATCAATATGGCCATGTCGTACCAGGGCGGCCACGGCTCGGCGGTCAGCCAGTTCACCAGCAGCGCCGTGGCGATGTTGTACGGCAGATTGGCGACAAGGCGCGCGCGCTCGCCGCGCAAATGCGGGCGCGGGTCGAAGTCGAGCGCGTCGCCCGCCACGATCTCCAGCCGTGCCGGATAATGCGCGGCGATTTCGGCAAGCGCCGCGAGCGCGCGCTCGTCGCGTTCGATGGCGATGACGCGCTTGGCGCCTTCGGCGAGCAGCGCCCGCGTCAACCCGCCGGGCCCGGGGCCGACCTCGATCACGGTGACGCCGGTAAGCGGGCCGCCGGCGCGGGCGATGCGCGCCGTCAAATTCAGGTCAAGCAGGAAATTCTGGCCGAGCGACTTTTTGGCGGAGAGGCCGTGCCGGCGAATGACGTCGCGCAGCGGCGGCAGCGCGTCGAGCTGGGCCATCTATTTTGCGGGGGCGAGTGCCGGCGCGGTCGTGGTCAGCCGTGCGGCAAGCTTCATGGCCGACAGCAAGCTCCCCGGATCGGCTTTGCCGGTGCCCGCGAGGTCGAAGGCCGTGCCGTGGTCGGGCGAGGTGCGCACGAAGGGCAGACCGAGCGTGACGTTGACGCCATGGTCGAAGGCGACAGTCTTGATCGGGATCAATGCCTGATCGTGATACATGCACAGCGCGACGTCGTAGCCCGTGCGCGCTCGCGCGTGAAACAGCGTATCGGCGGGCAGCGGGCCGCTGGCGGCGATGCCTTCGGCGCGCAGCTGCGCGACCGCCGGAGCGACAATGGTGGCGTCCTCCTCGCCGAGCGTGCCGTCTTCACCGGCGTGCGGGTTGAGCGCCGCGACCGCAAGGCGCGGGCGCGCGATACCGAAGCGGCGGGTGAGGTCACGCGCCGCGATGCGCCCGGTCTCGGCGATCAATGCCGTGCTCAGTTTGGAGAAAACCTCGCGCAGGGGAATGTGGATGGTCACCGGCACCACGGCGAGCTCGGGCGACCACAGCATCATCACCGGCGTGACCGGCTTACTGGTCGCCTCCTCGGCGAGCTTTGCCAGGAATTCGGTGTGGCCGGGCTCGGCAAAGCCGGCGCGGCTGAGCACACTCTTGGCGATCGGATTGGTGACGACGGCGGCAGCCTCGCCCGCCATCACGTCTTTGACGGCGCGGCGAATGGCGGCAATGGCCGCCGGCGCACTGCCGGCATCGGGCTTGCCCGGCGCCGCCGTCACGGTAAGGCCGAGCGGCACGACCGGCAGCGCGCGCGCAAAGGCTGCTGCCGCCTGCTTGGGCTCGACCTCGACTACGGGGACATCGAGGCCGAGGGTGCGCGCGCGGGCGCGCAGGAAGTCGGCCTCGCCGATGAAATAGAAAGCCGGCAGGTCGAGCTCGGCGCGGCGCCGCCACAGCGCCAGCGTCAGGTCAGGGCCGATTCCGGCGGGTTCGCCGATCGTCAGAGCGAGCGCTTTGGTCATTCGCGTCCTTATACTCGATCATCGCCGCTTTGCGCAGCTCCTCGAGATAGCGCTTGGATTCGCGCTCGTAACGCCGCCGGAAGATCTGCTCCTTGACCTCGCGCTCCGCCGGCGACTCGGTCTTGCTCGCCTTCTTGTCGCAGACCGCGAACATCTGCAGCCCCTGCTGGGTCATCTCCGGCGGCGTCAGGTGACCGACCGGCACGCTGCCGAGCATCTGCTGTAGCTGGCTGTTGAGGTCGCCGGTCGAGCGCGTAATCGGATCGCGCACGGCGACTTCGCGCACCGTGCGCGCCATTTCGAGACCATCTTTGCAGTTCAAGAAGCGAGCGCGCAGGTTTTCGGCCTCGCGCATCTTGGCCTCGACCACTTGCGCGGGCGAACCAGACGGCACCACCACGATCACCGGGTAAAGCATGTAGATGTAACCGGGAACGGATTCGGCCTCGTTGCGCGAGCGCATCACGGCCGCGACATCCGATTCGCGAATATCCAAGGTCGAGTTGAACTTGCCGCGGATCAACTGGTTCCATGTCAGCTCGGCGCGGATGCGCGCCTTCACGGCGTCCGGAGAAATGCCGGCCCGCTGCAGGAACTGCGTGAACTGCTGCGGCGTAATGTGCTGACGCGAGGCCATGCCGTTGAAGGCGCTGATCACTTCATCGTCGCCGACGACGAGCCCATAGCTCTTGGCCTTGTCGATCTTGATGCGATCGTCGATCAGATTCTGGATGACTTCCTGACGGGTCGGCGTTCTATGCTCCGACTGGGCAATGAGCCTGGTGCGTTGCTCGATGTCGTAGACCGTGATCGGAGAACCGTTGGCGAGCACCACGACCTGCGCCTGCGCAAGCGTGGGGGCAAACAGCCCGCTCGCCAGGAACGCCGTCATTGCCAGCAGTCTCGTCAGACGTCGTGTCATCATGGCTCGTCCGGCAACGCCTCCTTTATCGCCCTCGATCAAAGCCCGCCCATCCCGCTGCCAACGGCTTGGTTGACCGATGTGCCGCCGAGGGTGCGCAGACTGAGCTGCAGCATGACCGTGTGATCGGCGGTCGGGTTTCCACTGTACGTATAGTTAGTCAGATAATTCACGGCCAAGATGAGGCAGTCGTCAATGTAGCCGAGGCCGATGCGCGTCTGATCGAACTGGTTGGCCTGAAGGTCGTAGCGCGCCCCGCCCAGCAGCACCCAATTGCTGTCGAGCTTGTAGGTTGCGGTGGTCAGGATGCCCTGGCGGCGATTGAGGAAGCCGATCTTAGGCTGGGCGGCATAGTCGCCATAGAGCGCCGACACAGTCCAGCGATCGAAGTTGGCACGCGCTTCGAACTCCATGCGGTTGACGTTGAAATCATCCTTGTCGAAGCGGAAGCGGGAGATGAACTGATAGGTTCTGTTCGGCTGCACAGCGAAACGCGCCACGTAATCCGACTGACGGGTGTCGAGACCGCTATCGAGGCCGGTGTTGGTCGAGCTGCCGGTGGCGAAGGAATTTGCGCCGAACAGCTGGTAGGACTGCCCGAACAGCATGTTGACGAAGCCGCCCTGATTGAACTGCATGGTGTACTGGGCGCCGTAATTGGTGCGGCCGCCGCCCTCGACACGATCCCAGCCGGAGAACTTGTTGACGCTGAACAGGTTGCTGTCGTCGAAGATCAGGGTCTGCGCGTCCTCGTTCGGCCACTTTTTGATCTGGGTCTCGTTCGGCCGGACAATCACCTGCGCAATCGGCTCGAATGTCTGGGTGCCCCAGGACTGCACACTGATGAACGGGTAGCGGTATTCCAGCCCGACCGTCGGCATGCCGCGCACCAGCGTATTGTCGCCGGGCGAGAAGTAATTCGCCACGCCCGGATCGTTGTCGACGTGGACCGCGGCGACATCGGCGCGCAGCGAGACGAAGGGCGTGAACACCTGGCCGAAGGGATCGACGATCTCGCGGCGCCACTGCGTCTCCGCCGAGAAACGGTTGTAGTTGCCGGGTAGTCCGCGGAGCACGCAATTTTTGACCGCCGGATCGGCGGAGTTGCAGTTGGCATTTTTCACGATCGCGTCGAAATCGGCCTGGCTGCGCGTCAGGCTGGTGAGGTTGGTATTGAAGCTGACTTCGCCGCCCGCGATCGGATGATCGACCGTGTACATGTAGTCGATGACCGGGTGGATCACCGGAATCTGCTTCTGCACGTCGGCTTCGGAGAAGCCGTAGAAGTACATCGTGCGGGCGTCGAAGTAGCTGCGGTTGCCCTTGCCGGCGAGGTAGAGCTGCGAAAGCCCATCGGTCTCGCCGATCCTGAACGGGTCGGTAACGTGATAACGCGACAGTTGCGGGTTGTAGTCCTGCAGGAACGTCTTGTCCGAAAGCAGGACAGCGTCCCAGCCCCAGACCCAGCGATTATTGAGCGCGAACTGGCCGTCGCTCTCCACGCTGCCGCGCCAGGTTCGGTTGCCCGGCGTCGGCGTGCCGTCCTGGTGCACGAAATAGCTCGGATCGAGCTGGTAGATGCCGGCGCCGCGAATTTCATAAGCGCCGTTGAGCAGGCGCTGGCGGTATTCCGCCTGCATCATCGGGCCCTGCTTGGTCGTGAACAGCGGCGAGACGGTTACGTCGTAGTCGGGCGCCAGCGCCCAGTAGTAGGGCACTTCCAGCCCGACGCCGTATTTCGAACCCGACGAAATCGTCGGCACCAGGAAGCCGGTCTTGCGCTTGACGGTCGGGTCGGGCGTCGAGAAGTAGGGCAGGTACGCGATCGGATGGCCCCAGAATTCGAGGCGGGCATCCTCGAAATAGATCATCTTCTCGTTTTGATCGTGAATGATGCGCGCGGCCTTGACCTGCCAGAGCGGCGGCTTGCGCGGATCGTCCTTGCACGGCGCGCAGGCCGTGTAGACGCCGTTATGGAAGACCGTGTAGTTGCCCGACGAGCGTTCGGCGCGCACCGCCGCCATGCGGGTCTGATCGGGCGTGTCGAGCCGCAATGAATCGACGAAGCCGTCGCGGTAGTCGTCCGACAAGTCCATGATCTGGCCGTAGGTGACCTTGCCGTCCTCCTCGGTCAGACGGACGTTGCCTTCGGCGTGCAGGCGCTTGGTGGTCTGGTCGTAGATGACCTTGTCGGCCTCGAGCGTGGAGCCGCCGTAGTAGATCTGCACGTTGCCGACGGCGGCGACACGTTTGTTGTTGTAATCGTAATCGATCTCGTTGGCCTGGACGAGCATCTGCTTTTGCGCGCCGGCGGCTTCGCGCTCGCGCTGGATCTTGGATTTTGGCGGCTTTTGAGCCGGTGCGGGGAAACTGAGCTGCTGAGCCTCCGCCACGATCGGCGCGCAGACAAACCATCCGCCGCTCGCCAGCAACGCGAGGACGGTCAGTAGGCCGCGGGCGCGGCAAAACGCCCGGGTTTCAGGTGGACGAGCGCAAACCGGCCCCGCCATCACCCGTCCTCCTGGTACAACAACGCAATGAAGCCCGTGAGGCCACCGGCGAGCACGGGCAGCCAAGCCGCTGCCACTGGGTGCATCAGCTCGGCTTTACTCATGTCTTCAGTCACTTTCGACAAAACGTAAAGCAGAAAGCCCGCGGCGACGCCACTTAAAACCATTTTCTGAATGCCGCCGAAGCGGAAGAACCGTAAACTCACGGCAGCGGCAAGAAAAACCATGGCGGCAAGCAGGAAAGGCCGCGCCAAAAGCTTCTGGAACTGCAATCTATAGCCTGCGGCCACCAAGCCGGCGTGGTCGGCGATGTTGATATACAGCGGAAGTTCCCAAAACGGCACAGTTTCAGGTGTGGCAAAACTCTCACGCACCTGTTCCGGCGTCAGGCTGGTCTTGAGCCGGTAATTGTCACGATCGACCGGAAGAGCGCCAAGTTCGTAGATGCGTGCATCCATCAGCCGCCACACGCCGGGCTCGAGCACGGCGGCACGGGCCTCGATGCGCTGCTTGAAATGGTTGTCGCTGTCGTAGGTGAAGACGGTGACGCCGCTCAGCGAGATGCCCTGATCGCGGCTCGACTTGGCGTTGATGATGGCCTGGCCTTCGGCCGTGCGCTGGCTCACCCAGTTCGGCCCGCCGCTCCTGGTCAGCTGCGGGCTGTCCTTGCCGAATAGCTCCGCCTCATAGCGCTTGGATTGCTCTTCCAGAATGGCGGCGATCGGGTTGTAGAGCGTGGTGGCGATGATGCCGAGCACGAAGGCCACCACCAGCGCCGGCGAGATGAACTGCCAGGCCGACATGCCGGCGGCGCGCGCGATCACCAGTTCGAGCCGCCGTGACAGGCTGAGATAGGACGACATGGCGCCGATCAGCACGCAAAACGGCATCACGCGCTCGGTGACCTGCGGCACGCGGAAGAACGAGGTTTTGGCCACCAGGATCGCCGAGACGTTCGGGATGTCGCTCGAACGGCGCATCAACTCGATGTAGTCGAGCAGGGCGACGAGCATGAAGATGCCCGCGAACACCAGCATGACCGCGCTCAGGAAGCGCAGTCCAAAGTAACGCACCAGTGTTCCGCCCAAAATCGGCATGCTGTCAGATCATTGCGTCGCGAAGCGTCGGGTGAAGCGCTCGGTGAGCGCGGCGATGGTGTTGGCGATGAAGGCCGGCGGCTCGAGGATCACGCCGCGGCGGATGACCCACAGGCCGAAGACAAAGGCGATGGCGGCGGCGATGTATTGCAACGCCAACATCCAGGGGATGGTGGCGCCGAAGACGCTGGAGGCGAATCCGACCAGCCGGATCACCGCCACGCCGCCGACCGCACCGACCATCGACAGCGTGCGGCTCTGCCGGGTGGTGCGTGGCGCGCCGAGATAGGCGAAGGCGATTACCGTAAAGACCAGCGGGTAGAACGGCGCCATCAGGCGGTCGTGCAATTCGGCGCGAAACGGCCCCGGCTGCTCGATGAAGAACTTGTCGGTCGGGTCGGGCAGGATCAGTTGCCAGAGGTAGCGCTCGCGGATCGAATATTGCACCGCCTGCTGGCCGCCGGAAAATTGCGAAAGATCGAAGGCGTTGCGGTCGAAAACCACCATGGCCGGATCGCGCTGATCGACGGCGTGGCGCTGCAAGATGCCGTCCTTGAGGACGAGGAAAGCGCCCTTGTCGTTATCGACGACTTCGCCGTACTCCGCAGTGACGGTGATCCGCTCGGCCGGATTGCGCCGATCGTCAAGGAAAACGCCCGCCAACTGTCCGTTCGGTCGCCGTTCGCGGATGTAGATGGTCACGCCGTTTTCGACCGGGGTGAAGCGGCCCGGCTGCACGATGTTGCTCACCACATTGGCGCGCACCTCGGTCAGCCAGTCACGCAGCATGCGCAGGCCTTTCGGTGCGAAATAGGCGCTGATGCAGGCGACGCCGATCGATACCACCACCGCCACCGCCATGAAGGCGCGGAAAAGCACCCACGGCGACATGCCGGCCGCATTCATCACAATGATTTCGCTGTCGGTGGAGAGCTTGTTGAGGACGTGGGCGACCGCGATCAGCAGCGCGATCGGCGCGATCACCAGCACCAGAAGCGGGATGATCAGGGCGGTAATGCCCATGAACACCAGGATGGTCTGCCCCTGGCTGGTGACGAGGTCGAAGTCGTGCAGCGCCTGCGTCACCCAGATGACCGCGGTCAGGCTGACGAGCACGACCAGGAACGCACCGAACGTGGTGCGGAAGATATATCGGCTGATCGACCCCATCCGCGGTACCGTCCCCCAATCGCAAAGCCGCGATCCCGCGCACGGCTTCCCCAACCGTGCGCCAGGCGCAGCCAGCGTAACCCAACCCCCGATCTTGTTTACTTTGTTCGGCCCACAAAGTGGCCTTGCAAAGGCAAAGCCGTTGAACATGCACAACGAAAAGTTAAGGCGGGGGCTGACCTTAACTGCCTTAATGGGTGACCGTGGCGGCCGATTCTGGCAAGCGAATACGGCGCGGCCGGCCGCATCTGAGGCCGAACCGGCCGCCTGTGAAAAGCCGCCGATTCCGGGCGATTTAGGCTTCCCAGGCGGGCTTTGGCGGCGCATATGGGGCCAAACGGCCGGCAAGACCGCCCAAAATTGAAGGATTTCCAAGTATGCCCGATGCCCTGACGCTCGGCTTTGCGCCTTTTGCCGCCCCCGGGCGGGGTGTTCTGGTCGTGTTCTGTGACGACGGCCTCAAATTCGGCCCGGCCGCTGGCCGAGCGCTGGGCTCGGTCGCTGGCCTAGTCGCCCGGGCCGCCAAGGCCGAAGGCTTCAAGGGCAAGAGCGGTACGGCCCTGGAGATCATCGTGCCGGAGGGCCTCAAAGTCGGCCGGCTGGTGGTGGTCGGGGTCGGCAAAGCGGCCGAACTCAAGGCGAAGGACCTCGTGACGCTGGGCGGCGCGGCCATGGGCAAGGTGCCGATGAGCGCCGGGGAAGCGACGGTCTTCGCCGATCTGCCCGGCGGCATGGACGGCGAGGCTGCGGCCGAGCTCGCCCAGGGGATGGCGCTGCGCGCCTACGCCTTCGACCGCTACAAGACCAAAAAGCAGGATGACGAGAAGCCGCCGGCAAGCCGCAAGGTGACGATCTGCGTCGGCGACGTTGCGGCGGCGCGGCGCGCCTATGCCACGCGTGCGGCGGTGGCCAAAGGCGTGCTGATTGCGCGCGATCTCGTCAACGAGCCGGCCAATGTGCTCTATCCGGAGGAGTTCGCCCGCCGCACCGCCAATCTGAAAAAGCTCGGCATTGCGGTCGAAGTGCTCGACGTCCCCAGGCTGAAAAAGCTCGGCATGAATGCATTGCTCGGCGTCGGCCAAGGCTCGGCGCATGACAGCCGCGTGGTGGTGATGCGCTGGAACGGCGGCAAGAAATCCGACGCCCCGGTTTGCTTCATCGGCAAGGGCGTGTGCTTCGACACCGGCGGCATCTCGATCAAGCCGGCCGCCGGGATGGAGGACATGAAAGGCGACATGGCGGGCGCGGCCTGCGTCGCCGGTCTGATGCATGCGCTCGCCGCCCGCAAGGCCAGGGTCAATGCCGTCGGCGTCATCGGTCTGGTCGAGAACATGCCCGACGGCAAGGCGCAGCGGCCCGGCGACATCGTCAAGTCGATGTCGGGTCAGACCATCGAGATCATCAATACCGACGCCGAAGGCCGCCTCGTGCTCGGCGACGTGATCTGGTACGCGGCGCAGCGCTTCAAGCCGAAATTCATGATCGATCTGGCGACGCTGACCGGCGCCATCATCGTCGCGCTGGGGCACGAATATGCCGGCATGTTCGCCAATAACGATCAGCTTGCCGAGCGGCTCACCAAGGCGGGCGAGGCGACCGGCGAGCTTGTCTGGCGCATGCCGCTGGCGAAGGAATACGACAAGCTGATCGATTCAAAATTCGCCGACATGAAGAACACCGGCGGCCGCATGGGCGGCGCCATCACCGCGGCGCAATTCATCAAGCGCTTCGTCGACGACAAGATCCCCTGGGCGCATTTGGACATCGCCGGCACCGGCTTCGACAGCCGCCAGAGCGAGATCAACAAGAGCTGGGGATCGGGCTGGGGCGTGCGGCTGCTCGACAGGCTTGTTGCGGATCACTACGAGACATGACCGAAATCTTCTTCTACCACCTGCAAGGCCAGAAGCTCGAAGGCGTGCTGCCGGCGCTCTTGGAGAAATCGCTTGAGCGCGGCTGGAAGGTGGTGGTGCAGGGCGCCTCCGAAGAGCGCATCGAGGCGCTCGACGCGCACCTGTGGACCTATCGCGACGACGGCTTCCTGCCGCACGGCACCTGGCGCGAGGCCGAAGCGGCCCAGCAGCCGATCCTGCTGACACTCGAGGACGGCAATCCGAATGCCGCCAACGTGCGCTTCCTGATCGATGGCGCAAGTCCGCCGGCCGATGCGGAAAATTATGCGCGCATCGTGCTGCTGTTCGACGGCGAGGACGAGGACGCGGTCGCGGCCGCCCGCGCGCATTGGAGCGACGCCAAGGCAAAAGGCTTTGATGCCACCTATTGGCAGCCGGACGAGCAGGGGCGCTGGGTGAAAAAGGCCTGACCGGCGGCCGTCTCACCAGATCAGAAAACGCCTGACCAGGAGGGCGAGCCGGCCGCTGATCGTAACAGCGAGCGAAGCGTCATCACGCTCGCGGGCAAAGCCGCGGTCGATAAGGCGTTCGGCGGGCCCCGGCTGCGACGGCGGCCGGCCCAAGGCGATTGCCGCCAAGGCGGTCAGATCCCCGCTACGCAGCTTGCGCGTCGCCCATCCTCTCACGCCCACGGCAGTCGATCCCCAAGGCCAGACAAGGCCGTTTCCTTCCGCAATGCGAGAAAATTGACCATAAAATCTTCGCATATTGGTTAAACCGCCAGGTTCCAGCTGTCGCCGGCGCTTTGGCTCGGCCAATGGCCTGTCGGCCAAAGCCCGACATTGCGGCGGCTTGCCGTCTGCGTCGCTTATGCTTGCCTCCCGCCATTGTGATGACGCAAAATCCGGCATAAGGGACAAGCAGATAGATCAGTCTCGGGGATCTGGTTTGCGGCGCCGTCCTGTCCAGCCACGCCTTACGGCCTTGATTGCTGCCGGTTTTGCAGCGGCCCTGTCCGGCTGCAGCGGCATGGGCGATTTCAATCCGCTTGAAAATCGCGAGCAGGCCTTCACCAAGCCGATCTTCGAGGCGCCCGACTGGGCCAAGGTTTCGCGCGTCAAAAGCGCCCCCCTGGGACCGAGCGGCCCGGTCTCGCCTGAGGATCTGGTCGACGCCGGCGGCCACTGCGCGGCGGCCGCCCGCGCCGAGGCGCCCGCGGCGGAGCCAGCGCCGGCTGCCGCCCCCGCCGCGCCGGACACAGCCCCGCCGGAGACGACCTCGGCTGCGCCGCAGGCCAAGCCAGCCTATGGGTCGGTGGCCGGCGATCTCGCCAGCGCTCCGATGCCGCAGGGCGCGCCGCCAGCGCCGCGGCCGGTCTCGGCTACGCCCGCCGATCGTCTCGATACGTTGCAGCCTGAGCCGGGCCGCGGTGGCGCTGCACCGGTCGCCGGCGGCATCGCGCTCGGCATGAGCGAATGCGAGGCGGTGCGCCGGGCCGGTCCACCGAGCAGCGTTTCGATCGGCGCCGGCGACAAGGGCGCGCGCAAAGTCGTGTTGACCTACCTGTCGGGGCCATGGCCGGGCATCTACACCTTCGACTCCGGGCGCCTCAAAGAAATCGACGCCGCCCCCGAGCAGCCCAAGCCCACGAAAACGCCGCCGAAAAAGAAACGCTCCCCGCCAAAGACCGCGACCAGCGGCCGCGTCAGCGTGCAGTGATCTCAGCCGAGCGTGCGCACCCGCCCGGTCTCGCGCTGGTAGATGATCAGATCGAAGCTCGGCGTGTGCTCATTGCCGATCATGCTCGACAGCAGGGCATGGGCCTGACCGCGGTGATGGGTCTGGTGGTTGAAAAAGTGATCGAGCGCGGGGGCGAGCCGCTGCTCGATATCCTGAGGCCTCGAGAACGTGCGATAGCGGATCGTGCGCGCCAGGTCGGCCTCGGTCAGCGTCCCGACGTAACGGCTGATGCTGGCGTCCAAGGCGCGCCGTGCCGCGCGCAAGGCCGTGAAATCGTCGTACAGGATTTGGTCGAGGGTTTTCGGCAGCGTGCCCTCGCCGGTGAAGCGGTTCATCCAGATGACGTCGCCGAGCACCAGGTGGTTGAGCGTGCCGTGCAGCGACTTGAAGAAGGCGCCGCGGTCGGCGCGGTAATCGGCATCCGTAACCGTCGCGGCGGCATCGTAGAGCCGCTCGTTGCACCACGCATTGTAGGCGGCAAATGTCACGTATCGGCTCGTCATTGCATGCTCCCGGCGCCGCCGGCCCAGTGGGCCGCTCGCGCGCTTGCCGCGCCAAATTCGCCCCGCTATAAGCCGCGCGGCCTATGCCAATCCAATCAAATTCCGTCATCCAGCAATCGCATTTACTGAAGGATCAGTCCGATGCCGGTCGAGCGTACCTTTTCCATCCTCAAGCCCGATGCCACCGCGCGCAATCTGACCGGCGCCATCAATGCCATGATCGAAAAGGCTGGCTTGCGCATCGTCGCGCAAAAGCGCGTGCGCATTTCGCGCGAGCAGGCCGAGCGATTTTACGCCGTGCACAAGGAGCGGCCGTTCTTCCGCGAACTCGTCGATTTCATGATCTCGGGGCCCGTCGTGGTGCAGGTGCTGGAAGGCGACAACGCCATCGCCAAATACCGCGAGGTGATGGGCGCGACCGACCCGGCCAAGGCCGCGGCCGGCACCATCCGCAAGGTGCACGCCAGGTCGATCGGCGAAAATTCAGTGCACGGTTCCGACGCGCCCGACACGGCGGCGCGTGAAATCGCCCAGTTTTTCTCGGAAAACGAGATCGTCGGCTGATGCGGCAATTGGTGCGACTAGTCACGCGCCCTGAGCCGCCTGTAAACTGAACCAATAAGACGCCGCGGCGCGGGTTGGCGACCGGCGGCAGGAGTGGGGGACGACCAGTGGATGCCTTGCTTGCCGACGTGATGCGGCCGACCTTCTGGCTCGCCGCCCTGCAGATCATGGGGATCAATATCCTGCTGTCCGGCGACAATGCCGTCGTCATCGCGCTCGCGGTGCGCGGACTGCCGCCGAAGGAGCGCTTCTGGGGCATGGTGCTGGGCGCAGGCTGCGCCGCGGTCCTGCTGATCCTCTTCACCGGCATTGTCGCGACCCTGATGCAGTTGCCCTACCTGAAGTTCGCCGGCGGACTGGCGCTTTTCTGGGTGGCGGTCAAGCTCGTGGTGCCGGAGGAAGAGCACGACGGCGCGGAGGACGGCGAGGTCGTCGAGGATCTCTGGCGCGCCGTGCGCATTGTCGTGGTGGCAAACCTGGTGATGAGCCTCGACAACGTCATCGCGGTCGCGGCGGCGGCCAAGGGCAATTACGTGCTGCTCGGCCTCGGGCTCGCCGTCAGCATCCCGATCGTCATCGCCGGCAGCGCCCTGTTCCTGGCGATCATCGAGCGGTTCCCGCTGGTGATCTGGGGCGGCGGCGCGCTGCTCGGCTGGATTGCCGGCGGCCTGCTGCCGGATGACCCCGTCATCGCCGCCCATATCCCCGAACAGCTCGCCGACAAGCTCGATGTCGCCTGCGGCATTGCCGGGGCCGTCATTGTGGTCACGATCGGCTGGTATCTCGTCCGTTCGGCGCGTTTGCGGGAGGAGCAGGCGGACGTATAATCGGCCCTCTCGATCGGAGGCGCGATGAACAGGCCTGTGCGAGACGTCGGCTCGGCGATTCGCATCGGCGCGTCGGCCTGTCCGCACGATTGCCCCTCGACCTGCGCGCTCGAAGTCGAACTTCTCGACGAGCGCACCATCGGCCGTATCCACGGCGCCGAGGACAACGACTACACGCTCGGCGTCGTCTGCGCCAAGGTCGCGCGCTACGCCGAGCGCGAGCACCACCCCGACCGGTTACTTTATCCGCTGCAGCGCGTCGGCGACAAGGGCGCGGGCGAGTTCCGCCGCATCTCCTGGGACGCCGCGCTCGATATCGTCGCCGAGAACTTCATCAGTTGCGAGCAGCGCCACGGCGCCGAAAGCGTGTGGCCCTATTACTACGCCGGCACCATGGGGCTGGTGATGCGCGACGGCATCAACCGGCTGCGCCACGTCAAGAAATATTCAGGCTTCCACTCCTCGATTTGCGTCAACCCGGCCTACGCCGGCTTTGCCGCCGGCACCGGCAAGATCGCCGGCGTCGATCCGCGCGAAATGGCGAAGTCGGACCTGGTGATCATCTGGGGCACCAACGCCGTCAACACCCAGGTCAACGTCATGACCCACGCGATCCGCGCCCGCAAGCGCGGCGCCAAGATCGCGGCCGTCGACGTCTACATGAACGGCACCATGGAACAGGCTGACCTGCCCGTGTTGGTCAAGCCGGGCACCGACGGCGCGCTTGCCTGCGCGGTGATGCACTGTCTGTTCCGCGACGGCAGGGCCGACTGGGCCTATCTCGACAAATACACCGATGCGCCGCGCGAGCTCGAAGCGCATCTGCGCTCGCGCGATCCGCACTGGGCGTCGCAGATCACAGGCACGCCGGTTGCGACCATCGAGGAATTCGCCAAGCTCATCGGCGACCACAGGCGCGCCTTCTTCCGCCTCGGCTACGGCTTCTCGCGCTCGCGCAACGGCGCCGCCAACATGCATGCGGCGAGCTGCATTCCGGCGGTCACCGGTGCCTGGCAATACGAAGGCGGCGGCGCCTTCCACATCAACGCCGACATCTACCATCTCGACAAGACGATCATCGAGGGCCTCGACGCCTTCGACCGTTCGGTGCGCGTGCTCGACCAGTCGCGCATCGGCGCCATTCTGACCGGCGACCGCGAAGCGCTGTTCGACGGCCCGCCGGTCGATGCGCTGATCATCCAGAACACCAATCCGGTCTCGGTCGCGCCGGATCAGAACAAGGTGAAGGCGGGTTTTGCGCGCAAGGACCTGTTCGTTTGCGTGCACGAGCAGTTCATGACGGAAACCGCCAAGATGGCCGACATCGTGCTGCCGGCGACGACTTTCCTCGAGCATGACGACATCTATCGCGGCGGCGGCCACATGTATCTCATCCTCGGCCCCAAGCTGGTCGAGCCGCCGGGCGAATGTCGCAATAATCACGAGGTGATGTGCGGGCTGGCAAAGCGCCTCGGCGCCGTGCATCCGGGCTTTGCCATGACGCCGCGTCAGCTCATCGACCAGATGCTGCGCGTTTCCAAGCGCGGCACCTTCGACGACCTGCTGCGCGAGCGCTGGATCGACTGCCAGCCGCCGTTCGCTGAGGCGCATTATCTGACCGGTTTCAACTGGCCTGACGGCAAATTCCGCTTCAAGCCGGATTGGGCCAACGTGCCGTTCCGCAGTCCCTACAAAAGCGGCCCGATCTCATCGATGCCGCCGCTGCCCGACCACTGGACTTCGATCGAGGAGCAGGACGCCGAGCATCCGTTCCGTCTCGCCACCTCGCCGGCGCGGGGGTTCTTGAATTCCACTTTCAACGAGACGCCGACCTCGCTGGCGCAGGAAGAGCGGCCGACGGTCATGATCCATCCCGACGACGCGCGCGACAGCGACGTCGGCGACGGCGACTATGTCGTGCTCGGCAATAAACGCGGCGAGGTCAGGCTGCATGCCAGGCTGTTCGACGGCGTGCGCCGCGGCGTGCTCATCGCGGAATCGATCTGGCCGAACTCGGCCTATGAAGACGGCTGCGGCATCAACACGCTGACCGGCGCCGATCCGGTCGCGCCTTACGGCGGCGCGGCCTTCCACGACAACAAGGTCTGGATACGCAAAGCGCGCGCGGGCTGACCCCACGCGCGCCTTGCGCTTGGTGTTTGGCCTTATCGCTTGCTGCCGAGCGAATTATCGACGCTGTAGGCTCCGGCGCCGGTCACGAACAGCACGAGAAGCCCGCCGGCAATCGCAAGGTCCTTGCTGAGGAACACGTATTGCAGGCCCTGCGCCGCCTCGGGGTACTGCCAGTAAAGGTGCGCAGTCAGAAGCGCGATCACGACGAAGGCAAAGCCGAGCAAGGCGCCGTAGCGCGCGCCAATGCCGAGGACCAGCGAGATCACGACGAGCCACTCGACGATATGGGCGAGCGTGCTCATGAAGTCGGGGGAGGGATAGTTCAGCGTCTTGAGATAGGCGGCGGCCGGTCCGCCGGTCCAGACCGTCATCAGGAACACGAGCGCGATCAGAATACGGCCGATCAGAAGCCAGAGGTCGCTCATGCCGGTGGCGACGCCATCGGTATAGGACAGCAGCGGATGTGACGATCGAGAAGCCATTGTTCCCCCCAAGGTTGGTTGTTTGATCGAGACCATATTATGCACTTGCCCGAAGGCGCGGAAGGTCGGTCATGCCGGCCGCTTAGCAAGCGCAGCAAAGTGGGCGGGCGCCCCTAAAGCTCCTTACCGATCTTGCGATCGAGCGAATAGGGCCCGCCGCCGCGCAGTGCGATGAAGAACATTGCGACGCCCCAGAACAAAAACAACTCCATGCGCGGGAAGCCCTGCGGCATCTGCACCCAGAATGCGATCACCGCCAGTTCGATGGCGATTGCAGCGGCGAAGAAACGCGTGAACAGGCCGAGGATGATGGCGACGGCGCCGACGGTTTCCAGGAACATGATGATGTAGGCCGAGACCGTCGGCAGCGGAATGGCGCTACGGGTCAACGACGCAATGACGGGTGCCGCGCCGCCCATCAGCTTGCCCCAGCCGTGGTAGAGCCAGCAGCCGCCGGCGGTGAGGCGCAGCAGCAGATAGCCAAACTCCGGAGCCCAGCCGTAGAATTCCGCGAGTTGCGGAAAAACCAGTTTCGCTTCGCTTGATCGAGCCATTCGACGCTTTCCTTCCTGCAAATAGCACTCTTGGCGGTGAGCCAGACGCTAACACCGCAAAGCCGCTGTCATTCGTTCCGGGACCACAATTTCAAGGCGTCGGAACCAATGCTGAGCTCTCGGGGACCGGCACGCCGTCGATCAGGCAGCGGCCGTTTTCGACCGTGACGCGGCCTTCGGCGACCGCTTTCAGCGCCTGCGGGTAGATGGTGTGCTCGACGGCGAGCACACGCGCGGCGAGCGTTTGTTCGGTATCGTCCGTGCGCACGGCGACCGCGCCTTGGGCGATGATCGGACCGGAGTCCATTTCCGGCACGACAAAATGCACGGTGGCGCCATGCACCGTGGCGCGCGCTTCAATCGCCCGCCGATGCGTGTCGAGGCCCTTGAAGGCCGGCAGCAAAGCGGGGTGGATGTTGAGCATCCGGTTCTGCCACTGGCCGACGAACCACGGCGTCAGCAGCCGCATGAAGCCGGCGAGACAGACGAGGTCGATGCGGTGCTTGGCGAGCACGGCCTGCAACGCACGTTCGAAGGCGGCGCGGTCCTTGCCGTAGGTGGTGTGATCGACGATTTCAGTGGCAATGCTGGCTGCGCGCGCGATTGCGAGGCCACCGGCGTCAGGTCTATTCGAAACCACCAGCGCGATCTCGGCCGGGTAATCCTTTGCTTTGGCGGCTTCGATCAGCGCCGCCATGTTGGAGCCGCGGCCGGAAATCAGAACGGCGACGCGTTTGCGGTTCATCACCAGCTCAGATCGAGCGTGCCGTCATAGACGACACGCGGTTCGCTCGGCGCGCGCATGACTTCGCCGAGCGTCACCGCTTTGTCGCCGGCTTTGGTGAAGGCTTGCGCGACGGCTGTGGCGTCCTTGGGCGCGGCGATGACGATCATGCCAATGCCGCAATTGAAGGTGCGCAGCATTTCGTTCTGCGCGATGCCGCCCTCGGCGGCGAGCCATTTGAAGACCGGCAGCACCGGCACTTTGGCAAGATCGATGCGCGCGCCGAGACCCTTCGGCAGCACGCGCGGGATGTTGTCGGGAAAACCGCCGCCGGTGATATGAGCGAGGCCTTTCACCGCTTTGGTCTCGCGTATCGCCGCCAGACATGATTTCACGTAGATGCGCGTCGGTGTGATGATCGCTTCGCCCAGCGTTCCGTCCGGCGCAAACGGCGCCGGCTCGGTCCATTTCAACTTGCTCTTCTCCACCACCTTGCGCACCAGCGAATAGCCGTTGGAGTGCACCCCCGAGGAGGCCAGCCCGATGATGACGTCGCCTGCGGCGATGTCGCCGCGCGGCAACAGCGCGTTGCGCTCGGCCGCGCCGACCGCAAAGCCGGCCAGATCGTAGTCCTCGCCGCTGTACAGCCCGGGCATTTCCGCGGTCTCGCCGCCGATCAACGCGCAGCCCGCCTCGCGGCAGCCGAGCGCGATGCCGGCAACGACCGCGGCGCCGACCTCCGGCTCGAGTTTTCCACACGCATAGTAGTCGAGAAAGAACAGCGGCTCGGCGCCCTGCACGACGAGGTCGTTGACGCTCATGGCGACGAGGTCGATGCCGATGGTATCGTGCCGGCCGGTCTCGATCGCGATCTTGACCTTGGTGCCGACGCCGTCGGTCGCGGCCACCAGAACGGGGTCCTTGAAGCCGCAGCGTTTGAGGTCGAACAGGCCGCCGAAGCCGCCGATTTCGGCGTCCGCGCCGCTGCGCGCGGTGGCGCGCACCAGCGGCTTGATCAGCTCCACCATCCGGTTGCCGGCATCGATATCGACCCCGGCCTGCGCGTAAGTCAGTCCGCGCTTGTGGTCGGCCATAACGTCCTCTTCGCGTGGGCGGTCCTACGTGGAAAACGCAAGTCGCGCAATGGTTCGCGCGCCGTTATACTCCGGCGTTCAATAGCTGCGGGGCCGGGGCAGGCCGGCCGCGCGGGCGATCCGGGGCGCCGAATTTTGAGTATTCCGAACCTCATCACGCTGGGGCGTATCTTGCTGGTGCCGATCGTGGTCTGGGCCATCTATTCGGGCGCCATGTGGGTGGCTTTCGTGCTGTTCCTGGCCGCCGGCGTCAGCGATGCCGTCGACGGTTTCCTCGCCAAGCGTTTTGGCATGGCGAGCGAGCTCGGCGCCTATCTCGATCCCTTGGCCGACAAGGCGCTGATCGTCTCGATCTACGTCACGCTCGGCATCAAGACCATCATTCCGGGCTGGCTCGTCATCCTGGTGGTGTCGCGCGACATCATGATCGTCGGGGCGGTGGTGCTGTCGCGGCTGATCGGCAGCCCGATCAAGGTCAAGCCGCTGCTGATCTCCAAGCTCAATACCGCGGTGCAGATCGTCTTCGCCTGCGTCGTGCTCGGCTCGCTCGGCTTCAACATCCGGGCCGACAAGGTCACGATGGTGTTGATGATACTGGTCGCGGCCTTGACCCTGCTCTCGGTCGCCGCCTATGTGCGGGCGTGGATCCGCCACATGAATACGGTCGCGGCCAGGCCATGAGTTCGCGTCCCCGCGCCCGCGTCCGCCGCGGCCCCCCGGGCGGCGGCTTTGCCCTGCAGCGGCAGATGGTGTTCTGGCTGGCTGCGCTCGCCGTCTTTATCCTGGCGCTGTGGCTGCTCAGCGAAATTCTGCTGCCCTTCATCGCCGGCCTTGCCATCGCCTATCTGCTGACGCCGCTGGTCGACCGAATCGAACGCCTCGGCGTCAACCGCCTGGTGGCGGCGCTGCTCATCATTTCGCTCGCGGTGCTTGCCTTCGTCTACCTGATCCTGCTGGCGGCGCCGATCCTCGTCGGGCAATTTACCTCGTTCATCGAGAAGATCCCCGGCTACGTCACCAAGCTGCAATCGCTGCTCAACGACACGAGCAACGAATGGCTCCAAAGCGTGCTCGGCAGCGGCTTTACCGCCGACAAGGGTCTCGGCGATCTGGTGAGCCAGGGCGTCGGCTGGCTGAGCACGTTCCTCAAGTCGCTGTGGTCGGGCGGGCGGGCGCTGATCTCGGTGTTCTCGCTCGTCGTGGTGACGCCGGTCGTCGCCTTCTATCTGACCTACGATTGGCACCGCATGCTGGGCACGGTCGACGACATCGTGCCGCTGCGCCAGCGCGCCACGGTGCGTCAGCTTGCCCGTGAGGTCGACGCGGCGATTGCCGGCTTCGTGCGCGGGCAGACGGCGGTGTGCCTCATTCTCGGCTCGTTCTATGCGGTGGCGCTGTCGGTCAGCGGGTTGAATTTCGGCGTGCTGATCGGGCTGATTTCCGGCCTGATCACCTTCATTCCCTATGTCGGCTCGCTGACCGGGCTGGTGCTGGCGCTCGGCGTCGCGGTGGCGCAGTTCTGGCCGGCCTACGGCTCGATCCTCATCGTGCTCGGCATTTTCCTGGTCGGGCAGTTCCTCGAAGGCAACGTGCTGTCGCCCAAGCTGGTCGGCCAAAGCGTCGGCCTGCATCCGGTGTGGCTGATCTTCGCGCTGCTCGCCTTCGGCTATCTGTTCGGCTTTGTCGGCCTTCTGGTGGCGGTGCCGATGGCCGCGACCATCGGCGTGCTCGCCCGCTTTGCGCTGCGCCGCTACCGGGACAGCGCATTTTACACCGGCGGGCCCGCATGAATCGCCCAGTCGCGCCGCGCCAGCTGGTGCTCGCGCTCGACCATGCCGCGAGCTTTGCGCGCGAGGATTTCCTCGAAGGCCCGTCGAACGCGGCGGCGCTGGCCTTGATCGACGGCTGGCCGGATTGGCCGAGCCGGGTGATGGCGCTGGTCGGACCTGAGGGTGCCGGCAAGACGCATCTCGCTTCGATCTGGGCGGAGGCGGCGGGTGCGCGCGTGTTCGCCGCCAAGCTGCTGGAGCACGGCAATCTGCCGGCGGCGCTCGCCACCGGCGCGCTGGTGCTGGAAGACCTCGCGGCGGACGTGCTCGACGAGGCGGCGCTGTTCCACCTGCTCAATCTCGCGCGCGAGGAGCGCGCCTACGTGCTGATCACCGCGCGCACCGCGCCCGCGGCGTTGCCGGTCACGATCCGCGATCTCGCCTCGCGCCTGCGCGCCATTCCGCTGGTCACGCTCGATGCGCCGGACGATGCGCTGCTGCGTGCCGTGATCGTCAAGCTCGCCGCCGACCGGCAGATCGGCGTCGACGAGGCGCTGGTGAATTATCTGGCGACCCGCATCGAGCGCTCCTTCGCCGCCGCGCGCCGCGCGCTGGCGCGGCTCGACGAGGAGGCGATGCGCCAGCACCGGCCGGTGACGCGGGCGCTCGCCGCCGAACTGTTCCGCGCCTGAGGTTCCTGCTGCTCGTCCCTTGACGAAGCGGCCGCTCCCGGCGCGAACTGTCATCCAGCAGCCATTTTTTCCGGCTAGCAGTCGATCTTTCAGGGCCCTTTTGACATGGCGGATCGCGGCCAAGCCATTGCACCGGTTGAGGAAATAGCGCCGCCCGGGAAGCGCGAGCAGGCCGCCGCAGGGTTGCGGCAAAGCCCGCAGCGCTTCATCAACCGCGAATTGTCCTGGCTGCACTTCAATCGCCGGGTGCTGGAGGAGGCCGCCAACGAGCATCATCCGCTGCTCGAGCGCGTGCGCTTCCTGTCGATTTCGGCCAACAACCTCGACGAATTCTTCATGGTCCGGGTCGCCGGCCTGAAAGGCCAGGTGCGCCAGGGCATCCCGGTGCCGAGCCCGGATGGGCTGACGCCGAACGAGCAGCTCGCCCGCATCGGCGAAGCCGTGTCGCAGCTCGCGCAGGATCAGCAGAAGCGCTGGATCGAGCTCAGGCCCGAGCTCGCCGGCGCCGGCGTCGCGCTGGTCGAGGGCGCGCATCTGAAAAAGGCGGAGCGCGGCTGGCTCGAGGAACACTTCCTGTCGCAGGTTTTTCCGCTGCTAACGCCGCTCGCCATCGATCCGGCGCACCCGTTCCCGTTCATTCCGAACCTCGGTTTTTCCCTGGCGTTGCAGCTAGCGCGCATCAAGGACGGCAAGGCGATGAACGCGCTCATCCGCATGCCGCAGAAGATCGAGCGCTTCATCCGGCTGCCCGGCGGCGGCGACCAGAACATCCGCCTGATCACGCTGGAAGAGGCGACGGTGCTGTTCATCGGGCGGCTGTTCCCCGGCTATACGGTCAAAGGCCAGGGTGCGTTCCGGGCCATCCGCGACTCCGAGGTCGAAATCGAGGAAGAGGCCGAGGACCTGGTGCGGCTTTACGAAACGGCGCTGAAGCAGCGCCGGCGCGGCTCCGTGATCCGGCTCGAGCTCGACGCCAGAATGCCGCTTGAACTGCGCAGCTTCGTGCAGCGCGCGCTCGCCTGCGCCGACGACGAGGTGTTCCTCGTCGACGGCGTGCTGGCGCTCAACGATCTCAACCAGCTCACCAGGCTCGACCGCCCCGACCTCGAATTCGTGCCCTACAACCCGCGCTACCCCGAGCGCATCCGCGATCACGGCGGCGACGCCTTCGCCGCCATCCGCCAGAAGGACCTGGTCGTCCACCACCCTTACGAATCCTTCGACGTGGTGGTGCAGTTCCTGCAGCAGGCGGCGCGCGACCCCAACGTGGTGGCGATCAAGCAGACGTTGTACCGTACCTCGGCGGAATCGCCGATCGTCAAGACGCTGGTCGAGGCGGCCGAAGCCGGCAAATCGGTCACCGCGCTCGTCGAGCTCAAGGCGCGCTTCGACGAGGAAGCCAATATCCGCTGGGCGCGCGATCTCGAGCGCGCCGGCGCCCAGGTCGTCTACGGCTTCATCGAACTCAAGACCCACGCCAAGCTGTCATTGGTGGTGCGGCGCGAGGGCGGGGCGCTCGCGACTTACGTCCATGTCGGCACCGGCAATTATCATCCGGTGACGGCGCGCATCTACACCGACCTGTCGTTCTTCACCGCCGATGCCGTGATCGGGCGCGATGTCGCGCGCATCTTCAACTACATCACCGGCTACGCCGAGCCGGCCGAGCTCGAGCGCATGGCGATCTCGCCGATCAATCTGCGCAAGCGCATGCTCGACCACATCGCGCAAGAAGTCGCCAACGCCAAGGCCGGCAAGCCGGCGGCGATCTGGATGAAGATGAACGCGCTGGTCGATCCCGGCATCATCGACGCGCTTTATGACGCGTCGAATGCCGGCGTGCAGATCGATCTGGTAGTGCGCGGCATCTGCTGCTTGCGCCCAGGGCTGCCCGGCCTGTCGGAAAACATCCGCGTCAAATCGATCGTCGGCCGTTTCCTCGAGCACGGCCGCATCTACTGCTTCGGCGCGGGTAACCCGCTGCCGCATCCGAAGGCGGCCTTGTACATATCCTCGGCCGACATGATGCCGCGCAACCTCGACCGCCGCGTCGAGGCGCTGTGCCCGATTCTCAATCCGACCGTGCACGAGCAGATCCTCGGCCAGATCATGGTCGCAAACTTCAAGGATAACGAGCAAAGCTGGACGCTCTTGCCGGACGGCTCGTCGACGCGCATAAAGGCCGCGCCGGGCGAGGAACCCTTCAACGCCCACAAATACTTCATGACAAACCCGAGCCTGTCGGGCCGTGGCAAATCGCTCAAAGAGTCGTCGCCCCGCAGCCTTATACGCCGCCTCGTCGAAGGCGCGTAAACGCTCGGCTCCCGTCGTGCATTATCCGAAAGGCCGGCTCGACCACGGGCCGCCGATCGCCGTCATCGATATCGGGTCGAACTCGGTGCGCCTCGTCATTTACGAAGGCCTGACGCGGGCGCCGACGCCGATTTTCAACGAGAAGGTGCTGGCCGGCCTCGGCCGCCAGGTTCAGACCACCGGCCTGCTGGCGGCGGACGCCATTGAGACCGCGCTCGAGGCGTTGCGGCGGTTTCGCGCGCTCTGCGACATTTTGCATGTGCGCAAGATCTGGGCGATCGCCACCGCCGCCTGCCGCGACGCCCGCAACGGCCGCGCCTTCATCGCGCAGGCCGAACGCATCTGCCGCACGCCGATCACCATCCTTTCGGGCAAACGCGAGGCGACCTTGACCGCCCTCGGGGTGATCTCCGGCATGCACAAGCCCGACGGCATTGTCGGCGACCTCGGCGGCGGCTCGCTCGAACTGGTCGACGTGCACGGGCAGCGCGTGCGCTCCGGCCTGACGCTGCCGCTCGGCGGCCTGGCGCTTCAGGACATCGCCGGCAAGTCGATCAAGAAAGCCGAACGGATTGTCGAAGACACGCTCGATGACCTCGACATGCTGAAGGAGGGCGAGGGCCGCACCTTCTACGCGGTCGGCGGCACCTGGCGCGCGCTCGCCCGCCTGCACATGTGGCAGGTCGGCTACCCGTTCCACGTCATGCACAACTACCGCATTCCGGCGCGCGAGGCGCTCGAATTCTCGCGCCTGGTGCACCGTGTCGACACCGAGACCTTGTCCAAGATCGAGGTCGTCAACGCCGCCCGCCGGCCGCTGCTCGCCTACGCCGCGCTGGTGATGGAACATCTGGTGCGCACCATCAACCCGAAGGACGTCGTGATTTCCGTGCTCGGCGTGCGCGAGGGTCTGCTTTATTCGCTGCTCAACGAGCGCGAACGATCGCGCGATCCGCTGATCCAGGCCGCCGCCGACCTCAACGTGCTGCGCTCGCGCTCGCCGCACCACGGCGAGGAATTGATCGTCTGGACCGACCGTTTCATGGCCTCCAGCGGCATCGAGGAGACCGCCGACGAACGGCGGCTGCGCCACGCCGCCTGCCTGCTCGGCGATATCGGCTGGCGGGCGCATCCCGACTACCGCGGCGAGCAGTCGATGAACATCGTCGCCAACGGCGCCTTCATCGCCGTCGACCATCCGAGCCGCGCCTATCTGGCGCTCGCGGTCTATTTCCGCCACGCCGGCTTGAGCGAGGAGGACTTGTCGCCGCGGCTGCGCGAACTTGCCTCGCCTCGGATGCTCGACCATGCGCGCATTCTCGGCGCGGCGATGCGGGTCGCTTATCTGCTCACCGCCGGGCAGAGCGGGGTGCTGCCGAAGACACCGATGCAGGTCAAGCGCGGCAAGCTGATCCTGCGTTTGCCGGGCAAGTTCGCGCGGCTGCGCCACGAGCGGCTTTTCAACCGCGTGCGGCAGCTGGCGCGGCTCATCGGCCGCGAGCCGGCGATCGAGGGCTAGAGTCCTCCGCTCGTCCGCCGCGAAAACGGCGGCCCGGTTTTGCGGCAATGAACGGATCAGGTCTTATCCACCGTCACCACGCGGCCGCGCTCGACGGCGAGCGCGAGCTTGCCGTGCTTGAGGGCGAGGGCCTTGTCGCCGAACAATTCGCGGCGCCAGCCCTTCATCGCCGGCACGTCGGCCTCGTCGTCGGCGGCGATGCGATCGAGATCGTCGACGGTCGCGATCACCTTGGCGGCGACGCCGTGCTGCTCCGCCGTCATGCGCAGCAGCACCTTGAGCAGCTCGACGGTGGCGGCGCCCTTCGGCGCCGGGCGGAAGCGATCGAGCTGCGGCAGGGTCTTGGGATCGCGCGCCAGGCCGCGCTTCACCGTCTCGACGATCTGCTCGCCCCAGCGCGAGCGCTCGAAGCCTCTCGGCAAGGAGCGCAGATGACCGAGCTTCTCGATCGTGGTGGGCGCCTGCACGGCGATGTCGCCGAGCACGTCGTCCTTGAGCACGCGTGAGCGCGGCACGTCGCGATCCTGCGCCTCGCGCTCGCGCCAGGCCGCGACCTCGATCAGCACGGCGAGTTCCCTTGGCTTGCGCACGCGGCTTTTCAGCCGTTCCCAGGCGCGCGCCGGATCCATGCGGTAGGTCTCCGGCGAGGTCAGCACGGCCATTTCCGCCTCGACCCAGTTGACGCGGCCGCGCCTTTCGAGATCGGCCTCGAGCTTCTCATAGACCGTGCGCAAATGCGTCACGTCGGAGAGCGCGTAGGCGATCTGGGCGTCGCTGAGCGGCCGCCGCGTCCAGTCGGTGAAGCGGTGCGACTTGTCGAGCGTGTCGCCGGTGATGCGCTGCACCAGCTGGTCGTAGGAAATCGAATCGCCGTAGCCCAGCACCATGGCGGCGACCTGGGTGTCGAAGATCGGGTGCGGGATTTTCTCCGCCATGTGCCAGACGATTTCGACGTCCTGGCGGGCGGCGTGGAAGACCTTCACCACCTTTTCGTTGGTCATGAGGTCGAAGAACGGCGTCAGATCGATGCCGTCGGCCAGCGCATCGATCACCACGGCCTCGTCCGCGCTCGCCATCTGCGCCACGCACAACAGCGGGTAGTAGGTGGTCTCGCGCAGGAATTCGGTGTCGATGGTGACGAAGCGATGCCGCGCCATATGCGCGCAGGCCTTCTCGAGTTCCGCGGTGGTGGTGATCAACTGCATGCTTTACGGCAAAATAACCCGGCGCTTGCTCATGGCAACGATATTATTTGCCGCGGATGCGGCCCATGTGGATGAACTCCCAGGACGAGGGCAGCGCGCCGACCGGCACCTCGATCAGCGCCGGCTCGCGCGCGGCGAAGGCCTCGCGCAGCGCCGCGCCGAGGTCCTGTGGCGTGCGCGCCCGGCGGCCGGCGGCGCCGAAGCTCTCCGCGTATTTGACGAAATCGGGATTGGCAAGGTCCGAGGCGATCAGCCGATTGCCGAAGCGCTCCTCCTGGATGCGGCGCACGTTGCCGAAGGCGCCGTCGGCAAAGACCACGGCAACCAGCGGAATGCGGTGGCGGATCGCGGTCGCAAGTTCGTTGCCGGTGTAGAGAAAGCCGCCGTCGCCGCTGACCGAGAGCACCGGCACGTCGGGGCGGGCATGTTGCGCGCCGAGCGCGGTGGCATAGCCCCAGCCGAGATTGTCCTGGTAGCCGGGCGACAGGAACGTGCGCGGGCGATAGACCGGCATGGCGATGCGGGCGGCAAAACCAATCTGCGTGACGTCGTCGACGTAAATACCGTCGTCCGGCAGCGCGGCGCGGATGGCATCGAGAAAGGCAAGTTGGGGCGCGAGCTTGCTCTGCAAACGAGCGCGAAGCCTGGCTTGCCGCTCAAGCATTTCGTCACGGCGCGAGGCGCGGCGCGGGTTCGTAAGCGCGAGCGCGTCGATGAGCCGGCGCAGCACTGGGGCGGCGTCGCCGATCAGCGCAACGTCCGGCTTGCGCAAGCGCGCCGGCTCGTCCTTGTCGGCGTCGACTCGCACGACCCTCAGTGTCCGGTCGATGCCCCATTGCGTCAGCGGATAGAGCATGCGCGTGCCGACCGCGAGCACGGCGTCGGCCTCGCCCCACAGCTCGCGGCCGAGCGGCAACGTCACGCTGAGCGGGTCGCGGCTGTCGAGCACGCCGCGGCCACGCCGATAGCCGAGCACCGGCGCCTGCAGCATGCTCGACAGCAGCGTCACCTCGGCGGCGGCGCCTTGCGCGCCGCCACCGCAGATGATGAGCACGCGCTTGGCCCCGGCGAGCAGCCTGGCGGCGCTGTGCACGGCGTCCTCGTCGATGCGCGCCAGGCGCGGCGGGCGCGGCGCTTCGATCGCCACGCGGCCGCGCTCGCCCCAGACGTCGATGGCGCATTCGATCGCGGCCGGACCGGGACGCCCCTCGCGCATCGAGCGGATCGCGCGCGCCACCTTGGCCGCGGCCTCGCGCGGGGCGCTGATGCGCGTCGAATGATCGACCAGCCGCGCAATGATGCCGGCCTGATCGCGAATTTCGTGCAGGTGGCCGAGACCGCGGCCGATGGCGGCATTGGGGATCTGCCCGATGATGGCAAGCACCGGCGCGTTCATGCTGTAGGCATGCAGCAGCGCCGCGCCCGAATTGAGCAGGCCCGGCCCCGGCACCACGGCATAGGCCTGCGGCTTGTCGGTCGCCAGCGCCGCGCCGAGCGCCATGTAAGCCGCGCCCTGCTCGTGGCGGCTGTGGACGATACGCAAGCGATCGCCGGCGCGGTGGAAGGCGTCGAACAGGTGGTCGTTGTGCACTCCGGGCAGGGCGTAGACGGTGCCGACCCCGTGCGCGATCAGCGTCGCCACCGTCGCGTCGGCGGTCGTCATTTCGGCCGCGGACGGCTTGTTTTTATGCAGACGCTTGCGCGTGGCCATGGGGTATTCCCGTCGGCCAGTGTGCAGTCCGGCCGCGCGCCTGTCGAGCGCTTGCCTTGACAAAGCGCATAGCCCATGCGCTTTTCCCGCGCCCCGTCCGCCGCGCAGAATCGCCCTCAGGAACCGCCGTCATGCACCGCTACCGTTCCCACACCTGCGGCGCGCTGCGCGAGGGCGATGTCGGCAAGGTCGTGCGGCTGTCGGGCTGGTGCCACCGCATCCGCGACCACGGCGGCGTGCTGTTCATCGACCTCCGCGACCATTACGGGCTGACGCAGGTGGTGGCCGATCCCGACAGCCCGGCATTCAAGCTTGCCGAAACGCTGCGCGCGGAGTGGGTGGTGCGCATCGACGGCAAGGTGCGCCGGCGCCCCGAGGGCACGGTCAACGCCGAACTGCCGACCGGCCAGGTCGAAGTCTACATCTCCGAGATCGAGGTTCTGGGCGCGGCCGAGGAACTGCCGATGCCGGTTGCCGGCGAGCAGGACTACCCGGAAGATATCCGGCTCAAATACCGCTTCCTCGACCTGCGCCGCGACAAGCTGCACCACAACATCATGCTGCGGGGCCGGGTGATCGATTCGATCCGCCGCCGCATGAAGGAGGCGGGTTTCTTCGAATTCCAGACGCCGATCCTGACCGCCTCGTCGCCCGAAGGCGCGCGCGATTATCTGGTGCCGTCGCGCCTGCATCCGGGCAAGTTCTACGCGCTGCCGCAGGCGCCGCAGCAGTTCAAGCAGCTCATCATGATCGCGGGCTTCGACCGCTATTTCCAGATCGCACCATGCTTCCGCGACGAGGACGCGCGCGCCGACCGCTCGCCCGGCGAATTCTACCAGCTCGATCTGGAGATGAGCTTCGTCACGCAGGAGGACGTGTTCGCCGCGGTTGAGCCGGTGATCCGCGGCGTGTTCGAGGAATTCGCCGGCGGCAAGAGCGTGACGCCGAAATTCCCGATGATTCCTTACGCCGAGGCGCTGTCGAAATACGGCACCGACAAGCCCGACCTGCGCAACCCGCTCGTCATGCAGGATGTCAGCGCGGCGTTCCGCGGCTCCGGCTTCAAGATCTTTGCCAACATCCTCGCCAACGATCCGAAGGGTGCGGTGTGGGCGATCCCGGCGCCGAAGGGCGGCAACCGCGCCTTCTGCGACCGCATGAATTCGTGGGCGCAAGGCGAGGGCCAACCCGGCCTCGGCTACATCTTCTGGCGCGAGGGCGAAGAGGGCGGCGCCGGACCGCTCGCCAAGAACATCGGCCCGGAGCGCACCAAGCAGATTGCCGATCAGCTTAAGCTCGGCATCGGCGATGCCTGCTTCTTCGTCGCCGGCAATCCGGCGAATTTCGTCAAGTTCGCCGGCCCCGCGCGCACCAAGGTCGCCGAAGAGCTCGGCCTCATCGCCAAGGACCGCTTCGAATTCTGCTGGATCGTCGATTTCCCCATGTATGAATGGAACGAGGAGGAGAAGAAGATCGACTTCTCCCACAATCCGTTCTCGATGCCGAACATGCCGCTCGACGAGTTCCTCAAGCTCGATCCGAACGACAAGGATAAGCTGCTCGCCATCAAGGCGATCCAGTACGACATCGTCTGCAACGGCGTCGAATTGTCATCGGGCGCGATCCGGAACCACCGCCCCGACGTGATGAGGAAAGCCTTCGCCATTGCCGGCTACGGTGAGGATGTGCTGGAACAGAAGTTCGGCGGCATGCTGCGCGCGCTGTCGCTCGGCGCGCCGCCGCACGGCGGCATCGCCCCCGGCATCGACCGCATCGTCATGCTGCTGTGCGGGGAGGAGAACCTGCGCGAGGTGGTGCTGTTCCCGATGAATCAGCGTGCCGAGGACCTGCTGATGGGCGCGCCGTCTGAGGTGACGCCCAAGCAGCTCCGCGAGTTGCACATTCGCCTCGACCTGCCGCGGAAATCGTAGATTTTACGCGCTCGTCGTCGCGAGCCGCCGATTGAGGGCGGCCAGTCGGCCATCGCCGGCCGGCTGATAGAACACGCTGAACCGCGAAAGCACGCTCGCAAACGCTTCGGCGTCGGCGGGCTTGCTCACCTCGAAAGCGTCGAAGCCGACGCGGTGCAGAAACAGGAACTGGTCGCGCAGCACCTGGCCGGTGGCGCGCAGCTCGCCGCGGT
>DASRGB010000023.1:0-19866 GCA_035651255.1 Pseudolabrys sp.
TGCACATAGTAAACGCGGTAGCCGGGGCCGTAGGCGATCCGCATTTCCATCACACCTTTGCCGACACTCTTGGCGTCGCCCGGATTGCCAAGCGCCATGCGCTCGATCCGGGCGGCGATGCGTGCTTTGGCCCTGCCATCCTGTAGCCGGCGCAGCCAGGCCGAAAATTCCTCCGTCTGGCGCACTTCGATCATGCGGCGGCAATGTAGTCTATAGGATACAAGCGGTCAAGGGGGACAGCTTGTAGCCCGCATGGAGCGAAGCGGAATGCGGGGCGCGGCTTTCTAGGGGCTTGCGATAGCGAACAACCCCGGATTTCGCTTCGCTCATCCGGGCTACGCTTGCTACTTGCTTTGGCCGAACGGCTTGCCGCGCACGAAGCCCAGATCGGTCTCGTGTGGGACATCAGCTACATAAATGAAATCGTAGCGGGGAACACCCTCGACACATATGTAAAGACAGGCCTACAGGTCTCACCAATAGGTCCGCGTCTGGCTTCCTGTTTCCGCATGGGGCATAGGGTGGCAACCCCTTTTGCACCACCGCCCCCGACCCCCTATATCTCCCCCGTCACCGGAGTAACCCGTCCCCAATGCCCGCCACCCCCGCGCCAGCCCACGACAAAATCCCCGTCACCGTGCTCACCGGCTATCTCGGCGCCGGCAAGACCACGCTGCTCAACCGCATCCTGTCGGAGCCGCACGGCAAGAAATTCGCCGTCATCGTCAACGAGTTCGGCGAAATCGGCATCGACAATGAGCTGGTGGTCAACGCCGACGAGGAAGTGTTCGAGATGAACAACGGCTGCATCTGCTGCACCGTGCGCGGCGACCTGGTGCGTATTATCGACGGGCTGATGCGGCGTAAGGGCAAGTTCGACGCCATCATCGTTGAGACGACTGGCTTGGCCGACCCCGCGCCGGTGGCACAGACCTTCTTCATGGACGAGAACGTCGGCTCGAAAACCAAGCTCGACGCCGTCGTCACTGTCGCCGACGCAAAATGGCTGAAGGACCGCCTCAAGGACGCACCGGAGGCCAAGAACCAGATCGCCTTTGCCGACGTCATCCTCATCAACAAGACCGACCTGGTGGGCCCTGAGGAACTGAGCGAGCTCGAGGCGCGCATCCGCGGCATCAATCCTTATGCCAAGCTGCACCGCACGCAGCGCTCGCAGATCGCCATCGACGAGGTGCTCGGCCGCAATGCCTTCGACCTCGACCGCATCCTCGATATCGAGCCCTCCTTCCTGGAGGCGGACGAGCACGACCATCACCACGATCACGATCACGACCACGACCATGACCATGACCATGAGCACGGTCACGGCCACCACCATCATCACGGCGGCGGCCTGAAGCATTATCACGACGAGGAGATGCAGTCGGTGGCGCTGCGCACCGACAGGCCGCTCAACCCGGACAAGTTCTTTCCCTGGATCCAGGATCTGGTCGCCAAGGAAGGACCGAACATTCTGCGCTGCAAGGGCATCCTGTCGTTCAAGGACGATCCGGAGCGCTTCGTGTTCCAGGGCGTGCATATGATCCTGGACGGGGATCACCAGCGGCCGTGGCAGGACGGCGAGAAGCGCGAAAGCCGCATCATCTTCATCGGCCGCCAGTTGCCGGAGGAGATGATCCGCCAGGGTTTCGAGAGCTGCGTGGCGTAATTCGGCTATCACGGTTATTCCGCTTGTCATCACCGGGCTTGTCCCGGTGATCTCGCTTAGGAGGGCAAGATATTGCCAAATGAATCGGGATGGCCGGGACAAGCCCGGTCATGACAACGTGGAAGTTTGCACGTTAGGCTGCCCGCATGAGTGACTCCACCACATCTCTCCCTTCTCTCGCCGATCGCGTCCGCACGCTCGACGCCGGCGGCACCGTGGTCGGCGTGCATTTCCTGAAAGCCACGCCGGTGTTCGTGCTGGGCGAGGAGGCCTTGCTGTTCGCGCCCGAACAAAACGACAAGCGGGTGCGGGTCCATGGCGGCGCCATCCTGGCCAGCGCCAGCGACGGTGAGCGCATCGTTACCGGCGGCGACGACGGCAAGGTCATGGTCACCACGGCAGGCGGCGCGGTGTCCGAGTTGGCCGCCGACACCGACAAGCGCTGGGTCGATCAGATCGCGCTCGGGCCGGACGGTTCGCTCGCCTGGTCGGCGGGCAAGACCGCGCATGTGCTGACCGGCAAAGGCGAGCAACGCGCGTTCGAAGCGCCGTCGACGGTCGCCGGGCTCGCTTTCCTGCCCAAGGGCTTTCGCCTGGCGATCGCGCACTACAACGGCTGCACGCTGTGGTTTCCCAATGCCGCCGGCGCGGCGCCGCAGAAGCTCGAGTGGAAAGGCTCGCATCTCGGCATCACGGTCAGTCCGGACGGCCGTTTCGTCGTTACCGCGATGCAGGAGGCGGCGCTGCACGGCTGGCGCATCGCCGACGAGAAGCATATGCGCATGTCGGGTTATTCGGCGCGCGTGCGCTCGCTGTCGTGGACGGCGGGCGGCGATTACCTTGCCACCTCGGGCTCCGAGCAGCTGATTTTGTGGCCGTTCGACGGCAAAGATGGGCCGATGGGGCGGCAGCCGAGCATGCTGGCGCAGCGCGAGGCGCGCGTCAGTGTCGTCGCCGCCCATCCGCGCCAGCCGGTGGTGGCGACCGGATTTCACGACGGCGCCGTGCTCCTGGTACGCATCGACGACGGTGCGCTCATTCTGGTGCGGCAAGGCGATGGCGACCCGGTGAGCGCGCTCGGCTGGGACAGCGGTGGCAGTGCTGTCGCCTATGGCACCGAGGCCGGCCGCGCCGGCGTCCTGCGTTTATAATTGCGGCGGCATTGCGCTGCGGCGCTCAGCGGCCATTCATTTTCGGCGCGGTACACTGGACCCGAAATCGCATTACGGTGTTATCAGCCGCGCTGATTCGTCCATCCGGAGAGCCAACCAATGCCGTTCATCAAACGCCTGCTGCCGGCGCTGCTGGCGAGCCTTGCGCTTGCGGTCGCGGGACTGACGTCGCCGGTCATTCCCGGCGCCGTGCAGGTCGCCTACGCCCAGGTCTCGGCGGAATTCCAGGAAGCGCTCGAGCCCTACGGTCACTGGGAGCGGCATCCGCGCTGGGGCGCGATCTGGGTGCCCGACGACTTGCCGCCCGATTGGCGGCCCTATCAATACGGCCACTGGGTCTACACCGACGACTGGGGCTGGTACTGGATTTCCGATCCGGAAGAGCAGGACTGGGGCTGGGTCGCCTTCCACTACGGGCGCTGGGCTTTCGAGCGCGGCATCGGCTGGTTCTGGGTCCCCGGTGACGAATGGGGCCCGGCCTGGGTCGATTGGCGCTACGGCGGCGAATATGTCGGCTGGGCGCCGCTGCCGCCGGACGATGTCGTCTACGAATACGACGACGAGCCGAACTATTGGGTCTTCGTGTCGCCGCGCTATCTGGCGACGCCGGAATGGCGCCGCTACTGGGTGCCGCGGGACCGCACCGTGGTCATCTTCCGCACCACGGTCGTGGTCAACCGCACGCTGGGCTACGGCCGCGGCCGCGCCGCGGTGAACGCCGGCGTGTCGCCTGCCTTCGTCGCACGGGCGCGGGGCGCGCCGCTGCAGACCTTCCGGGTGGCGCCGCGCGTCGTTGCCAGCACGCAGGGCGTGACCGGCGCCGTGCGCATCACCCAGGAGCAGTTGCGGGCGACCCGCAGCGGTCCGCGCGGCGGCCGCCGTCCGTCGGCAAACCCCGTGATGGCGGTTGCCGTCCAGCCCACCCAGACGACGATCAAGGCGACGGCGACCGTCACCGCGCCGCAGCCGCTGCCGAAAGGCGAGCGCGGCAAGCTCGGCACGCATCCGCCGCGTGCCGCGCAAGGCGCGCCGCCGCCGCCGCCCTTGCAGGCGCAGCCGCCCGCGCCCCAGCAACGGCAGCCGCAGCGCCAGCAGACGCCGGCGACTACGGCGCCGCCTGCCCAGCAGAAGGGTGCTCCGCAGCAGCCGGCTGCGCCCGCGCAGCCGCAGCGCACCGCCCCTGTCGCGCCGTCGCAGCCGACGCCGCCTGCACAGCGGCAAGAGCCGCCGCAGGTCAAGCCGGAGCGGCCGATTGTGCCGCAGACGCCGCCGCCGGCGGTCCAGGAGCGCCGGCCGCCGCCGGCCGTGCAGGAGCGCCGCGTACCGCCGCCGCAGGACGAGCGCCGTTCGCCGCCGCCCCAGCAACTCGAGCGGCGCGGCCCGCCGCCCGAGGAGCAGCGGCGGCCCGCCGAGCCGCAGCATGTGCCGCCCGCCGCGGCGCGGCCCGCTCAGCCGCCGCCGCAGCAGGCAAAGCCCGCGCCCCGGCCCGCGGAAAAGAAAGAAGAGCCGAAATAGCGGCGTGCATCGCCAAACAAAACGGGCGGCCCCAGGGCCGCCCGGTTCGATTCATGCGCCTTGCTTTCAGCGCACCAGCACGTTCTTGAACTGCCAGGGATCGCGCCGGTCGAGGTCTTCCGGGAACAGGCCGGGCCGGTCGGTGAGCGGCGTCCAGTCGGTATATTGGCCGATCACCGGGCCGAGATAGGGCACCTGCACTTCGAGGCAGCGCTTGTAGTCCATCTCGTCGGCCTCGACGATGCCGGCTTTCGGGTTCTCCAGCGCCCAGACCATGCCGGCCAGCACCGCCGACGTGACCTGCAGGCCGGTGGCGTTCTGGTAGGGCGCCAGATCCCGCGTCTCGTCGATCGAGAGCTGCGAGCCGTACCAGTAGGCGTTCTTCTTGTGGCCGTAGAGCAGCACGCCCAATTCGTCGATGCCGTCGGCGATTTCGTGCTCGTCAAGGATGTGGACGTCCCTTTGCCGGCCGCCGGCCCGGCCGAACATTTCGTGCAGCGACAGCACCGCGTCGTTGCAGGGATGATAGGCGTAGTGGCAGGTCGGCCGGTAGACGACCTTGCGGCCCTGCCGCAGCGTGAAGTAGTCGGCGATCGAGATCGACTCGTTGTGCGTGACCAGAAAGCCGTATTGGCTACGCGCGGTCGGCGTCCAGGAGCGCACGCGGGTATTGGCGCCGGGCTGCAGCAGGTAGATGGCCGCCTGGCAGCCCTTCTTGTGCTTGCGCGCGTTGGCCGGCATCCATTTCTCGTGCGTGCCCCAGCCCAGTTCGGCGGGCTGCAGACCCTCGGAGACGAAGCCTTCGACCGACCAGGTATTGACGAAAACGTCGAGCGGCTTGGGCTGCTTGGCGCGCTGCGTGTCGCGCTCGGCGATATGGATGCCCTTGATGCCGGCGCGTTTGGCGAGGCGGCACCAGTCCTCGCGCGTCGTCGGCTCCTTGAACTTGATCTTCAGGTCGGTGGCGACGTTGACCAGCGCCTGCTTGACGAACCAGGACACCATGCCGGGATTGGCGCCGCAGCACGACACCGCAGTCATGCCGCCCGGGCGCTTGCGGCGGGCGGCAAGGATGGTTTCGCGCAGCGCATAATTAGAGCGCGCTTCCGGCCCCAGCCTGGTGTCGAAGTAAAAGCCGGCCCAGGGCTCGACCACCGTGTCGATGTAGAGCGCGCCGATCTCGCGGCACAGTTCCATGATGTCGAGCGAGGAGGTGTCGACCGAGACGTTGACGCAGAAACCGGTGCCGCCGCCCGCAGTCAAAAGCGGCGTCAGCAGGTGGCGGTAATTATCCTTGGTGACCGCCTGATGGACGAAGCGGATGCCGCGCTGGTCGAGCAGCTTGCGGTCCTTGTCCTCGGGGTCGATGACGACGAAGCGGCTCTTGTCGTAGTCGAAATGGCGCTCGATCAAGGGCAGGGTGCCTTTGCCGATCGAGCCGAAGCCGATCATCACGATGGGCCCGTCGATCCGGGCATACACGGGCCATTTCGCCATTCATTGCCACTCCAGCAATGGGTTGATATCCGTCGCGCGCGGCAAACGGAAGGGTGGCCGCGCCAGATTCCCGCGTGGCGTCCACGGGTTTGTGCGACGGGGCTAGGCGGCAGCCGCGGCAGGCGCGGCCACAATTGCACCGGCGGCAGCCAGCAGGCCGCGGGCGCCGTCGAGCGCGCCGGGCACCAGTTCGAGCGCGAGCAGGCGATGGCGCTCGAACGGCCCCGGCAGCCGCAGCCGGCCGGTTTTCTCGGCGGAAAAGCCGAAGCGGCCGTAATAGGGCGCGTCGCCGACCAGGATGATGGCGCCATGGCCGAGCCGGCGCGCATCCGCGATGGCGCGGCGCACCAGGGCGGCGCCGATGCCGCGCTTGCGGCAGCAGGCCTCGACCGCGACCGGGCCGAGCAGCAAAGCCTTCCTGCCGCCGGCGCAGGCGACATGCCAGAGCCGCGCCGTGCCGACCACGCGCCGGCCTTCGGCGGCGATGAAAGAGAGCCCGTCGGCCGGCAGGCGGCCGTCGCGCAGCCGCTGCGAGCTCTTGCGGAAGCGGCTATCGCCGAAAGCCGCGTCCAGCAGCGCCTCGCGGGCGTCGATATCGGCGGCCCGTTCGGTACGGATCGTGATCATCGGTCTTGCTCCTTCCTCCGACCCGTCACCGTGAGGTGGCCGCGCATCGGCGCGGCCCTCGAAGGGCGTCGGCCCGGGCCGTGCATCCTTCGAGGCTCGCCGCTCGCGCGGCTCGCGAACCTCAGGATGACGGGTCTAGTTCAATGCTTGGGAAAGAGGAGAGGCGGCGTACCGCCTCCCGGCTTGTTCAGATGTGATAGGTCTTCAGCGGCGCAAAGCCGTTGAAGCACACCGACGAGTAGGTCGCCGTATAGGCGCCGGTGCCCTCGATCAGCACCTTGTCGCCGATCTCCAGGCTGACCGGGAGCAGATAGGGCTCCTTCTCGTACAGCACGTCGGCCGAATCGCAGGTCGGGCCGGCCAGCACGCAAGGCGCGGTCTCGGCGCCGTCGCGCGGGGTCTTGATCGGATAGCGGATCGACTCGTCCATGGTCTCGGCCAGGCCGCCGAACTTGCCGATGTCGAGATAGACCCAGCGCACGTCGTCTTCCTCGCTCTTCTTGGAGACGAGCACGACCTCGGCCTCGATGACGCCGGCGCTGCCGACCATGCCGCGGCCCGGCTCGATGATGGTCTCCGGGATGCGGTTGCCGAAGTGCTTGCGCAGCGAGCGGAAGATGGCATTGCCGTAGGTTTTCACCGACGGCACGTTCTTGGTGTAGCGGGTCGGGAAGCCGCCGCCGAGGTTGACCATGGTCAGGTTGATGCCGCGCTCGCCGCATTCGCGGAACACCGCGGCCGCCGAGGCGAGCGCACGGTCCCAGGCGTGCTGGTTGCGCTGCTGGGAGCCGACGTGGAACGAGACGCCGACCGGCTCGAGGCCGGCTTTCAGGGCGTGCTCGAGCACCTCGACCGCCATGCCCGGCTCGCAGCCGAACTTGCGCGACAGCGGCCATTCGGCGCCGACGCAGTCCGACAGGATGCGGCAGAACACCTTGGAGCCGGGCGCCGAGCGGGCGATCTTGTCGACCTCCGCCTTGCAGTCGACCGCGAAGAGGCGGACACCGAGCGCGAAGGCGCGGGCGACGTCGCGCTCCTTCTTGATGGTATTGCCGTAGGAGATGCGGTCGGGCGTGGCGCCGGCCGAGAGCGCGAGCTCGATCTCGGCGATCGAGGCGGTGTCGAAGCAGGAGCCGAGCCTGGCGAGCAGGCTCAGCACCTCGGGCGCCGGATTGGCCTTGACCGCGTAGAACACGCGGGTGTCGGGCAGGGCCTTGGCGAAGGCATTGTAGTTGTCGCGCACCACGTCGAGGTCGACGACCAGGCACGGCCCGTCCTCGACGCGCTTGCGCAGGAATTCCCGGATGCGCTCAGTCATGGCGCATAATCCCCCTTAAGCTCAGCAGAGCGCCTCTGTTGCGCTCCTGGTGTGCGGTTGGCCTTCGCCTTGCGCTGCGCGCGATGGGGACGCGCAAAACGCAGTACGCGAGCGAACCGCTCATGCTGCCTTGGATTGGATGGGGAGATCCCCGTCCGCACGGCCGGCAAAGATGAACAAGCCTCTTCGGTGACCCGCGCCGGTGGTGGAGGCCGGCAGAGACCAGAGAAGCCCGATCGTCGTTGCTTTAAGCCGCGTCGCCTGCTGAGAGCAGGCTGTGCTGGTTTCGCCTCCAGCTGCCGGTCAGATTTCTTGGAGAGGTTTTGGCTTCTCTCTCCAGGCGGCTGGCGGGCCTCTTGTCCCGCTACCTACCGACCGACACACGGCCACAGGCACGTGCGAAATTGGGCAAGAGTGAAATAACAAATTTTTCGCGCGATGCAAGAAAATAAGTTCGCGCGACGAAAAATCTTCCTTAACTTTTTACGGACGGCTCGCTCACTCGCGCGCAGTGAACGGCTCGATGCGGTGCGCGGCGCGGATGAACTGCGCCATGACGGCGGCGCCGCAGAGCACCAGCAGCACGTCGAGCACGCGCGCCCCCAGTGTCCCGAGATCGAACAGCGTGGCGATCGCCCAGGAGCCGGCGAAGGCGGCGCCGAACACCTCGGCGCCGATCAGGATGGCGGCGCTGACCACCGTGACGACGTTGAGCCAGACGATGCGGCGGCCTTGGGCCATCGGATGCTCCCTTAACAGGCCGGCAATCAAGCCGAATCCGGGCGTTGAATCAAGTCTTTAAGCGGCGATCCGGACCGCCTCCGGGTTTGATCTCTCGCATGGCCTGGGCGCTCGCCGGGCGGCACACTTTAACCATGGAAGCTGCGCGCGCCCTCAAAATTCTCCGGCCCTACGTCGCCGCTGTTGCCGCCGCAGGGCTCGCTGCCGGCTTCGCCGCGCGCCTTGCCGGCGCGGCCGGCTGGCCGGATGCGATCTGGGCGGCGGTGACGCTGCCGGTGCTGGCGGTGCTGCTGGCCGAGATTGTGACGAGTCTGAGGCGCGGCGACCTCGGCCTCGACATCGTCGCCGCCGTGTCGATGACGGCGGCGCTCCTGGTGGGCCAGGAGCTCGCCGCCGCCATCGTCGCCCTGATGTATGCCGGCGGACAGTATCTGGAGACCTTTGCCGAGCGCGCCGCCCGGCGCGAGATGACGGCGCTGCTGTCCCGGGTGCCGCGCGTGGCGGTCCGCCACCGCGACGGCCGGCTGGAGGAGGTGGCGCTCGACCTCATCCTGCCGGGCGACCGCCTGTTGATCCGCCAGGGCGACGTCCTGCCGGTGGACGGCACGGTGGCGGGCGGCGTGGCGGTGCTCGACCAGTCGGCGCTGACCGGCGAATCGCTGCCGGTCAGGCTCAAGGCCGGGGCGGCCGCCCTCAGCGGCGCCACCAATGCCGGGGAAGCCTTCGACCTCCTCGCCACCCGGCGGGCGGCCGAAAGCACCTATGCCGGCATCGTGCGGCTGGTCGAGGCGGCGCAGCGCTCGCGGGCGCCGATGTCGCGGCTGGCCGACCGCTATGCGCTGCTGTTCCTCGCCGTGACGCTGGCCCTGGCCGGCGGGGCCTGGGCGCTCACCGGCGATGCCATCCGGGCGGTGGCGGTGCTGGTGGTGGCGACGCCCTGTCCGCTGATCCTCGCGGTTCCTGTGGCCATCGTGTCAGGCCTTTCGCGCGCGGCGCGGCTCGGCATCCTGATCAAGGGCGGCAAGGCGATCGAGATGCTGGCCAGCATCCGGGCCCTGGTGATCGACAAGACCGGCACGCTGACGCTCGGTCAGGCGCGCCTGATCGAGACCCGCAGCTTGGGCGAAACCGCGGCCGAGGAGGTGCTGCGGCTTGCCGCCTCGCTCGACCAGGCCTCCAAGCACATCATCGCCCAGACCGTGGTCGCCGAGGCGCGGCGGCGGGGCTTGACGCTCGCCATCCCCGCGGAGGTGGCCGAGGTCCCGGGTGAGGGCATCCTCGGCCGGGTCGATGGCCGCGCCGTCATCGTCGGCGGGCTGCGCTTTGTCGGGGCCAAGCTCGGCTTCGACGTGCGCAGCCTGGCCGGCCAACGCCCACCCGGGGCGCTCTCGGTGGCGGTGGCGCTCGACGGCCGGCTCGCCGGCGTCCTCATCCTGTCCGACGAGGTGCGCTCCGGCACCGAGCAGCTATTGTCCGAGCTCCGCGCCCTCGGCATCGAACGTATCGTGCTGGCAACCGGCGACCGCCACGAGGTGGCGCGCTTCGTGGCCGCCGGCCTGTCCATCGATCAGGTTCGTTCCGAGCTGACGCCCGACCAGAAAATCCTGGCGGTGCTGGCCGAACGCAAGAACGGCCCGGTGATGATGATCGGCGACGGCGTCAATGATGCGCCCGCGCTCGCCGCCGCCGACATCGGCATGGCGATGGGGGCGCGCGGCGCGGCGGCCTCGGCGGAGGCCGCCGACGTGGTGCTGCTGGTCGACCAGCTCGACCGCGTGCTGCCGGCGATCAGGATCGCACGGCGCTCGCGCGCCATCGCGCTGGAAAGCGTCATCGCCGGCATGGGCCTGTCCATCCTGGCCATGATCGCGGCGGCCTGGGGCTACATTGCCCCGGTCGAGGGCGCGTTGCTGCAGGAGGCGATCGACGTGCTGGTCATCGTCAACGCGCTGCGGGCGCTGCGCGGCTAGGAGCGGGATTTTTCCAGTATTAAAAGCCGGTGGATTGCCAAATCTTTACCGCCGCGCCACGGTGGACCCCGCAAAGTTCAAGAGAGCCGGCGATGACCACCAGCCAAGTCCATATCCCGACCGAGTATCATTCCGACTTTCTGGGGATGACGATCCCCGTGCACTGGGGCTACCACGCGCTGCTGATGGTCGGCGTCTGGTTCGTGCTGGTGCCGATCTGCATCATCGTCATCAGGTTCGGCAAGCCCAAGCCGACGCTCACCGGCATCCGGGAAAAGGTCTCGATCTGGAACGCGGTCTGGTGGTGGTTCAGCGTCCACAAATACGGGCTGATGCTGGCGATCGGGCTGGCGCTGGCGGGCGCCATTGTGGCGGTGACGGTCAGCGGCGGCTTCAGCGGCTCGCTGCATTCGTTTTTCGGCCTGACGACGGTGGCGCTCGGCTGTCTGCAGATCATCGGCGGCTGGCTGCGCGGCAAGCACGGCGGCAAGAACTACTACACCGCCGATCCCAACGACCCGGCGACCTGGTTCGGCGACCATTACAACATGACGGTGCGGCGGCGGATATTCGAGGCCTACCACAAGACGGCGGGCTACTTCGTCTACTTCTTCGCCGCCGGGGCCATTGCCACCGGGCTGATGCAGTACCCGATCCCGGGACTGGGCGAGTTCGTCGTCGCCATGGTGCTCATCGCCTTCCTGGTCAGCGTCGTGCTCGAGTTCAAAGGCTTCCGCTACGACGGCTACCGCGCCGCCCACGGCTACACCATGGATGCTCCGTTCAACAAGGCGCGCGAGCATCTCTGACGTTTTTCGCCTTGGTATTCGCGGGCTTGCGCCCTAGATAGCGGCAATGACGGACGCGCCCGCCGCCCCATCCCGGACCAACCCGCTGCTCGGGCGTTGGACCGCTGCTTTCGGCCTGCCGCCCTTCGGCGACATCGAGCCCGGCCACTTCCTGCCGGCCTTCGCGCAGGCGCTGGCCGGCCACCGTGCCGAGATCGACGCCATCGCCGCCGATCCGGCGCCGCCGAGCTTCGACAACACCATCGCGGCGCTGGAAAAGAGCGGCCGCGATCTCGACCGGGTGGCCAACGTCTTCTTTGTGCTGGCCGGCGCCCATACCGGCGACGCCATCGAGGCGATCGAGCGCGACGTGTCGCCGCTGCTCGCCCGCCATGCCAATGCGCTTTATCTCAACCGCGCGCTGTTTGCCCGCATCGCCGAGCTCTACCGGCGCCGCGACCATCTCGGCCTCGATGCCGAGCAGGCGCGGGTGCTGGAGCGCTACCACACCCGCTTCGTGCGGGCCGGCGCCGCGCTCGACAAGCCGCAGCAGGACAAGCTCGCCGCGATCAACGAGCGGCTGGCGAGCCTCGGCACGCAATTCGGCCAGAACGTCTTGGCCGACGAGAAAGCCTATGCCCTCGTCCTGGAGGAGGCCGATCTCGCCGGGCTGCCGGATTTCGCCCGCGCCGCGGCGCGCGCCGCCGCCGAGGAGCGCGGCCACGGCGGCAAATATGCGATCACGCTTGCCCGCTCGTCCTGCGAGACCTTCCTGCAGTTCTCGGCGCGGCGCGACCTGCGCGAGAAGGTGTTCCAGGCCTGGATCAGGCGCGGCGAAAACGGCGGCGCCACCGACAACCGCGCCTTGATCGCCGAGATGGTGGCCTTGCGCGCCGAGCGCGCCGGACTGCTCGGCTTTGCCAGCTTCGCCGACTACCGGCTCGCCGACCAGATGGCGAAGACGCCCGAGGCGGCGCGCCAGCTGCTCGAGGCGGTGTGGACGCGGGCGCTCGCCAAGGCGCGGGCGGAACGCGACGACCTGCAGGCCATGGTCGCGGGCGAGGGCGGCAATTTCGCGCTGCAGGCTCACGACTGGCGCTACTACGCCGAGAAGCTGCGCAAGGCGCGCTACGACCTCGACGAGGCCGAGATCAAGCCGTATTTGCAGCTCGACAACATGATCGAGGCGGCGTTCGAGACCGCCCGCCGCCTGTTCGGCCTGAATTTCAAGCCGGTGGACGTGCCGCTCTACCACGGCGACGCCCGCGCCTGGGAGGTCGAGGATTCCGCCGGACGGCATGTCGGCCTGTTCATCGGCGATTATTTTGCCCGCCCGTCGAAGCACAGCGGCGCCTGGATGACCGCGCTGCGCGACCAGGAAAAGCTCGCCGGCAAGGTGACGCCGATCATCCTCAACGTCTGCAACTTCGCCAAGCCCGCCGAAGGCGAGCCGGCGCTCTTGTCGTTCGACGATGCGCGCACCCTGTTCCACGAGTTCGGCCATGCGCTGCACGGGCTGCTGTCGGACGTCACCTATCCGCTCATCGCCGGCACCGCGGTGCCGAGCGATTTCGTCGAGCTGCCGTCGCAGCTCTACGAGCACTGGCTCGAGGTGCCGGACATCCTGCGCAGCTATGCGCGGCACGCCAAGACCGGCGCGCCGATGCCCAAGGCGCTGCTCGAGCGGCTGCTGGCGACGCGCACCTACGGCCAGGGCTTCGCCACGGTCGAATACACCGCCTGCGCGCTGGTCGATCTCGATCTGCACCGGCTCAAGGATGCCGGGGCGCTCGACGCCGCCGCGTTCGAGCGGCGCGAGCTTGCGGCGCTGCACATGCCGGCGGAGATCGTCATGCGGCACCGCCTGCCGCATTTCCAGCATCTGTTCTCCGGCGGCGGCTATGCCGCGGGCTACTACTCCTACATGTGGTCGGAGGTGCTGGACGCCGACGCCTTCGCCGCCTTCGAGGAGGCCGGCGACGCCTTCGATGCGGCGACCGCCAAACGGCTGCGCGACTTCATCTACGGCGCCGGCAACCTGCGCGATCCGGCGCAGGCCTACACGGCCTTCCGCGGCCGGCTGCCGTCGGTCGAGGCCCTGCTCAGAAAGCGCGGGCTCGCCGACGTCGCCTGACGCTGCCCCCTACAGGAAAAAGTCGGTGGCGTGCACGGTGATGGCGTGGGTTGCGTCCTTGATCTCGACGGCGAAGTCGGCCTTGGCGTCGCCGTTGACGTCGCCTTCGATCACCTGGCCGGCCGCGGTCCAGTAGGCGCGCAGCTCGCCCGCGGTGCCGGTGAAGGCGACGTTGGTGCCGATGAAGCTGAAGGCGTCGTCGCTCGCGCCGTTGGTGACGTTGGCGTCGATCTTGCTCAGGTCGATGTGGTCGTTGCCCTGCTGGAAGTCGACGATGACGTCGCGGCTCGCCACCGCGACGGGGCTGTCGGTGGTCGCGGCGAGGCCGAACACGTCGTTGCCGGCGCCGCCGGTGAGGACGTCCTTGCCGGCGCCGCCGACCAGGAGGTCGTTGCCGTTGCCGCCGGTCAGCGTGTCGTTGCCGCCAAGGCCGAAGATCTGGTCGTTGCCGGCGCCGCCATCGAGCAGGTTGGCCGCCGCCGAACCGTAGATGATGTCGTCGCCGGAGCCGGTCATGACGTTCTCGAAATTGGTCACGGTGTCGGTCGAGGCGTCGGCGACGCCGCTGCCGGAGGCGGTATTGGCGGTCACGCTGCCGTTGCCCGGATCGAACGGCGACAGGTCGTGGGTCACGGTATCGAGGTTGATATGCACGCTGTTGGTGGTGGCGCTGGCATCGTAGGTGTCGATGCCGGTGCCGCCGTCGACGCTGTCGTGGCCGTCGGTCAGGCCGGAGCGGGTCGCGACATATTTGTCGTCGCCGCCGCCAAGCTTGACGGTGTCGGAGCCGGAGCCGTCGTCGACGATCTCGGCGCTGTTGCCGCCGGTGAAAGTGTCGTCGCCGCCGCCGAGGTCGACGAAGCCGCCGATCTTGCCGGTGTCGGTGACGGTGTCGCTGCCGGCGCCGGCGAAGATGGCGGCGCCGATGGTGCCGCTGTTGGTGACGACGTTGTTGCCGTCGCCGAGCGACAGGCCGAGGCCGATCGTGCCCTTGTTGATCACGGTATCGGCGTCGCCGCCGCCGACGATCGAGCCGTGAATGGTCCCCGAATTGTTGACGACGTTGAGGCCGTCGCCCAACTCGATGTTGACGATGACGTGGCTGTTGGTGACCGTGTCGCTGCCGGCGCCGCCGGCGTACAAACCGTCGATGGTGCCGGAATTGGTCAGCGTGTTGTTGCCGTCGGCGAGAACAACATTGCCGGCGATCAGGCCGGAATTGACGACGCTGTCGGCGTCGACGCCGCCGAAGACGTCACCGCCGACGGTGCCGGAATTGGTGAGCTTGTTGAGCCCGTCGAACATTGAAACGTCGGTGGCGATCGTGCCCTTGTTGGTCACCGTGTCGCCGCCGCTTCCGCCCGCATAGAAATCGGCGGAGCCGGAATTGACGAACACGTTGGTGCCGTCGCCAAGCTCGACGCCGATAATAATTGTGTGTGAATTGCTCACGGCATCGTCGCCGTTGCCGCCGGACACCCGCGTAATGGTGCCCGAGTTGGTCACGCTGTTGCTGCCGTTGCCCAGGATCACGATTCCGAGGGTGCCCGAATTGCTGACGCTGTCGCTGTTGCTGCCGCCGAGATAACTGGTGGTGATCTCGCCGGCATTCTTGAGCACGTTCGTGCCGTCGCCGAGACTGACCGAGTCGATGGTGCCGGCGGCGGTGTTGTTCACCGTGTTGTTGCCGGCCAGCGTGGTGATGCTGCCGATGATGTGCCCGGAATTGGTGATGGTATTGTTGCCCGCGGCGGTCACCGCGGTCAGCGTGCCGGTGTTGACCAGGGTGTTGGTGCCGGCGCCCAACTGGGTGAGGCCGACGACCGTGCCCGAGTTCGTGAAGCTGTCGCTGTCGCTGCCGCCGACGTAGTTGCCGCTGATCGTGCCGGCGTTCTTGACGACATTGACGCCGTTACCCAGGCTCAAATCGCCGCCCACGACCGACGCGCTCGTCGTATTGCTGAAGCTATCTTTGCCGAAGCCCGTCGTGACGTTGCCGGCGATGTCGCCTGAATTGACGATGGTGTTGCCGCCGTTGCCGGCGGTGACGTTGTCGTCGAGCGTTCCGGAATTGGTGAGCTTGTTGGCGCCCTCGGAGAGGCTCACCGCGTCGGAGATCATGCCGGAATTGATGACGCTGTCGTTGCCGATGCCGACCGAGAGCGTGAAATTGAGCGTGCCGGAATTCGTGACCTTGTTGACGCCGTCGCCGAGCGTCACGGCGTTCCCGATCATGCCCGAATTGGTGACGGTGTCGTTGCCGGAACCGGCGGTGACGCCGCCGCCGATCAAGCCGCTGTTGGTGAGGCTGTTGGTGCCGTCCGACAGCCCGACGATGCCGAGGATGCTGCCGGAGTTGCTGAAGGTGTCGTTGCCGATGCCGCCGGTCACCGCCGCTTTGATCGCGCCGGAATTGCTCAACGTGTTGGTGCCGTTGCCGAGCGAAACGGCGCCGTCGATCTCGTTCGAATTGACCGCCTTGTCGTCGCCGCTGCCCGCGCTCACCGTGCCGGTGATGACGCCGCTGTTGCTCAGCGTATTGCCGCCCTCGCCGAGGTCGACCGCGCCGTTGAGCTGACCCGCATTGGCGAGCGCATCGGTGCCGTTGGACAGCAAGACTGCGCCGGAGATGGTGCCGGAATTGACGACGGTGTCGTTGCTCAGGCCATCGGCGTCCTGGATCGCGGTTGCGCCGCTGATGGTGCCGGTGTTGGTGACGCTGTGCACGCCGCCGTTGCTGAAGCGGATGCCGATCGAGGCGCCGTTCACCAAGCCGGCATTGGTGACGGACACCGGGCTGGCGGCGTCGATGCCGTAGCTGCCGCCGCCGACCTCGCCGTCGTCGCTGACGGCGATCTTGGACGCCGCGCTGTTGCCCGGCGCGAGCGCGATGCCGGCGGCCTGCTGCGACAGGATCGAGCCGTCGACCTGCACCGTCCAGGCCAGCGTATTGGCAAGCGTTGCGCCGTTCGAATTGGTGCCGAGCGCGGTGAGGAACGCGCCGGCGTCGACCAGCAACGTGTCGGCCGCCGCCGTATCGGAAGCGAACGCGTCGGTGGCGTTCGCATTGGTGAGCACGCTCGTCGCCTGGGTGATTTCAAAAATGGCCATGACATCCTCCCGCAAAACGCCATACCGCCGTCAGCCGCGGCGCCGTGTTCGTTTGCCGAAAAGTTTTCGAAAGTCCCCCGACCTCGATTTTTACCGATTTGATTATACCTCCCCCGGTTGTCCGCCGAAGAGCTTTATCGCGAGCCGGCGTGACAGATTTGCGCTGCGGTTAATTCGGTTTCGTCGAGGCGCGGCGCGAAAGCAATTCATGCAAAGGCGGGCGGGCGACCGCCGAACGTTTCGCTTTTGCCCGCCGCGGCGCAGGGCACTTGCCGCGCGACGGCCGGATGCTAACGTTAATGCGTGGCCGAGCCCGATCCCAACACCCCCGACTGGCGCCTCACCGGCGATTGGTGGGATCTTTGCAACTGCGCCATCGGCTGCCCGTGCAATTTCGGCTCCGACCCGACCCTCGGCTATTGCGAGGGCGTGCTGACCTGGCTGATCCGCGACGGCAATTACGGCGATGTGAAGATCAGCAAGGATCTCGCCGTCGTCCTCGTCATCCACTGGCGAGGCAACGTCTTCGAGAAGAACCGCGAGTTCGGCTTCCTGATCGACGCGCGCGCCAATGCGGCGGAGCGCGAGGCGCTCAAGAAAATCTTCACCGGGCACGCCGGCGGCGCCTTCGCCGCCTGGCGCGATCTCACGCTCAAAGTCGACGGCGTCGAGTTCGTCACCATGAACGTCAGCCACGACGCCGAGAACTGGCGCGTCGAGGTGCCGGGCAAGATCGACGGCCTCGGCGGGCCGTTCCGCAAATTCATGGTGCCGGAGGGCGACACCTGCCGCATCTACAACGCGCCGCGGCCGGAGGTCGTGCCCGGCTTCCTCACCGTCGGCACCGCCAGGCGCAACGTCGTCACCGGCGCCTTCGGCCGTACCTGGGACTGGTCGAACCGCTCGTCGAAGCACATCGCCTTCGACCTGCGCGGTCCGAAAGCCTTTTCCTGGCGGCAATCGCTGCAAGCGCAATGAGCGAACCGTCCGGCGTCAGCCGTGCGCCGCCGCGCCGCGATGTCATCGTGGTCGCGGCGCTGCTTGCTGCCGTGGCCGCGCTGGCCTGGGGCTTCACCGTGCACCAGGCGCGGCTGATGGACGCCATGGACGCCGCGATGTGGCGCGACATGAACATGTCGATGAACGGCATGCAGGCGTCGTGGACGCCGCTCGAAGCCGCGCTCGTGTTCGTCATGTGGAGCGCAATGATGGCGGCGATGATGCTGCCCGGCTCGGCCCCCATGATCGCCGCCTTCGCGATCATCAACCGGCGCCGCCGCGAGCGCGCCGATCCTTCGGTGCCGACGGCGGTCTTCCTCTCCGGCTATCTCGCCGTGTGGGTGGGCTTTTCTATCGTCGCCACTGCCTTGCAGTGGACGCTGCAACGAGCCGAATTGCTGACGACGATGCTGCAGTCGGCTTCGAACTGGTTTTCGGCGGGACTATTCCTGGCTGCTAGCGCTTATCAGTTCAGCCCGTTGAAGGAACGCTGCCTCACCTTGTGCCGCTCGCCGGACGGATTCATCCTGAGCGAGTGGCGTGACGGCGCGCTGGGTGCGTCCGTGATGGGCCTGCGCCATGGCATGTTTTGTCTTGGTTGTTGCGCCGGGCTGATGCTGTTGCTGTTCGCCGTGGCGGTGATGGACTTGCGCTGGGTGGCCTGTCTCACCGCACTGGTGACCGCCGAGAAGCTGTTGCCGGGCCGCTATTGGCGGCCGCTGATCGGCGCGGTTTTGCTCGCCACCGGCCTTGGCTTCGCGGTTGCCGCCGTGCGCGCCTAAAGGGCTAGATGTGGCCGGAGGTGAGCAATGTTCCGACGAGGAATGCAATAATGGCGACGTCGACGCCGATGATGAGAAACTTGGTCATGATGCCCTCCGCTGCTAGCGCCGGCGAACCCCATGTGCCGGCTGTCCCATCCTTGGGTCGCACGGCTGTGCAAACCGGTTCAGCGCCGCCGCGGGATTTCGCCGCTGGTCCTGCAAAGCCTTGTGAGATCAGCGAGATAGCTACGCCATGAGTCTCCACTCAGCGGGCCATCGGCGCGGCGTGGTGTGCGCGCCGCATGCCGCGGCGGTCGAGGATGGCCGCGCCATTCTCGCGGAGGGCGGCAACGCCATCGAGGCGATGCTGGCGATGGCGGCTTCGATCGCCGCCGTCTACCCGCACATGAACCACATCGGCGGCGACGGCTTTTGGCTGATCCGCGAGCCGCGCGGCCGCGCGCGCGCGCTGATGGGCGCGGGACGTGCCGGCGCCAAAGCCACGATCCGCCTCTATCGCGATGCCGGATACGAGACGATCCCGGCGCGCGGGCCGCTTGCCGCGCTCACCGTGCCGGGCGCGGTCGCCGCCTGGATGCTGGCGCAGGAAGCGGCCCGCGCCCATGGCGGCAACCTGCCGCTCGATGTGCTGCTAGCGCCGGCGATCAAGCACGCGCGTGAGGGATACGTCGTCACACGCAGCCAGGCGCGGCTGACGCGCGAGAAGCTGCCGGAGATGGACGAGGCGGCGGGCTTCCGCGACGCTTTTCTGGTCGACGGCAAGGTGCCCGAGGTTGGCGCGCGCCTGAAGCAAACCGCGTTCGCCGCCACGCTTGAGCAACTCGCGCATGCGGGCTTAGACGACTTCTACCGCGGCGATGTCGGCCGCGAGATTGCCGCCGATCTCGCTTCGCTCGGTAGCCCGGTGACCCGCGCCGATCTGGAGACATTTGCGGCTTGGATCGCCGAGCCGCTGAGCGTTGAAACGCAAGCCGGCACCCTGTTCAACGCGCCGCCGCCGACGCAAGGGCTGGCGTCGCTGATCATTCTTGCGCTGTTCGAGCGGTTGCGTGTCACGCAGGCGGAAGGCTTCGATCACGTGCACGGCATTGTCGAAGCGACCAAGCGCGCCTTTCGCGTGCGCGACCGCGTCATCACCGACCCCGACGCCATCAAGGAAGATGTCAACCGCTACCTGTCGCCGGCTTTTCTCGATGCCGAGGCGGCAAAGATCGATTGCAAGAAAGCGGCAAAATGGCCGGCGCCGTTCGGCGAGGGCGATACGATCTGGATGGGTGCCGCCGACGCAAACGGCCTCGTCGTCTCCTACATCCAGTCGCTCTACTGGGAGTTCGGCTCCGGCTGCGTGCTACCGCGCACCGGTGTGCTGATGCAGAACCGCGGCGCGAGCTTCTCGCTCGATGCGAAGGCGCTCAATGCGCTCGCGCCCGGCCGCCGCCCCTTCCACACGCTCAATCCGGCGCTGGCCGAATTAAACGATGGCCGCGTGATCGCCTACGGCACCATGGGCGGCGACGGCCAGCCGCAATCGCAGGCGGCG
>DASRGB010000024.1:0-19721 GCA_035651255.1 Pseudolabrys sp.
TGATGATGCTCTCGCCCCAGCCGCGGTGGCAGCATTCAAGCGCCTGGCGCATGACCTGGACATTGCCGATGCACTCGAACGAGAAGTCGGCGCCGCCGCCGGTCAGGTCGACGATGGCCTGCACCACCTTGTCGCGGCCGACTTCGTCCGGGTTGATGAAATGCGTTATGCCGAATTTCTCGGCCATGGCGCGGCGCGCGGGATTGAGATCGATGCCGATGATCTTGTCGGCGCCGACCATGCGCGCGCCTTGCACGACGTTAAGCCCGATGCCGCCGAGGCCAAATACCGCGACGTTGGCGCCGGGCCAGACTTTCGCCGTGTTGATGACGGCGCCGATGCCGGTGGTGACGCCACAGCCGATGTAGCAAATCTTGTCGAAGGGCGCGTCCTCGCGCACCTTGGCGAGCGCGATCTCCGGCAGCACGGTGAAATTGGCGAAGGTCGAGCAGCCCATGTAGTGGAACACCGGGTCGCCGTCGCATCTGAACCGGGACGTGCCGTCCGGCATCAGGCCCTTGCCCTGCGTTGAGCGGATCGCGGTGCAGAGATTGGAACGCCGCGACAGGCAGGTTTTGCACTGCCGGCATTCCGGCGTGTAGAGCGGGATGACGTGGTCGCCGGCTTTCAGCGTCGTCACGCCGGGGCCTACCTCGCGGACGATGCCGGCGCCCTCGTGGCCCAGGATCGCCGGGAAGATGCCTTCCGGATCGGCGCCCGACAGCGTGTAGGCGTCGGTGTGGCAGATGCCGGTCGCCTTGATTTCGACCAGCACCTCGCCGGCTTTGGGGCCTTCGATGTCGATGGTCTCGATTGAAAGCGGCTCGCCGGCCTTCCAGGCGACCGCGGCGCGGGTTTGCATGAACGTTACATCGCCCGGTTCGGCGCGGTGCGCAACAGCTCGTCGAGCTGCTTGGCATAGAATTTTGCATTGCCGGTGGTGAGGTGGCCGCGCGTCTCGGTGCTTGCCGGGATGAGATAGATCTTGCCGTTCTTGACACGCTTGACGGCCGCTTCCGTGACGCCGGTTTCCGGCGGATTGCGTTCGTCGTCAGCGGAGTTGATCGCCAGCAGCGAGGCCTCGATGCGCTCGAGGTTTGGCGCCGCGTCATAGTCGGCCGACGAGCCCCACGCCCACAGGAAGTCGTTGGCGTCAGCCTTGGTTGCCGCGGCCAGACGATCATCCACGACCTTGTCGGCCAGCGCGCGCGTCGGCGCAAGCTTCTGATAGGCCAGTGTGCCGCCGGCGGTGGCGATGCTGTAGAACGTCGTGGCGTATTTCATCATGTGCGGCTGTTCGGTGTAATTGCCATTGTTGTAGGTCGGATCGTTGCGGATGGTTTCGATCATCATCCGCCGCAGCATCCAATTGCGGCTCGCCATCGCCGTCGGCTGCGACGCCATCGGCACCAGCGCGTCCATGTAATCGGGATGCATCTCGCCCCACAGCCAGACCTGCATGCCGCCCATCGAATTGCCGATGATCAGGCGCACGTGCTTGATGCCGAGCCCTTCGCTGAGCAGGCGGTACTGCCCCTCGACCATGTCGGCGTAGTCGTATTGCGGAAACTTGGTTTTCAGACCGTCGGAAGGTTTGCTGCTTTTGCCGTGACCGATGCCGTCCGGAAGGATGATATAATACTTGGCGGCGTCGAGAGGCTCGCCGGGTCCGAACAGCGTTCCGGCGAAGGCGGGCGTCAGCATGCTCGCAGCCGAGCCGCCGGAGCCGTGCAGAACGACGACAGGAATGCCGGTCGGCTCGCCGACCGTCGTATAGTGCAGCCGCACCTCCGGCAGCACGTCGCCGGTGTGGAATTTGAAATTCTTCGCGACCCATTCGCCTTGCTTGGGCGCCGGGTAATCCGCGGCGGTTGCGGCAAAGCTGAAAACGGCGAAAGCAACGGCAAGCGGTGTGACCAAAGGCTTCACGGCGTCTCTCCCGATGTTATTCGCGCCTGTTGGGCGGTTGCGGGAAGGCTACACCGGGAGCGGCAGATGGCGGAAGGCGGGGCCCGTTAGGACAAAGCCTCCTGACGGGCGCCGGCGCGATCGATTGCCTTGGCCAGCATGCGCAGCGCATCCTGCACACCCTGCTTCGATTGCGCCGACAGCGCCAGCGGCGTCGACTTCGCGGCCTTCTTCAGTTTCGCGAGCTGCGTCTTGATCTGTTCGGGCGTCATGGCATCGCATTTCGACAGCGCCACGATCTCCGGCTTATCGGCGAGGCCGGCCCCATAGGCTTCCAGTTCGCCGCGCACGACGCGGTAGGCCTCGCCCGGATCCTCGGCGGTGCCGTCGATCAGGTGCAGCAACACGTTGCAGCGCTCGGTGTGGCCGAGGAAGCGGTCGCCGAGGCCGATGCCTTCGTGCGCGCCCTCGATCAGGCCCGGCAGATCGGCCAGCACGAATTCGCGGTCGTCGACGCGAACCACGCCGAGCTGCGGATGCAGCGTGGTAAAGGGGTAGTCGGCGATCTTTGGCTTGGCCGCGCTGACGGCGGCGAGGAAGGTCGATTTGCCGGCATTGGGCAGGCCGATGAGGCCGGCGTCGGCGATCAGCTTCAGCCGCAGGCGGATGGTGCGCTCTTGCGCCGGCTGGCCGGGATTGGCGTGACGCGGTGCGCGGTTGGTCGACGACTTGAAATGGGTGTTGCCGAAGCCGCCGTTGCCGCCGGTCAGGATGGTGACGCGCTCGCCGACTTTGGTGAGATCGGCGAGCAGCGTCTCGCCATCCTCCTCGTAGACCTGGGTGCCGACCGGCACCTTGAGCACGACATCCTTGCCGTTGGCGCCGTGGCGGTCCTTGCCCATGCCGTTGCCGCCGCGCTGCGCCTTGAAGTGCTGCTGGTAGCGGTAGTCGATCAGCGTGTTGAGGCCGTTGACGGCCTCGACGATGACGTCGCCGCCTTTGCCGCCGTCGCCGCCATTGGGCCCGCCGAATTCGATGAACTTCTCGCGCCGGAACGACACGCAGCCGTCGCCGCCGGCGCCGGACATGACGTAGACCTTGGCTTCGTCGAGGAACTTCATGGCCGCGATATAGCGCGTCGCGTCGCGTTTCGCACTACCGCGCGGACAGGAAATGCGTGGTGCCGTCTTTCTTGATGCGCTCCAGAAGGTCGATTTCCCACGACAGGTAGGCGTTCATCGCCGCCTCCTTGTCGTCCGCCCGCTCGTAGGGCTTGAGCCAGACGTCGAGCGGCTCGTCCGCCATCTTCTCCGCGGTCGACAACGGGAAGCCGAGCGCGGTCCAGGCGGCGTTGCCGCCTTTGAGCCAATGCACCGGGGCGTCCGTGCACGCACGGGCCTCTGCCACGGCAAGACCGGCGAGCACGCCGTCCTCGGAGGTGAGGATGATGGCATGGCGCGGCGGAATCTTCGGCAGTGCCGTGTCGAGCCGGCCGCGAATGGCGAACCAGGCGCCGGGGATATGGCCGCGGCGGTAGTGCGGGCTGGCGGACAGGTCGACGACTGAGACGTTGTCGATCTCGAGCACTTTCGAGGGCTCGACCGCGGCGTCGTCCGGGATGGTGCCGAGGATTTGCGGCGCCGGATCGCCAGCTTCGCCGCCGGCCTCGGCCAGCACATGGACATCCTTCCAGCCCATCTGCTTGAGCCAGGACGCGGTCATCAGCGCGCGCGCCTCCTTGTCGTCGCTCACGACGATGCGGGCGCCGAGCACTCCGGCATAAAGGTCGGTGGCCTGCACCAGCTGGCCGCCGGGCGCGGCGATCGCGCCGGGATAATGGCCGGCCTTGTATTCGGCCGGGTCGCGCACGTCGAACACGTAGGTCGTGCGCGTATCGTCCTTGCGCCAGCGCTCGACGGTCGCCCCATCGACGCGCTCGACGCCGAACTTGCGCGCCACCTTCTCGGCGGCGGACTTGGCCCAGGCGAGGGCCTGCGCCGATACGGCAGGCGCGCGGTCGGACTTGCCGGTAGCGCAAGTGAGGCCGGCGAGGTGCCAGCCCATGGTGCCGTTGCGCAGCGCCACCACCTTGTTGGGCACGCCGGCATTGATCAGCGACTGCGCGCCGATAATGCTGCGGGTGCGGCCGGCGCAATTGACGCAGATGACGGTGTCGGGCGAGGGCGCGATGTCGCGCACGCGCAGCACCAGCTCGGCGCCCGGTACGTTGATGCCGGAGGGAATCGAGATGCGCGTGTATTCGTCGAAGGGCCGGCTGTCGAGCACCACCATCTTGGCGCCGCTCTTCATCATGGCGTCGAGTTCGCTGGCGCCGACGCTCGGCGTGCCGCTGTCGTGCTCGACGAACTCGCCGAACGCCTTGCTCGGCACGTGCACGCCGGAGAAGGTGACGAAACCGGCCTGCTCCCAGGCGGCGACACCGCCATCGAGCAGCGAGACATCGCCGTAGCCGGCGCGCGCCAGCACGGCGGCGGCGCGTCTCACCAAGCCGTCGCCGTTGTCGATGAGCACGATACGCGTCGCCTTGCGCGGCACCAGGCGGGCAAAACGCAGCTCCAACCTGCTCAGCGGCACGTTGCGCGCCCACAGCAGATGATTTTGCGAGAAGGGCAGCTCCTCGCGCACGTCGATGAGCGCGAGTTCGCCGCCGTCGTCGAGCATGGCGCGAACGGCGGCGGCGCTGAGCGGGCGAGGTTTTGCGATGTCGAGCATGGTCTCTCCGTTGTCATGCGCGGGCTTGACCCGCGCATCCCGCTTAGGGACGCAGTGCCTTCCCAAGCGAGATCGCCGGGACGAGCCCGGCGATGACGCTGAAATGGTTGCGGCGATCGCTACGTCGCCTGCTGCGGATACATCTGCTCGACCTCGCCGGACTTCAGGTCGATGCGGATGCGCTTGATCCTGTCGAGATTGGTGCCGGTCACGCGCACGAAACGCGCGTAGTCGGGATAGTCGATCGAGTGGATGGCGCCGTTCTGGTAGATGCCGGCTTTGCCCGGCGTGAGGCGGTATTTCTTGATCGGCTTGAGCTTGGCGTGCTTGGGGTCCGTGCCGTCGTCCTCGCGCGCCCACTCGGTCATGTCGGTGTACTTGGTGGCCTGGCCGTAGATCGCCCAGGAGTCGCCGTGGTCGTGCGGCGGCGACACGCGCGCCTTGTCGTTGATGTGGGCGAGCACCTGGAAGCCGAGCTTGGGATCCTCGTAGAGCACCTTGAGGCCGCGCGGGGCCTTGTCGCCGCAATATTCCTCGATGAAGTCCTTGTTGCCGAGCAGGCGTTCGAGATTCTGCCGCACCTGCTCGCGCCCCGCAGGACCGGGATCGCGCGACAGTGTCGAGCGGCAATCGGCGATGAACTGGTTGAGGTCGTAGGCCATCGGGCAGTCTCCGCTGGTTTCGACGGATTTTCGCGCGTCTCGCGGCCCCGCGCCAGTGGGTCGAGAGGCGAGGGCGCCCCGGCCGCGGCCGCCGCCGCTATTCCCGCCCGCCGCTCAATTTGCGCTCCGGCGAACGTGACCGGACGGCCCGAATAACACGAGCGCCTGCCGAATCTTCTCCCGCAAGCGGCAACCGACGATCGCACCTTGCGCCGTCGACGCGCCGCCGCCGCAGAGGTTTTTGAAACCGCAGGAGAAGCAACATGAAAAAGGTTCTGATCGCCGTGGCCGTGCTGACAATTTTCACGAGCCCGACGCTCGCCCAATCCTTCAGCGCCAGCCCCTATGGCACCGGCAACGTGCTGCCGTTCAGCTACGGGCCGGCCGTCGCCGAAAAGGGCAAAGCCGTTGCCGTCCGGCGCAATGGGCTCGACGCCTTCGCCAAGGCTGCGGGCGAGCGCCCGACCGATCCCAACAGTCCGGAAAATACCGGCGGCGGCAGCATCGGCTACAACGAAATGCTGCTCAAGCAGTGACGCCATAGGCGAAAGAGGCCGGCTGCGGCCGGCCTCTGCCACCGCGCTTGCGGCTCATCTTATTGAACAAGCACGCCATTTTTGTTCCGCCCGGACGGTCACCGAAAAATGTAATCGGCGCGGAATAAACCGCCAGCCCGCCCGATCAAGTCTGCCGAACGCGACAACCGCCAGGGAGATTGTCATGAGCGCGCACGATCACGATCACCAGCCAAATCGCCGCAAGGTCCTGGAATGCATGACCTGGTGCGGCACCGGCGTGCTGTGGACGGTTGCCGGCGGGGTACCGACCTCGCTCGGCCTCATCGACGGCGCGATCGCCGCCGAGCAGAAGGGCTTCACCTTCCTGCAGATCAGCGACAGCCACATCGGCTTCGACAAGCCGGCCAACCCCAACGCCAAGGGCACGCTGGAAGAGGCCATCGAGCGCGTCAAAGCGCTGCCGGCCAAGCCCGCCTTCATGATCCACACCGGCGACATCACGCATCTGTCGAAGGCGTCGGAGTTCGACGACGCCGAAAAGATCATCTCGCAGGCCAGGCTCGACGTGCATTACGTGCCGGGCGAGCACGACATCGTCGATCCCGAGATCAGGCTCTACAAAGAGCGCTACGGCCGCGGCACCAAGGGGCCGGGCTATTACAGCTTCGACGCCAACGGCGTGCATTTCATGGGGCTGGTCAATGTCGCCAACCTGAAGGGCGGCGGCATGGGCAGTCTCGGCGACGAGCAGCTCGAATGGATCGAGGACGATCTGAAGGGCCGCTCGGCGTCGCAGCCGATCGTGGTGTTCGCGCACATTCCGCTGTGGACGGTCTATCCGCAGTGGGGCTGGGGCACCGAGGACAGCGCCAAGGCGCTCGCCTACCTCAAGCGCTTCGGCTCCGTGACCGTGCTCAACGGCCACATCCACCAGGTGATGCAGAAGGTCGAGGGCAACGTCACCTTCCATACCGCGCGCTCGACCGCCTTCCCGCAGCCGGCGCCCGGCACCGCGCCGTCGGCCGGGCCGATGAAAGTGCCGGCCGATCAGCTCGAAAAGATGCTGGGCATTGCCAGCGTGACGTTCAAGCAGAACGAGCAGCGCCTCGCCATCGTCGATGCACCGCTGAAAGGCTGAAACCAATGAAACGCAGTTTGACGCGGCTTCTCGTCGCCGCCACGCTGATGCTCGCGGCGCTGCCGGCGCAGGCCGAAGATGCCGCGGTGAAAATCGGAAATTTCACCTTCGATCCGCCGCAGATCACGGTGAAGGCGGGCACCACGGTCACCTGGACCAACGAGGACGACATCCCCCATACCGTCGTCTCGCCGCCCGGCATCCGTTCGAAGCCGCTCGATACGGACGACAAGTTCTCCTTCACCTTTACGACGCCGGGCACCTACAAGTATTTTTGCTCCTTGCATCCGCATATGACCGGTACGATTGTGGTGCAGGCGGCGACCGGCGAGAACGCGCCGCGATGAGGCACGCGCAGGTGGCGTTGCACGGCGACGACGGCGACGACAAGGCGCGACGCTTTCGCGTGGCGGCGCTGCCCTATCTCGACGACGTCTACACGCTGGCGCGCTATCTGTTGCGTAACCCCGCCGATGCCGAGGACGCCGCGCAGGAATGCTACCTGCGCGCCTTCCGGCACTTCGAGACGTTCCGCGGCGGGCCGATCAAGCCGTGGCTGCTCGCCATTCTGCGCAACGTGTGCCGGGCGGAATACGCGCGGCGCGGCGCGGCGGCGCTGCACGCCGTCAGCCTCGACGATGCCGAGGACCGCGTCGACGGACTTTGGAGCACGGCGGCAGCCTCGCCGGAGGAACACACGCTCGGCCGCTTCGACGGTGAAACCGTGCGGCGGCTGATCGCCGGATTGCCGGATCAATTTCGTGAGACGTTGGTGCTGCGCGAGATCAACGACCTGAGCTATCGGGAGATCGCCGACGTCACCGGCACGCCGGTCGGCACGGTGATGTCGCGGCTGGCGCGTGCGCGGGCGATGCTGCGCGACGCCTGGATTGCGGAGGAGAAGCGATGACCTGCGACGAAGCGGCTGTTCTTGTGCATGCCTTGATCGACGGCGAACTCGATGCGTCGCATATCCGCGACGTCGAGGCGCACGCCGCCTCGTGCGCGCGCTGCGGCGCCGAGCTTGCCGCGGCGCGCGAGTTGCAGAAGGCGCTGCGCGGCGGCGATCTGCGCCACGCGGCGCCGGCCTCGTTGCGCAGCCGCATCGACCGCGCCGTTCCGGCGCAGACCGGTCCCAGCCGCCGCGCGCTGCTGAAAGGCTTCGGTCTCGGCAGCCTCATCACGGCGGCCGCGGCTGCGGGCGTCGGCTTCGTCATTATCGGCGGCAACCGCGACGGCCTCATTCTCAACGAGGCGGTTTCGGCGCATCTGCGCTCGCTGCAGGCCGACCACCTGACCGACGTGGTCTCGACCGATCAGCACACGGTGAAGCCGTGGTTCAATGGCCGCATTGATCTCGCCCCGCCGGTGATCGATCTGACCGCGCAGGGCTTCACCCTGATCGGCGGCCGGCTCGACTTCATCGACGGCAAGCCGGTGGCGGCGATCGTCTATCGCCGCCGCGTCCACGTCATCAACCTGTTCGTGATGCAGGGCATGGGCGCGGTGCTGCCGCAGCCGAAGCTTCAGGTGGTTCAGGGCTTCAACATCCTGCGCTGGACCGAGCTGGGGCTTAACCTGATGGCGGTCAGCGATCTCGCCCAGGACGAGCTCGAGGAGTTCGCAGCGAAGTTCAAGACGGCGGCGAGTGCCGAGCGGCAAAGCTGATGCTGTCATCGTCCGCGCAGGCGGACGATCCAGTAGGCACCGAAAGTTCAGTGATTACTGGATGCCCGTCTTCGCGGGGCATGACAGCTTCCGACCTGCGGCGCTACATCACCTTTTTCGCCCGGCCCCAGGTCTTGATCGCCGACCAGATGCCGCGTTCGAGCCGGAAGCGGTCGATCGGTGCCGACGACTTGATGGAGGCGATGCGGTAGAGGCCGACGCCGGTCCACTGGAAGCCGCACTTCTCCAGCACCCTTCGCGAGCCGGGGTTGGTGACGCGGGCACCCGCCTGCAAGGCCTCGTGCTCGAGGTCGCCGAACGCATAGTCGATCACCGCGTGCAGCGCCTCGGTGGCGTAGCCGTTGCCCCAATAGGCAACGCCCAGCCAGTAGCCGAGCTCCGCCGTCTGCTCCTGCGACACGATTCCGCAGGCGCCGATCACGGTCTTGTCGCGCAGCGTGATCAAGAACACCGCTTCGCTGTCGCTGCCTTTGTTCGCGCCCTTAATAAAGCTCTCGGCATCCGACAGCTTGTAGGGGTGCGGAATGCGCGCCGTGTTTTCGGCGATGCGGCGATCGTTCGCGAGCATGGCAACCGTTTTAGCGTCCTCGAGGCGCGGGGCGCGCAAGGCAAGCCGCTTGGTCTCGAGGACGGGGATACTTCTCTCGCGCTGTGGCTCTCTTGGTAAGGCTTCGCAGAGGGTCATGACACGGGCTCCAGTTGCGCAGCGGGATAGCTGCAAAAGCGAAGAGGGGGAGCCGGTCACCCGTCTCCCCCTCTCGGAGCCTCTCGCGAGCCCCGCCGGTTTGACTGGATGACCGGCGGACCTCGAATTTGTCCACCGTCTTACTCGGCCGCAGCCTCCGTCATCGGAACTACCGACACGAATTTGCGACCTTTGGTTTTGGTAGCGAACTGAACCTTTCCATCGACGAGTGCGAACAGGGTGTGATCCTTGGCGAGACCCACATTGCGGCCGGCATGCCATTTGGTGCCGCGCTGGCGCGCAATGATGTTGCCGGCAAGCACGATCTCGCCGCCGTTCGCCTTCAAGCCAAGGCGACGGCCCGCCGAGTCGCGGCCGTTGCGTGAAGATCCGCCTGCTTTTTTGTGCGCCATCGTGGTCTCTCGAATTCGCTCTCTATCTACACCGATTCCGTGACGAAATCATCTCACTTTTTCTTGCTTTTTGCGGCCGGTTTCTTGGCCTTAGCCGCTGGCTTGGCCTCCGCCGTGGACGCTGCCTCGGCTTCCGCCTTCGGCTTGGCCTCACGCTTGGGCCGAGGTTTTGCCTCTTTCGATGGCTTGGCCCCGCCGGTCAGGATCTCGGTGATGCGGATCACCGAGAATTCGTGCCGGTAGCCGCGCTTGCGGCGGGAATTCTTGCGCCGGCGCTTCTTGAACGCGATCACCTTGTCGCCGCGCTCGTGATGCAGCACTTCACCGGCGACCGTGGCGCCCGCCACCGTCGGCACGCCGAGTTCGGGCTTGTCGCCGCCAAGGACGAGCACCTCGCCGAACTCGACGATCTCACCCGGTTCGCCCTTGACGCGGTCGATCCGGATCACATCCTCCGGGGCAACACGGTATTGTTTGCCGCCGGCTCTGATGACTGCGAACATCTTTCTGTCCTCGTGTTCGTTTCCGATCTCGGACGGCTCCGGACCGGCTTCTTTCAGTCGGTTTTTATGTGTGTTTTTAAGGGCTTGGGGCCCGGCAAAAACACGCGGGCCGTAAAGGCCCGCGATTGGCATTCATATGCGGTGAATAGCCCGCGCTGTCAAGAAAGCCGCCCCGGCGAACGGCTATCGTTAACGGCGCTCAGGAGTCGCTTTTGGCGGGCTCCGCCGCCTCGGCCGGCCAGGCGCCGCCCTCCTGATCGGACTGCGCCAGCCGGTAGCCGACGCCGAGTTCGGTCACCAGGATTTTCGGCGAATCCGGCCGCGGCTCGATCTTCTGCCGCAGCTTGCGCACGAAGATGCGCAGGTAATGCGTGTCGTGCACGTGGGTCGAACCCCACACTTCCTTGAGCAGGTGCTGATGGGTGACCACATTGCCGGCGTGCTGCGCCAGGACCTGCAGCAGCCGGTATTCCTTCGGCGTCAGCGTCAGCCGGCTGCCATTGAGCAGCACGGCGCGGGCGGCGAGGTCGATGGTCAAAGGGCCGGCCTTGACGATCGGCTCGCCGGTCACCGCGCGCATCTGGCGCCGGAGCGCGACGCGGACCCGCGCCAGCAGCTCGGCCATGCCGAACGGCTTGACCACGTAGTCGTCGGCGCCGAGTTCGAGCAGGCGGACCTTCTCGCTCTCGCTCGAGCGCACCGACAGCACGATGATCGGCACGCTCGACCAGGAGCGGATGCGCTCGACCACCTCCGAGCCGTCCATGTCGGGCAGCCCGAGGTCGACGATGGCGAGGTCGATCGGCCGCAGCGTCGCGGTGCGGATGGCTTCGGCGCCGGTGCCGGCTTCGTGCACCACGAAGCCGTTGAGCTCGAAACCCGTGCGCAGGAAGCGGCGGATCTGGATTTCGTCGTCGACGACGAGGACGATGGGGGATGTTTCACTCATCGCTGTCTGTTTCCAGTTGCGGGACGGCGGCTTGCGTCACCGGGAGTTCGATCGTCACCGTCGAGCCTTGCCCGGGCCCGGCGCTGGTCGCCGCTATCTTGCCGCCATTGGCGGCGACGAAGGCGTTGGCGATCCACAAACCAAGGCCGGAGCCGCTGGTGGTCGCGGCATGGCGCTCGCCGCGCGCAAAGCGTTCCCAGATGCGGCTCTGCTCGGCGGCGGTGATGCCGGCGCCCTGATCGCTGATGCCGATGACAAGGCGGCCCTCCGCCGCGCGCGCCGACACGGTGATGCGCGACTGCGGCATCGAATATTTCACGGCGTTGTCGAAGATCTGCACCAGCGCCTGCTGGACCAGCACCGGGTCGACACGCACCAGCGGCAAATTCGCCGACAGATCGAGCGACACCTGCCGGTCGGTCAAGCGGTAGCGGCAGCGCTCGATCGCCGAATTGATGATGTCCTCGGGATCGGCCCACTCGACCTGCGGCTTGATGCCGTCGCTGCTGATGCGGGTGGCGTCGAGCAGGTTCTGGATGTCGTTGTTGAGACGCTCGGCCTCGTCGCGCACGTCGTGCGCCAGCGCCTTGAGCTTCTTTTCGCCGGCGAGCGCCGGCGCCGCGCTCAGCACCGTGGCGGCGCCGAGGATCGAGGCGAGCGGCGTGCGCAGCTCGTGGCTGACCGAGCCGATCAGCGCCTCGCGCAGCTGGTCGGTTTGCGAGCGCATGCGCGCCTCGCTGATGGCGTGGGCAACGCCGAGCCGCTCGAGCGTGGCGGTGGCGTCGGCGAGCACGGCGTCGACGCGGCTGCGCAGCGCGTCGGACCGTTCCTGCGACTCGCGCCCGAAATTGATGGCGATGACGCCGAATTCGAGATTTTTCGGCGACACAGCGCGCACCAGCCAGACCTCGCCGTTGTCGGCCGTCACGGTGATGCCGTCGGCGGTGTGGCGGCTTCCGGAAGCCGCCTGCGTCACTTCGGAGAGCACCTGCGGCGGCACGGCGAGCCCGGCGTGGCGCCCGCTGCTGTTCGCGGCCTCGCGCGCGCCGGCAAACAGCGCGACGCTGCGCTGCATGACGTTGGCGAGATGGTCCTCGATCGCGGCGTGAATGTCGGAGACGTCGAAGGCGACCGCCAGCCGCCGCGAAAAGGCGTAAAGGTCGCGCATGTCGATTTCGCGCTGCCGCGCCAGTTCCAATTGCTGCTTGAGCCGGCCGGCGAGGTGGCTGACGACGATCGCCACCAGCACGAAGAGGATGAGGTTGAGGACCTCCTGCGGGTCGCGGATGCGGAAGCTGTAGAGCGGCGGATAGAAGAAGAACGCCGAGGCGAGGACGCCGCCGACCGCGGCCACGATCGCCGGCACCACGCCCCAGCGCGTCGCCGCGATCAGCACCGGGATGAGGTAGGCGACCGAGCCGTGCTGTAGCCCGATCTGGGCGACCGCGGCATAGATCACCACCGTGACGGCGGCGACCAGGCCAAGGGTCAGCATGACCGCGCGCAGCTCGGCGCGCAGGCGGTGCGATTTCAGGCCATCGAGCATTGCCAAGCGGTCCGCCCCCGACATTCAGGCAGGCACTCAATATATAGGGTAGGGCGACCCTTGTCTGGCACGCCCTGCTTGGCTAGATAGCCGCGTGCGAATTGGGCTTTTTCAAGCCCGCCGCGGGCTTGCGGAGAGGTGGCAGAGCGGTTGAATGCACCGCACTCGAAATGCGGCATACGGGTAACCGTATCGGGGGTTCGAATCCCTCCCTCTCCGCCAGTTGATCCGCCGGTGCTTTGGCGCCGTCAGGACGATGGGGCCGCCGCTCGATCGGCGGCTCGCTGCCGCGGGGCCGGCGCCCGGGCCGCTGCCTGATCTCCGGCCCCTTCACAGGCTGAGCCAATAGAGCAAGACGGCAAGACCAATCGCCGCGGCGGCAAAGCCGATCAGCGCCGCCCGGCCGTCGACGATATGGTCCGGAAAATTCTGCAGCACCAGCGGCGCAACAAGAATTGCGCCGCCGCCGCCGATCACCGCGGCGTACCAAGGCACCACGCCCCAAATTGCGACGAGCGCGGCGATGACCGAGGCCGCCGTCGCGATCATCGAGGCCCATAAGATCGCCGGGCCGCAGCCCTGCGCGGTCGCCGGAAGCCGGGACGCCTTGGGAAAGTGTCCGCTCGCCGACAGCGCCTCGAGCGAGGCGGCCAGCATCAGGGCGACGAAGGCGGCGAGGGTAATGATGCTGGCGAGCGGCATGGTCCTGGTGGCACCCGACCGGCTTGACCCAAGGAAAGCAATCTCCGTAACATACGAGACATATATCAGCGGTACATGCAATCGCCGCAGCGAGGAAAATTCAAGGAGTGCCGATGTCGAGCGCGGATGTCGCAGCAAAACCCGCTGCCAAGGCGGCCGAGAAGAAACCTGACGCCAAGGCCGACGGCAAGCGCGAAAAACGCACCATCACCGAGATCCGCGAATCGAAGAAGACCGGCGAGAAGATGGTCTACATGTCGGTGCCCGACTATACCTCGGCGCAATGGGCCGAGATGGCGGGCGTCGACGTCGCCGTGCTCGGCGACAGCCTGGCGATGATTTCCCACGGTCACCGCAGCACGGTGCCGGCGACCATGGACATGATGGTGATGCACGGCCAGGCGGTGCGGCGCGGCGCGCCGAACACGTTCATGCTCGGCTGCATGCCGTACCAGAGCTATCATACGGTCGATCGCGCGCTCGCCAATGCCTCGCGCTTCATGCAGGAGACCTTGTGCGACGCGGTCAAGCCGCAAGGCGGCAAGTCGCAGGCGCACATCCTCAAGGCGCTGGTGGATGCCGGGATTCCGACCGCCTCCCATATCGGCCTGACCCCGCACACCATCGCGATGTTCGGCGGCTTCAAGATTCAGGGCCGCACGGCGGAAGCCGCGATGAAGATCCTCGAAGACGCGCTCGCCATCGAGGATGCCGGCTGCTTCATGCTGGAATTCGAGGCCGTGCCCGCCAAGATCGCCAAATTGATATCCGAGCAGCTGACGATCCCGACCATCGGCATCGGCGCCGGCGCCGGCACCGACGGGCAGATCCTGCTGTGCTACGACCTGCTCGGCGTGTTCACCGACTTCAAGCCGAAATTCACCAAGCGCTTCGCCAAGCTGACCGAAGTCGCCGTCAACGGCATCAAGGAATACGTCAAGGAAGTGAAAGAGGGCACGTTCCCCGATGACGATCACTCCTACACGGTGAATGAGGCCGAATACGAGAAATTCGCCGCGATGGTGGCCAAACGAAAGCACATCTGACGTGGCGCGCGGCACATCAGCAGCGAAGCGGTTCCGGATCCCGGCGCAGCGTACCCTCGCGAGCGCCGAAACGCTGACCGAGCGCGCCTACCGCGCGCTCGAGGAGCAGATTGTCACGCTGCGCCTCAGGCCCGGCCAAGTGCTGTCGGAGCAGATGCTGTCGGCGACCTTCAAGATCGGCCGCACGCCGATCCGGGAGGCCTTGCAGCGGCTGGCCCGCGAGGGCCTCGTCGCCATCCTGCCGCGCAAGGGCATCCTCGTCTCCGACATCAATCCGCGCAATCAGCTGCTCGTCCTCGAAGTCCGCCGTGAGCTCGAGCGCCTGCTCAGCCGCGCCGGCGCCGAGCGCGCCACCAAGGAACAGCGGGAGCAATTGCAGGATCTCGCGCGCGGCATGGATCGCGCGTCAAAGGCCAATGACGACATTGCCTTCATGCGGCTCGACCGCGAATTCAACCGCTTGATGATCGAAGCGGCGCACAACGACTATGCCGCGCGCTCGATGAAGCTGTTGCAGGGGCTGTCGCGGCGTTTCTGGTACATGCATTACCGGGAGGCGGCCGACCTGCCGCTCTGCGCGCGGCTGCACGCCAATCAGGCGCGCGCCATCGCCCAGGGCAATGGCGAGGGGGCCGCGCGCGCCAGCGACAAGCTGATGGATTACGTCGAAAATTTCACGCGCCGCACAGTGTCGGTTTAACGCCATGAAAACCTACGAAGGAAAACGCACGATCGACGGGCTTGTGGTCACGGCCGACGGCCGGCCGCTGCCCGAGCACTATGAGGTCAAGCGGTTCACAAAATACGGCTTCGAGTGGACCTACGAAGGCGAGAGCCCGCAGCAGTTGTCGCTCGCGATCCTCTACGACTATCTGGGCGACAAGGAACGCGCGATCTCACTGTCCGAGCCGTTCATGAAGGCGGTTGTCGCCAACCTCGACAACGATTGGCGCCTGACCGGCGCCGACATCGACGCCTTTCTCCAGGGCGCCAAGACACCCTGAGCGGGATGCGGCTTGTTGCTGACATGCGTCTGATATATCATCGCCAAGGTCAATAACGATAACCACCGCATCAAAGGCGGGGTCACACACCGGGAGGGATTTCCATGGCAATTTCTCGCCGCAGGCTTTTGGCGTCCGCCGCAGCGTTCGGCGCCGTCTCCACGTCCGCCGGCATCTTCGCCCCCGCCATCGCGCAGAACAAGCCGCTGCGCATCGGCGTCCTGGCGCCGCGCTCCGGGATTGCCGCGGCTCCTGGCGAGAACGGCATTCGCGCCGCGCAATGGGCGATTGAAAAATACAACGCCAAGGGCGGCATCGGCGGCCGCAAGGTCGAACTGGTGATCGAAGATGAGTCGACGCCGAAGGACACCATCGAACGGTTCAGCAAGCTGGTGCAGCAGGAGAAGGTCGACTGCGTGCAGGGCATCGTGTCCTCGGGCGTTGGTCTTGCGCTCGGGCCCGTGGTCGAGGAAGCGCGCGCGCTGACCATCTACTGGGATGGCACCACCCAAAACGGCGTCGACGAAACGATCCCCAACCCGAAATATCTGTTCCGCTCGACCGACAATGAATGCGAAGCCATGATGGCTTCGTTGCTCACGATCAAGCACTGGAAGGGCAAGTTCGCCAAGGTCGCAGGCATCAACCCCGACTATTCCTACGGCCGCAACAACATGGCGGCGTTCGTTGCCGTGCTCAAGCGCTTCAACATCCAGCACGAGGTGGTCACGGAGCAGTGGCCCAAGGTCGGCACCATGGATCTGACCAGCCACGTCGCGGCGCTGAAGGCGGCAAAGCCCGACCTGATCTTCTCCTCGCTGCTATTCGCCGATCTGCCGGTGTTCATGAAGCAGGCGCATGCCGCGGGCCTGACCGAAGGCACCAAGCTCGTCTTCCCGGCGGCCGGCTGGCAGCACACGCTGATGAAGAAGGAATTCACGCCCGAGGGCATGTTGTTCGGGCACAACACGCTCTATTTCGCCAACCCGAAGAACTCGGCGACCGCCAAGGAATTCGTCGCCTGGTACGGCGACAAGTTCAAGGACTACCCCGAATGGGAGGCCGACCGCGCCTACTTCGCGCTCGAATCCTACAAGCAGGCCGTCGAGAAGGCGATGAAGGCGAAGGGCGGGGCGTGGCCGTCGCAGGACGACGTCATTCAGGCGATGATCGGCCTCGAGGTCGAGAGCCTCGGCGGCAAGGGCAGCTGGCGCCAGGACAAGATCGCCAACCAGACCTTCGTGCAGGGCTTCACGACGCACAAGAACAACTACGACTTCGTGACGCTCGCCGAGCCGTTCGACACCATGTACTCGGCCGATCTGCAGAAGCCGCCCGGGGCGAATTTCTGGGAGTGGATCAAGACCGCCCAGTTCAAAGTCTAATCAGCCGACCTGATGTCGGCATTCGCGAATATTCTGGCCGGCGGCGTATTTCACGCCGCCGTGCTGTTTCTGGTCGCGGCGGGCTTGCAGCTCGTCTTCGGCGTGCAGAAGATCGTCAATCTCGCCTGCGGCTCGTTCTACGCGCTGGGTGCCTATTTCGGCATTACCTTTATCGGCTACGCCACGCAGTTCGGGGTGTCACCCTGGCTGATCCTGCCGGGCCTGATTGTGTCCGGCATTCTCCTGGGGTTCATCGGGCCGCCGATCGAACGCCTGCTGCGCACGGTCTATTCCCGCGACGAGAGCTTCCAGCTGCTGCTGACCTTCGCGCTGGTGCTGATGTTTCAGGACGTCTTCAAGTTCGTCTGGGGCGCCAATCCGCGCTCGCTCGACAGCGCCTATCTGATCTACGGCACGATCAACGCCGGCGACTTCAGCATGCCGGTCTATAATCTGCTGGTGATCGTGGCGGCGATCGCAATCGCGGCCGGGCTCGGCGCCTTTCTGCAAGGCACGAATTACGGCCGCATCCTGCGGGCCACCGCCGAAAACCGCGGCATGGCGGAAGCGCTCGGCGTCGACGTGCGCCGCATCTATTCGGTCGTGTTCACGCTCGGCGCGGTGCTCGGCACCACCGCCGGCGCGCTGGTCGTGCCGACCGCGGCCGCCTCGCTCGACATGGCGATCGAGTTCGTCGTCGAGGCCTTCGCCGTTGTCGTGATCGGCGGGCTGGGTTCGATGCGCGGCGCCCTCATCGGCGCGGGCATCGTCGGTCTGATCCGCGCCCTGTCGATCGTCTTCTTTCCCGAATTCGAGGTGATCGCGATTTACGTCATCGTCATCGCTGTCCTGATCTTTCGTCCGGCAGGATTGTTCGGGAGGGCGGTGGCATGAAGGCTCCGCTTGTTGTCGCGGTGGCGGGAGCGGCGGCCTTTGCGCTGCTGCCTTTGATCGTGCCGCCTTACTACGTCGGACTGATGATCCCGTTCTTCGGCTATGCCGTCGCGCTGCTCGGCTTCAACCTGCTGTTCGGCTACACCGGCCTGCTGTCGTTCGGGCACGCGATGTTCATCGGCATCGGCGCCTACGGCGCGGCCGTGATGACCGGCCTCGGCGTGACGTCGTTCGAATTGGTGCTCCTGGCCGTCATCCTGGCCGCGGCGGCGATTGCGCTGCCGATCGGCTTGCTGTGCGTGCGCTACGTCGGCATCTTTTTCGGCATGCTGACGCTCGCTTTCGGCATGCTGTTCCACTCCTTCCTGTTCAAGTTCTACTACGTCACCGGCGGCGACAGCGGCATGCGCGTCGCCCGCATGAAAATTCTCGGGCTCGAGTTCGCCAAATACAACAAGATCGAGTTTCTGGCCGGGCCGTTCTACTACTACTGCCTCGCCTTGCTGGTGGTCGGCGCCTTCATCATGTGGCGCATCGTGCATTCGCCGTTCGGGCTGCACCTGCGGGCCATTCGCGACAATGCGCGCAAGGCGGAATATCTCGGCGTCCATGTCCGCCGCTTTCGCCTGGCGGCGTTCACCATCTCGGCCGCATTCGGCGCGGTCGGCGGCGCCATTCTCGGATTTCGTGTCGGCCTCGCCGATCCCGATCTGGTCTACTGGACGCAGTCCGGACAGCTGGTGTTCATGGCGGTGCTCGGCGGCTTCACCAATTTCTTCGGGCCTATCGTCGGTGCGCTGAGCTACATCCTGTTGCAGGATCAGCTGCAGTCGCTGACGGAATATTGGCGCTTCGTTCTCGGCGCCATCCTGGCGCTGATCGTCATCGCCTTTCCCCAGGGCATCGTCGGCCTCGTCGCGCAGTGCCGGCGATTGATTGCCGGGAGACCCGCATGACCGTGCTGCTCGAGACCCGCAACGTCAGCAAGTCCTACGGCGTGTTGCGCGCGCTCGAGGAGGTCACCATGGCGGTGCACGAGGATGAACTCGTCTCGGTGGTCGGCCCCAATGGCGCCGGCAAGACGACGCTGGTGAACCTGCTCACCGGGCTGTTGGAGCCGACGGCGGGCGAGGTGCTGTTTATGGGCAAGACCATCGCCGGCGTCGGGCCGGTGGCGCTGGCCGACCACGGCCTCGCCCGGACCTTCCAGCTCATCCAGATCTTTCCGCAATTGACGGTGCGGGAAACCATCGCCGCGGCCGTGGTGTCACGCGCGAACAAGCGGTGGCGGTTCTTTGCCCGCCTTGCCGCCGATGCGGCCGTCAACGCCCGCGCGGCCGAGGTGGCCGATATCTTCGGCCTGAGCCCTCGGCTCGATACCGTCGCCGCCGCGCTGTCCCAGGGCGAGAAAAAATTGCTGGACGTCGCCTCCGCGTTTGCGCTCGAGCCGCGGGTCATCCTGCTCGACGAGCCGACCTCCGGGGTGTCGACTTCCGACAAGCACGGCATCATGAAGACGCTGATCGCGGCGGCAAAGCGCGCGGGCGTCAAGGCCATCGTGCTGGTCGAGCACGATATGGACCTGGTGGCCGCGTATTCGCATCGCATCGTCGCGCTGTCGGAGGGGCGCGTGCTGGCCGATCTGCCGCCGGACCGCTTCTTTGCCGATCCGCACCTGATTGAAACCGTGATCGGCCGGCGCAGGGGGCGCTGATGTTGTCGGTGCGCGACCTCGTCGTCGACATTCAGGGCAGCCGCGTGCTGCGCGGCGTATCCTTCGACGTCGGCGCAGGCGAGCTCGTCTGCTTCGTCGGCCGCAACGGCGCCGGCAAGACCACGACGCTGCGCAGCATCATGGGCTTCCGCAAGCCGGTGTCGGGCGCCATCGCCTTCGAAGGCTTGAGCCTTCTCGGCCGACGGCCCTTCCAGATCGCCCGGCTGGGCAT
>DASRGB010000025.1:0-24080 GCA_035651255.1 Pseudolabrys sp.
GATCCTGGTGCTGCTCGGCGTCGGCGTCGGCGGCGGAGCCGGCGCGATGATCGCCAGGCGCGTGCCGATGACGGCGATGCCGCAACTGGTCGCCGCCTTCCACTCGCTGGTCGGCCTCGCCGCGGCGCTGGTCGCGGCCAGCGCGCTCTATGCGCCGAGCGCCTTCGGCATCGGTGCCGTCGGCCATATCCACGGCGCCAGCCTTGTCGAGATGTCGCTCGGCGTTGCCATCGGCGCCATCACCTTTACCGGCTCGATCATCGCCTTCCTCAAGCTCGACGGCCGCATGAGCGGCGCGCCGATCCTGCTGCCGCAGCGGCACATCATCAATCTCGCGCTCGCCGGCGCATTGGTGCTGATGGTCGTCCTGTTCGTCGTCACCGAGAGCCATCTGCTGTTCTGGCTGATCACGCTGGCGGCCTTCGCGCTCGGCGTCTTGATCATCGTGCCGATCGGCGGGGCCGACATGCCGGTCGTGATCTCCATGCTCAATTCCTATTCCGGATGGGCGGCGGCGGGCATCGGCTTCACGCTCGGCAATTCCGCGCTGATCATCACCGGCGCGCTGGTCGGCTCCTCCGGCGCGATCCTGTCCTACATCATGTGCAAGGGCATGAACCGCTCGTTCATCTCGGTCATCCTCGGCGGCTTCGGCGGCGAGGTGGCCGGGCCGGGCGCGGCGGCCGAACAGCGTCCGGTCAAGCTCGGCTCGGCCGAGGACGCTGCCTACATTTTGAAGAATTCGTCCAAGGTCATCATCGTGCCCGGCTACGGCATGGCGGTGGCACAGGCGCAACATGCCTTGCGCGAAATGGCCGACAAGATGAAGGCCGCGGGCGTCGAGGTGAAATACGCCATCCACCCGGTCGCCGGCCGCATGCCCGGCCACATGAACGTGCTGCTCGCCGAAGCCAACGTGCCCTACGACGAGGTGTTCGAGCTGGAAGACATCAACTCCGAATTCGCCCAGGCCGACGTCGCCTTTGTCATCGGCGCCAACGACGTCACCAATCCGGCGGCGGAAGAGGACAAAACCTCGCCGATCTACGGCATGCCGGTGTTGCAGGTGTGGAAGGCCGGCACCGTGATGTTCATCAAGCGCAGCCTGGCGTCCGGTTATGCCGGCATCGACAACCCGCTGTTCTATCGCGACAACACCATGATGCTGCTCGGCGACGCCAAGAAGATGACCGAGTCCATCGTCAAGGCGATGTGAGCGAGCCTGGCCGTTTTCAACGCGCGCAAGTTGCGGCGCGGGCGCGAAAAGGCGCGGCACGATTGCGTTTTTGTCGCCTTGTCCCGCGCTCCCGCCTGCGCGAACATGCCGGCAAGGCGCGGCCGCAACGGCCGCGGCGCGGGATCATAATGCGAAAACACGGGAGGACAGCATGATCCGGACTGCCAAGACGGCGGCATTTGCGGCACTGGCGCTGGCGCTTGCGCTCGGCGCGGCCGACGCCAAGGACAAGGTGAAGGTCGGCTTCATCGGGCCGCTGACCGGCGGCGTTTCGGCGAACGGCCTCGGCGGCCGCAACTCGGCGGACCTTGCGGTGCGCCTGCGCAACGCCGACGCCAAGGCCAAGTACGAATACGAAATGGTGTCCTACGACGACGAGTGCAAGCCGGACGTCGCCGTGCGCGTCGCCACCAAGATGGCGGCCGACAAGGAGATCATCGCCGGCGCCACGCACTACTGCTCGGCGACCGCGATCGCCACCGTCGACACCTACCACAAATTCGGCTTCCCGGTGATCGTGTGGGGCGCCGTGCTGCCCGACATCACCTACCGCAACAAGTACGACGAGGTGCACCGCGTCAACGGCACCATGATCAACCAGAACGACGCCAACGCCGAGCTCGTCTCGCGGCTCGGCTTCAAAACCGTCGCCGTGATTCACGACACCACCGACTACGGCAAGGGCCACAACGAATACTTCAGCAAGGCGCTCGCCCGCATCGGCAAGGCCAAGATCGTCGGCACCTTCGGCGTCACGGCCGACCAGCAGGACTTCACCGCCGAGCTCACCAAGATCAAGGCGCTCAATCCCGAAGTCATCTACTTCGGCGGCCTGACGCCGATCGGCGTGCGCATCCGCCAGCAGATGGACAAGCTCGGCATCAAGGCGGTGTTCGACGGCACCTCCGGCATCGTCTCCGACGCCTTCATCCAGGGGCTGGGGCCGCTCGCCGAGGGCTGCCTCGCCTTCCGCGAGGGCGCGCCGACCGAGAAGCTGCCCGGCGGCCGGTTCTTCATGGAGAAGTACAACGCGCAGAAATACGAGCAGCCGCCGGAGGCCTACGGCGCCTTCGCCTATGCCGCCATGAACATGATCCTCGATTCCATCGAGAAGGTCGGACCCGACCGCAAGAAGGTCATCGCCGATCTCGGCGACGTCAAGAACCGCGACTCGATCGTCGGCAAGATCACGTTCGACGATCACGGCCAGAACACGGTCGCCGTCATCACCAAATACGTGGTGCAGGACGGCAAGTTCGTGGAATGGGACGACAGCGAATACGCCTCGGGCAAGCGCAAGCTGCCGGGGCAGAAGTAACGACGGGAACCTGATTGCGGTCATTCCGGGACCGCGCACGGCGCGGGACCCGGAATCCAGGCGCTTTGACTCTTTCTCCGGCTTCCGGGTTCGCGCCTTTGGCGCCACCCGGAATGACCGGATTTGAAAACCGGGCTTCGGCGGAACATCAATGGATCTCGGGCTGTTCGCGCAATACGTCATGAACGGGCTGATGCTCGGCATGATGTACGCGCTGGTGGCGGTCGGCTTCACGCTGTTCTTCGGCGTGCTCGACGTCATCAAGTTCTCGCACGGCGACGTGCTCACGGTCGGCGCCTTCACCGCGCTCGCCGCCTTTGCCGGCTTGAGCGCGCTCGGCCTGCGGTCGCCGTGGATCGATCTCGTCGTCATCCTCGTCGCCGCGACGCTCGCCATGGCGCTGCTCGGCATGCTGATCGCGCGCTACCTGGTGCTGCCGCTGCGCTCGGCGCCGCCGCTCAATACGCTGCTGATCACGCTGATGCTCGGCACCGTGCTGCGCGAGGGCGTGCGGCTGTTCTACCCGCAGGGCGCCAACCCGAAATCGTTTCCGGCGCTCTTGCCGCGCGCCTCGGTCAGCCTCGGCGACTTCAACCTGCGCTTTGACAACGTCATCATGCTGGCCGCGGGCGTCGCCGTCATCGTCGCGCTGCAATTGCTGCTCAACCGCACCAAGCTCGGTCTCGCCATCCGCGCGGTGGCGCAGGACGAGGAGACCGCGCGCACCATGGGCATCAATTTCACCGCCATCGTGCTCATCACCTTCGCCATCGGCTCCGGCCTTGCCGCCTTCGCCGGGGTGATGAACGGGCTGTACTACAACGAGATCAATTTCGGCCTCGGCCTCTATCTCGGCGTCATCGGCTTCTCCGCCGCCATCATCGGCGGGCTCGGCAGCATCTACGGCGCCATACTCGGCGGGTTCCTGTTCGCCGCCTTGCAGACCGTCGGCACGGTGCTGCTGCCGTTCGCCAGCGCCTACAAGGACGTGTTCGCCTTCGCCGTGGTCATCGCCATCATGGCCTGGCGGCCGACCGGCCTGATCCGCGAAAAGATCAGCGAGCGGGTGTGATGGGGACGCAGCGCGAGAGCCTCTGGCCCGGATTGCTCGCGCTGGCGGCCGCGGCCGGCTACATGATCGCGCTGCTCGGCGCCGAGCGCCCGGCCTATGTCATCGCGCTGCTCGCGGTCGGCAGCGCCGCCGCGGTCGCGGGCGCCTGGTCGGGCTTGTTCGCCGGAGTCGGGCGCTCCTTCGCCGAGCACGAGGACGCGCTCGGCCTGGGCGCCGTGGCCGCTCTGCTCGCCGTCGCCGCCGTGTTCCACGACGACCATTTCGTGCTGCTTCTGGTCATCACCGTGCTGCTCTATTCGGTGGCGACGCTGGGGCTCAACATCCAGTTCGGCTATGCCGGCGTCTTGAATTTCGCCGGCTCGTCGTTCTTCGGCGTCGGCGCCTATACCGCGGCGGTGTTCAACGCCTATACGCCGCTGCCGCACCTCCTGGTGCTCGTGATCGGCGGCCTGCTGGCGGCGCTGATCGGCTCGCTCATCCTGCTGCCGGTGCTGCGCACGCGCGGCCATTACGCGGCGGTGGTCACCATCGCCTTCGCGCTGCTGTTCAAGACCTTCCTCGAGGTCAACGACGTGCTCGGCGGCCCGCAGGGCATGCAGGTCAAGGGCATGCGCATCCTTGGCTGGTCGTTCAACGACAATATCGACGTCGCCGGCGTGTCGTTCTCCTTCTACATGAACTATTTCGTCGTCAGCGTGCTGCTGCTGGTCGCCGCCTTCGTCGTCGTGCGCCGGCTGGAGCGCTCCTGGATCGGGCTCAATCTCGACGCCCTGCGGCTCGACGAGACGGCGGCGAGCTGCTTCGGCCTCGACATCACGCGCTGGAAGGTGACGGCCTTTCTCATCGGCAATTTCCTCATCGGCATCGCCGGCGCGCTGTTCGGCATGGTCGGCGGCTTCGTCGCCCCCAACAACTACACCTTCGCCGACTCGCTGATCCTGGTGTCCATCCTCCTGCTCGGCGGCATCGGCAATCCGTGGGGGCTGATCGTCGCCACCGTCATCGTCGTGGTGGTGCCGGAGAAACTGCAGGCCATCCAGGAGTACCGCTTTTTGCTCTATGCGCTGATGGTGATCGCGGTGCTGCTGTTCCGCCCCGAGGGCCTGCTGCCGCGGCCGGTGCGGCGCTATTTTCCCGGGTGGCGGCCATGACCGCGCTGCTTGAGGCGCGCGGGCTGAGCAAGCGCTTCGGCGGCGTGCTGGCGCTCGACCGGCTCGATTTTGCCGTCGCGGAAAACGAGATCATCGGCCTGATCGGCCCCAACGGCTCCGGCAAGACGACGTTCTTCAACGTCGTCACCGGCATCTACGGCGCCGACGAGGGCAGCGTCACCTTCGCCGGCGCCGACATCACCCAGGCGAGCGCCCGCGCCATCTACCGGGCCGGCATCTCGCGCACCTTCCAGCGTTCGCGGCTGTCGCTGCCGCTGTCGATCTTCGACAACATCATGATCGGCAATCACAAGCACCTGAGCCAGGGCCTGTGGTTCAACCTGTTCCGGCGCGGCGATTTCCGCCGCGAGGTCGAGGAGAATTACCGCGCCGCGCGCGCGCTGGTCGAGCTGTTCGAGCCCGAGCTCGCCGGGCGCCTGTTCGAGCCGGCCGCCGGCCTGCCGATGATCGACCGCCGCCGCATCGAGATCTGCCGCGCGCTCATCAGCGCGCCGAAGCTGCTGCTGCTCGACGAGCCCTCCGCCGGCATGACGCACGAGGAAACCACCGCGCTGATGGACGACATTCTGGTGGTGCGCGAGCGCAACAAGAACCTGACCATCATCATCGTCGAGCACGAAATGGGCGTGATCGAGCGCATCACCGACCGCTGCGTGGTGCTGAATTTCGGCCGCAAGATCGCGGAGGGTCCCTACCGCGCCGTCGCCGCCGACGCCCAGGTCCAGGAAGCCTATCTCGGGGTGGCATGATGGCGGCGCTTCTCGACATCGACGGCGTCACCACCGCCTACGACAAGGCCGACGTGCTGCAAGGCGTCTCGCTGTCGGTCGAGGCCGGCAGCATCACCTGCCTGCTCGGCTCCAACGGCTCGGGCAAGACCACGCTGGTGCGCTCGATCCTCGGCCTGACGCCGCCGCGCGCCGGCCGCATCGTGTTCGACGGCATCGACATCACGCGGCTGCCGACCCACAAGATCGTCGGCGCCGGCATCGCCTGCATCCCGGAGGGCCGCAAGGTCTTCCCCAAGCTCACCGTCGAGGAGAACCTGCGCGTCGGCGCCTACAGGGAAGCCTCCGACGCCGTCACCCGCGAACGCATGGCCGACATCCTGCGCATCTTTCCGCGGCTCGCCGAGCGCCGCGGCCAGCTCGCCGGCACCATGTCGGGCGGCGAGCAGGCCATGGTCTCGATCGGCCGCGGCATGATGTGCGCGCCGAAGCTGCTGCTGATCGACGAGCCCTCGCTCGGCCTGTCGCCGCTTCTGGTCCGCGAGAACTTCAACATCATCCGGCAGATCAACGAGCGCGGCATCACCGTTTTCCTGGTCGAGCAGAACGTGCACCAGACGCTCGCCATCGCGCGGCGCGGTTACGTGCTGGCCAAGGGCCGCGTCGTCGCCGCCGGCACGCCGGACGAATTGCGCGACCGCCCCGAGGTGCGCGAGGCCTATTTCGGCTGACGCACCACCGACAGCGTGCCGCCGCGCTCGAAAGCGGCGAGGGGTCTAGTGCGGCTGTTCCGCCGGCAAGGGCAGGCTGCATCGCACCTGCACGCCGGCCGGGGGGTACTCGATGCGGCTCCTGGCCTGGATCTGTCCCGGCAGCACGAAATCGAGCAATTGCGTGCCGAAGCCCTTGCGCCTGGGCGGCTCGACGGCGGGCCCGCCGCTTTCCAGCCAGTCGAAGTCCAGCGTCCGGCGCCCGGCATCGAGCGTGACGCGCCAGCGCACCACGACCTTGCCGCCGTAGACCGACAGCGCGCCGTACTTGGCGGCGTTCGCCGTCAGCTCATGGATCGCCATGCCGAGCGAAACGGCGAGCCGCGAGCTGATGTCGACGTCCGGGCCTTCGAACCTGATGCGCTTGCCGCTGCCGTCGTCGAACATGTCGAGTTCGGTGTGCAGGATGTCGGCGAACCGGACCGTGGCGCCCTCGTTGCTCAAGAGCAGGTGGGTCCGCGCCATGGCACCGATACGGCCGATCATGGCGTTCTTGAAGTCCTCGACGCTGGTCGCGGTGCGCGCGGTCGAGCCCATGATGGCCTGCACGGTGGCCAGCGTGTTCTTGACGCGATGGTGCAGCTCGCGCACCAGCAGCAGCTGCTGCTCCTCGGCGCGCTTGCGCTCGGTGATGTCGACCAGCATGTTGACCGCGCCGATCAGGCGGCCGGCTTCGTCGTGCAGCGGCGTCGGGTAGGGGATGAAGGGCACGCGCGTGCCGTCCGGGCGCTCGGCCGCGGCTTCCATGCCGCGCACGATGCGATCCTCCTTGAGCGCGATCGCCATCGGGCAATCGGCGTGCGCCAGCGGCGTGCCGTCGGGCCAATAGAGCTTCCAGGAGCCGCACCATTCGCTGGAGCCGAGCGGCGGACGATGGCCCCACAATTCGACGGCGGCCTCGTTGTAGTAGGTGATGCGGCCGGCGGCGTCGGTGGTGTAGACGGCGGCGGGCAGGGCATCGAGCAATTCGCGGAAGCGGCGCTCGCGCTCCAGCAAGGCTTTCTGGCTGCGCCGCGGCCCGGCAATCGCAACCACGTTCTTGGCCGTCCCGCGCGCGGCGACGGCGCGCTCGAATTCACCCTCGAGAAATCCGATCCGCTGGCCCATGTCCTGTCCCGGTGGTACGCGGCAGCCGATCCATCGAGGCTTCGGGGCCGGTAATCCCGCACCTGACGTGGCAAACGCGGCCGGGCGGGAATGGTTGCGCCGCTGACGCAAAAAGTTCGTCCGAGCGCCGTAATTTCCGCGAGCGCTTTCAATGAGTTATCTCCGTGCCGCGGGCCCCTCCGGTTTTGCCGGCGGATGGTTGCATGTAAGCCACAGCTGGGGTTCCGTCGGCCGTTGCCTGTCCCGGAGCCTATGACCCTTCTCCTTCGACTCGTGATTGTCGCGGCGGCGCTGTACGGCGGCCTCATCGGGCTGATGTACGTCTTCCAGCGCTCGCTGATGTATGCCCCCGACGCGCGGCGGACGCCGCCGGCGCAGGCCGGTTTGCCGCAGGCCGAGGAAATTTCACTGACGACGTCGGACGGCGAGACCCTCGTCGCCTGGCACGTGCCGCCGCGGCAGGGCCGGCCGGTGGTGCTGTATTTCCAGGGCAATGCCGGGGCGCTCGACCTGCGCGCCGGGCGGTTCCAGTGGCTGTGCGGGAGCGGCGCGGGACTCGTCGCGCTGGGCTATCGCGGCTATGGCGGCTCGACCGGCAAGCCGAGCGAGCCGGGGCTGATCCGCGACGCCGTTGCAGCCTACGAATTCGCGGTGGCGCGCTATGGGCCGCAGCGCCTCGTGCTGTGGGGCGAGTCGCTCGGCACCGCGGTTGCCATTGCGCTTGCCGCCGACCGCACGATCGGCGGGCTCATCCTCGATGCGCCCTTCACCAGCGCCGCCGATGTCGGCGCCGCGGCCTATCCTTTCGTGCCGGTGCGCTGGCTGATCAAGGACGCGTTCCGCTCGGACCTGCGCATGCCCCGGGTGCGGGCGCCGCTTTTGGTGCTGCACGGCGAGCGCGACCGCGTGGTGCCGATCCGCTTCGGCGAAGCCTTGTTCGCGCTTGCCAACGAGCCCAAGCGCATGGTGCGATTTCCGGACGGCACCCATGTCGATCTCGACGACCACGGCGCGGTCGATGTGGTAAAGGCCTTCCTCGCGGACATTGCGCCGGGCGGCTAGGTCGATGTCATAACAGGGGGACAGCGCATGTTGTTCGGTCCTTGCGCCGCCGATCCGGCGGCGACTTTCCTGCCCGCGGCGCAGCTCTGCGCCGGCGGCGCCGGCTTCATCGCCGCCATGGCCGGCACGCTCGCCGCGGCCGGCAAGACCGCGCCGGCAAGGACGCTCGGCGGCGCGGTGCCGGTGGTCGACCGGCTCGCCGTGCGCATTGTCACCGACAACATCGTCATCCAGTTCGTGCCGAACGAGACGCGCGACGGCCTCGCCATCGAGCGCAAGAGCGGCAACACCGTGCCCGACAGGCCGCCGCGCACCATCCTCAACGGCGAATGGGGCCTTGCCATGCACGCGCAGTCGATGCGCGGGGCCGAGGAGCGCAACGTTCTGATCGACTTCGGCTACACGCCGGAGGTGCTGCTCAACAACATGGCGATCCTCAACGTCGACCCGGCGGCCTTCGACGCCATGGTGCTCAGCCACGGCCATTACGATCATTTCGGCGGCATGGTCGGCTTCCTCAAGGCGCGCGGGGCCGAGCTGAAGAAGAAGCTGCCGTTCTATGTCGGCGGCGAGGACTGCTTCTGCTGGCGGCGCAATCCCGGCGGCAATTTCGGCGCGCTCGACCGCAAGGCGATCCTGGACGCCGATCTGATGCTGATGATGGCCGAGGAGCCGGCCGTCGTCGCCGACCATGCCTTCACCACCGGCCGTATCGGCCAGGTTTCGTTCGAGCAGCCGTTGCGCACCACGACCGAGATCGTCGGCATTTTCGACGGCTTCGGCTGCTATCCGGAGAAGATGCCGGCGGCCAAGAACACCGGCCAGTACATCACCGACGATTTCGACCACGAGCTCGGCACCGGCTATCTGGTCAAAGACAAGGGCCTGGTGGTGCTGACGTCATGCAGCCATCGCGGCGTCATCAACACGGTGCGCCAGGCGATGGCCGCCTCCGGCACGACCAAGGTGCACGCCGTGATCGGCGGCTTCCATATCGTGCCGCCGCTCGGCGACGATTACATCGACAAGGTCATCGCCGAGTTCAGGGCGATCGATCCGGCCTATCTGATCGTCGGTCATTGCACCGGCGACCGCTTCTACGACCTCGCCCGCGCCGCGCTCGGCGACAAGGTCATCCATTCGGCAGTCGGCACGCGCTTCGTGTTCGGCAACTAGGCGCGCTCAAGCCTGCGGGAAAACGGGGTGCAGCGATTCCGGCGCGAACACGTTGGCCATGCCGCAGTCCTCGCAGCGGTAATAGGAATAGCCCGGCGCCTTGGTCTTGCGCTCGAAATCGAAGCGCAGCCGGCCGGAGCAGAACTTGCATTTCGGAGCGTCGAGACGGTCGAGCATGTCGGCGTAACGGCGATTCTGCCGCGGCGTTCCGCGCCGCACCAGACAAAGGCGCCGCCATCCCTAACCGCCGCTTAACCGCGAGCGAGAATCCGCGGCCGCGGCGGCCCCAAAGCAAAAGCGCGGACCGCAAGGCCCGCGCTCGAATTCCGTTGCGCGATCGCGCCTGGTTCAGCCGAAGCGGCGTCCGCCGCCGCCGAAACCGCCGCCGCCGCTGCTGCGGCCGGCGCCTGGACCGCCCTGGCCGGGGGCCGGACGGGGCTTGGCCGGGAGCAGGCCTTCGCGCTGCATCTTCTTGCGCGCGAGCTTGCGGGCGCGGCGGATCGCTTCCGCCTTTTCCCGCGCCTTCTTTTCGGAGGGTTTCTCGTAATGGCCGCGGAGCTTCATCTCGCGGAAAATGCCCTCGCGCTGCATCTTCTTCTTCAGCGCCTTGAGGGCCTGGTCGACGTTATTGTCGCGAACGAGTACCTGCACGCTTGCTCCTATGTTGTTGCCCGGTCGGATTTGCTGCGAAAACCCCGCAATGGCGCGGGCTTTCGAGTCGGGCGGCTCTAGCAGAAAAGCCGTAAAGAGTCCATTGTTCCATGGTCCGGACGCCGCCGAGGCCTCGGGCCGGCCGCGGGCCGCGGCCAAAAAAGCCGTGCGGAAAACGGCCTACAACCGCATTCGATGCTTGCGCCGCCCCGACGGATTGGTGTCTAAGACCTGTTTTTCCTGATCCCAACCGCCCGGGGAGGTGCCGTGGACGCAACCATGTCGGAACGCATCGTCACCAAGCCGCTCGGCGCGCTGGTCGCCGAGGGCAAGACCAAGAAGATCCACGCCATCAAGGGCAAGGGCGACCTGGTGACGGTGGTCGCCAAGGACGACATCACCGCCGGCGACGGCGCCAAGCACGACATCATCCCCGACAAGGGCCGGCTCGCCACCGCCACCACCTGCAACGTGTTCCGCCTGCTCAAGGGCTGCGGCCTGCCGGTGGCCTTCACCGGCCAGGACAGCCCGGTGTCGTTCATCGCGCCCGGCTGCGACATGCTGCCCTACGAGGTGGTGACGCGGCGCGAGGCGCACGGCTCCTACCTCAAGCGCAATCCGCATCTCGCCAAGGGCCAGCTGTTTGCGCAGCTGATCGTCGAGTTCTATCTCAAGACCAAGGACAAGACCTGGAAGGGCAAGGCGCTCGTCGCCGACGATCCCTTCATGCAGCTGTCCGCGGACGGCGCGAGCATCAAGCTGTTCAATCCGGCCAAGCCGCTGCCCGGGCAGGAGCCGTTCCTGGTGCTGAAGGCGTCCGAGGTCTTCACGCGCAAGGACGAGGCCAAGAGCTTCGCCGAGATGAGCCGGATCGCGCGGCAGGCCTTCCTGGTGCTGGAAAAGGCCTGGCAGCTCGAGGGCGGCACGCTCGCCGATCTCAAGGTCGAGTTCGGCTACGACCGCAAGGGCAAGCTTTTGCTCGCCGACGTCATCGACAACGATTCCTGGCGCGTGCTGGAGAGCGGCGCCTATATCGACAAGCAGGTCTACCGCGACGGCGGCACGCTCGACGACGTCGCCGCCAAGTACCGCCATGTCGCCGAAGTCACCGGCCGTTTCCAGCTGCCGCGTCAGCGCATCATCCTGTGGCGCGGCTCGGACAAGGACAAGACCGAGGCCTTCGCCGAGGCGCTCGGCGACCTGAAGGACATGATGACCGTGGTGACCTGCTCGGTGCACAAGGAGCCGGTGCGGGGCGCCGCGCTGTTCCAGCGCCTGATCCAGGAAATTCCCGACAGCGTGGTGATCGCCAATATCGGCCGCTCCAACGGCGCCGGGCCGGTGCTGTCGGCGCAGTCGACGGTGCCGGTCATCACCGTGCCGGCGAGCGCCCGGGAGTTTCCCGAGGACGTCTGGTCGTCGCTGCGCGCGCCGAGCGCGGTTCCGGTGATGACCGTGCTGGAGCCGGCGAACGCGGTGCTGGCGGCCCTGCAGATCCTGTCGGCGCGCAACCCCAGGATCTATGCCCGGCTGCGCGGCGAGATCGAAGAGCGCATGGTCAACACCGTCCAGCTCTGACCGATGCGTTTTGCCCTCCGCGGGGAGGGTTGCGATTGGCGAGGGGGGCATGAGTTCCGATCGGGCCGATGCGCGCGCCGAAGTTGCGTTGCGCGCCGAAATCGAGCGGCTCAGGCGCGAGCTGGAGGAGGCCCGCGCTCGCATCGCCGAGCTCGAGGCGCGCGCCGACGTCGATCCGCTGCTCGACATCCTCAACCGCCGCGGTTTCGAGCGCGAACTCAAGCGCTCGCTCGCCTATGTCAAGCGCTACGGCACGCCGGCGGCGCTGCTCTATGTCGATCTCGACGGCTTCAAGGCGATCAACGACCGCTACGGCCACGCCGCCGGCGATACGCTGCTCAAGGCGGTGGCCGAGGAACTGACCGCCAATGTGCGCGCCTCCGACGTGGTGGCCCGCCTCGGCGGCGACGAATTCGGCGTGCTGATGTGGAACGCCGGCAAGCCGCAGGCGCTGATGCGCGCCCGCGATCTGGAGATGCAGATCGACGAGCTGCCGCTCAGCCACGGCGCCGCCAGGCTCTCGGTCGGCGCCAGCGTCGGCGTCGCCATGCTGAGCGGCGATTTGGACGACGCCGCCGCGCTGATCGACCTCGCCGACAAGGCGATGTACGCGCGCAAGAAAGAGCGCAGGGGCTGACCGTAGGTCCACCGTCATGCCCGGCCCCGGGGCCGGGCATCGGCGCCTTAAACCGAGGCAGGCAAGACGTGGATGGCCGGGACAAGCCCGGCCATGACGAGCGGCTAGGCAATAATGTCCGGCGTCAGCTGGTCCTCGATGGCGCGGATCTTGTCGCGCAGCACCAGCTTGCGCTTCTTCAGGCGCTGCACCTGGATCAGGTCGGAGGCGGGCGAGGCGGCGAGCGCGGCGATCGCGGCATCGAGGTCGCGATGCTCCTGCTGCAGGCGCGCCAACTGCTCCCGCAACTCGCGTTCTTCCTCTTTGGTCATCGCCAACCGCTGGTCGCTCCGGCGGCTTCCCGCTACCGTGCCGAAGGCGCCGCCAATTATCGCGTTTTCCACAGGGCCATTCAAGGCTGGCAAAAAATCGACGCCGATCAACGGCTTTGCTTCCGTTTGCTGCGCCGCAGGGCCGGGTATACCGTCGCCCTTGATCTGAGTCTGCGCTACACTTACGTCTTCTGAGTGCCACTGATTGAGGAGACATTCTACATGTCGATGCAATCGCATCTCGCGGAACTGGAAAAGAAACATCAGGCCCTCGAACAAGAAATTACCGAATGCCTGACCCATCCCGCGGTCGATGATCTGAAAATTGTGGAGCTCAAGCGTAAAAAATTGCTGGTGAAGGACGAGATCGAGCGGTTGCGCAACGGCAAAAGCGTGCACTGACCGAGCGCTCGGTCTGGCAAGGGTTTGACCGCCGCCCCGCGCCGAACCGGCTTTGCGCCGGGGTTCGGCACAGGCGGCGGTTTTGCGTGCGGCCCGTAAAATCCCCGTAATCTGCGCGAAACTGCCGCCGCCGTGCGGCCATATTGTTCTGGCCTGCTGGGCGCGAAACGACTAGGCTCGAGAGCGTCATGAAGCACATCACGACTTTTGCATTTGCCGCGGCGCTGGCGTTTGCCGGCGCCTCGGCGGCGCAGGCCTTCACCTTTGAGAGCGCCGCGCCCGGCGACGGCGGCGGCGCGACGCGCAGCTACATCGATCCGCAGAGCCAGATCGAACCGAAGGCGGGCTCGCCGCAGCGCTTCGACGAGCAGAACCAGAACGGCGTGCAGGGCGGCTTCTACATGAACTTCGGCGGCCAGACCCAGTCGTTCGACCAGAAGTACAATTCCAACGACTATTTCAATCCGCTCAAGCGCTAGGCGCGGGCGGCGGCATTCATCGCGCCTCTCGGTCGCACGCCCGAGAGCGAGCGCCGCTGATTTGGCGGCGCTGTCTTTCTGAATATACAGAGCGCGACTGTAAAAAGCATTATAGATCTACACGCTACTCTGCGGTGTAAACGATTGGTTAGGCACTCTGTGGTTTTATTGCCGATCGCAGGTCCAGAACGGACCATCGAGTACGCAAGAACTGCGAGTCATCCATCTTGCTGCCAACGAATTTCATTTCGGATCTGGAGAAAGCTATCGATCGGCGCTCGAGCGAAACAGGCGCCATGCTGCATCAAATCACCGATATCTTTCTGCTGCACGCGGGCCACTATTCGGCCGATCAAGTCTCGGCTTACGACGAAGTCCTGAAACGTCTCATCGCAAGGGTCGACGAAGCGGCGCGGGCAACCTTGGCTCAGCGCATTGCCGCCACCGAGCAAGCACCCAGCGACACCATCCGCGCGCTCGCGCTCGATGAATCGATTGCCGTGGCCGAGCCGGTTCTCACCCAATCGAACGCGCTGGACGACGCCCTGCTGGTCGACTGCATTGGAAAGCGGGGGCAAAAGCACTCGCTGGCCATCGCCACGCGGAACGCAATCAGCGAGAACGTCTCGACCGAACTCATCAAAACGGGCGACCGCAATGTTCTTGCCACGGTCGCCAACAATCCGGGCGCCAAGATTTCCGAGCCAGGCTTTGAAATATTGTTGGACAGAAGCGCCGGCGACGAGTGGCTTTGTGAATGCATCGCGCAGCGAAGCGATATTCCTGCTCGTCATTTTCGTCAGCTGCTCATCAGCGCATCGGAAGCGGTCCGACAGCGCCTGATCGCCGACGATCCGCGCCAATTGCAGGCGGTTAACGCCATTCTTCCGCCCACCCAGCCTTCCGGCGGCGGTGCCGAAAAGATCAAGGACTACCGAACGGCCGAGCTGATCGTCAGGGCCCAGCCGATCACCGAAGACGCCGTGGTTGCATTCGCCAAAGAAAAAAAGCTCGAGGAAATGGTCGTTGCCATCGCTGACCTGGCCCAGCTTTCGGCTGCCGAGATCGAACGCCTTGTCATCGGCGGCTGGTCGAGCCCGGTCGCGGTGATTCTCAAGGCCATCGGGTTCCATTTGTCAGCCTTGCCGGCCATCTACGGCGCGCGGCTGCCCGGCGAGGCGTCAAACGAGCTCGATCTCGTCCGCACAAAGGCGGAATTTATCGCATTACGCCGCGCCACCGCGGAACGCATCCTGCGATTCTATCAGGTCAGAAGGAAATCGGCCGTATCTCCTGCACAGGAGCCGATCGGAGATGCGGCGCCGTGAATTCACGCAGCGCCTTTCGCTATCCGACGATGAGAGAAGCGACGGTCGTTCTCGTCGACGGCACCAAAATCAAGTGCACGGTCCGTGACATTTCGACAAAAGGCGCGCGTCTCGAGCTTGCCGAGCCGCAAAAGCTCCCCGAGCAGTTCCACCTGTTCATTCACGGGCAGAGTGACCGGTTCCGCTGCTATTGCGTCTGGCAAAAAAACACTATGGCCGGCGTGCAATATGTCTAGTGCCGGCGGCCGCGCCGCGGCGGGGAGCGGCGCTGTCCTGTCGGCGCGGCTTGCCGATGGCGCGGACGCGCCAACCGGCGCGCCCGCGTTTCCCTTTTTAAGCAGCCTGGATGCGCGCTACAGCGGGCAGGCCACGACGTTCCAGAACCACAGGCCGTCGACCAGAACCCAGCACGGACCCACGCCATAGGCGTACCACGCGCCGTGCCAGCGATGGCCGTGGTGGCCGTACCAGATGTGGCCGTTATAGGATCGGCCGATCACATAGCGAACGTGCACGGTCTTCTTGACATGCACGGTCTTCTTGACGTGGACGCTCTTGTTGACGTGCACGTTCTTCTTGACGTGCACGCTCTTGCTGACGTGCGCGCTTTTGCCGGCGTGGGCGCCCTTGCCCTGCTTGCCCTGCTTGGCATCGGCGGAAGGCGCCACCGCAAGCACAATCGCGACGGCGGCGGCAAGGATCGAAGCCTTGTGGAACATGTTTCCTCTCCTGACACGAGGTCGTTGGCGCCGACTGTGGGCGCGCCTTGCTGAATGGCCCGTGAACGACACTGTCAGCGATGGCGCGGATACAGGGCGGAAAATGGCCGGAATGCGGCGGAACCGGCCTGCGCCGATACCAAACCCGCATCAATCGCAAGGGCGCGCGAGACGCACCGGCTTTGAGCTCACACCGCCTTCGCCATCTCGCGCAGCTTGAACTTCTGGATCTTGCCCGTCGAGGTCTTCGGGATCTCGGCGAACACCACGTAGCGCGGGCACTTGTAGGCGGCGAGGTTGTTGCGGCACCACTGCATCAGCTCCTCGCTCGTCGCCTGCGCGCCGGGCTTCAATTCGATGAAGGCGCAGGGCGTCTCGCCCCATTTGTCGTCGGGCTTGGCCACCACCGCGGCGGCGGCGACCGCGGGGTGCTTGTAGAGCGCGTCCTCGACCTCGATCGAGGAGATGTTCTCGCCGCCGGAAATGATGATGTCCTTGGAGCGGTCCTTGAGCTGGATGTAGCCGTCGGCGTGCATCACCCCGATGTCGCCGGAATGGAACCAGCCGCCGGCAAAGGCCGCGTCGGTCGATTTCTTGTTCTTGAGATAGCCCTTCATGACGACGTTGCCGCGGAACATCACTTCGCCCAGCGTCGCGCCGTCGCGCGGCACCGGCTGCATGGTCTCCGGATCGAGCACGTCGAGCGCCTCCAGCGCGCCGTAGCGCACGCCCTGGCGCGCCTTCTTGGCCGCCTGTTCGGATTTGCCGAGCGCGTCCCAGTCCCTGTGCCAGTCGTTGACCACCGCGGGCCCGTAGGTCTCGGTCAGGCCGTAAAGGTGCGTGACGTTGAAGCCCGCCTCCTTCATGGCGGCGAGCACGGCTTCCGGCGGCGGCGCCGCGGCGGTGAAGAACTCGACGACATGCGGCAGCGGCTTCTTCTCGTTGGCCGGCGCGTTGAGCAGCGTCGCCATCACGATCGGCGCGCCGCACAGATGCGTCACCTTGTGGGTCGCGATCGCGTCGTACATCGCGGCGGCGCGCACGTAGCGTAGGCAGACATGGGTGCCGGCCACGACCGAGATCGACCACGGGAAGCACCAGCCGTTGCAGTGGAACATCGGCAGCGTCCACAAATAGACCGGGTGCTTGGCCATCGCGCAGGTCACGACATTGCCGAGCGCCAGCAGGTGCGCGCCGCGGTGATGATAGACCACGCCCTTGGGGTCGCCGGTGGTGCCCGAGGTGTAGTTGAGCGAGATGGCGTCCCACTCGTCCTGCGGCATCAGCCAGGCGAAATTCGGATCGCCTTGCGCGAGAAACGCCTCGTACTCGATCTCGCCCAGCCGCTCGCCGGGCCCGCTGTACTCGGGGTCGTCGTAATCGATCACCAGCGGCTTGACCTTGGCGAGCGCGAGCGCCTGCTTCATGGTCCTGGAAAATTCGCGGTCGGTGATGACGACCTTGGCCTCGCCGTGGTCGAGCGAGAAGGCGATGATCGGGGCGTCGAGCCTTGTGTTGAGGGTGTTGAGCACGCCCTGCGTCATCGGCACGCCGTAGTGGCATTCCAGCATCGCCGGGGTGTTGGCGAGCAGCACCGCCACGGTGTCGCCGCGCTTGATGCCGCGCTTTGCCAGGGCGGAGGCGAGGCGCCGCGCCCGGGCGTAGAACTCGGCGTAGGAACGCCGCAAGCGTCCGTGGATGACGGCGGTGTGGCCGGGAAAGACCGCCGCGGCGCGCTCGAGAAAGCCGATGGGCGTCAGCGGCTGGAAATTGGCCGGATTGCGGTCGAGATCGATATCGTAAGGCGTTTTCGCCATGGTATCCCTCCCGGCGAAAAAACTAGCGGCCAAATTCAAGCTTGTCATCGCCGGGCTTGTCCCGGCGATCCCGATCATGGGAGTGAGAGCCGTGCCATTCCAAGCGAGATGGCCGGGACAAGCCCGGCCATGACGTCGCTTATCTGAGCGAATTGAGCAGGTCCTTGGCCTTGGGCACGCGGTCGGGATCGGGCGGCTCGACGCCGAGCGCCCTGAGCTCGGCGCGCTCGTTCGCCGAATCGCGCGGGTTGGCGTTGACCACCGCCTTGAAGTCGGCGATGGCGTTGTCGCGGTCGCCCTTCAGGCGATAGGCCACGGCGCGGCGGCGGTAGGCCTCGGAATTGTTGAAGTGCCGCTTGATGTCCTCGCTGTAGTCGGCGATGGCCCGCGTCAGGTCGCCCTGCGCCCGATAGATGTCGCCGCGCACCGAATAGGCGCCGTAGTAATCGGGGTCGAGGCTGAGCAGTTTCTCGGCGTCGGCCATGGCGTGCTGGTAGTCGCCGAGCACGCGATAGGCCTTGGCGCGGCTGGCATAGCCGACGCCCTTGTCCGGCTCGATGCGGATCAATTCGTTGTAGTCGGCCAGCGCCCGCGTGAAGTCCTGCGCCGCCTCGTAGGCCTGGCCGCGGTTCCAGTAGGCGTTGGCGTAATCCGGATTGGTGAGGATGGCCGCGCTGAAATCGGCGATGGCGAGGTCGTTGTAGCGCTGCACGAAATAGGCCAGGCCGCGCCAGTTGTAGGCCGAGGTCATCATCGGATCGAGCTTGAGCGCCCGGGTCTCGTCGGCGACGGCGCGGCCGTAATCGTTCTCGTCGTAATAGAGCTGGCCGCGGAAGAAATAGGTGACGGCGCCGTTCGGCGCCAGCCGGATGGCCTCGTCATAGTCCGCGAGCGCCTTGTCGTAGTCGCCCTGGTGGTGATAGGCGGCGCCGCGGCGCAGATGCGCGTTAGCGAGCGTGTCGGCCGGGAACAGCTTCTCCTCGATCACGCGCGTGCAGCCGGCGATCATGCGCTCGGCATCGTTGGCCGACTTGCATTCGGTGAAATCGTCCGGCGTCGCCGCCCAGGCGGCGCGCGCGAACAGGCCGAGCAGAACCGCCAACAGGCCAAGGCGCATGACGTCTTCCCCCGCCGCCAGTCTAGCTTAGTCGCGCCGCCCGGTCAGCCGGTTCAGCCGCGCAGCAGGCCGGCAATGCCGCTGCGCAGCAGCTCGAGCGAGATCAGGAACAGCAGCGCGTGGGTGATCCTGAAGAACAGCTGCTGCGGCGTGATGCGCACCAGCCAGAAGCCGAGCAGATTGGTGACGACCGCCAGCGGCAGCAGCACCAGCGAGGTGCGCAGGCCCGTGGCGCTGAACTGGCCGAGCGCGACATAGGGCACGACCTTGAGCCAGTTGACCGCGGCGAAGAAGAACGCGGTGGTGCCGACGAAGGTCATCTTGGTCATGTGCTGCGACAGCGCGTACATCAGATAGGGCGGCGCGCCGGCCTGGCAGATGGTCGAGGTGAAGCCGGAGCCGGCGCCCCAGAACACGCCGCCGGCGAGGCTGGCGCTGCCGGCCTCCTTGGCGACGCGGCTCGGCCCGATCCAGTTGTAGAGCACGAAGGCGAGGGTGAAGACGGCGATGAAGACGCGCACCGCGGCGTCCGACACATAGGCCGCCAGCACGCCGGCGAGCGCGACGCCGAGCAGCGCGCCGGGCAGCATGGTGGCGATGATGCGGCCGTTCCAGTCCTTGCGGTAGACCCAGAGCGCGGCGAGGTCCTGCACGATCATGATCGGCAGCATGATGGCGGCGGCCTCGAGCGGCGGCAGCGCCAGCGCCATGATCGGCAGCGCCATCTGCCCGACGCCGGAAAAGCCGCCTTTGGACAGGCCGAGCACGACCACGGCCGGCACCGCCAGGGCATAGAACAAGGGGTCGGTGATGACGGTCATGAAGGCAGTTTCGGCTGTCATTCCCCGCGCCAGCGGGGAATCCAGTAATCACGGCCCGACCGGGGATACTGGATCGCCCGCTTGCGCGGGCGATGACACCTGACTAGGCGATAGGTCGCAGTTTCGCCAGCCTTGTTTGCGCATGGCCGACGCGACACAATCGCGGGCAAAGCCCGTCACCCTGCGGTGCTCGGCCGGCAGGCCGGGCCTCGACGGATGACGGCCACGGAATCCCTGCCCGTCATCCCTCGAGGCTCGCTGCGCTTGCACCTCAGGATGACGGCGAGAGGCGGAGAGGAAACCACCATGGACGCCCGCTCGAGCCGTTACCACGACGTCTACGCGCGCTGGTGCCGCGACCCCGAGGGCTTCTGGGGCGAGGCCGCCAATGAGATCGACTGGATCGAGAAGCCCAAGACGGTGTTCGACAAGAGCCAGGGCATCTACGGCCGCTGGTTCGCCGACGGCGTGGTCAATACCTGCTACAACGCGCTCGACCGCCACGTGCTCGCGGGCCGCAACGACCAGGCGGCGCTGATCTACGATTCCCCCGTCACCAACACCAAGCAGACCTTCAGCTACGGCCGCCTCTTGTCGGAAGTGCAGCTGCTCGGCGCCATGCTGCGCGACTTCGGCGTCAAAAAGGGCGACGTCGTCGTGCTCTATATGCCGATGGTGCCGGAGGCGGTGATCGGCATGCTGGCCTGCGCCCGCATCGGCGCCATCCATTCGGTGGTGTTCGGCGGCTTCGCCGCCAAGGAGCTCGCCACCCGCATCGACGACGCCAAGCCGAAGGTCATCCTGTCGGCCTCCTGCGGCATCGAGGGCGCCCGCGTCATCCCCTACAAGCCGCTGCTCGACGAGGCCATCGATATCGCCAGGCACAAGCCGCAGACCTGCCTGATCCTGCAGCGCCCGCAATGCGAGGCCAAGCTCGTCGCGGGCCGCGACCACGACTGGCGCAAGGTCTGGGAGCACGCCGTCGACTACGCCAAGACCTCGGCCTGCGAGCCGGTCGCGGCCACCGACCCGCTCTACATCCTCTACACCTCGGGCACCACCGGCATCCCCAAGGGCGTGGTGCGCGACAATGGCGGCCACCTCGTCGCGCTGAAGTGGTCGATGCAATATCTCTACGGCGTCAATCCCGGCGAGGTGTGGTGGTCGGGCTCCGACGTCGGCTGGGTGGTCGGCCATTCCTACATCGTCTACGCGCCGCTGTTCCACGGCTGCACCTCGATCCTCTACGAGGGCAAGCCGGTCGGCACGCCCGACGCCGGCGCCTTCTGGCGCGTCATCGCCGACCACAAGGTGGTGGCGCTGTTCACGGCGCCGACGGCGTTCCGCGCCATCAAGAAGGAGGATCCCAAGGGCGCGCTGATCAAAAAGTACGATCTGTCGAAATTCCGCACGCTGTTCCTCGCCGGCGAGCGCGCCGACCCGCCGACCATCGAATGGGCCGAGCAGGTGCTGGGCAAGCCGGTGATCGACCACTGGTGGCAGACCGAGACCGGCTGGTGCATCGCCGGCAATCCGGTGGGCTTGGGCGCGCTGCCGGTGAAATACGGCTCGGCCTGCGTGCCGATGCCGGGCTACTCAATCGACATCGTCGACGACGCCAACAAGGTGCAGCCGGCCGGCACGATCGGCTCGATCGTGGTCAAGCTGCCGATGCCGCCGGGCGCATTCCCGACGCTGTGGCGGAACGACGAGCGCTTCAAGGAGAGCTACCTCGCCGAGTTCCCCGGCTACTACAAGACGGCGGATGCCGGCTACAAGGACGAGGACGGCTACATCTTCGTCATGAGCCGCACCGACGACATCATCAACGTCGCCGGCCACAGGCTCTCGACCGGCGGCATGGAGGAGGTGCTGGCCTCCCACCCCGACGTCGCCGAGTGCGCCGTGCTCGGCATCAAGGACGAGCTCAAGGGCGAGGTGCCGTGCGGCTTCATCGTGCTCAAGGCCGGCGTCAACCGCCCGCCGGAGGAGATCGAGAGGGAGATCGTTCAGCTGGTGCGCGACAAGATCGGCCCGGTCGCCTCGTTCCGCCTCGCCATCACGGTTCAGCGGCTGCCGAAGACGCGCTCGGGCAAGATCCTGCGCGGCACCATCAAGAAGATCGCCGACGGCGAGCCCTGGACCATGCCGGCCACCATCGACGACCCGGCGATTTTGGACGAGATCGGCGGCGCGCTGAAGAGCAAGGGTGTGGGGGGGTAGTTTCGCCTGTGCCTAATATTCATCGAGCGGACGCATGTTTGAACAAAAGACTGTTTTTATTTTAGGCGCGGGCGCGAGCTGGCATTACGGATATCCGACGGGAGAGGAGCTTGTTCGTAAAACTCTCGATAAAGCGCGTGAAACTTCAAATTTTCTTCGCCGCTCTATGGAATCTTTGCCACTAAGAGAGCCACGTCCCGTCATAGTGAGAGAGTATCCCGGACAGGTGCCATCGGGAGATATTCAAAAACAATGGGAGAAAGTGTGGCGCGATTGCGAAGAGTTCATCAAAAAACTCAGGCAAGTAAACCCACTCGTTATTGATTACTTTTTGGGTCAAAATCCGCAACTTCAACCTATTGGCAAGCTCATGATCGCGTGGGTCATTTTAGAATGCGAGGCTTCTTACCTGAAGAGCGGCGGGAATTTAAATAGGCGCGAAATACTCTCGCGATCTCCAAGATTGGAAGATCGACAAAATGCACGCTACCTTGATCTCACTAGCTTTAATGACGATTGGTATCGCTTTCTGATTCATAAGCTCTTGAACAATTGTAGAGTGAGTAAGCAGCTGCACGAAAACAGAATCCATTTTGTCACATTTAATTATGACGTTTCGTTAGAATACGCGCTCTTCAATGGCTTGAGTGCTATAGAGTTTTTAGATTCAGCGGATGTCAAAAAATTTCTTGGAGATAAGCGCATACTGCATGTCTACGGAAAAATTCGAGACTATCCGAGCGACAATTTCCATGCAGTAGATTTTAGCCTTTTTTCTAATACCCCAGAGGACCTAGCAAGATATTCCGACAGCGGGACAAAACACAATGCCTTTGTAACGTTTTTGGACGAATTATATGAAGCGTCGAAGAATCTCAGAGTAATTGATCCGACGGATAAGACTGAAGACAAAGACATACTCTCAGATGCAAAGAAAGTGATCGCAGATGCCCGCTGTGTCTACGTTCTTGGATACGGGTTTGATGACAATAATTCAAAAAGGCTCGATCTCTTCGAAAGCCTCCGCTTGACCGAGCAAATGGTGTCACCAAAGTCGATTTTATTTACGAATTTCGGTGACATAAATCGTATCAATAAAAAGGCATCCAAAATGTTTTTTGGCAACTTCAATACATTTCTATCACCGCGTCCTCCGACTGTCGGTGCGCCTAACGCGAAATATTACTGCGAGAAAAGCATACGAAATGTGTATGAGGCCCTTGCTTTCGACTTCGACGCGCTTGAAGAGAAATAACACATAGCCCCCGCGCAGCGGATGAGCGAAGCATAATCCGCCGTCCCGTTCGGGCTGGCACCACGCGGCGGGTTAGGCTTTCGGTCAATCCCCCCTACGAGGCGCCGGTATGAACATTGCCGGAAAATCGAAAGCCCGGCGCGGGGGCCGGGCTTTGGCTTCTTGCTTCGCTTGGCGTCGCGCTTCGCGCCGCTCGGCGTGCCAATAGAACTTCTTCAAGAACCGCAAATGCTTTCGCCACTCCCCCGGAGCGGTCAGCAGTCCTTTTTTGACATGTGCCATGGCGCAGGCTCTCTCCGTCAGGCGCGGGCCTTGACCCGCGCACCCCTGGTGAATCGCCGCCATCGAAATTCTTGCGGTTGAGATTGGGGATGCGCCTCATGGATTGCCGGGTCAAGCCCGGCAATGACCACGCCGAGAGCGCCGCCCGCCCCAGAATCAAAATGGCCGGGACGGGCCCGGCCATTCGACGTCTGGATCGAGCTGCGCGCGCTTTAAGCGCTCACTCCGGAAACCAGTCGAGCTTGTCGCAGTCGGCGCGCAGCGAGGGCGCGCAGGCGAAGTTGGCGTGCGGGCGCGGCTGCGCCGCTTCCGGCGCCAGGCCGACGGTCGCTGCCGCCGGCGCGGCGCCGTGGATGTGAACGGTGCGCGCCACCGACACCGTCGCCAAAAGCGCTGCGGCGATCGCGGTCGCGGAAACAATCTTCATCGTGTTGGACATCATTGTCTTGCCTCGTCGTGAATCTGTCACGCGTCAGATAGCGCGCTTATTGCGGCGCACAAGAGACCTCCGAATCACAATAAAGTGTGAGTGTCCCTAAATGGTTAGGGAATATCGCGTCGCATCAAGAACGGTGATGTTGCGCATCAAAGGCGCTGCTCGGCCGCGGCCATTATAGGACTACGTTCACATTTCCGTGAGGACTTATCCCCGCCCTGCGGCGCGGCCTTAGGGTGCGCGCATCCCATTCCACACCGGGGGTGTCTGTACAGCATCTTCAGATACGGAATGGGGAGCGGTGGCCGGGGAATGACGTGGCGGCGGAGATGCGCTTGCCACGGCCCGGCGGTCCAAGCCGCGAAGCTCCCGACGCTTCGAC
>DASRGB010000026.1:0-23301 GCA_035651255.1 Pseudolabrys sp.
CGCTCGGCAATGCGCCGTGGCAGACGCTGCGCGCCAATTGGCTCAACGGCGTTGCCAAAGCCGATCAGAAGGCCGCGGCCAAGTCGCTGATCCATCTCGCGCTGTCGCCGGGGAATGCGACCAAGCTCGCCGCTGCGGTCGGCATCGACGCCAAGACTCTCGATGCCGTCGCCAAGAAGATCGACAAAGGCACGGACCTCGCCAAGTCCGACATTGACGTGCTCGGCCGCTTCGACGCGCTGGTCAGCGCCATCTTGGATGCCGCCTATGAGCGCGCGGATCAGCAATACCGCAACACGGCGAAATTGCTGGCGGCGGTGGTCGCCATGGTGCTCTCGGGCTTCGGCGGTTATTTCGTCGATGCGGCAGCAAAATCCCCGGCCGCATTGGCTCCTTTCGATTATATGGCCTCGAAAGAGTTTCTGGTCGCGCTTGTCATCGGCGCGATCGCAACGCCGCTGGCGCCGATCGCCAAGGACCTGTCGAGCTCGCTGCAAGCCGCGGTCAAGGCCATCGGCTCGGTCAAGCGCTGAGCCATGACGCTCTACCTGAACTTCCGCTCGCAGGCCGTGGCCGGCAGCGTCATCGACCCGATCGTGCTCTCCGGCGACGGCACGGCCGGTCAGCCGGCCTTGCAGGTGCTGCCGCCGGCAAAGCTTGCCGCGCTGACCGCAGGCAAGACTGTGCTGTTCGGCGTGCACGGCTTCAACGTCAACCGCGACGAAGGCATCCGCGCGCTCGCCCGGCTCGAGCCGCGGCTGCAACTGTCATCGGGCGATGTCTTTATCGGCGTGCTGTGGCCGGGCGATTTCTGGATTCCGGTGATCAACTACCCGTTCGAAGGCGGAGATGCCATGGACTGCGGACGCCGGCTGGCGACGTTCTGCAACACGCACCTGACCGAAACGGCGAGCTTTTCCTTTGTTTCCCACAGTCTCGGCGCCCGTCTCGTGCTGGAGGCCGTCGCCAATCTCGGCGCCAAGGCGAAGGAAATCTGCCTCGCCGCAGCCGCCATCAACCGCGACTGTCTGACCACCGAATATGCCTCGGCCGCGGGCAATACCGGGCAGGTGTCGCTGCTGGCCTCGCGCAGCGATCACGTCCTGAAGCTGGCATTCCCGATCGGTGACCCGATCTCGGATCTGCTGAACGCCGATCACACGCCGTTCCAGCCGGCGCTCGGCTATAGCGGGCCGAAGCCGGTCGGGCCGGCGCTGGCGCCGTGGCAGATTCCGAAAGAGGCCGGCTATGACCACAGCGACTACCTGCCGCCGTCGTCGCCGACCGTTCCGCCGCCGCCGGCGCGCGGCGCCAAATGGGTGAAAGCCGCGGAATTCATGGGCCGAGCCTTCCGAGGCGAGAGACAGAGCTGGCCGTAACCGCTATTCTTGGACCACGGTCACTGCCCCCCGAGGTCCTCCATGCGGTGTGCGCTTTGCTTCTGCCTCGTCCTCACCGGCCTTGCCGGCGCCGCTCAGGCGCAGGACTCCGGCGACCGCATCAACCCGCGCTGGAAGAAGATCGAGATCCCGACCATCGATCCGAACGCCGGGATCACGGCGCGCATGAGCGCCGATCAATCGAACTACTGGCAGACGCCGGACCCTTCGAGCATCAATCAGGCGCGGCGCAGTTGGAACGACGAGCCGGCATTCGGGCTCAAGCTGTCGCGGCCGCTTTACTGACATTGCCTTCGCCGCGGCACGTGGCATAAAAAGAAGAGCCGCGGGCGTAGTTCAATGGTAGAACGGCAGCTTCCCAAGCTGCATACGAGGGTTCGATTCCCTTCGCCCGCTCCACCCTGCCGGTCTAACGCAGATGTTGCCCCGGCCGCCAGCCGTGGGCGGCCAGGTGCCTTTCGCCGACCGCTCGCGGCTCCGGCTCGAGCGGCGTCGCCATGGTGACGTTCCAGCGCGACAGAAAGCCGGCCATCGCCACCACGCCGACGATTTCGACGATCTGCTCCTCGCTCCAATGCTTGCGCATTGCCGTGAAATGGCTGTCGCCGGCCTCGTTGGGCTGGCCGCTCGCGGCGACCGCGAGGTCCAGAGCCGTGCGCTCCGCGGGGGTGAAAAGCGGGCTCGTCGCATAGGCGCCGATCGCGGCAAGCTTCTCGGGCGCGATGCCGAAATGCAGGGCGCCGCTCGCGGTGTGCGCCATGCTGTAAGGGTCGCCCGCGGCGCGACTTGCGGCGTGCGCCAGCAGGCGTTTGAGGCCACGATCGACCTTGCTCTCGGGATCCCACAGCGCGCGCTGCATCTGCACGAAGGCCTTGGCCAGCTTCGGCTTGCGCTGCATGGTAAGGACGCTGTTCGGCACAAAGCCCAGCGTCTTGAAGAAGGAATCGAATTCCTCCGTCAGCTCCGGCGAATGTTCCGGCGGCAGTGGATCGAGCCGCGGCGACGGCTTGCGGTCCATCGCAACTGTCACATCACGTTTTGCAGCAGCAGCAGCAACCCGCCGAGTACGCCGAGATTGGCGAGAAAGCCGTTCTGCATGCCGGTGCGCTTCATCGGGTCGTCCATCTCCCAGAAGCGCAGCAAGAGCAGCGTCGCCAGCACCGTGAACACGATCAGACAGAGCACGCCGGCCGCCGTGTGCCAGTTGATCAGCACGAGCACGCAGCCGACCGCGTCCAGGATCATGCCAGCCCAAAAAGCCTGCCGCGGCATCGGGCACTTGAAGACGGTCAGGCGCTTGATGTGGTCCTCGACATGGTGCTTCGACAGATTGCGCAGCCACACGATGACGAAGAAGGCGACCAGCAGCAGCCGACCCGCGGTGTCGATCCAGGATGCGTCGTTGGAATAGAGGCCGTGCATTATCTTCTCCCTGGTGCATCAAGCATAGACGACGCTCGATTGCGGACGCGCCCGCACCAATGCGATGGCGATGCCGCCGACGACCGCCGGAACCGCGGCAATGATGTAGGCAGTCTCGATGTTGAGCCCGGCAGCAACCAGCGCGGTGCCGAACAGCGCGCCGGCGATCGCCCCGACGCGGCCCCAGCCGACCACCCAGCCGACGCCGGTGGACCGGATCGCCGTGGGGTAAACGGTCGCGGAGTAGGCCGACAAGACGATGTTGGCGCCGACCGTAAGCAGGCCCGTGACGAAGGTAATCGCCAGCAGCCCGTACCAGTTGGCGGCAAGGAATCCGATGCCGGCGATCGAGAGCGCGGACAGGAAAAAGGTGATGACAAGTCCTCTGTACGACTTGTCCTTGTCGATGATGCGCGCGAGCCCGACGGCGCCAAAGATGCCGCCGACGGAAAACGCAACCGATGCCAAAATCGCGCTTGTCACCGGCATGCCGATGGAAGCGAGCACAAGCGGCATCCAGGTGACGACGTAAACGATCACGAGCTGTGCGACAAACGCAGCGATGCAAAGCAGAACGGTGGCACGCACGAATTCGCGGCCGAAGATTTCGCGTGTCGGTCTTGCCGAGATGCCGCGGCTCTGCGGCAGCAGATAGACGTCCGACGGGGCCGGCGTGAACGAATCGGAGATGCGTCGGAGGATATCGCCGATGCGTGCGGCCGGCGCTCTGCTCAGGACAAGGAAGCGGACCGATTCGTTGAGCCATAGCAGCAGCGCCACCGTCAGCAATAGCGGCAGCACGCCGCCGAGGATGAAAACCGCGTGCCATCCGTACTTGGCGATGAGCACCGCCGCGATCGGCCCGCCGATGACGCCGCCGAGCGGAAACGCCGCGTACATCAGGCTGACCAGCGTGGCGCGCGCGCGCTGCGGAGCATACTCCGCGACCATGGCAATGGCGTTGGACAGCGCGCCGCCCAATCCGATGCCGATCAGTACCCGGAAGATGAAAAGCGATCGAAAATCGTAGGCGTAGATGGTCAGAAGCGCGAACAGGCCGAAGATGGCCGTCGGGATGATGACGCCCATGCGGCGTCCGTAACGGTCGGCGTACCAGCCGAAGAAAACTGAGCCGGCGGCCGCACCGATGTAATGGGCGGCGAAGATCGGCCCGAATGCTTCGCGCGGCAGCTTCCAGGCGGCGCCGATCACCGGTGCGACATAGGAGATCGCCAGAATGTCGAAGCCGTCGAGAAACGAGACGCCGGCGCACAAGGCGACGACGAGCATGATCGTTTTGCCGACCGACGAGCCGTCCACGATGTTGACGACTTCGACCTGCTTCCCACCTGTGTTGGCCATGGCGCCCCTCCCTGGTAAGCCGATTGGCCCGTCAGTGGCCGGCTGTTTTTGGTATTCCGGCGCGCGACGGTCTGAATTCTTTGCGCGTTAAACTCCGATGTTCCTTCTGCTGCGATGATCAGGCGACTTTGCCGGGCTGTGCGCCGGTCTTGGTTTTCGCCCAATATTCCGGCGACGATTTGGTCTGCTTGAGCTTCTGCGGATCCTCATAGCCCGGCGCCATCGATGCCGAGGTGCCGGCGAGCACCTCGTGGTGCTCGATGTTCAGCAGACGCAGCCAGCTCTGCTGGCCGAGCGTCAACCCGATCATGCAGCCGAGTTCAACCAGCTCCGGTTCTGTGAAATTGCGGTGCATGCGGTCCCAGAAGGCGTCGTCGGTGTTGAGGTGCCAGGTGATCGCCTCGGCATAGGCAAGCGCGGCCTTCTGCCGCTCGTTGTATTTTGCGGACTTCTCGAAGTTGAGGAGATCCATCACGTGGTCTTCGATCAGTGCGCCGCTGGTGGTCGCCTTGACCGAGCGCTGATTGCCGCAGTACTCGCACTGCACCGAGCGCGAGACGTAGAGCCGGCACAGTTCCTTGATCGGATGGTCGAGCACGCCGTTGCGGAAGATATTGTTCCAGGAGTCGGCGAAGAACCAGAAGCAGGCCGGGACGTGCGCGCGCACAGCCGAGCTTTCCGGCCGCGGTGTGCCCTCGCGCTGACAGCGCTGCATTTCCGCGCGCATTTTGGCGTCCATTTTGTCGAGCGGCACGTAGCTGATGCGTTGTTTCGGCATGGTGTCTCCTTTGCGAATCTCTATTCGGCTGCCTGCACGGCCGACGTCGGCGCGGCGCGGCGTCCCGCGTCCTGCGCCTTGGCGTAGTCGGCGACGGTCTGATACTCGGTGGTCTTGTCGCAGCCGCCGGCGAGCCCAACGACTTGCCGGGCGAAAGCCGCGAATGGGCCGGTGCCGGTGAACTCGGCACGCTTCATGGTCAGCGAAAGCAGGGTTTGCAGCGGGGTGCCGTTGAAGTTCTCAAACATGAACAGGCGGCTGCCCCAGTCCGTCAGATAAAGATCGCGGATGACGCGCGCGATCTTGACGCGGTCGTAGGGTTCGCCCGCCGCGCCCTTGTTGAGCTTCTCGAACCAAGGGCGCATCTGCGGGTTCTGCCACTGCGCTTCGGTCGGAAACATGATGGCGCTGCGGCCGCACAGGTCGATCAGTTCGTCGACGATGCCGCCGAAATTCTGCAAGAAGTAGACGCGGCCCCAGTTAAACAGCTGGATGTCCGGCTTGTAGAGCCCGCCCGGCGTGAAGAAGCCTTGATCCTCCGAAGCCAGAACGTGTGCATAGGTCGATTGCTGAAAGCCGATGATGCGCGCAAGCCTTGCCTGGACCGCTTCAATCTTCGAGGTGCCGAGGTGCTCGCAGATCAGGATGGCGAGACCGGCGAGCAATTCCGCGCGCACCGCCTGGCGCACCAGCGCATAGTAGTGTCCCCAGTCGAAGACCCGCTGCGGGTAGAGCTTGGCGTGATCGGGATTGCCGACGTGGAACACGTATTTCCAGGGAATCAGCACATTGTCGAACAGCACCGTGGCGTCGAGTTCGTCGCCTTGTGATGCGAGCGGATGCTCGACGGGATCCTGTGCCACTACGCTTTCGCGGCAGACGATGGTGATGCCCTTGGAGTTGGCCGGACAAACGCCGTAGATGATCTGGTCGCCTTTGGCGCCTGGCCGGAAGAACACGCCGAGATGCAGGTAATCGCCGAAAGCGGAGGCAGTGCCGATTGCCTTGACGCCGTTGACGATGATGCCGTCGTCGGTGGACTTGACGATGCGCAAGGCGGGCGAGTTGGCGTGGGCGTTTGGGTCGGAGCGATCAGCCTGCGGGTCGACGAAATGCGGCGCAACGACGAGATCGTTGTCCATCGCGTACCGCCAGAAATTGCGGATGTTGTCGGCGAGCCCGCGGCCGTCGGCGCCGATCGAAGCCTTTTCCCAGGGTTCTGGGTCGTCGATGTAGGTGAACAGCATGTAGTTCTGCGAATCCGGCGTGCGCGGCATCGATGCCGCCACAAAATGACGCATGATGAACTCGTGGTAGCGCCGCTTGCGCACGAGCGCGTCCTTGCTGCGGTGCAGGAACCACATCATCGAGCGGCGCACGCCGCTGTCGTCGACGAACGTCAGCTGATCTTGCAGGTCAGCACGACGATGAAGGTCGAAGAATTCCGCCGTGCGTTGTGCGTAATCGCGGGTCAGCGGATGGGTTGCGACGTTGTCGATCTGCGTGTTGCCGACCCAGACACTGCGCCCGTCATCGAGTGACTTGAGATAGTGCTCGCCCGTCCGCAGCATTTCATTTCTCCATTACAGGCCAGTTGTCATAAAGGCCGCGTCGTGGCGTAGGCGCGCCGCTGATAGACAAGCGGGGCGCCGTCGGGGGTTTTGGCGGTCGCGATGACCTTGGCGATGAAAATGCTGTGCGTCCCGATGTCGCGCACATCGGCGACTTCGCAGTCGAGCGCGAGCAAGGCGTCTTTGCAGTAGGGCGCGCCGGTTGCGAGCACGCCCCACTGCGCGAGCGCGAAACGTTCCGGCATCGGCATGCCGCCGATTCCGGCGAAGGCTTGCGACAACGCGCGCTGGTCGCTTTGCAGGCAGTTAACGCAGAGCACGCCGTTCGCCTTGATGACACCGTTCGCCGCGCTCTTGCCGTGCACGCAAGCGAGCACCATGGCGGGCTCGTCTGAAACGGCGCAGACGGCGGAACAGGTGAGACCGGCAAGACCGGCCGGCCCGTCGGTTGCGATCACCGATACGGCGGTCGCGAGCCCGGCGAGCGCGGCACGGAACTCCGCCGCCGGCACGGTGGCCGCGCCGCCCGGAACGATGGGCGCGCTGCGCTGCGGCATGGTCTGCTGCATAGGTTGCGTCCCGGCCGACCGATAAGCTGCCGCTAGCCTAGGACGGGGCTCCTGCCTATACTATCAATCGATGGATATAAATTACATTCCAAACAGTTATTCGACCGACCTCGATATCCAGCATTTGCGGGTTCTCGACGTCTTGTTGCGCGAGCGCAGCCTGACCCGCGCCGCCAAGGTGCTCGACGTCACCCAGCCGGCCCTCAGCAAGACGCTGGCGCGGCTGCGCCGTTATTTCGACGACCCGTTATTCGTGCGGGTGTCGCACCGCATGGAGCCGACGCCGAAGGCGCTCGCGCTGGCCAAGCCCGTGGGCGACGTGCTCGAGCAGATGCGCGCCCTCCGCGGCGAGCACGTCGCCTTCGATCCGCGCGTTTCCACCCGGACCTTTCAGTTCTGCGTGGTGGATGCCGGCGTCATCAAGCTTCTGCCGCCGCTTCTCAACCGCGTCACAAAAGAAGCGCCCAACGTGCGCCTGCGAGTCGTCCAACTCGATGGCGAACATCTCGAGTCCTGGCTCGAGACCGGCACTATCGACTTCGCCATGGGCTCGTTTCCCTCGCTGGTTAAAGGCGTCCGGCGGCAATTTCTGTGGACCGAGGAATACGTTAGCGTGGTCAACCGCGGCCATCCGCGGCTGTCGGGCAATCCGTCGCTGCGCGAATTCGCCGCCGAAAATCACGTGCTGGTGTCGACCTTGGGCACCGGTCACGCTCACAAGCTTGCCGAGCGCGCGGTGGAAGCTGCCATCCCTGCCGGCAACATCATCTGCCGTGTCCCCATCTTCATCGCTGCTGCGGTGATCGCCAAGCACACCAACGCTATTGCCACGCTGCCGATGTCGATTGCCACGGTGCTGGCCGAGGATCTCAATCTCGAAATTGTCAGGCCGCCGATCAAGCTGCCGAAGATCGAAATTTTTCAGTACTGGCACAATCGGTTTCACCGCGAGCCAGGCAACAAGTGGATCAGGACGGTGTTTTCGAGCTTATTTCGCGCGCCCGGCTCGCGCTCGCGCAATTGAAGAAGGCCGATCCGGTCGCGCAATATTAACCCGAATCAGCTATCTGACCCGCCTCACATCCGGGGCAGGGGTCCATGAAAGCACGGCTGGTTCTGCTGTTGGCGCTCGCCACGCCGCTGCCCGCGCTCTGCGCCTCGCTGCCGCCGATCATCGCCGGCGCCGGCAACGAAGTTCCCAAATGCGTCGCGCCCGATACGCTGATGGATTTCGTCGCCGCCACCAACGCCGCGCGCCGCGCGCCGGGCGCGATCGAGCCGCGTTTCGCGCACATCGCCTCGCTCTATCAGACGATCGGCGCCTGCGTCGCGCGGCCGCCGGAAAGCTGCGTGGCGGTGCGCTGGGACTATGCCTTCTTTCAGATGCTGATCGAGACCAATTACCTTACCTTTCGCCGCCCCGACGGCGCCCCCGCCGCGGTGCCGGCGAGCGACAATAATTTCGCCGGCCTCGGCGCCACGGTGTCCGGGCGCCCCGGCGAGCATTTCGACGACGTCAAGACCGGCGTGCTCGCCCACCTGCAACATGTCTTGATGTATTCGACCATGCGCATTCCGCAGCCGGTCGCCAAGCGTACGCGCCAGGTGCAGAACGACGTGCAGGATATGATGCGCCGGCTGCGCCGGCCGGTGACCTTCGCCGATCTCGCGCGCGAATGGACCGGCACCGACAAGAATACTTACGGCCGCGACATGCAGCGCCTGGCGGAAAAATACGCCCAGCACTATTGCGACAAGCAGCAACTCACCGCGCGCTGATGCGTTGACACGGCCGCGTGAGCGGCAGGAACCGTGCCGGCCGCATCGACGTTGTCCGCGTGAACCGAACGCGGAGAATAATAATGCCGCTGTTGATCTATCTTCCCGTCATTGTCTGGCTGGGCATGGTCGATGCCGCGCGCGACGACGTGCGCGCCGTGCCTGCCCGGCTCAGGCGCTAGACCGCCGCCTGCGCCACTTCGCTGACCCGGACTTGGCCAAGCAGCTGCCGCACGTCCTCTTCGCGGCACAGCTCGGTGCCGGGGCTCATCACCGCGGCCGAGCCCGCTGCGATGCCGACGCGAAAGGCGTGGTCGAGGCGCTCGCCTTGGGCGAGCGAGGCGACGACACCGCCGAGGAAACTGTCGCCGGCGCCGACCGCGCTGACCACTTCCACCTGCAGCGGCGCCGAGCGCCAGGCGCCGTCGGCCGTGACCAGCAATGCGCCGTCCTTTCCCAGAGTGAGGGCAACCGCCTCCACGCGCTTGTCGGCGATCAGCCTGCGGCAGGCGGCGATGCGGTCCTGTTCGCGCGTCAGCGGCTGACCGACGAAATCGCTGAACTCGTTCAAGTTCGGCTTGATCAGCGTGACGCCTTCGGCAAGCGCGGCCTTGAGCGCGGCGCCCGAAGTGTCGAGCACCATCTTGGCGCCGAAGCCCCTGGCCAGACGGGCGACGCGGGCGAAGAAGTCCTCAGGCACGCCGGGCGGGATGCTGCCGCTCGCCACCACGATCTTCGGCTTCTCCGGCAGCCTCGCCAGCCTGTCGAGGCAAGCCTCCCATTCGGCCTTGTGCAGCGCCGAGCCCGGCAGCACGAAGCGGTACTGCTCGCCGCTTTTTTCCTCGTAGGCGGTGAAATTCTCGCGGGTCTCGACATGCGACGGCGTGGTGACGCTGTCGATGCCCTCGCGCTCGACCAGGCGCTGCAGCAGTTTGCCGATGGCGCCGCCGACCGGATAAATCGCCACCACCCGGCCGCCGAGCCGGTGCGCCACGCGCGCGACATTGATGCCGCCGCCGCCGGGATCGCGTTTTGGCGCCGAGCAGCGCAGCTTCTTGGTCGGCTCGACGCGCTCGACATTGACGAAAATATCGATGGCCGGATTGATGGTGACGGTGGCGATATCAGGCATCGGTCCCTGCGTCCGCTCGGTAGCCGCCTACGGCCTCGTTAAATCGTCCCTGAATCATGGTGGAAACGAAAGTAGGTATTTTTTGGTCGAATTAACAGCCTGCCGCTTGCGTAAAATTTCGTGAAAAACCCTATGCCGGACGCGGAACAGGAATGCGCGACCAATCGTTTCGGTGACCGCTGCGGCGCGGTGTGCTTAGATCAAAACGAGGCACCCCATGATCGATCCGCTTTATTCGCTGTCCGGATTCGCCGTCGGCATGCTGGTCGGCATGACCGGCGTCGGCGGCGGCGCGTTGATGACGCCGCTGCTCATCCTGCTGTTCGGTATCCATCCGGCGACCGCCGTCGGCACCGATCTGCTCTACGCCGCGGTCACCAAAACCGGCGGCAGCGTCGTGCACGGCTTTGCGCGCAGCGTCGACTGGCGCGTGGTGCGGCGTCTGGCGAGCGGCAGCACGCCGGCGACCCTGGTCACCCTGTTCGTGCTGTCGCAATTCAACCTGCACGGCGACGGCGCGCGCAGCTTGATCACCTTTGTGCTCAGCCTGGCCCTGCTTCTCACCGCCGGCGTGCTGGTCTTCGGTCAACCCCTTGTCGCGCTGTATCGCGCGCGGGTCGACGCGCTCGATACCCGGCGCACCGCGCTCGCCACCATTGCCGTCGGTGCGGCGCTCGGCGTGCTGGTCACGATCTCCTCGGTCGGCGCCGGCGCTATGGGCGTCATCACCCTCATTCTGCTTTATCCGCAGATGCCGATGGCGCGCGTCGTCGGTTCGGATATCGCCCATGCCGTGCCGCTGACATTGGTTGCCGGGCTCGGCCATTGGGCGATGGGCGCGGTCGACTGGCACATCATCGGCTCGCTGCTCGCCGGCTCGCTGCCCGGTATATTCATCGGCAGCTACTTCGCCATCCGCGTTCCGGAACGGATGCTTCGCCTTGTCCTGGCGACCACGCTGTTCGTTGTCGCGGGCCGGCTCGCCTACGAGCACGCCACCAACGCCTCCTCGATCCTGACCGCGTTCACGCGGCGGGTACCGCAGTGACGTTCGATGCCGGGCAAGCGCATCCAGTTCGATCAGGAAAGCTGGGCGGCGCTCGATCTCCTGGCGCGCGATCGCATGATGACGTTCCAGGAACTCGCCGAGGAGGCGTTCCGTGATCTGCTGCGCAAGCATAACCGCCCGGTGGATTTGAAGGAGGCGTTGCGTAAGAGCGCGGGCAGCTCCGCCAAGGTGGTTCCGTTCAAGAAGCGCGGTAGAAAACGGGCAAAGCACAGACTTTAACCAATTTGCATGACGCGCCGCTTAAGGCGGCGGCAGCGCCCGCAGGGCGCCACCGGACGCGGCTAAACAGCGAGCTTCCGTCATCGTGATGTGATATCGCGATGGCGTCGGAGAGCGCGATTCCTGCCCGAGGCCACCGTGGTCCAATCCGCGATAAAGACATTAATCGAGGCCTGCACCCGCCGGCCGTGGTGGGTGCTGGCGGCGAGCCTGGTCGTCGCCGGAGCGGCGAGCGATTATTCGGTGCGCCATTTCGCCATCAACACCGATATTACCCGGCTGATTTCGCCGAATTTGACCTGGCGGCAGCGCGAGCTCGCGTTCAATGCGGCCTTTCCTCAGGGCAAGGAGACCATCATCGCCGTCGTCGATGCACCGACGTCCGAGGCGGCGAGCAAGGCTGCGCAGTCGCTCACCGAGGCCTTGTCCGGCCGCAAGGATTTTTTCGACTCGGTCGAGACCACGGCCGAGTCGCCGTTCTTTGCCCGCGAAGCCTTGCTCTTTCTCGACACCGACCGGGTCGCGGCGGTGACCGGCCAGTTGCAGCGCTCGGCGCCCCTCGTCCGGGCGATGGCGAGCGATCCCAGCCTGCGCGGTCTTGCCCAGGCGCTCGGCTTCGGCCTGCAGGGCGCCGCCCAGGCAGGCGAGAACGGCCTCTCCTCGATGGCCGACATGTTCAATCAGGCGGCCGCCGCGCTCGACGCCATCCTGGTCGGCAAGCCCGGATATTTTTCGTGGCGCGAAGTCGTTGCCGGCAAGCCGCCCGAACAAAGCGAGCTGCGGCGGTTTGTCGAAATCCACCCGAAGCTGGACTATGCCGCGCTCGAGCCGGGCAAGGCGGCCAGCGACGCGGTGCGCAAGGCGGTCGCCGATCTCAAGCTCGACGAGCTCGGCGCGCGCGTGCGGCTCACCGGCCCGGTGCCGATCGCCGACGAGGAATTCGCCACCGTCGCGGACGGCGCATTGCCGAACTTGATTGCGACCGTCATCACCGTCTTGATCATCCTTTGGCTCGCCTTGCGCTCCGGCCGCCTCATCGTCGCGGTCTACGCCACGGTTGCAATCGGGCTCGCCATCACCGCAGCGCTCGGCCTGATGATGGTCGGCGCGCTCAACCTGATTTCGGTGGCCTTTGCCGTGCTGTTCGTCGGCATCGGCGTCGATTTTGGCATCCAGTTCAGCGTGCGCTACCGCGCCGAGCGTCACGAGGAGGCTGATTTACGCAAGGCGCTCGCCAATACCGGCGAGCACATCGCGGTGCCGCTGGCGCTTGCCGCCGCGGCCACCGCCGCCGGGTTTTTGTCGTTCGTGCCGACCGACTACCGCGGCGTGTCCGAGCTCGGTCAGATCGCCGGGCTCGGCATGATCATCGCCTTCATCGGCAGCATCACCGTGCTGCCGGCGCTGCTGATGATTCTCAATCCGCCGGGCGAAGACGAGCCGCTCGGCTATGCCGCGCTCGCTCCGATCGACGATTTCATGGAGCGCTACCGCATGCCGATCCTGATCGGCAGCGCCGCGGCGGTGCTGGCGGCCTCGCCGCTGCTGTATTCGCTGGAATTCGATTTCAATCCGATTCACCTGCGCAATCCGAACGCCGAGTCGATTGCCGCCTACCTCGATGTGCGGAGCGACCCCGCGGTCGGAGCCAACGCCGTCGATGTGCTCGCCGATTCCGTCGGCGACGCCGAGCAAATGGCGCAGCGCCTGAGCCGGCTTCCGGAAGTTTCCAGCGTGCGCACCTTGGCGAGCTTCGTGCCGGCCGATCAGGACAAGAAGGTGCCCTTGATCGAGGCCGCGGCAAGGGGCTTGCTGCCTGCGCTCGGCGCGACGCGCAGGCCGGCGCCGAGCGACAAGGACAACATCGACGCGCTCAAGCGCGCCCAGCAGGCGCTCGATCAGGCTGCCGGCAACCGCGCCGGCGCGGGGCCGGCGGCGGCAAAGCGGCTGGCGTCCGATCTCGGCGAACTCGCCGCGGCTGCGCCCGCCGTGCGCGAGCGGGCGCAGGCCGTGTTTGTCACGCCGCTGCACACCGCGCTCGACGGCTTGCGCGCCGCCTTGCAGCCGCAGCGCGTAACCGAGCAGACCTTGCCCGCCGCGTTGCGCAGGCAGTGGCTGACGGCGGACGGCCGCGCCCGTGTCGAGGTCCTGCCGAAAGGCTCGCTCAACGAGAACCCGGAAATCCGCCAGTTTGCCCGCGCCGTTTTGGCGGTCGAGCCGCGCGCGACCGGCGGGCCGATCGCCATCCTCGAGTCGGGCCACACCATCATCCGCGCCTTCATCGAGGCCGGCATCTGGGCGCTGCTGTCGATCACCGTGCTGCTGTGGCTGACGCTGCGCCGCGTCGGCGATGTGCTGCGGACCCTGATCCCGCTGATCGTGGCCGGCGCGGTGACGCTGGAATTATGCGTCGTGATCGGATTGCCGCTGAACTTTGCCAACATCATCGCGCTGCCGCTGCTGCTCGGCATCGGCGTCGCCTTCAAGATCTACTACGTGATGGCGTGGCGCGGCGGGCAGAGCCAGGTGCTGCAATCGCCGTTGACGCGCGCCGTGTTTTTCAGCGCGCTGGCGACCGCCACCGCGTTCGGCAGCCTGTGGTTCTCCAACCACCCCGGCACGTCGAGCATGGGCAAGCTTCTCGCCTTGTCGCTGGTGTGCACGCTCGCCGCGGCGGTGCTGTTCCAACCGGTGCTGATGGGCCCACCACGTGTGAACGGCGCCGATGGCGGCCGCCGGCGTGCGCCGCGCGCCGGCCGTTCCGGCGGGGTTGCGAAGCGGGGCTTGCGGCGGCTCGGGTTGCGCTAGCCGCCAATAAAAAACCGGCCGCGCTGCTTGTGCGCGGCCGGCCTTTATTCGCTGCGGCGAACTAGTTGTTGCTGCCGTTGCCGCCGATGGTCTGGATCACGCTGGACATCGGCCGCGCCTCCTCGAGGCCGCCGCCCATCTCCTTGAGCACGGCTTCACGATACTCCGGCAGCGGTTCGACGTTGGTCTTGCCGACCACCTGGACGACCTTGTAGCCGGCCGCCTTCATCTGCTTGAGCAGCTCGGGCAGCGCTTCGGAGGTGGCGTGCTGGAAGTCGTGCATCAGCACGATGCCCTTGCCGTGCTTGGCGAGCTTGGCCATCACCGATTTGATGACCTGATCGGGCTTGCGCATCTTGAAGTCGAACGAGTCCATGTCGGTCGAGAAGATGCCGAGGTTGCGGCTGCCGACATATTTGACCAGCTCGGGCGGATGCTTGAGCGCCGGGAAGCGGAAGAACGGGTTCACCGGCTGGTTGCCCAGCGCGATGCTGACCGCGGCGATGCCTTTCTCGATTTCGGCCTTGGCATCGGCCTCCGACATGGTCGAGAGATCCTTGTGCGACCAGGTGTGCGAGCCGATGGTGTGGCCGGCCTTGGCGACCTGCTTGGTGATTTCCGGGTAGTAGCCGGCGTGCTTGCCGATCTCGAAGAACAGCGCCTTGGTGCACTGGTCGGCGAGCGCCTTGAGCACGCGCTCGGTATTGCCCTGCCACGGGCCGTCGTCGAAGGTCAGTACGACCTCTTTGTCTTTGAGGAAGTCGTAGGCCTTGAAGTGTTCAAAGCCGAAGCCGGGGCCGCCGGTGGTGTCGATCTGCACGACGCGCTCGACGCCCAGCGCGTTCGGGTTGCTGCAGTTCGCCGCCGTTCCCACGGCCGCCGGGGCCTTCGCATCCTCGGCCCACGCGGCCGTCGCCGACATCGAGATCGCCAGAGCTAACGCCAAAGCGGTGCGCATCACGTTCTCCATTGCCCTATTCTTATTGGGCGTAAGTGCCTCGCCTGAGAAAAGTTCATACATTCATCCTGACTTTAACCAATCGAGTCAACGCGAACCGCGGCGAATGGCCACGCTTGTGGCTAAAATGCCTCAGAATAGTACCATTTTATCAATTGCTTAGAGCAAAGGTCGGGAACCTGCGGCGAAAAACCCGTTCATAGAATATGGTTAATATTCGTACGGCTTGTTTTCCTATTGGGCGGCGCAAAGCCGGCGGTTTTCGCGCTGCCCCGGCGCGGCCTGCTGTCGCCGGCGGCGGATTGTCGGCGGCACGGTTCGGACATATGTCATCGTCTCGGTCCTGCGACCGGGAGCGCGGCAATGACGCCCACGGCCTTGAATACGATGAGCCGCTCGCGGCCGGTGATGCTGCTCGCCGGCCTTGCCGGCGCGCTGGTGGCGGCCACGCTCGCCCTGTGGGCCTATTACGGCACCACCGTCTTTTTCGAGATCGTGCGCGCCGGGATCGCCGCATGCTTCTGACCGGCGAGGCACGATGACGGCCCGCACGTCTCACATCATGCTGGTGCTGTCCGCCTTCCTGGCGGGGCTCGTGGTGTTTTTCGTCGTCTTTCTGTTCGCCACCGGGCAATTCCGCAGCGGCGGGCCGGGCGGCTCGGCGATCGGCGGTCCGTTCAGGCTGGTCGACCAGGACGGCAAGGCGATCACCGATCAGGACATGAGGGGCAAGCCTCTGCTGGTGTTCTTCGGCTACACGCACTGCCCCGACGTCTGCCCGGCGACGCTGTTCGAAATCTCGGAAGTGCTGCGCGCCATGGGGAACGACGCCGATCGCGTCAACGCGCTCTACATCACCGTCGATCCGGAACGCGACACGCCCGCGGTGATGAAGGATTATTTGTCGAGCTTCGATCCGCATCTGCGCGGCGCCAGCGGCGACGCCAAGGCGATCGAGCAGGTCGAGCAAGGCTATCACGTCTATGCCAAGAAGGTGCCGACCGGGAACGGCGACTACAGCATGGATCACACCGCGCTGGTCTACCTGATGGACAAGCAGGGCCGCTTCGTCGCGCCCTTCAGTCTCAAGCGGCGGCCCGAGGATGCCGCGGCCGATCTGAGAAAATATCTGTAGCGCCGGACCGGACCGCCGGCAGCTTGCCCGATCTCTGAAGATCGCTGAGATGGCGCTCGAGCTCGAGCAGCGCCCGTGTCATGGCGGCATTGAGCCGCGAACTGCGCGCCAGTCCGTGCTCGGTTTTCTCCCAGGCATAGGGCGCCGCGATGAGCTGATAGAGCGCGCGCCAGGCGGCGAGCGACAGCAGCAGCCAATGCAGCGGCGTCAACAGCAGCACCCAGGCCGTCGACATGAGCCCCCGCCGCAACAGCCCAAGCCAGCCGAGAAAGGCCGACGTGAGGTAGCCGATGACGGCGCTGGCGCCGTAGATCGCCGCGAACACGGCGACGGCGAGGTTGTCGCCGCGCCACAGCGGGGAACCGCTCGCCACCGAATAGATCACTCCGCCGGCGAACAGCGGATGCACCAGCGCCGCCAAAGCATTGCCGCCGACGATCAGCTGAAAGGTGACGAAGCCGCCGGCGCCGAGCTCGCGCATCAATTGCCGCGGCTTGCGCATGTGCACCAGCCAGGTCTGCATCCAGCCTTTGAACCAGCGCGTGCGCTGGCGCAGCCACGGCGCCAATCCGGCGGGGGCTTCCTCGTAGGTCGTCGACGCGATCATTCCGGTCCGATAGCCGAAGCGCGCCAACCTGAAGCCGAGATCGGCATCCTCGGTGACGTTGTAGGGGTCCCAGGCGCCGACCTCGCGCAGAATTTCGGTGCGGAAATGGTTGGACGAGCCGCCGAGCGGCAGCGGCAGGCGCAGGGCGGCGATGCCGGGCAGGAAGACGTCGAATTGTCCGGCATATTCGGCGGTGAAGAGCCGGGTCAGAATGCCGTCGGCGGTATTGTCGATGGAGAGCCGCGCCTGCACGCAGGCGAGGCGGCGGCCGCCTCGATCGAAGGCCTGCAAGGCGCGGCGCAGCTGATCCGGCTCGGGCCGGTCCTCGGCGTCGTAGACGACCGTGAAAGCGCCGCGCGCGAAGGTCAGTGCAACGTTGAGCGCTTTCGGTTTGGTGCGCGGCCCTCCCGGCGGGACCTGGATCACAGTGATTGGCAGGCGACTATTGTCGGCCTCGAGTGCCGTGCGCGTTTCGAGATCGTCGGCCTCGATGGCGATGATGACGTTAAGCTTTTCGCGTGGATAATCGAGCCGTTTGATCGCCGACAACAGGCCGCCGACGGAGGAGGCTTCGCGGTAAAGCGCGGCAATCAGCGTATAGGTCGGCAATTGGTCGTCGGACAGCCGCGGCGCCGGGCCGCGCTCGGATGGCGCGGCGAATGTGCCGATGAGCCGCAAGCCGAGCCAGGCGAGAAAGATTGACGCCAGAAGAATTTCGACGGCGCCCATCGTCACCTCGGGCACGACCAGGGCTGCCGCAAGCAATGCCAGCCCCGCCGCCGCCATCCGCCCGATCTGACCGCGCCAGCGCGGCGGTGCGGCGGATAAAACGGGCGCGTTCTTTCGCAGGCCTTCGGCCGCGCGCGCCGCGATGCTGTCGCCGGCGCACTGCATGGCAAAACGGTTGAGCCGGTCAGCGGTGGTGAAGCGAAAATAGCATGTCAGCGCCGGCGCATGCTTGACCATCGCGGCGATCCGGCGCGCGGCCCCGGCGCGCGGCGCAACGACCAGAGCGAGATCGCCGCCGACCGTCAGCGGCAGCATGCCTTGCGCGGCGGATTCGATGAGACGGCCGTCGCCGAGCGGGCACATTGCGCGCGTAGCGTGGTCGAGCGGGTCGAACGCGGCGCCGAGATCTTGGGCGAGCGCGCGCAGATAGGTTTCCTCGTCGATGGCACCGGTGGCAATGAGGACACGGTCGGCACCGGTGCCGAGCACCGTCGCGCGCCCCGCCGCGGTTTCGAGCACATCGGCGGGAAGCAGGTCGCGGACGCAGGCAAGTTCGGGACACTCGGCGTAACTTTCCTCGGCCGTGATGCCGTGCGGGGCGCCGAACGACGCCCGCGAGCGGACACGCGCCGCCTCTGCACCGACGCCGGACGCCATACGCTCCCGAGCCCCCACAGACCCGGGAGTATGCTAGCGTCGGCACAACTATTTGGCGAGTCCGGGTTGTAGGCCGATCAGCGGTTTTGGCCCGGCGCCCAAAGCACGTCGCGGGCGCCCTTGTCATTGGCATAACGGCCGGCGACGAACAGGTAGTCCGACAGCCGGTTGACGTATTTGAGCGACGGCTCCGACACGCCTTCGCCCTTCTTGTCCTTGAGCGCGACCATGATGCGCTCGGCGCGGCGGCACACGGTGCGGGCGAGGTGCAGGTAGGCCGAGGCCGCGCTGCCGCCCGGCAGGATGAAGGATTTGAGCGGCTCGAGCTCGCCGTTGAGCCGGTCGATCTCGCCCTCCAGCCACGTCACCTGCGCCTCCGTGACGGTCAGGCGGGCGCCGCCGGGGCCCTTTTCGGACAGGCAAAGGTCGGCTTCGACGTCGAACAGGTCGTTTTGGATGCGGGCGAGGCCGGCATCGAGGGCGGTGCCGCCGGTGTGCAACCGCGCCAGGCCGATCACGGCATTGACCTCGTCCACCGTGCCGTAGGCCTCCACGCGCAGGTCGTATTTCTTGCGGCGCGCACCCGAGCCAAGCGAGGTCGTGCCGTCATCGCCGGTGCGGGTATAGATGCGGTTGAGGACCACCATGGCGGCCGGCCTTTCATCCGGGCTGAATTTCGGAGTAGTCTGCCACTCCTATAATATCCGTTTTCGATCTCAGGGTATGGGGTGACATCATGCGATTTCTGGTGATCGGTCTGGCCGTGGCCTGCCTTGCGCTGCCCGTAACGAAGACCCTGGCCTGCGAGGGCTACGCTGCCGCTGCGCAAGCCACCGCCGTCGATCTGTCGGCTGCCGGAAAGAAGGACGATACGGCGAAGCCGAAGAAGGTGGCGAAGAAAAAGAAGGCGCCCAAGGTCGAATATATGCGCGCGGCGCCGATGCCGCCCGGCGCGAAATAACGGCCGACGATCAAGCTTCGCGCGTCTAGCGGCCCATCGCCCAGATCGTCAGCATGATGACGATGATGGCGACGAATTGCAGCAGCACGCGCATGCGCATCAACTGTTGTGAGCGGTTGGGGGAACCGCCGCGCATCATATTGATGAGGCCGAGCACGAGCACGACCGCGACCGCGACAATCGCGGCCGGCACCAGGTAATGCGACATAAACCCCGACATGGCGCGGCTTCTAACACCAATGCGCTGCCGCGGCCAATCACTCGGGTACGGCGTTGCGCCGCAGCATGAACGTTGACACGCCGACGCTGCGGCCTTTAGCTTCCCGCCGCTTTGTTTGAGCCCGCCGGGATGGGGAATCAATGAAAGTTCTGGTGCCCGTGAAGCGGGTAGTCGACTTCAACGTCAAGATCCGCGTCAAGCCGGATGGTTCCGGGGTCGACCTCGCCAATATCAAGATGTCGATGAATCCTTTCGACGAAATCGCCGTCGAGGAGGCGATCCGCCTGAAGGAGGCGGGCAAGGCGACCGAAATCGTCGTCGTGTCGATCGGTCCGGCGCAGGCGTCCGAGACCATCCGCACCGCGCTCGCCATGGGCGCCGACCGCGGCATCCTGGTGAAGGCCGACGGCGTCATCGAGCCGCTCGCGGTGGCCAAGATGCTCAAGGCCATCGTCGAGGCGGAAAAGCCCGGCCTCGTCATCCTTGGCAAGCAGGCGATTGACGATGACTGTAACCAGACCGGCCAGATGCTGGCGGCGCTGCTCGGCTGGTCGCAGGGCACCTTCGCCTCCAAGCTCGTGCTCGACGGCGACAGCGTCACGGTGACGCGGGAAGTCGACGGCGGTCTGCAGACCGTGAAGCTCAAGGCGCCGGCGATCGTCACCACCGACCTGCGCCTGAACGAGCCGCGCTATGCCTCCCTGCCCAACATCATGAAGGCGAAGAAGAAGCCGATCGAGGAGAAGCAGCCGTCGGATTACGGCGTCGACGTCAAGCCGCGCCTGCAGGTGCTCAAGACTAGCGAGCCGCCGGGGCGCAAGTCCGGCGTCAAGGTCGGCTCGGTCGCCGAACTGGTCGGCAAGCTCAAGGACGAGGCGGGGGTGCTATGATGACGCTTCCGCACATTCTGTCTTCGATCCGTCACCCTGAGGAGCGAGCGAAGCGAGCCTCGAAGGGTGACGGCCGAGGCCGTGCATCCTTCGAGGGACGCGCTGCGCGCGGCCGCCTCAGCATGACGGAGAGAGGCACCCGCCGATGACCACGCTCCTTCTCGCCGAACACGACAACAAGGCGGTCAAGGACGCCACGGCCAAGGCGCTGACCGCGGCCAAGGCGCTGGGCGGCGACGTGCACGTGCTGGTCGCCGGCAAGGATTGCAAATCGGCCGCCGCGGCCGCGGCCAAGCTCGACGGCGTCGCCAAGGTGCTCATCGCCGACGCAGCACCTTACCAGCACCAGCTCGCCGAGCCGCTCGCCGCGCTGATCGTGTCGCTCGCCGGCGGCTACGATGCCATCGTCGCGGCCTCGACCACGACCGGCAAAAACGTGATGCCGCGCGTGGCGGCGCTCATCGACGTCATGCAGATCTCCGACATCATCAAGGTGGTTGCGCCCGACACCTTCGAGCGCCCGATCTATGCCGGCAACGCCATCCAGACCGTGAAGTCCTCCGACGCCAAGAAGGTCATCACCGTGCGCACCTCGACCTTCCAGGCGGCGGGGCAGGGCGGCTCGGCCGCCGTCGAAACGGTGTCGCCGGCCGCCGACCCGGGGCTGTCGAGCTTCGTCGGCGAGGAACTGTCGAAATCCGACCGCCCCGAGCTAACCTCGGCGCGCATCATCATTTCCGGCGGCCGCGCCATGCAGAGCCGTGAGAACTTCACCAAATACATCGAGCCGGTGGCCGACAAGCTCGGCGCCGCCATGGGCGCCTCGCGTGCCGCGGTCGACGCCGGCTACGCGCCCAACGACTGGCAGGTCGGGCAGACCGGCAAGGTGGTGGCGCCGGAACTCTATATCGCGGTCGGAATTTCCGGCGCGATTCAGCATCTCGCCGGGATGAAAGACTCCAAGGTGATTGTTGCTATCAACAAGGACGAGGAAGCCCCCATCTTCCAGGTCGCCGATTACGGGCTGGTCGCCGACCTTTACCAGGCGCTGCCGGAATTGGCGGCCGAACTGGGCAAGCTCGGGCGTTGACCACGCCGGCGAATTCGGTCCGGCCGCCCGTGGCCTCTTCGGGCGGTTCGGCGTAGAAGAGGCGGCCTGTTCGAAGCCAAGAGCAACGGAACGGATATGGCGGCAAGCATCAAGACGGTCGGGGTGATCGGCGCCGGGCAGATGGGCAACGGCATCGCTCATGTCTGCGCGCTCGCGGGCTACCCGGTGCTGATGAACGACGTGTCGGGGGAGCGCATCAAGAGCGCGCTCGCCACCATCAACGGCAACATGGCGCGCCAGGTGTCGCGCAAGGCCATCACCGAGGATCAGAAGAAGAATGCGCTGGCGCTGATCAAGCCGGCCGACAAGTACAGCGATCTATCATCCTGCGACCTGGTGATCGAGACCGCGACCGAGAAGGAGGAGGTCAAGCGCAAGATCTTCTCCGAGCTGTGCACCAGCCTCAAGGCCGACGCCATCATCGCCACCAACACGTCGTCGATTTCGATCACGCGGCTCGCCGCCTCGACCGACCGGCCGGAGCGCTTCATCGGCATTCACTTCATGAATCCGGTGCCGCGCATGGAACTGGTCGAGGTCATCCGCGGCATCGCCACCGATGACTCGACATTCGAGGCGAGCAAGGCCTTCGTCTCCAAGCTCGGCAAGACGATCGCGGTATCGGAGGATTTCCCCGCCTTTATCGTCAACCGCATCCTGCTGCCGATGATCAACGAGGCGATCTACACGCTCTATGAAGGCGTCGGAAATGTCGAGGCGATCGACACCGCGATGAAACTCGGTGCGCACCATCCGATGGGGCCGCTCGAACTTGCTGACTTCATCGGCCTCGATACCTGCCTGTCGGTGATGCAGGTGCTGCACGAGGGCCTCGCCGATTCCAAATACCGGCCATGCCCGTTGCTGGTGAAATACGTCGAAGCCGGCTGGCTCGGCCGCAAGACCAAGCGCGGCTTCTACGACTACCGCGGCGAAAAGCCGGTGCCGACGCGCTGATCCGGATAGTGTCATGGCCGGGCTCGTCCCGGCCGCCACGTTTTTCTTCCATCGCCACGGCGTGGATGCCCGCGACAAGTGCGGGCATGACGAAAAATGCCGTTATTCCTGCGGGAACAAATGGAAGTAGGGCTTCGCTTCCTCGAGCGCGCGCTTATAGGATCGGCGCTCCAGCAATCTGTTGAAATAGGCGGCGACGTTTTTGTGCTCGCCGCCGAACGGCACGACCTTGTTCGCATAGAACAGGGCGGGTGAGGCCGCGCAATCGGCCATCGAGTAGTCCTCGCCGGCCGCCCACGTCCGTCCCGCCATATCCTTCTCGATCATGCCATAGGCGGTTTTCAGCCGCGCCTTCGCCTGTTCGACGCCGAGCGGATCCTTCGACTCCTTCGGACGCAAACGGTCGCCGACGATCTTTTGCATCGGTTCGTGGACGTAGAGATCGTAGAAGCGGTCGGCGAAGCGCACCCGTCGCGCCGCCTCGCCGTCAGAGGGAACGAGTGTGACGCTTCCCGGATGGTGCCGCCCGAGATACTCGATGATGATGCTGGATTCCGCCACCACCTCATTTTTCCCCTCGTCGCGCAGCACCGGGAACTTTCCGATCGGCCACATCGCGAGAAGTTCGGCGCGGTCGGCGGCGTCGCCCAGATCGATGACGCGCGGCGTGAACGGTGTCTCGTTCTCATAAAGCGCGATCAGCACCTTATGGCAGAACGAGGAGAGCGGGTGAAAGTAAAGCGTCAGTGCCACGGTGATAATCCCGATTCAGCTTTTCACCACGACCTTGAAGCCGCCGAAGATCATTCGTTTCCCGTCGAACGGCATGTTCTTCGGGTCCATCATGTCGTCGAGGCGCTTATCCTTCATGATCTTCTTCATGACCCGGTCACGGTCGGCTCGCGATTTATAGACGATGTAGGAGAAAATCACGGTCTCGCTGGGTTTCAACTTCACGCTGCGCGGA
>DASRGB010000027.1:0-71651 GCA_035651255.1 Pseudolabrys sp.
CGAGGTCGCGCGGCTTTATCTGTTGTCGCTGATCGACCCGTTCGGGACGCTCTGGTTCATCTATCTGCTGCCGATATTCTTCGTCGTCATCAAGCTGACGCGCCGCGTGCCGATGCCGATCGTGTGGCTGTTCGGCGCCGCGCTGGAAATCGCGCATGTCAATACCGGCTGGATGGTGCCGGACGAGTTCGCCGCGCGCTTCGTCTACTGCTACACCGGCTATGTGATGGCGAAGCCCATCTTCGCGCTCACCGCGCGCGCCCAGCAGCATCCCATATGGGCCGTCCGCGGGCTCATCGTCTGGGCGCTCGTCAATGGCGGCTTTGTCGCCGTCGGTTATGAAACGCGGCCCTACTTTTCGCTGCTGCTCGGCCTCGCCGGCGCCGTCGCCGTCGTGACCGCGGCGTCGCTGATGGCCATGGCCGACCTGTTCAAGCCGCTGCGCTACTGCGGACGCAACTCCATCGTCATCTATCTCGCCTTCTTCCTGCCGATGGCGGCGACGCGGACGGCGCTGGTCAAGATCGCCCCGGGAGCCGACATCGGCAGCATCGCGGCGCTGACCACGCTGGCCGGCGTGCTCGGCTCGTTGGCGCTGTTCTGGATGGTGCGCGGAACCTGGGCCAACGTCCTGTTCGAACGGCCGCGCCTGTTCCACGTGGCGCCGCCGAAGCGCACCGCGGTGCTGCAGCCGGCGGAATGATTCACATGCCGCCGCAGACGCATTGATAAAAGCCGGCCGGCGGCCCACATTGCCGTCATGCCAGCCAACGCCAAAGCCAAGACCAAGGCCAAACCGGCCGAAAAGCCCGCGGCCAAGTCCACCGAGAGCCAAGCCGTTCCGGCCAACCCGGCGGCGCGTCCGCTGAAAAAGGGCGATCACCTCTTCCTGGTGGACGGCTCGTCCTACATTTTCCGCGCCTATCATGCGCTGCCGCCGCTGACGCGCAAATCGGACGGCCTCCAAGTCAACGCCGTGCTCGGCTTCTGCAACATGCTGTGGAAGCTGCTCGCCGAGATGAAGCCGGACGAGAAGCCGACGCATCTCGCGGTCATTTTCGACAAATCCGAACATACCTTCCGCAACGATTTCTACCCCGACTACAAGGCGCACCGGCCCGACGCGCCCGACGACCTCAAGCCGCAGTTCCCGCTGATCCGCGAGGCGGTGCGCGCCTTCGAAATCCCGTGCCTCGAACAGCAGGGCTACGAGGCCGACGACCTGATCGCGACCTACACGCGGCTGGCCTGCGAGGCCAAGGCGACCACCACCATCGTGTCCTCCGACAAGGACCTCATGCAGCTCGTCGGCAACGGCGTCATCATGTACGACACCATGAAGGACCGCCGCATCGGCCGCGCCGAGGTGATCGAGAAGTTCGGCGTGCCGCCCGAGAAAGTGATCGAGGCGCAGGCGCTGATCGGCGATTCCACCGACAACGTGCCGGGTGTGCCGGGCATCGGCCCTAAGACGGCCGCCGAGCTGATCGGCAAGTACGGCGACCTGGAGACGCTGCTCAAGCACGCCGGCGAGATCAAGCAGGACAAGCGCCGGCAGAACCTCATCGACAATGCCGAGCTCGCACGCATCTCCAAGCGGCTCGTCACCCTCGACAGCCAGGTGCCGCTCGAGGTTCCGGTCGATCAGCTCGCCGTACACCAGCCGGATTACAAGCACCTCATCGCCTTCCTGAAGGCGATGGAATTCACCTCGATCACGCGCCGCATCGCGGAAAAGGCCGGCATCGACGCCAGCCAAATCGAGCCGGATGCAAGCCTGTCGTCGACGCCGGCAAAGCCCGCAGCGCCGGCCGCCCCGGCGGGGCGCACCGCCGGCCAGGGCCTGCTGCCACTTGCAGCGCCCGCCCCGCGCGGCGCCACCGGCATTGCCGGACCGCCGTCGCTGACGCCGATCTCGCTCGCTGCGCGGCGGCTCGAGGCGCTGCGCGCCAGCAAATTCGACGCCGCCAAATACGAAACCATCGATACGCTCGCCAAGCTCAAGACCTGGATCGCGCGCGCGCACGATGCCGGCGCGCTGGCGCTGCGAACCGAGACCAGCAGCCTCGACCCGATGCAGACCGCACTCTGCGGCCTTGCACTCGCGGTCGCGCCAAATGCGGCCGCCTATCTGCCGCTGGGCCATCGCGAGGCGGCCGAAGGCGAGGCCTCCGGCCTGTTCGCCGCCAAGCTTTGTCAGGGGCAGATCGGCGAACAAGAGGCGCTGGCGACGCTCAAGGAGCTCCTCGAAGACAACGCCGTGATCAAGGTCGGCCACGACATCAAGCGCGACTGGCTGGTGCTCGCCTGCCGCGGCATCCGCCTCGGCGCGGTCGACGACGTCATGCTGATGTCCTACGTGCTCGACGCGGGCAAGGAGGCGCACGATCTCGCCTCGCTCGGCAGCCGTTATCTCGATCGCATACCGTCGCGCTTCAACGACGCCAAGAACAAAGAGAAGGCGCTGTTCACACCCGAGGCAACCCCGATCGCCCGCGCCGCCGCCTACGCCGCGGAAGATGCCGACATCGCGCTGCGGCTGTGGCAGGCATTGAAGTCGCGCATGACCGCCGAGCGGGTCGTGACCGTTTACGAGACTCTGGAGCGGCCGATGCCGGCGGTGCTTGGGCGCATGGAGGAGCGCGGCATCGCCATCGATCCGGCGGTGCTGTCGCAGCTCTCGCACGAGTTCGGCAAGAAGCAGGCTGTCCTGGAAAAGGAGATCAACGCCATTGCCGGCACGCAGGTCAATGTCGGCTCACCCAAGCAATTGGGCGATATTCTGTTCGGCAAGATGGGACTGCCTGGCGGCAGCAAGACCAAGACCGGTCAGTGGTCGACCACCGCGCGCGAGCTCGAAGAGCTCGCCGAGGCGGGGCACGAGCTGCCGCGCAAGATTCTCGACTGGCGTCAGGTCTCCAAGCTGCGCTCGACCTATACCGAGGCGCTGCCGAATTATGTCAACCCGGCGACGCACCGCGTGCATACGTCTTACGCGCTGGCCTCGACCTCGACCGGCCGCCTGTCGTCGTCCGAGCCGAATTTGCAGAACATCCCGATCCGCACCGAGGACGGCCGCAAGATCAGGCGCGCCTTCATCGCCGCGCCCGGCATGAAGCTGGTGTCGGCCGACTATTCGCAGATCGAGCTGCGCCTTTTGTCGGAGGTCGCCGACGTGCCGGCGCTGCGCAAGGCCTTTCAGGACGGCGTCGACATTCATGCCATGACGGCGTCGGAAATGTTCGGCGTGCCGGTCAAGGACATGACGCCGGACGTGCGCCGGCGCGCCAAGGCGATCAATTTCGGCATCATTTACGGCATTTCGGCGTTCGGCTTGGCGGCGCAGCTCGGCATCGACAAAAACGAGGCCGGCGCCTACATCCGCAAGTACTTCGAGCGCTTTCCGGGCATCCGCGATTACATGGACGAGACGCGCGAGTTCTGCCGCGCCAACGGCTACGTGCTGACGCTGTTCGGCCGCAAGTGCCACTACCCGGACATCAAGGCGAGCAACCCGTCGATACGCTCGTTCAACGAGCGCGCCGCGATCAATGCCCGCTTGCAGGGGTCGGCCGCCGACATCATCAGGCGCGCCATGATCCAGATCGAGCCGGCGCTGGCCAAGGACCGACTGAAGGCCGAGATGCTGCTCCAGGTGCACGACGAATTGATCTTCGAGGTGCCGGAGCAGGAGGTCGAGCGCACGCTTCCGGTGATCAAGAGCGTGATGCAGAGCGCTCCGCACCCGGCCGTGGCGCTGCACGTGCCGTTGCAGGTCGATGCCCGCGCCGCCGGCAACTGGGACGAGGCGCACTAATTCAGTCTCCGCTCCTCCCCGCTTTCGCGGGGAGGAGCGGTTAGACTCCTAGCGCCGCTTTTTCTTTGAAGCCTTGCCCTTCTTCTTGCCGCCGGCTTTGGACGCAGCCTTTGCCGCCGCCTTCGCCGGTAGCACCGCAACCGCTTCGATCTCGAACAGGCCGCCAGGGCGCGCCAATGCCGGCACGCCGATGGTGGTGGATGCGGGCGGTGCTGCGGTGTTGAGGTAGCGGTCGCGCACGTCGCGGAACGCCGCCATGTTGGCCTGAATGTCGACCAGGTAATTGTTGATCTTGACGACGTCGCTCCAGCGCGCGCCGGCCCCCGCCAGGGCGCGGGTCATGTTCTCGAAGGCCTGCGCGCATTGCGCCCGGAAATCGCCCGGTGCGCCGACGAACTGGTTGTTCATGTCGAGGCCGAGCTGACCCGCCAGATAGATCAAACGGTTCGGCCCGGTCGCTTCGACGACGTAGGAATAACCCGGCGGCTTCGCCAAGGTGGTTGGATTGGAAAACCGCAGATTTCCGGCCATATGTCCCTCCCTTTGCTCTCAATTTCTTTTTCGTGCTGGACGCTTCTTGATCTCCTCGAGCAGTCCAAGCCGCTGCCCGAGCCATTTCGTCGTCGGCGCCTGAATCAAGATCGTCATCAGGATCGCGATGAATGTGATGGCGGCGATGATCTGCGCACCCGGCGCCTTCATGCCGAGCAGCAGGCCGGCGAGCGCCGCGGGGATGACGCCGGTTTCGCGCGTCCAACACATGAACAGCATTTCGTTGAAACTCCATCTGGCGCGGCGGTCGGGCAGCGCGCAGGCAAAAACCGTTACCGGCCGCGCAACCAGCATGAAGATCAAGACGACGCCGATGCCGCCGAGCCAGTACAGGCTCATGAGGTGAAAATCGACCTGGGCGCCGAGCAAAATGAAAATGAACAGACGCATGATGAATGCGGTCGTCATGACAAAATCATCGAGCTTCTGCGCTTCGCCCGCCTGCATCGTGAAGCCGAAGGCACCCTTGTTGCCGACCACAATGCCGAACACGAACACGGCCATAAAGCCGCTCGCCTGCAGACCGTCGGCGGCGAAATAGGCGCCGATCACCGCCACCAGCGTCACCACCGGCGCGTATTCCGCGAGGAAACCCCAGCGATCATGCGCGATCACCAGCGCGGCGAGGTAGCCGAGAGTTGCCCCGGCAACAATGCCGATGCCGGCCTGCTTGAGCAGATCGAACAGCGAGCCGGCAAGCGAGAATTCCCCCGTGCCCATGGCCACAGCCAGCACGCCGAAAGTGACGATCGCACCCATGGCGTCGTTGAACGCCGATTCGCTCATCACCGTCTGCGCGACCCGATCCCGTATTTTGACCTGGCGGAAGATCGGCACCAGCGTCGCGGGATCGGTCGAGGCGAGCGCGGCGCCCATCAGCAGCGCCACCATCCAGGGCACGCCGAGCACTGCGTGCGCGGCAAGGCCGGTGACCGCTCCGGTGATCAGCACGCCGACCGTCGAGATGACGACGATTGTGATCCACACCCGTTTCAGAACTTCCAGGCGCAACGACGCGCCGCCGTCGAAGAGGATATAGCTCGCGCCGAACAGCAGGATGATCTGGTAGAGCGCGGAATCGGCCTTGACGTTGACAAGACCCAACCCGGCCGGGCCGATGGCGATGCCGACGATCAGGAACACCGCCACGTCCGGGATTTTTATTCTTTGCGCGACGAGGCCGGTCACCGTGCCGACGGCCAGCACGAGCGCGCCGAACATCAGAGTTTGTTTGGCAAGTTCAATGGCGGGCGAGGCTTCCACTTCGTTTCCCCCGTCGTCGGCTTGAAAACCGGATGCCGGCGCAAATTTTCTTGTCGTTGGCGCGGGATGCTGCCCGACAGGTCCTGAAAGCACAAGGTGACCCGCTGCGGACACTCTGCCGAATTCGGCGTCGGTCACGCTGCCGCCGGCCTCCCGCTCGGCCGCAGGTTTGGCGCCGCCGCAGCGCCGAAACGCCGCCGCCACGATACATCCGGAACACCTTAACGCTTTGTCGCAATGGCGCTTGACCGCGCCCCGGCCTTGGGCAGAGTCCGGTCATATCAATCGGGCAGGCCTGCATGATGCGCAAATCGGCTTTGCAATGGGCGGCACTGCTGGTGGTGACCGTGTTGGCGGGGCCGGCCGCGGCGGCGCCGCGCTGTCAGAACACCGGCAATTTCGACCGCTGGCTCGCCGACTTCAAGAAAGACGCGCTGGCGCAAGGCATCTCGCCGCAGGTCATGGCGGAAGCTGCGCCCGATATGACGTTCGATCCCGCCATCATCCGGCGCGACCAGGGCCAGGCGGTGTTCAACCTCACCTTTCTGCAATTCTCCGACAAGCTGATCGCCGGCTACCGCATGCAGAACGGCATGGAGGCGATGAAGAAAAACGCCGCCGTGTTTGCGCGCGTCGAGAAAGAATATGGCGTGCCGGCGCCCGTGCTGACCGCGTTCTGGGGGCTGGAGAGCGACTTCGGCAAGATGTTCGGCAATTACCGCATCATTCGCGCGCTCACCACGCTCGCCTATGACTGCCGCCGCCCCGAATTCTTCCGCCAGCAATTGATCGACTCGCTGCGTATCGTGCAGCGCGGCGATCAGCGCATCGACGAAATGGTCGGCGACTGGGCCGGCGAATTCGGCGGCATGCAGTTCACCGCCTCCGATTACCTCAAGAACGCCGTCGACTTCGACGGCGACGGCCGCCGCGACCTCATCCACAGCATCCCGGACACGCTGGCGTCCGCGGCCAATTTCCTCGTCAGTCTCGGCTGGCGGCGCGGCGAGCCGTGGCTGCAGGAAGTGCGCGTGCCGCAGACCCTGAAATGGGAAGAAGCCGACCTCAACATCCAGCATCCGGTGTCGCAATGGGCGGCATGGGGCGTGAAGCCCGTCTACGGCCAGTTGCCGGCCGGGTCGCTGCCCGCCGCGCTGCTGCTGCCGATGGGACGGCACGGGCCGGCCTTCCTCGCCTATCCGAACTTCAAGGCGTTCCTCGGCTGGAATTCGGCCTTTGTCTATTCGACGACGGTCGCCTATTTCGCCACGCGCCTGAACGGCGCGCCGGTCGTGGATCATAGCGCTGCCAAGACGGTTGTTCCGCTGTCCACCGAACAGATGATGGACTTGCAGCGGCTGCTGGCCAAGCAGGGCTATGACGTCGGTGAGCCGGACGGCAAGCTCGGCAATGCGACGCGCACGGCGGTGAAGAAGGCGCAGCTCAAGGCCGGCCTGCCGGCCGATTCCTGGCCGACGCCGGAACTGCTGGCGCGCCTAGAGGGCAGCCGCGCGGCGCGCTGATGCTTCAGCCCGGCTTGATGCCGGCGAACTTGATGACCTTCGCCCACTTTGCCGCGTCGTCGGCGATCATCTTGCCGAACTCCGCCGGCGTGAGCGGCTGCGCCACGTCGGCGGAAATTGCGGCGAAGCGCTGCCGCACCGTGGCGTCGGCGAGGCCGGCATTGATCTGCTTGTTCAGTGTTGCGATCGCCGCCGCGGGCGTATTCTTCGGCGCGCCGATGCCGGTCCACGCGCTCGCCTCGTAACCCTTCACGAATTCGCCGATCGCGGGCACGCCGGGCAAAATGTCGATCGGCTTTGCCGTCGTGACCGCGAGCGCGCGCAGCTTGCCGGCCTTGATCTGCGGCACGGCTGTCGGCGTGACGTCGAACATGACCTGGACGCGGCCGGCCACCAGATCGGTGACCGCGGGGGTCGAGCCGCGATAGGGCACGTGCAGCATGTCGATCCCGGTCATGAACTTGAACAGCTCGCCGGCGACATGTTGCGGCCCGCCGATGCCGGCCGAGGCCATATTGACCTTGCCCGGGTTGGCTTTGGCATAGGCGATGAATTCCGGCACCGTTTTTGCCGGGAAATCCGGATGCACCTCCATCACCAGCGCGACGCGCGTCAGCGGCGCGACCGGCACGATGTCGCGCAGGAAATCGAAGTTCGTGTTCTCGCGCAGCGCCGCGTTGATCGTGTTCTGCGCGTTGATCAGGAGCAACGTGTAACCGTCGGGCGCCGCGCGGCCCGCCTCTTCGGTGGCGATGTTGCCGGCAGCGCCTGGCCGCACATCGATCACGAATTGCTGGCCAAGATGATCCGACAGCCACTGCCCGATGAGGCGCGCCGTGAGGTCGGAGGAACTGCCGGCCGCCTGTCCGACCAGGATGTGCACCGGGCGCGAGGGATAGGCTTGCGCCGCAGCAACCCGCGGCAGGGCCGGCAGCAGGCCGGCGCCCGCGGCAAAGCGAAGAAAATCTCGACGTGTCGATGTCATTGATGGTCCCCAGTCTGTGCGCGCGGGCGCGCGCTGTCCTGAACTCTTCGGAACCATAAGGCCATTCGCGAGACCGCGGAAGCGGGCTTTGCCGCGCCGCAAGCGCGCGATCAGTGCGGTGCCGAGCCTTCGATGGACAAGTCCCGCCCGGCGCTGACGCCGCTGCCACCGATTTCCATTGCCCAATAGCGGCGGCCGCTTTTCGACACCGCGGAAGCGATTGCCTGGCAGCCGCCCAGCGCCAAATTGGCGCGGTGATGCGACGACTGCATCCACGCGCGCATGGCGCAGGCTTCATCGGCACAGCCGACCGCGACGTCCTCGGCGGTTGCGCCTGAGGGGCCGCGATGGCGCTTGAAACCGGCATGATCGAGGCTGTTGCGGCGCGCCATATCATTGGCGTGCTGCTGGGCAAGCGCGTAGAGCTGCGAGCAATCGGCGTGCACGACGCGGGTGTCGACGCCGCTCAGCAGAACGAGCGTAGCAACAGCAACAGAGACCGATCGCAGCGTCATGGCCAGAACCCAGGTCTGGCGTCACGCGACGCCGACTACTCCGCAGCGATCCGCACTTCCGGCGCTGCCGCCTTGATGTCGGGCGTGACGTGGCTTTCGAACTTGGCGAAGTTCTTCTGGAACATCTCGACCAGCGCGCGCGCGGTCTTGTCGAATTCGGCCTTGTTCTTCCAGGTCTTGATCGGATTGAGCAGATGCGGCTCGACGCCCTTGACCGAAGTCGGCACCGAGAAGCCGAAATAGGGATCGGTGCGGAAGTCGGCGTCCTTGAGCGAGCCGTTGAGCGCTGCGGTCACCAGCGTGCGCGTCGCCTTGATCGGCATGCGGCGGCCTTCGCCGTATTTGCCGCCGGTCCACCCCGAATTGACCAGCCAGACGTCGACCTTGTGCTTGTTGATGTACTCTTTCAGCAGGTCGGCATAGACCGCCGGATGCCGCGGCAGGAACGGCGCGCCGAAGCAGGTGGAGAATTCCGGCTGCACGCCGACCAGACCTTTCTCCGTGCCCGCGACCTTGGCCGTGTAGCCGGAGAGGAAGTGATACATCGCCTGATTGGGGTCGAGCTTGGCGACCGGCGGCATGACGCCGTAGGCGTCGGCGGTCAGGAAGATAATGTTCTTCGGGTGACCGGCGCGCCCGGTGCGCGACGCATTCGGAATGAAGTCGAGCGGATAGGCCGAACGCGTGTTCTCGGTCTTGGAGCCGTCGTTGTAATCGGGCACGCGGGTGACGGGGTCGTAGACGACATTCTCCAGCACCGCGCCGAAGCGGTTGGTGGCGTCCCAGATCATCGGCTCGGCTTCTTGGCTGAGCTTGATGCACTTGGCGTAGCAACCACCCTCGAAATTGAAGATGCCGTCCGGGCCCCAGCCGGTCTCGTCGTCGCCGATAAGGATACGGTGCGGATCGGCCGACAGCGTGGTCTTGCCGGTGCCGGACAGACCGAAGAACAGCGCGCTCTCGCCGTCGTGGCTGACATTGGCCGAACAATGCATCGGCACGACGTTCTCGGCCGGCAGATAAAAATTCAGCGTCGTGAACACCGACTTCTTCATCTCGCCGGCATAGGACGAGCCGCAGATCAGGACGATCTTGCGGCTAAAGTCGATCGCCACCATGGTGTCGGAGCCGTCGCGGCCACCGTGACGTTTGGCGTCCGGCCGAAACGACGGCAGGTCGACGATGGTGAGTTCGGGGACGAATTTATCGAGATCGGCGCGATCGGGACGAATCAGGAGCTGACGGATGAACAGCGAATGCCAGGCGAGCTCGGTGAAGACGCGCGTCCTGATCCGATATTTCGGATCGGCGCCGCCGTAGAGATCCTGCGCGAACAGCTTCTTGCCTTTGCAGTGGGCCTGGAAGTCGGCAAGCAGGTTGTCGAAGTTTTCCTTCGACATTTTGCGATTGCCGTCCCACCACACCGAATCACGGGTGAGATCGTCGACGACCGTGTGCTTGTCCTTGGGCGAGCGTCCGGTGTGATGACCGGTGAAGGCGGACAACGCGCCCCCCGCAACGATCGACGCTTCGTTTGCGGCGATGGCGTGCTCGTAGAGTGGCGCTTCGGTCAGATTCCAATGAACCGCGCCGAGGTCTTTGAAACCGAATTTGTCTGCGCCGTAGGCGCTGTTGCGCACTCCAGTTTCTTGCACGCTCATTCCTCCCAAACGCGACTGGCCGCCAATCCTCTCGCGGCCAACAAGTCAATTCTAGCACCCGGGCTTTGAAGTGGCGCGACCATAGTCACCAAGCGCCTCAAAGCCAAGAACAATTGCGATGCGCCGCATGCAGATTTCATTGCGCTGCATCAATATCGGCCGGCGATGATGTCCGGTAAATCACCTATCCCGCGGCGGCGCGATATTAACCAGGACATCAGGACTTAGGTTTCACCGCGTCCCCGGGCCGCGAGCTCCTTGAGGACCGCGCGCAAAGGACCGGGTGCGGTAACGCGCTGCGGGAATGTAAGCCGCAACGCCATGCGGCCGAGTTGCAATTCGATACCCTCGGGGTCGACCCCCACGCATTTCCATTCGCCGTCCGGTGCTCCGCACAGCCGCGTGGCATAAAGCCGGCAGGCCTGAGCGTGATCGGCATTCATGTGCGCGACGGCTTCGTCTTCTGCCGCCTGCAGTGCTTCGGCGCCGGCGAGGTCGGTCAAAATGTCGCGCGCGGCAAGATCGACGATGCGGCCGAAGCCCGCGACCAGATGTGCGCGATCGATGTCCATGCGGTAGAATGCGAAATCGGCGAAGCCCGCATACATCTCTGCGTCGGGATGCCGGCGCAGATAGGCGGCGCGCGCCGCCGTGTCGTCGGTCGCAGCGAGCGTCCCCATTAGCATGACTCGCGCGCCTTCGAGCGGATCGCCCGCCTTGCGCTCGTCGAGCATCAATGAGGCCCGCGGGTCGGCGAGAACGTTCTTGGTGTGCAGCGCGAGCTTTGACAGCAGCAGAAGTGGCGAGCCATCCGGGGCGCTGGCGACGTTCACCAACGAGCAATAAGGATCGCCCGACCCCGCCATCAGCGTCGCCAATGCAGCACTCCGGCCTTCGCGCATCAGCTTTTTGGCCGCCAAACGGGCGTCGAACACAGGATCGGGCTTCATTGCCGCGTCATTTCGTTAACGATAAGCGGGCCGCGGCCGCTTCTTTCGGCCGCCGCCCTTGAAATCGCTACCGAATCACATAGTTGTTGCAAAGAGGTCACAATTCAGCCCCCGTTTGTGGGGTTCAAAACGCGCGGGACGTCTGACCTACCGAGGCAGCAAGAGGGGCTTTCATGCCGACAATCGCTCTCGTCGACGACGACCGCAACATCCTCACCTCGGTGTCGATGGCTCTCGAATCCGAAGGCTATCGCATCATGACCTACACCGACGGCGCCTCCGCCCTCGACGGCTTCAAGACCTCGCCGCCCGATCTTGCCATCCTCGACATCAAGATGCCGCGCATGGACGGCATGGAGACGCTGCGCCGGCTGCGCCAGAAAACCGATATCCCCGTGATCTTCCTCACCTCCAAGGACGAGGAGATCGACGAACTGTTTGGCCTCAAGATGGGGGCCGACGACTTCATCCGCAAACCGTTCTCGCAGCGCCTGCTGGTCGAGCGCGTCAAGGCCGTGCTGCGCCGCGCCGGCGGCAAGGACGGCGTGCCGGTCAAGGAAATCGACGCCGCCAAGGTGCTCGAGCGCGGCCAGCTGCGCATGGACCCCGAGCGCCATACCTGCACCTGGAAGAACGAGCCGGTCACCCTCACGGTCACCGAATTCCTGATCCTGCAGGCGCTCGCCACCCGGCCCGGCGTGGTGAAAAGCCGCAACGCGCTGATGGACGCCGCCTACGACGACCAGGTCTACGTCGACGACCGCACCATCGACAGCCACATCAAGCGGCTGCGCAAGAAATTCAAGTCGGTCGACGACGATTTCGAGATGATCGAGACCCTTTACGGCGTCGGCTATCGCTTCAAGGAAGCATGACGCATTGTTAATGGGCGGCGGACTGACGAGCGTCCCCGTCTTGCGGTAAAATCTCGCGGGCGACCCTAACGTCCACCGGATTGAACGACGTGCTCGATCGAACCGCGGAAACGGAAATCCCGACGCCCGCCGCCGAGGCCGAAGGCCACGGCGAGCAAGCGGCACGTCCGCCGCAGCGACGCTTCGCCGGCCTGCGCGGCCTGGCGCGTTCGGCCTGGACGTTCTTCGTCACGCAAAGCTTCTCCAGTCTGACGCGCCGCATCGTCATCCTCAACCTGGCCGGCCTCGTCGTGCTGGTCACCGGCGTGCTCTATCTGTCGCAATTCCGCGCCGGGCTGATCGACGCGCGCGTGCAGAGCCTGCTCACCCAGGGCGAAATCATCGCCGGCGCCATCGCCGCCTCCGCTACCGTCGACACCGACGCCATCACCATCGACCCCGACCGTCTGCTCGAATTGCAGCCGGGCGAGAGCTACGGGCCGCCCGACGATTCGTTGAGCGGCGTCGAATTTCCGATCAACCCCGAGCGGGTGGCGCCGGTGCTGCGCCGCCTGATCTCGCCGACCAAGACGCGCGCGCGCATCTACGACCGCGAGGGCGTGCTGATCATCGACAGCCGCAATCTCTACGGCCGCGGCGACGTGCTGCGCTTCGATCTGCCGCCGCCCTCGGCGCAGAAGCCCGGCCTCGTCGAGCGCATCTTCATCGAGGCCCGCCGCTGGTTCGGCCGCGGCGATCTTCCGCTTTATACCGAGCTCGGGCCGGAAAACGGCAAGGGCTATTCGGAAGTCGAGCAGGCGCTCGACGGCCTGCACGCCAGCATGGTGCGCGTCAACGACCGCGGCGAAGTGATCGTCTCGGTGGCGGTGCCGGTACAGCGCTTCCGCGCCGTGCGCGGCGCGCTGATGCTGTCGACGCAAGGCGCCGATATCAACGAGATGGTCGAGGCCGAGCGCCTGGCCATCGTCAAGGTGTTCCTGGTCGCCGCCGGCGTCATGATCGTGCTGTCGATGCTGCTCGCCGGCACCATCGCCGGCCCGGTGCGGCGCCTGGCCGACGGCGCCGAACGCGTGCGCCGGCGCATCCGCAACCGCATCGAAATTCCCGACTTCACGCGCCGCCGCGACGAGATCGGCCACCTGTCCGGCGCGCTGCGCGACATGACCAACGCGCTGTACACGCGCATCGAGGCGATCGAGAGCTTCGCCGCCGACGTCGCGCACGAACTGCGCAATCCGCTGACCTCGCTGCGTTCGGCGGTGGAGACGCTGCCGCTCGCTAAGACCGAGGAAAGCCGCAAGCGCCTGCTCGAGGTGATCGAGCACGACGTGCGCCGGCTCGACCGCCTGATCTCCGATATTTCCGACGCCAGCCGCCTCGACGCCGAATTGCAGCGCCAGGAAGCAAGCCCGGTCGAGCTCGCCAAATTGCTCGAGGCGCTGGTCAAGGCGGCCAACGAGATCCGCACCGACGACGTCACCGTGACGCTGCGCTTCGAAGGCGGCCCGCCCGACAGTTTCAAGGTGCCCGGCCACGATTCCCGTCTCGGCCAGGTGGTGAGCAACCTGGTCGACAATGCGCGCTCGTTCTCGCCGCCCGGCGGCAGCGTGCGCATCACCTGCCGGCGCCTGAAGGACGAGATCGAGATCGTCGTCGATGACGACGGCCCCGGCATCCAGCCCGACGCCTTGGACAAGATCTTCGAGCGCTTCTACACCGACCGGCCCAATCAGAGCTTCGGCCAGAATTCCGGGCTCGGCCTGTCGATCGTCAAACAGATCGTCGAAGCGCACGGCGGCAGCATCGGCGTCGAAAACCGCAGCGCGCCCGGCGGCAAGGTGCTCGGCGCCCGCTTCACCGTGCGCCTGCCGGCGCAGTGAGCCGGAGGGATGCCGCGGCCCGGCCACGAATTCTCTTCACCTCCCCCCTTGTGGGGGAGGTCGATCAGCGCCGGCTCGCCGGCGTTGATCGGGAGGGGGGTAAGCGACAAAGTTCGGCGCAGAGTTCCACCCCCTTCCCCAACCCTCGCCCACAAGGCGGGAGGAAGCACTCTGTGCTCGTGGCTCAATGACTCAAACCGCGACCATCCACGCCTCCGCAGTGCTGATCGGGCCCAAGGCGGTTCTGATCCGCGGGCCGGCGGGCGCCGGCAAGTCGCAACTGGCCTTTCAGCTGCTGCAAAGTGCCCTGGCCTGGACGCGGCTGGTGGCGGACGACCGCTGCCTTGTCGAAGTGCACCACGGCCGGCTGCTGGTGCGGCCGGCTGACGAGCTCGCGGGTCTCATCGAAATCCGCGGCCTCGGCATCCGCCGCCTGCCCTATGAGCGAATTGCCGCAGTCGGTCTGGTGGTCGACCTGGATTCGGCGGATGCCGCCCGGCTGCCGGCCCGGGACGCCGGGCAAACCAGCCTGGAGGGGGTCATTTTACCGCGCCTCGCCGTCGGTAAAGGCATGGCGGCCATGCCCCTGGTGACGGCTTTCCTCAGGCAACTGCCGGCGGCCGATTGACCGGCCTTTGCGGCTGGGCTACGCCCGCCAGCCCGCGCTTCGGTAGCGAAAATTAACCACAGCGGCCTAGGATCGCCGCCGCCGAAAACGGACCTGACGAGCACCTCTGGTGGCCTTACCTTCCCGCAGTGCAGCAGAGCACCTATATACCGAAGGCCCTTGCAAGGGGGCTACAATTGAGCCTGAATGTGCGCCTTTTCGTGCGGTGCAGCGTAGCGCCCGCGTGGAGTCCGGGATGATCGGCCTCGTGTTAGTGACCCATGGGCGGCTCGCCGTAGAGTTCCGCTCGGCGCTGGAGCACGTGGTCGGCCCGCAGCGTCAGGTCGAGGCGGTCACCATCGGTCCGGACGACGATGTCGAGCAGTGTCGCAAGCACATCCTCGATGCCGTCAAGCGCGTCGACGGCGGCGACGGCGTCGTCATTCTCACCGACATGTTCGGCGGTACACCCTCCAACCTCGCCATATCCGTCATGAGCCAGCCCAAGGTCGAGGTGCTGGCCGGCATCAATCTCCCCATGCTGATCAAGCTCGCCAAAGTGCGCGAGACCGCCTCGCTGCAGGACGCGGTCGCCGCCGCTCAGGAAGCCGGCCGCAAGTACTGCACCATCGCCAGCCGCGTGCTCAGCGGTAAATGAGCGATCCTGCCGGAAGCCCGGTCGTCCGCGAGGTCGAGATCGTCAACAAGAAGGGCCTGCACGCCCGCGCCTCGGCGAAATTCGTGCAGACTGCCGAACAATTCGATGCCGCCATCACCGTCACCCGCGGGCACGAATCCGTCGGCGGCACCTCGATCATGGGGCTGATGATGCTGGCGGCAGGGCCCGGCGTTACCATCACCATCAGCGCCACCGGCAGAGAGGCCGCAGCGGCGGTCGAGGCCCTGTGCGCGCTGGTGGCCTCGCGCTTCGGCGAGGAGGACTAACCCCGGCGCCCAGGTATGCTAGTTTGCCCTCAAGCGCAGAGCCGGCGCGGGGCAAACGGAGGAACTCATGGCTGACAAGGACACACCGACGGACGGCGGCGCGGCACAGCGCCCGCAGGTCTCATTGCGCTATGTCGACCATCCCGACCTTGCCGAGACCTTCGCCGACAGCATCGGCAATCTGTCCTTCGACGGCCAGTCGCTGCGCATCGAATTCACCGTCACCCGCATGGACGAGGTCAAACAGGGCCAGCCCATGACCGGCCGGCGCTACCCGGCCTGCCGCCTGGTGATGCCCCCCGGCGCCGCCGTCGACCTGATCAACCGCATGCAGCAGGTGGCGGCCGCCCTGACCCAGGCCGGCGTGCTGCGCCAGAACCCGGCCCAAGCCGCCGCGGCGCCCGCCAAGCGCAGCTAGGCGCCTGCGGCCGACATAAAGAAATCTTTATATATTCATTGCGGGCGGCGCGCCTGCCTGTTATAGGCACGGCCAATTCCCAACCATTTTTGTCAGTTCGTAAGGACCGTCATGACCGCTTCCGCCAAGCCGAAGGCCAAGACCGGCGACTTCGTCGTCAAGGACATTGCGCTCGCCGCCTGGGGCCGTAATGAGATCAACATCGCCGAAACCGAGATGCCCGGCCTGATGGCGACGCGCGAGGAATACGGCCCGCAGCAGCCGCTGCGCGGCGCCCGCATCGCCGGCTCGCTGCACATGACCATCCAGACCGCGGTGCTGATCGAGACGCTGACGCACCTCGGCGCCGACGTGCGCTGGGCCTCGTGCAACATCTATTCGACGCAGGACCACGCCGCAGCCGCCATCGCCCAGGCCGGCGTCCCGGTGTTCGCCGTCAAGGGCGAGAGCCTGACCGACTACTGGGACTACACCCACCGCATCTTCGAATGGCACGACGGCGGCGGCCCGAACATGATCCTCGACGACGGCGGCGACGCCACGCTGCTGCTGCATCTCGGCATGCAGGCCGAGAGCAATCCGGGCGTGCTGGCGCATCCCGGCAACGAGGAAGAGGAAGTGCTGTTCGCCGCCATCAAGAAGCGGCTGAAGGACAAGCCCGGCTGGTACACCAAGACCTGCAAGGCGATCAAAGGCGTCACCGAGGAGACCACCACCGGCGTGCACCGGCTCTACCAGATGGCCAAGGAAGGCCGCCTGATGTTTCCGGCGATCAACGTCAACGACTCGGTCACCAAGTCGAAGTTCGACAACCTCTACGGCTGCCGGGAATCGCTGGTCGACGGCATCCGCCGCGGCACCGACGTGATGATGGCGGGCAAGGTGGCGATGGTCGCCGGTTTCGGCGACGTCGGCAAAGGCTCGGCGGCGAGCCTACGCCAGGCCGGCTGCCGCGTCATGGTGTCGGAGATCGATCCGATCTGCGCGCTGCAGGCGGCGATGGAGGGCTATGAAGTCACGACCATGGAGGACGCGGCGAGCCGCGCCGACATCTTCGTCACCGCCACCGGCAATGTCGACGTCATCACGCTCGACCACATGCGCAAGATGAAGGACCGCGCCATCGTCTGCAACATCGGCCACTTCGACAGCGAGATCCAGGTGGCGGCGCTGAAGAACCTGAAGTGGAACAACATCAAGCCGCAGGTCGACGAGATCCAGTTCCCCGACGGCAAGCGCATCATCCTGTTGTCGGAAGGCCGCCTGGTGAACCTCGGCAACGCCATGGGCCATCCGAGCTTCGTCATGAGCTCGTCCTTCACCAACCAGACGCTGGCGCAGATCGAGTTGTGGACCAATCCCGGCAAGTACGAGAACAAGGTCTATACGCTGCCCAAGCATCTCGACGAGAAGGTGGCGCGGCTGCACCTCGACAAGATCGGCGTCAAGCTGACCAAGCTCACCGACAAGCAGTCGACCTATATCGGCGTCGCCAAGGACGGGCCGTTCAAGGCGGATCATTACCGGTATTGATCGGCGGCCGGCGACCAGTCTTGACCGGTCACCCTTCGAGGCTCGGCGCAACGGGTCCGCGCGAAGCGCGGGTCCGATGGACGAACGGCAGGCACCGAGCGGCGGCATCGCAGAGCTACGTACATCTCCTGAGGCGCCGTTTGATCGGCATCAAGCCGGCCGCCGGCGGCCGGTCAATGATGCGGGGCAATCCGATGGAGCTTGCCATGCGCAAATTCTCACGACATGCCATCGCCCAAGTCGACTGGGACACCGCCGCTTCGTGGAGCACGGCGCTCTGGCTGCTGGCCGCGACCTATCTGCTGGCGACCTTCCAGAGTTATTGAGCACTCGATCCGTCACCCTGAGGTGGCTGCACCAGCGCGTCGGCGCAAAGCGCGGCCCGATGGCGCGGGCCTCGAAAAGCGACGACCGGGGATGCAGCGCCGGTCATCCTTCGCGGCTCGCTGCGCTCGCGCCCCGGAATGACAAGTTGATCTCCTTGCCGCGGCGCAATGCGGGTGTTATCTGCCGCGCATGACGGCGGCGCCCATCCAGAACATCCGCAATTTCTCCATTGTCGCGCACATCGATCACGGCAAATCGACGCTGGCCGACCGGCTGATCCAGCTTTGCGGCGGGCTCGAGGAGCGCGAAATGGTCGAGCAGGTGCTCGACTCCATGGACATCGAGCGCGAGCGCGGCATCACCATCAAGGCGCAGACGGTGCGCCTCAAATACCGGGCGCGCGACGGCAAGGACTACATCCTCAACCTCATCGACACCCCCGGCCACGTCGACTTCGCCTACGAGGTCAACCGCTCGCTCGCCGCGGTCGAGGGCTCGCTGCTGGTGGTCGACGCCTCCCAGGGCGTCGAGGCGCAGACGCTCGCCAATGTCTATCAGGCGATCGACAACGGCCACGAGATCGTGCCGGTGCTCAACAAGGTGGATTTGCCGGCCGCCGAGCCCGCCAAGGTCAAGCAGCAGATCGAGGACGTTATCGGGCTCGATGCCTCGAACGCCATCGAGATTTCCGCCAAGACCGGGCTCAACGTGCCGGAGGTGCTCGAAGCCATCGTCACGCGGCTGCCGCCGCCGAAGGGCGACCGCGAGGCGCCGCTGAAGGCGCTCCTGGTCGACAGCTGGTACGACGTCTATCTCGGCGTCGTCGTCCTGGTGCGCGTGGTCGACGGCGTACTCGCCAAGGGCCAGCGCATCCACATGATGGGCACGGATGCCTCCTACGAGGTCGACCGCGTCGGCGTGTTCACGCCGAAGCTCATGCCGGCCGACGAGCTCGGCCCCGGCGAGATCGGCATGCTCACCGCCTCGATCAAGGAGGTCGCCGACACCCGCGTCGGCGACACCATTACCGACGAGAAGAAGCCGGTCGACAAGCCGCTGCCCGGCTTCCGCCCGGCGATTCCCGTCGTGTTCTGCGGCCTGTTCCCGGTCGATGCGGCGAACTTCGAGGACCTGCGCGCGGCGATGGGCAAGCTGCGGCTCAACGACGCGAGCTTCACCTACGAGATGGAGACAAGCGCCGCGCTCGGCTTCGGCTTCCGCTGCGGCTTCCTCGGCCTGTTGCACCTCGAGATCATCCAGGAGCGGCTGTCGCGCGAGTTCAACCTCGATCTCATCGCCACCGCGCCCTCGGTCATCTACAAGATCAAGCTGACCAACGGCAAAGACCTGGAGATCCACAATCCGGTCGACATGCCGGACCCCAACCACATCGAGGAGACGCAGGAGCCCTGGATCGAGGCCACCATCCTGACGCCCGACGAATATCTCGGCTCCGTGCTCAAGCTGTGCCAGGACCGCCGCGGCGCGCAGAAGGAGCTCACTTACGTCGGCAACCGCGCCATGGTGAAATACGACCTGCCGCTCAACGAGGTGGTGTTCGATTTCTACGACCGGCTCAAATCGGTGTCGCGCGGTTACGCCTCGTTCGACTATCACCTCACCGATTACCGCCCCGCCGACCTCGTCAAATTGCAGATGCTGGTGAACGGCGAGCCGGTCGATGCGCTCGCCATGCTGGTGCACAAGACCCGCGCCGAAACGCGCGGCCGCGCCATGGCCGAGAAGCTGAAAGAACTGATCCCGCCGCACATGTTCCAGGTGCCGATCCAGGCGGCGATCGGCGGCAAGATCATCGCCCGCGAGACGGTGCGCGCCTTCCGCAAGGACGTCACGGCGAAGTGCTACGGCGGCGACGCCACGCGTAAGCGCAAATTGCTCGACAAGCAGCGCGAGGGCAAAAAGAAGATGCGCCAGTTCGGCAAGGTCGACATTCCGCAGGAAGCCTTCATCGCCGCGCTGAAGGTGGATGTGTGACGGCTTATCCCTCCCCTGAAAGGGGAGGGTCCGGCGCCAACGGGTCCGCGCCAAGCGCGGCCCGATGACAGGGTCCGCGCCGGGGGTGAGGTCAACTCTCAATTGGACACAAGCCCCACCCGGCCGCTCGCTGGCGCTCGTGTCCACCCTCCCCGCAAGCGGGGAGGGATTACGCGGAAGCGCTACAGCCCGAACAGCGCCTCGGCGTTCTTATGCGCGATGCGTTCGCGGTCGGCGGCGCCGATCGGCAGGCCGTTGAGGAAGGCGAGTGCCTCCGTCATCGAGCCGTAGGGGTAGTCGACCGAGAACATGATGCGCTCGATGCCGACCTCGGCCAGCAGGTTCTGAAAGGTCGCCGGGAAATTGAAGCCGGCGAAGGTGTAGTGCACGTTCTGCCGCAGGTAGTCGCCGAGCGAGCGCTGGAGCTTGCCGGCCGGCAATCCTTTGCCCTGGTGTTGCAGCCGCGGCAGCATGAACGGCAGACCCTCGCCCATGTGGCCGATGACGATCTGCAGCTTCGGGAAGCGGTCGAACACGCCGCGCAGCATCATGCGGATGAGGTGCACGCCGGTTTCGATGTGCCAGCCCCAGCCCGGGCCGGCGAGCATGAATGTTTCCGCCGGCGAGAAGCCGCCATAGGAGGCCTCGATCACCGGCTTCGGCGGCAGCGTCGGGTGCAGGTAGATCGGCACGCCGAGCGCCTCGGCGCATTCCAGGATCGGCCAGAAGAATGCGTCGTCGAGGTAGCGGCCGCGGCTATGGCCGTTGATCACGGCGCCCTTGAAGCCGTCGCTGCGCACGCGCCGTTCGAGCTCGGCCGCGGCCTTGTCGGGCGCCGGCGTCGGCAGCGCGGCGAGCCCGGCAAAGCGCGCCGGGTGCCGGCGCAGCGCCGCGGCCAGCGCATCGTTGGCCTCGCGCGCGGTCGCGATCGCATCGTCGGCCTCCGACTGCTCGGGGCCCGGATAGTTGAGCGACAGCACCTGCATGTCGAGGCCAGCGGCGTCCATCTCGGCGATGCGCTTGTCGCCAAGATCGCCGAGCTGCTCGAAGATCCTGGCGGCATAGGCGCCGCCGGACCTCAGCATGCCCTCCTTGAAGCCGCGCCCGGCGCCGGCGAGAAAGGCGGGCGTGGTGAAGTGCTCTTCAAGCGCAATGGTCCGCATCGTGCCCCCTGTAGCCGGGTCCACCGGCGACAAAGCGCATCGGACGAGCCTGGGTCAAGTCCGGCGGCTAGCGATTCCAGTAATGCCGCACGCCGAGGTCGCCGCTCGACATTTCCGGCGCCTCGTCGGCTTCGTTGAAAATGTCCTCGAAGTCGCGCGCGTGGCCGCGGGCGCGGCTGTTGCGGATGGCGCGCCGCGGACGATCGTCGTCGTCATCGTCATAATAGTAGGACGGGCCGCGGCTGCGGCCGATGCGCGCCGGAGGTTCGTCGTCCGCGTAGCGCCCGCGCCGCGCGCTGCTCATCATCAGGCCCGATGGCCGGTCGCCGGTGACGACGATGCGCGTCGCATTGCGGTTGGCCTGCACCAGCCGGAACAGCGTGGTGGCGTTGTTGGGGTGCAGGCGGATGCAGCCATGCGAGGCCGGGGTGCCGAGGCGGCCGATCTCATACGAGCCGTGGATGGCGTAGCCGCCGTTGAAGAAGATCGAATGCGGCATCGGCGACCAGTCGTAGCGGCGCGAGAACCACGACACTTCCATGCGCTCGACGCCGTAGGTGCCGTTCGGCGTGTTGTAGCCGGCACGCGCCGTCGACACCGGCCACTCGTAGCGCGGTACGCCGTCGACCGCGACGGTGAGGCGCTGCGTCGACTTGTTGACGACGATGACGACGCCGGCCTGCGCCGATGCCATGCCGCAGGCCAAGGCCGCGAGCGTGGCGCAGACAATCGCGATACGGGTCATCATTTGCGAGCCCCAATCCGGCCGACGCGGGCCACAGCCACCCGGCACGGCGCGACCCGCTTCGACCGGGGTCCGCCGGCACCGGCTTTGCCCTCAGCATCGCCCCGGATGGCGCGCTTTGTAAAGCTTCGTTAACCATAAAAGTCTCTGAAAATTCTAACTATTTTGCTCCGGCCCGGGCCCGGGGGGAAACCGCGGGATTAAGCCATCCTGTGCATTTGACCTGACAGCGGAAAACGGAAAGCGTAGACGACGATCATGCTCGATCGCATCGTGGTCCTGCTGGCGCTGTCGGCTGCCTTCATCGGCGGCACGCTGTTGCTCATCGATCAGTATTCGGTGGCGCAGGCGCCGCCGGCGGCGACCGCGCCGGCCCCGCCGGCCGATCAGGCCACCGCGCCGGGACCCGCGCCGGCGGCACCGGCCGAGACCGCCGCCCCTCAACCGGCTGCCCCTGTTCCCGCGCCGGCCGCGGCCGCTCCGTCCGAGCCCGCGCCCGTGGCGACCGCGCCTCCCGAGCCCGCGCCCGCGCCGGTCGTCACCACGCCTGCCCCGGCGCCGGCGCCCGTCGTCACCGCGCCTGTTCCGCCGCCAACGCCGGCGCCGGTCGTCACCGCGCCGCTGCCGCCGGAAAGACCGGCTTTGTCGGCGGCCGACAAGATCAAGGGCGTCGCCGCCAAGTTCCTGTTCGCGGCGAAGAAGCTGCCGAGCATCGGCAAGGCCATGGCCATCGGCTACTACCCGCGCGGCTGCCTGCAAGGCGCCGTCGAATTGCCGCCCGACGGACCGACCTGGGAGGTCATGCGGCTGTCGCGCAACCGCAACTGGGGCCATCCCGAGCTGGTGCAGTTCCTCAAGCGGTTCGCCCCGCTCGCCGCCAAGGCGACCGGCTGGCACGGCATCCTGGTCGGCGACATGGCGCAGCCGCGCGGCGGCCCGCTGCCGTTCGGTCACACCAGCCATCAGATCGGCCTCGACGTCGACATCTGGTTCATGCCGAAGCCGGACCGCGTGCTGACCAGGGAGGAGCGCGAGAAGATCTCCGCCATCAACCTGGTCGCCGAGGACTGGAAGCACGTCGACCCGAAGATGTGGACGCCGGCGCACGCCGCCTTCATCCGCACCGCCGCCGAGCAGCCCGAGGTCGAGCGCGTGCTGGTCAATGCCGCCATCAAGAAGAAGCTGTGCGAGATGCAGGGCAGCAGCCACCCGTCATGGATGGACAAGGTGCGGCCCTGGTACGGCCATCACGACCACATCCATGTGCGGCTGAAGTGCCCGGCGGATTCGCCGAACTGCCGCGCCCAGCCGCCGGTGCCGGGCGACGCCGGTTGCGCCGACAAGGAACTCGCCTTCTGGTTCTCCGACAAGGTGCTGCACCCGCAGCGCTCGCCGACGCCGGCCAAGCCGAAGCCGGGACTGACCTTGGCCGACCTGCCGCCGGCCTGCAAAACCGTGCTGGCGGCGCCGGACAACATCAAGAACGCCGCGGCCGACAAGCAGTAATCCATCGCTTCGGTTGATCCACCGATCGCGGAGCGAGATTTCCCCGCGCTGCGGCCCTGCGCTAGACTTGCGGCCATGACCGACAACCTCGACATCCTGCGCGCGCTGGAAAAGAAGGTGCTGTGGCTGGCGAGCTGGATGATCCACAACGCCAACCACCTGCGCGAGAACACCGACGGCCTCAAGGTCGGCGGCCATCAGGCCTCCTCCGCCTCGCTCGCCACCATCATGACGGCGCTTTACTTCGACGTGCTCAAGCCGGCCGACCGCGTCGCCGTCAAGCCGCACGCCTCGCCGATCTTCCACGCCATCCAGTATCTGCTCGGCAAGCAGACACAGGAGCGCTTGGAAAATTTCCGCGGTTTCAAGGGCGCGCAGAGCTACCCCTCGCGCACCAAGGACGTCGACGACGTCGATTTCTCCACCGGCTCGGTGGGCCTCGGCGTGGCGCAGACCTTGTTCGCCTCGCTCACCCAGGACTACGTGCGCATGCACGGCTGGGGCCTCGAGCGCCCGGAAGGCCGCATGATCGCGCTGGTCGGCGACGCCGAGCTCGACGAGGGCAACGTGTTCGAGGCCGTGCTCGAAGGCTGGAAGCAGGGCCTGCGCAATTGCTGGTGGATCATCGACTACAACCGGCAGAGCCTCGACGCCGTGGTGCGCGAGGGCCTGTGGGAGCGCTACGAGCAGCTGTTCAAGAATTTCGGCTGGGAGGTCGTCATTTTGAAGTACGGCTCCCTGCAGCAGGCGGCGTTCAGGGAGCCGGGCGGCGCGCGGCTGAAAGAATGGATCGACAACTGCCCGAACTCGCTCTACTCGGCGCTGGTGTTCGCCGGCGGCGCCGCCTGGCGCAAGCGCCTCAATGACGAGATCGGCGACCAGGGCGAGGTGTCGCGCCTGATCGAGAAGCGCTCGGACGCCGAGCTCGCCGCGCTGATGAACAATCTCGGCGGCCACGACCTCACGGCCATCCTCGACGCCCTGCATGCGGTGAAGCACGACAAGCCGACCTGCTTCATCGCCTATACCATCAAGGGCTTCGGCCTGCCGTTTGCCGGCCACAAGGACAACCATTCCGGCCTGATGACGCCGGCGCAGATGGACAGCTTCCGGCAGGCCAACAATGTGCGGCCCGGGCACGAATGGGACCGCCTCGAAGGCCTGCCGTCGCCGGAGCGGATCGAAGCCTTCCTCAAGCGCGTGCCGTTCGCGCAAGGCGGCGCGCGCCAGTTGCAGGCGCCGCGCATCGCCGTGCCCGAGGCGCTCGCCGTCACCATCCAGCCGACGATGTCGACGCAGACCGGCTTCGGCGCCATCCTCAACGAGATCGGCCGCGGCAGCGACGAGTTCGCCAGCCGCATCGTCACCGCCTCGCCCGACGTCACGGTCTCGACCAATCTCGGACCCTGGGTCAACCGCCGCGGCCTGTTCGCGCGCGAGCACCTCGCCGACACCTTCAAGAGCGAGCAGATCCCGTCGACCTTCAACTGGGAATTCTCGCGCAAGGGCCAGCACATCGAGCTCGGCATCGCCGAGGCCAACCTGTTCATCCTGCTGTCGGCGCTCGGCCTGTCGCACGTCATCAACGGCGTGCGCCTGCTGCCCGTCGGCACGCTGTACGATCCGTTCATCGCCCGCGGCCTCGATCAGCTCAATTACGCCTGCTACCAGGACGCCCGCTTCATGGTGGTGGCGACGCCGTCCGGCATCACGCTGGCGCCGGAAGGCGGCGCGCACCAGTCGGTCGCCGAGCCGCTGATCGGGCTGGCGCAGGACGGGATCGCCGCCTTCGAGCCGGCCTATGTCGACGAGCTCGCCGTCATCATGGCCTTCGCCTTCGATTACATGCAGAAGTCGGGCGGCGAGGTGTCGGAGCGCAACTGGCTGCGCGACGAAACCGGCGGCTCGGTCTATCTCAGGCTGTCGACGCGGCCGATCGAGCAGATCAAGCGGACGATGACCGGCGAGCTGCGCCAGGCCATCGTCGACGGCGCCTATTGGCTGCGCAAGCCCGGGCCGAACTGCCAGGTGGTGGTGGCCTATACCGGCGCCATCGCCCCGGAGGCGATCGAAGCGGTCGGCCTGATGGCCGAGGACCGCCGCGACGTCGGCCTGCTCGCGGTGACCTCGGCCGACCGGCTCAACGCCGGCTGGACCGCGGCGCAACGGGCGCGCGAGCGCGGCCTGGTGCACGCGCGTTCGCATATCGAACGGCTGCTCGCCGACGTGCCGTCGTTCTGCGGCATCGTTACCGTGCTCGACGGCCATCCGGCGACTTTGGCCTGGCTCGGCGCGGTCATGGGCCACCGCACGCGTTCGCTCGGGGTCGAGCATTTCGGCCAGACAGGCAGCCTCGCCGACCTCTACGAGCATTACGGCATCGACGCCAACGCCATCGTCGCCGCGGCGCAGGCCATCGCGCCGGGGCGGCCGATCCGGCACCTCAAGGCGCTGCCCTGACCGCGATGTGCTAGCCTGCCCGGATCTCGGGCGACGGAGCGTGTCATGGCCGACACCGACAAGGTCTTTGCCGGTTCGATTCCGGAAAACTACGAGCGCTATCTCGTGCCGCTGATCTTCGCGCCTTACGCCGCCGATCTTGGCCGGCGCTTGCAGGAGACCGGACCTGAGCGCGTGCTCGAGACCGCGGCGGGCACCGGCGTCGTCACCCGCGCCATCGCCGCGCGGCTGCCGGCGAGCGCCCGCATCACCGCGACCGACCTCAACGAGCCGATGCTCAACCATGCCAGGACGAGGCTCGCCGACCCGCGCGTCGCCTGGCGGACCGCCGACGCCCAGGCGCTGCCGTTCGACGATCAGAGCTTCGACGCCGTCGTCTGCCAGTTCGGCGCCATGTTCTTCCCCGACAAGGTCAAGGCCTACCGGGAAGCCCGCCGCGTCTTGAAGCCGGGCGGCCGGTTTCTGTTCAACGTCTGGGACAAGATTGCCGACAACGAGTTCGCCGACGTCGTCACGCAGACGGTCGGCGCCATGTTCCCGGACGACCCGCCGCTGTTTCTGGCGCGGACGCCGCACGGCCATCACGACGTCGCGCGCATCCGCGCCGACCTCACGGCGGCCGGCTTTGCCGAGATCGCCGCCGAAGGCAGAGACGAGCGCAGCAAGGCGGCGTCGCCGCGCGAGCCGGCGGTCGCCTATTGCGAGGGCACGCCGCTGCGCAACGAAATCGAGGCGCGTGACAAGGCCCGCCTGCAGGAAGCAACCGCGCGCTCGACCGAGGCCATCGCCCGGCGCTTCGGCACCGGCCCGGTCGACGGCCGCATCCGGGCGATCATCGTCACCGCGGTGAAATGAGGCGGACGCCTTCGCATCCCGCAGGCGCTGTGCATCCGCCTGCCTACCTCGCATCCTCCAGCATCATCGCCGCGCCCTTTTCGGCGATCATGATGGTCGGCGAATTGGTGTTGCCGGAGGTGATCGACGGCATCACGGATGCATCGATCACGCGCAGGCCTTCGAGGCCGATGACGCGCAGCCGCGCGTCGACCACCGCGCGGGCATCGTCGTCGCGGCCCATCTTCGCCGTGCCGACGGGATGGAAGATGGTGGTGCCGATGTCGCCGGCGGCGCGTTCCAGCGTCTCCTCGTCGTCGCCCACCGACGGCCCGGGCAGAAACTCGACCGGCGAATAGGGCTTGAGCGCCGGCTGCGCCGAGATCTGCCTCGTGATGCGGATCGATTGCGCGGCGATGCGGCGGTCTTCCGGCGTCGCCAGATAATTCGGCTGGATGGCCGGCGCCGCCGAAGGATCGGCCGACTTGAGCTTGATGTGGCCGCGGCTGGTCGGCCGCAAATTGGCGACGCTCGCCGTGAAGGCCGGGAACGGGTGCAACGGATCGCCGAACTTGTCGAGCGACAGCGGCTGGATGTGGTACTGCAAATTCGGCCGCTCCTGCGCCGGATCGGAGCGGGTGAAGGCGCCGAGCTGCGACGGCGCCATGGTCAAGGGCCCGCGGCGGAACAGCGCGTAGTCGATGCCCATCTTGGCGCGCGCCAGAAGCGACGAATACATCTCGTTGAGCGTGCGGATGCCGGTGACCTTGTAGATCAGCCGCAGTTGCAGATGGTCGTGCAGATTGGCGCCGACGCCCGGCTTGTCGAGCAGCACCGGAATGCCGAGTCCGGCGAGGTCCTCGGCCGGGCCGACGCCCGACAGCATCATGATCTGCGGCGAGCCGATGGCGCCGGCCGCCAGCACGACCTCGCCGCGGCAGCGCGCCGAGCGCGCGACACCGCTTTGCCGGAAGCGCACGCCGGCGGCGCGCCTGCCGATGAAGGTCAGGCCCTCGACCAGGCAGCGCGTCTCCAGGCGCAGGTTCTTGCGGTTCAGCACCGGCTTCAGGAAGCCGCGCGCCGCCGACCAGCGCCGGCCGCGCTTCTGGTTGACGTGGAAATAGCACGAGCCTTCGTTGTCGCCGGTGTTGAAGTCGTCGATCTTGGGAATGCCGTATTGCTCGGCGGCGTCGCGCCAGGCGTCGATGATGTCCCAGCGCAGGCGCGGGAATTCCACGCGCCATTCGCCGCCGACGTCGTGGTGCTCGCTCTGCCCAAGAAAATGATCGACGTGCTTCTTGAAGTAGGGCTTGACGTCGTCCCACGACCAGCCGGGCAGGCCGAGTTGGCGCCAATGGTCGTAGTCCCCGGCCTGGCCGCGCATATAGACCATGGCGTTGATGGCGGAGGAGCCGCCGACCACCTTGCCGCGCGGATAATTGAGCACGCGGCCGTTAAGGCCGGGCTGGCTTTCCGTCTTGTACATCCAGTCGGAGCGCGGATTGCCGATGGCGAACAGATAGCCGACCGGGATGTGGAACCAGATCCAGTTGTCGTCGCCGCCGGCTTCCAGCAGCAGCACGCGCTTGCCCGGGTCTGCCGACAGCCGGTTGGCCAGCACGCAGCCGGCCGAGCCGGCGCCGACGATGATGTAGTCGAATTCGCCCTCGATGGGATTTCGATCTGCCATGGCGACCTCGTCATTACACCGTCATGGCCGGGCTTGTCCCGGCCATCCCGCTTCGGGAGGCATCCTGCCCGCCTGATCGAGACCGCCGGGACAAGCCCGGCGATGACAATCAACCAAGGACTTGCTAGGCTTATCTATCGACCTTTGACACGCCGTGCGCGCGTCAAAATGCCAGAACGGCGGTTCAGGCGCTGGTCATTTCTCAATTGATGGGATGCCCACCCGGCGCATTCGTGGCGCCTGAGGAGAACCGCTATGTTTGCAAGGCTATTCGCCGCGCTCGGTTTATTGCTCGTGCTTGCCGCCGCGCCGGCTGCCGCGCAGGACGCCGTGACCGTCTTTGCCGCGGCGTCGCTGAAAAACGCGCTCGACGAGGCCGACGCCGCCTTCACCAAGGCGACCGGCGTCAAGGTGACGGCGAGCTACGCCGCCTCCTCGGCGCTGGCGCGGCAGATCGAGCAAGGCGCGCCGGCGGACGTGTTCATCTCGGCCGATTTGCAGTGGATGGACTACGCGGCCGAGCACAGGCTGGTGAGGCCGGAAACGCGCGTCAACCTGCTCGGCAACCGGCTGGTGCTGATCGCGCCCAGGGATGCCGCGCTCGACACGGTGGCGATCGGCCAGGGCTTCGATCTTGCCCGGCTTGCCGGCGACGGCCGTATCGCGGTCGCCGATGTCGCCGCGGTGCCCGCCGGCAAATACGCCAAGGCGGCGCTGGAGAAGCTCGGCGCCTGGGCCGGCGTCGAAGCAAAGCTGGCCCAGGCCGAGAACGTGCGGGCGGCGCTTGCCTTCGTCGCGCGCGGCGAGACGCCGCTCGGCATCGTCTACGCCACCGACGCCAGCATCGAGCCCAAGGTGAAGATCGTCGGCGCCTTTCCCGACGGCTCCTATCCGCCGGTCACCTATCCGGTGGCGCAAACCACAGACAGCAGAAGCCCGGCCGCTGCCCGCTATCTCGCCTTCCTGCGCTCGCCCGCCGCCAAGGCGACGTTCGAGAAGTACGGGTTCAATTTTCTGATCATGCCGGTGTCGTAATGTTGGTCGAGCAACTTTGCTCCGTCATCCTGAGGTGGCCGCGCGAAAGCGCGGCCCTCGAAGGATGAAGGGGCATAGAGCTATGGGCCGTCACTCTTCGAGGCTCGCTACGCTCGCACCTCAGGGTGACGGAGACAGGCCGTGCTTGGGTTGACGACGAACGACTGGACCGCGGTGATGCTGTCGCTGCGCATCGCGCTGGTGGCGACCGCGGTGTCGCTGCCGGTCGGCATCGCCATCGCATTCGTGCTGGCGCGCAAGCAGTTCTGGGGCAAGGCGCTGCTCGACGCGCTCGTGCTGTTGCCGCTGGTGCTGCCGCCGGTGGTGACCGGCTATCTGCTGCTGATCACGCTGGGGCGCAAGGCGCCGGTCGGCGCCTTTCTCGCCGAACATTTCGGCATCGTGTTCTCGTTCCGCTGGACCGGCGCCGCGGTCTCCTGCGGCGTGATGGCGTTCCCGCTGATGGTGCGCGCCATCCGCCTGTCGATCGAGGCGGTCGACCGGCGGCTGGAGGACGCGGCGGCGACGCTCGGCGCCAACCCGTTGTGGAATTTCGCCACCATCACCTTGCCGCTGGCGCTGCCCGGCGTCGTCGCCGGCAGCCTGCTCGCCTTTGCCCGCGCGCTCGGCGAGTTCGGCGCCACCATCACCTTCGTCTCCAACATCCCCGGCGAGACGCAGACCATCTCGGCGGCGATCTACACCCTGACCCAGGTGCCGGGCGGCGACGCCGCGGCGATGCAGCTGGTCGTCGTCTCGATCGTCATTTCGTTTGCGGCGCTGATCGCCTCGGAGCTGCTCGCCCGCCGCGCCACCGCGCGGCTGCACGGGGGGTAGAAATGCGGCCGGCGGCAATCAACACCCCGTTCGTCCCCGCGCAAGCGGGGACCCAGAGCTACAATTCCGAAACTCACGTGCCCTGGCTCCTGGGTTCCCGCTTGCGCGGGAACGAACGGATATGGCGGGGCCCGTCGTGCTGACAGTCGAGGTTGAAAAGCAATTGGGCGACTTCCTGCTGCGCGCCAGCTTTGAGAGCACGGGCGGCGCGACCGCTTTGTTCGGGCCGTCCGGCGCCGGCAAGACCAGCATCATCAACATGATCGCCGGCCTGCTCACGCCCGGCCGCGGCCGCATCGTGCTCGACGGCGACGTGCTGTTCGACGGCGCGGCGCGCGTCAACGTGCCGGCGTGGCGGCGGCGCATCGGCTGTGTGTTCCAGGAAGGGCGGCTATTTCCCCATCTTTCGGTGCGGCACAATCTCGACTATGGCCGCTGGATGAGCGGCCTTGCCGACGACGCCAGAACCTTCGCCCATGTCGTCGACCTGCTCGACATCGGCACGCTGCTGGAGCGGCGGCCGGGCAGATTGTCGGGCGGCGAGCGCCAGCGCGTCGCCGTCGGCCGCGCGCTGTTGATGCGGCCGCGCCTGCTGCTGCTCGACGAGCCGCTCGCCTCCCTCGACGCCGCGCGCAAAGGCGACATCCTGCCTTACCTCGAACGTCTGCGCGACGAAGGCAGCGTGCCGATGATCTATGTCAGCCACGACGCATCGGAAGTGCGCCGCATCGCCGGCCGCGTGGTGCGGCTGGAGGCAGGCCGCGTGACGGCGGCGGGCGGGGTGGAGTTGCTGCTGTAAGCGGAGCGGCTGGCGCTCTTACCTTCTCCCCCTTGTGGGAGAAGGTGGATCGCGCGGAGGAAATCCGAGCGCGATCCGGATGAGGGGGTCGCTAGTACAGCAAGTTCAGCCCCCTCACCCGGCTCGCCTTCGCTATCGCTCCGGCTCGCCACCCTCTCCCACAAGGGGAGAGGGAAAGAGAGATTGTCGTACTGCTGCGCTATGATCCCCCCATGTTCCCGCCCTCCCGAATCGTCTGCCTGACCGAAGAGACCGTGGAGACGCTGTATCTTCTCGGCGAGGAGCGGCGCATCGTCGGCGTCTCGGGCTATGCAGTGCGTCCCGCCCAGGTGCGCAAGGAGAAGCCGCGCGTCTCGGCCTTCATCTCCGCCGACGTGCCGAAGATCCTGGCGCTCAAGCCCGACCTCGTGCTCGCCTTCTCCGATTTGCAGGCCGACATCGTCGCCGAATTGATCCGCGCCAATGTCGCCGTGCACGCCTTCAACCAGCGCGACGTCGCCGGCATCCTCGCCATGATCCGCACACTCGGCGCGCTGGTCGGCGCCACGGAAAAAGCCGAGGCGCTGGCCGCCAAGCTCGCCGCGCGCGTCGACGCCGTACACGAGCGCAGCATGAGCCTGCCGCGCCGGCCGCGGGTCTATTTCGAGGAATGGGACGAGCCGATGATCTCCGGCCTCGGCTGGGTGTCGGAGCTGATCGAGGCGGCCGGCGGCATCGAGGTGTTTCCCGAGCTCGCCGCCAGGAAGAACGCCAGGGACCGCATCGTCACGCCTGACGCGGTGATCGCCGCCAGGCCCGACATCATCATCGGCTCGTGGTGCGGCAAGAAATTCGTGGCCGCGAAGGTCGCCGCCCGCCCCGGCTTTGCCGGGGTTCCCGCGGTCGCCAGCGGCTGGCTGCGCGAGGTCAAATCCGCCCTCATCCTGCAACCGGGGCCGGCGGCGCTGACCGACGGGCTCGACGCGCTCGCCGCCATCGTCGCCGAATGGGCGAACGGGGCGCATCCGGCGGCTTTGGAATGAGCCCGCCGCCGTGCTATGACACCGGCACAGACAGGATTCCGACAATGACGAGCAAGACCCGCGATCTCGCCCTCGACGCCGCCCTGGTGGCTTTCCTCATCGCCCTCGACGTGGCGGCGCGCCTGCTGCCGCACGTGCCCGGCGTCATGCCGGTCGCCGCCAGCGGCCTGTTCGCCGCGCGCATGCTGCGCATCCCGGCGCTCGCCGTCATCGTGCCGGTGCTCGGCATGGTGCTGAGCGACGCCGGCCTGCCGGGCGAGGACTGGCGCATCCAGGCGGTCGGCTTTGCCGCCATCGCCATTCCCGCCGTCGCCGGCATCGCCTCGCGGCGCTGGACGGGGGCCGTGCCGGTGATCGCGGTGATCGTGCCGTCGTCGCTGTTGTTCTTCGTGCTGTCGAACGGCGCGGTCTGGGCCTTCAGCGGCATGTATGCGCCGGGCCTCGACGGCCTGGTGCAGTGCTATGTCGCGGCGCTGCCGTTCCTCGACAAGACCGTGCTCGGCGATCTGGTGTGGACCGCCGTGCTGTTCGGCGGCGCCTGGGCGGTCGCGCGCCGCCCGGCGCTCGACCGCGCGCTCTGACGGCCATCCGGGGCGGGCAATCGCTGCACCCGCGTCATTCCGGGGCGCGAGCGAACCCGGAATCCAGGGTTTCTAAGCTACTGCACGACTTGTTCATAAAGATCGCGCCACTGCGGATTCGATTCTTCGATCAGCCGCAATTTCCAAGCGCGACGCCATTTCTTGATTTCTTTCTCGCGGGCGATGGCGTTGGTCGGATCGTCATAGGCATCAAACCAGACAAGGCGTCCGACACCGTATCGTTGCGTAAAGCCACGGACGAGCTTGCTCTTGTGCTCATAAACGCGTCGGACGATATCGTTTGTCACGCCCAAAGGCAGCGTGCCGTTTCGATCGCTGGCGAGCAGATGAACATAGTAGGCCATGCCCTGTGGCCCCTGGATTCCGGGCCCGCGGGCTTCGCCCGCGTCCCGGAATGACAGCCGTCAGAAGTTCACCTTGTCGCCGCCCTTGAGCGACAGGATCTCGCGTGCCTCGTCGGGCCCGGCGATTTCGAGGCCGAGGCCCTCGAGGATCTTGCGCACCTGCGTCACCTGCTGCGCATTCGATTCGGCGAGCCGGCCCGGGCCGATCCACAACGAATCCTCCATGCCGACGCGGACATTGCCGCCCATCGAGGCCGCCATGGCGGCGACCCGCATCTGGTTGGCGCCGGCGCCGAGCACCGACCAGTGATAGTTGTCGCCGAGCAGGCGGTCGGCGGTGCGCTTCATCATGATGATGTCTTCCGGGTGCGGGCCGATGCCGCCGAGGATGCCGAACACCGACTGCACGAACAGCGGCGGCTTCACCAGACCGCGGTCGAGGAAGTGCCGCAGCGTGTAGAGATGGCCGATGTCGTAGCATTCGATCTCGAAGCGGGTGTTGTTGCCGGCGCAGGTGGTGAGGATGTACTCGATGTCGGCGAAGGTGTTCTTGAACATGCCGGCCTTCGAACGCTCGAGATAGGGCTCCTCCCAGTCGTATTTGAACTTGCCCTTGTAGCGCGGGATCATCGGGTAGAGGCCGAAGTTCATCGTGCCCATGTTGAGGGAGGCGACCTCGGGCTTGAAGGTCGCGGCGGGGCGCACCCGCTCCTCCGCCGTCATGGTCGGGGCGCCGCCGGTGGTGATGTTCACCACGACGTTGGAGCGCTGCTTGATCACCCTGAGGAAAGGCGCGAAGGCCTCCGGCGTCTGGTCGGGGCGGCCGTCCTGCGGGTTGCGGGCGTGCAGGTGGACGATGGCCGCGCCTGCTTCGGCGGCGCCGATCGCGGCGTCGGCGATCTCCTGGGCGGTGACCGGCAGATGCGGCGACATCGACGGCGTGTGGATCGAGCCGGTGACGGCGCAGGTGATGATGACTTTACGCGACTTGGCCATGACGTTTCTTCCCGAATGAAGGCGGTGTTTTGATTTGGCGATTGGACTTGTCCGGCAATCCTAGAGTATCAGGCAGCCTCAAGTCACCTGCGCAGAGGTTGAGCAGCTTGGACGCAACCACGCGCTCCTCCGGCATCCTGATCGGCCTATTGTGCGGTGCCGGCGCCGCCTTCGGCTGGGCGGCGGGCTTCGTCGCCGCCAAGCACGGCATCGCCGCCGGCTTCTCGCCGGCCGATCTTGCCTTTCACCGCTACTTCTGGTCGGGGCTGCTGCTCATCCCGCTGATGCTGCGCACCGGCCTGCGCGACCTCGGCGGCATCGGCTGGGGCCGCGGCCTGGTGATGAGCGTGCTGTCGGGGCCGCCGCAGGCCTTTCTGGCCTATTCCGGCTTCGTGCTGGTGCCGCTCGGCCACGGCACCACCATCCAGCCCGCCTGCGCGGCGCTGTTCGGCATCATCCTGGCGACGGCGCTGCTGCGCGAGCGCATGACGCCGCAGCGCATCTTCGGCGCCGCCGCCATCATCGCCGGCCTCATGGTGTTCGGCGCCGAATCGGTGACGACCATCGGCGCCCACGGTGTCGGCGGCGACCTGTTGTTCGTCACCGCCGGCTGCTTCTGGGCGACGGCGGGCATCCTGCTGCGCCACTGGACCATGCCCGGCACCCGCGCCGTCGCCGCGGTCGGCACCATCTCGGTTGTCGTCATGGCGCCGCCGTTCCTGCTGCTCGAGGGCTACCGCCACATGCTGCAGCTCGGCGCCTGGGAAAACGCGCTGCAGATCCTGGTGCAGGGCCTGCTCGCCGGCGTGCTGCCGATCTACCTGTTCTCGCACGCCATCATGCTGCTCGGCGGCGGCCGCGCCTCGACCTTCCCGGCGCTGGTGCCGATCTTCGCCCTGGTGGTCGGCTATCTCACGCTCGGCGTGGTGCCGAGCCTGCCGCAGCTCGTCGGCCTGGTGATCGTGCTGGTCGGCTTCCGCTTCACACTGCGCTAAATCCCTCCCCCGAAGGGGGAGGGTCCGGCGCGAAGCGCCGGGGGTGGGTCACCCACCAATTAGCATCGCACCCCACCCGGCTCGCTTCGCTCGCCACCCTCCCCGCAGAGCGGGGAGGGATAACAAAGCTCACTCCGGCCCGGCGTATTTGCCCGCGGTGTCGGGGAACATGGTCTTGATGATCTTGAACCTGGAGATGTCGACGGTCGCGTCCATGTGCAGGAAGATGACGGCGTCGCGCAACACCTTCTCGATGCCGAAGTCGAGCATGATGCCGTTGCCGCCATGCAGTTCGACGGCGTGCTGGGCGACCTTCATGATCTCCTCGGAGGCGAACATCTTGGCCATGTTGACCAAAGTCTCCGCCTCCGGCGCATTGTCGTCGACCGCTTGCGCCGCGCGGTCGAGCAGCGCCCGCACCGCCTCGATCTTGGTCGCCATGTCGGCGAGCCGCAGCGCCACCGCCTGATGCTTGATCAGGATCTTGCCGCCCTGCACGTAGTTCTGCACGTAGTCGGCGGTCGCCTCGAAGGCGCGCACGCCGACGCCGAGGTTCTTGGCGGCCTGGATGATCTTGCCGGGGCGGAAATAGACGCCGGCCGAGCCGAGCGCGGAGTCCTGCACCAGCAGGTGATCGTCGGGCACGAACATATCCTCGAACACCATCTCGCCGTTGTTCATGAAGCGGCAGCCGAGCGTCTCGTTGCAGCGCGCCACCGAAAAGCCCTTGGTGCCGCGCGGCACCAGGAACGACGAGGTGCCCTGCAACATGCCGACCTTGGGGTTGGTGTTGGCATAGACGACGTAGAGCGAGGCGTCGTAGCCGTTGGAGATGAACTGCTTGCGGCCATTAATCACCCAGCCGCCGTTCACCTTCACCGCCTTGGTCTGCATCGCCGCTTCCGGCACGTTGTAGGGCAGCCAGCGGTCGGAGGCGCCGCGCGGCTCGGTTAGGCAGTGCGCCATCAGGAAGCTCGGGTTCTTGACCAGCTCGGGGAACCACTTGGCCTGCAGATGCTTGGGCGCGAACTGGCGCAACAGCACCGACACCTTCCAGTTCTGCACCAGCTTGTCGGCGAGTCCCGAATCGCCGCGGGCGATCTCTTCGGCGATCATGGCGAAGGTGCGCACCTCGGTGCCCTTTTCCAGCTCGACGCCGCCGTATTCCTCCGGCACGCCGAGGGTGCGGATGCCGATCTTCTCGGCGCCTTCGAGGATGGACAGCGGCAGCCGGTCTTCCGGCACCATCGACCATTCTTTCTGCCAGTTCTGCTTGATGAAGGGCAGCACCACGTCGTCGATGAAGTCGCGGCAGCTTTGCCGCATCATGCGCTGTTCTTCGGACAGCCCGCGGTCGTTCGACATACGCTCGAGCATCGGCATTTCCTCGCTTGAATACTGCTGTCGAAGAGTGTCGCGCGGAAGCCGCGTCGAGTCGAGGGCAAGTCGCAACCCGCTTGTGGCAGGTCATCGGCGCCAGGTTTTCAATACGGTGAAAGAGCCGCTTGATACGCCGACTTTGAAGATTAGCCGCCGCTCTTGAACTCGGGCACGCGCTTGCCGCCGAAAGTGTAATGCAGGCCGCGCGCTTCGCGGATCACGACATGAATACTGGATACCGGCACGTTGCCGACCTCGTGCACGACACGGGTGAGCTCATCGCCAAGCTTCGCCTTCTGCTCGTCGGTCCACCCTTCGCGGATATCGCACTGGATCACAGGCACGATAGATCCTCCTACGCCGCCTTGCGATTCTGCAGGAACTCGCGCATGCGCTCGAGCGCTTTCAAAATGTTCTCGGTCGAGTTGGCATAGGACAACCGCAGATAACCCTCGCCGAGGATGCCGAAGTCCGGGCCGCCGATGACGGCGACGCCGGCATCTTCGAGCAGCGATGACGCCAGCGCCTTGGCCTTCCAGCCGGTGCGCTTGATGTTGGGGAAGGCGTAGAACGCGCCCTTCGGCGTCGCGCAGGTGACGCCCGGCAATTTGTTCAGGCCCTCGACCACGACTTTGCGGCGCTTGTCGAACTCGGCCACCATCTTGGCGACCTCGTCCTGCGGGCCCTTGAGCGCCGCGAGCCCCGCGTGTTGCGTGGCGGCGTTGACGCAGGAGTAGAGATTGACGGCAAGCTTGCGCGCATAGTCGTAGAGCTTGCCCGGCCACACGGCATAGCCGAGCCGCCAGCCGGTCATGGCGTAGGTCTTGGACCAGCCGTTGAGCAGGATCAGCCGGTCGCGGATCGACGGATAAGACAACAGGCAGACGTGCTTCTCGCCGTCATAGGTCATCTGGTCGTAGATCTCGTCCGACATGATGGCGACGTCCGGCCACTTCTCCAGGCCGGCGACCAGCTTGTCGATCTCGGATTTCGGCGTGACGCCGCCGGTCGGATTGGCCGGCGAGTTGAGGATGAGAAGCCGCGTCTTCGGCGTGATCAGCTTGAGCGTTTCCTCCGCCGAGAAGGCAAAGCCGTTCTCTTCGCGGATCGGCACCGGCACCGGCTTGGCGCCGGTGTATTCGATCATCGAGCGGTAGATCGGGAAGCCCGGGTCGGGATAGAGGATCTCGGCGCCCGGCTCGCCGAACATGATGATCGACATGTACATCGTCGGCTTGCCGCCCGGCATGATCATCACCGAGTCGGGCGAAACCTCGACCTTGAAGCGCTTGAAGAGGTCGGCGGCGACCGCCTCGCGCAGCGGCGGAATGCCGGTCGCCGGCGTATAGCCGTGGGCGCCCTCGCGCAGCGCCTTGACCGCGGCCTCGACGATGAAATCCGGGGTGCGGAAGTCGGGCTGGCCGATGCCGAGATTGATGATATCGCGCCCCTGCGCGGCCAGCGCATTGGCGCGGGCCAACACCGCAAAGGCGTTTTCCTCTCCGATGCGGTCGAAGGCGGCGATAGTCCTCAGCATGGCGGCACTCCCCGGCGCGGCTTGCTTGCCGCGTATCTCGTTGCGGCGCGCAGTTCACCCGATCGGCGCCGGAAAATCAAATATGCGGCGAGGCGATTGAATATGACGGCAGGATCGGCGCATTCTGCGCGCGGGTAAGGGGCCGATGATGGGTATCCGCGCGGCAAACCGCGAGTACGAGCGCTGGCTGAGGGACCAGCTGCGCGGCGACATCGTCGAAGCCGACCTCAAGAAGAAGCACAAGAAGATGCGGGCAAGCGCCTTTGCGTTTCTGCGCGCGACCTACTGGCGCTGGGCCGAGACCATCCTCGAGGTCTGCCCCGATCTCGCCGACGCGCCGCCGGTGCTGGCGGTCGGCGACATCCATCTGGAGAACTTCGGCACCTGGACGGACCGCGAAGGCCGCATCGTCTGGGGCGTCAACGACTATGACGAAATCGCGGAGATGCCCTACATCCTCGATCTGGTGCGGCTTGCCAGCAGCGCGGCGCTGGCGGCGACCCCCGGACAGATATCGCTCAAGGCGATTTGCACCAATCTGTTCGACGGCTACGAGCAGGGCCTCGACGCGCCGGAGGCCTTCGTGCTCGACCAGAAGCACATGTGGCTGCGCAAGCGCTTCATCGTCGGCGAAGCGCAGCGCGCGCTGTTCTGGCAGAAGATCGAAGGCCAGTATCATGAGCTGCTGGCGAAGAAGAAGCCCGAAGTGCCGCCGGCGCACTGGATCAAGCTGTTCGCGGCGGCGGTTCCGGACCCGGCGATGACGCTGAGCTATTGGCGCCACAGCGCCGGCACCGGCAGCCTCGGCCGTCCGCGCTGGCTTGCGTTCGGCAACTGGCACGGCGGCCCCGTGCTGCGCGAGTGCAAGGCTTTGGTGCGCTCCGGCTGGACGCGCGTGCACCGTGACGGCGGCGGCCGCCTCCGCCTCAACGACATCGCGGCCGGCCGCTACCGCTCGCCCGATCCCTGGTACCAGGCGAGCGGCAATTTCCTGGTGCGGCGCCTCTCGCCCAACAACCGCAAGATCGACGTCGAGGACCGCCGCGAGGCGGCCAGCCTCCTCCACCCCGACCTGCTCTGGGCCATGGGCCGCGAACTCGCCGCCATCCACCTCGGCGTGCGCGACCGCCGCGACGCTCTGAAAAAGGACCTGCAAAAGCGCAAGGCGCGCTGGTTCCGCACCCATGTCGAGACGGCGACCGAATTCGTGGACCGCGAGTTCGCCGAATACCGAAAATCGGGTAAATAGCCGTCCCCGTCTCCCGCCGCGAGGTTTCGCCATGAATCCGGCCGACAAGCGCAAGACCTTTCGCCGCCTGCACGAGCGCGGCTGCTTCGTCATTCCCAACCCGTGGAACGTCGGCAGCGCGCGCTATCTGCAGGCGCTCGGTTTCAAGGCGCTGGCCACGACCTCGTCCGGCTATGCGCACTCGATCGGCTATTCCGACGGCGACGTCACGCGCGACATGGTGCTGGCGCATTTCCGCGAAATCGCGCAAGCCACCGACGTGCCGGTTAACGCCGATTTCGAGAACGGCTTCGCCCACGAGCCCGACGGCGTCGCCGACAACGTCAAGCGCTGCATCGACACTGGCGTCGCCGGCCTGTCGATCGAGGACTTCAACGGCAACGACGCCGATCCGCTTTACGACTTCGATCTGGCGGTCCGGCGCGTGCGCGCCGCGCGCAAGGCGATCGACGCCGCCGGCGGCGACGTCGTCTTCACCGCGCGCAGCGAGGGCTTCATCCACGGCCGGCCCGACCTGGCCGAGACCATCCGCCGCATGAAGGCCTTCGCCGACGAGGGCGCCGACTGCCTTTACGCGCCCGGCCTCAAGACGCGCGAGCAGATCGAGACGCTGGTGAAGGCCGTGGCGCCGAAGCCGATCAACTTCCTCAACAGCGGCGCCTTCGGCTTCACCGTCAAGGACCTGGCGGACATGGGCGTGCGCCGCATCAGCGTCGGCGGCACGCTGGCGCGCGTCGCCATGCACGCCTTCCTCAAGGCGGCGCGCGAGATCGCCGAGCAAGGCGCGTTCGACAGCTTCGCCGGCGTCGTGACGAATGCCGAACTCAACAAATTCTTCCACGACGACCTGCCGCGCCGCCCCAAGCCGTGAGCGACGTTTCAGCGACCGCATCGCCGGGCCTGTTGCAGCAGCGGCCCTTTGTGCTGTTCTGGCTGGCGCGGCTGCACGTCACCATCGGCTACCAGATGCTGGCGCTGGTCATCGGCTGGCAGGTCTACGAGCTCACCGACAGCGCGTTCGATCTCGGCCTGGTTGGGCTGATCCAATTCGTGCCGGCGGTGTTTCTGACGCTGCTCATCGGCCACGCCGCCGACCGCTACGACCGCCGTCTCATCATCCGCATCGCGCAGGGCGTCTATGCGCTGGCGGCGCTGACCATCACGGTGGCGATGCTGACCGACAACCTGAGCCGCGACCTGCTGTTTGCCGCGGTGTTCCTGATCGGCAGCGCGCGCGCCTTCGAGGTGCCGACCGGCAGCGCGCTGGTGCCGGCGCTGGTGCCGTCCTCGCTCATTGCGCGGGCGGTCGCGGCCTGGACCTCGGCCAACCAGACCGCGGTGATCTGCGGCCCGGCGCTCGGCGGCCTCATCTACGCGGTCAAGCCCGTGTTCGTGACCGCGCTGTGCGTGGTGTTCTTCCTGACGGCGATCACGCTGGTGACATTCATCCGGCCCTTGCAGGCGGGCGAGCGGCGCGAGCCGCCGACCTTCGCCGCCGTGCTCGACGGCATCAAATATCTGTTCACGCGCCGCCGCCTGCTCGGCGTGGTGACGCTCGATTTGTTCGTCGTGCTGCTCGGCAGCGTCACCGCGCTGCTGCCGATCTACGCCCGCGACATCCTGCAGGTCGGACCGATCGGGCTCGGCCTGCTGCGCTCGGCGCCGGCGGTCGGGGCCCTGGTCACGGCGCTGGCGCTGTCGCGGCGGCCGATCGAGCGGCACATCGGCCGCTGGATGTTCGCCGTGGTGGCGATCTACGGCGCCGCCACCGTGGTGTTCGGCGTCTCGACCTGGTTTCCGCTGTCGCTTGCGGCGCTCGCCGTGCTCGGCGCCTCCGACGCGGTCAGCATCGTGGTGCGCTTCTCGCTGGTGCAGATCGAGACGCCGGACGCTATGCGCGGCCGCGTCAGCGCCATCAACTACCTGTTCGTCGGCTCGTCCAATACGCTCGGCGATTTCGAATCGGGCGCGGTCGCCGCCTGGCTCGGCACCGTGCCGGCGGTGCTGATCGGCGGCATCGGCTCGCTGCTGATTGCCGGCACATGGATGCTATTGTTCCCCGACCTGCGGCGCATCGACCGCTACGAACCACCTAGCGACGACACGAGGACCTAAATGCATATTCTCATCACCGGCGCCGCCGGCATGATCGGCCGCAAGCTCACCGAACGGCTCGTCACCGAGCGGGCGCTCAACGGCGAGGCGATCGACAAGCTCACCTTGATCGACATCGTCGCGCCGGCGCGCCCGCCGGGCTTTTCCGATCACGTCAAGACCCGCGCCGCCGATCTTGCCGACCCCGGCGTGGCCGGCAAGGCCGTAGCGGAGCGGCCCGATGTGATCTTCCATCTGGCCGGCGTCGTCTCCGGCGAGGCGGAGACCGATTTCGACAAAGGCTACCGCGTCAACCTCGACGGCAGCCGGGCGCTGCTGGAGGCGGTGCGCGCGCTCGACGGCTACAAGCCGAAATTCGTCTTCACCTCCTCGATTGCGGTGTTCGGCGCGCCGTTCCCGCCGTCGATCCCGGACGAATTTCATCTGACGCCGCTCACCTCCTACGGCACGCAGAAGGCGATCTGCGAGCTGCTGCTCGCCGACTACAGCCGGCGCGGCCTGCTCGACGGCGTCGGCATCCGCCTGCCGACGATCTGCGTGCGGCCGGGCAAGCCGAACAAGGCGGCCTCCGGCTTTTTCTCAGGCATCATCCGCGAACCGCTGGCCGGCCAGGAGGCGCTGCTGCCGGTCTCCGAATCGGTGCGCCACACCCATGCCAGCCCGCGCGCCGCGGTCGGCTTCCTGATCCATGCCGCCGGGCTGTCGCGCGACAAGCTCGGGCCCCGGGTCAATCTGAGCATGCCCGGCGTGTCCTGCACCGTCGGCGAGCAGATCGAGGCGCTCAAGCGCGTCGCCGGCGACAAGGTCGCAGCGCGCATCCGCCGCGCCCCCGATCCCCTGGTCGAGCGCATCGTGTCGGGCTGGGCGGAGCGGCTCGACGCCAGGCGCGCCCGCGAGCTCGGCTTCAAGGCCGAATCGAGCTTCGACGACATCATCCGCGCGCATATCGAGGACGAACTCGGCGGCAAGATCGCCTAGCCGGCGCCGGGGAAACTTGCCGACCTCGCCCGCGGACCTTACATTCGGCCGATGACCTATATCGACGCCGCCCTGGCGCCCCTCCGCAAAACCGGCCAGATCAAGCTCTATGGGCCCGACGCTTTCGAGGGCATGCACAGGGCCGGCCAGCTGGTGGCGCGCTGCCTCGATATGCTGACCGCCGAGGTCGGCCCGGGCGTGCCGACCGACAGGATCGACCGGCTGGTGTTCGATTACGCGATGGACCACGGCGCGCTGCCGGCGACGCTGATGTATCGCGGCTACAAGAAATCGACCTGCACCTCGCTCAACCATGTGGTCTGCCACGGCATCCCCGGCGACAAGCCGCTCAAGGACGGCGACATCGTCAATATCGACGTGACGCTGATCCTCGACGGCTGGCACGGCGACAGTAGCCGCATGTATCCGATCGGCGAGATCCCGCGCCGCGCCGAACGCCTGATCGAGGTGACGCACGAAGCCATGATGCGCGGCATCGCCGTCATCCGTCCCGGCGCCACCACCGGCGACATCGGCCACGCCATCCAGACCTATGTCGAAGCCCAGCACATGAGCGTGGTGCGCGACTTCTGCGGCCACGGCCTTGGCAAGCTGTTCCACGACGAACCCAATATCGTCCACGTCGGCCGGCCGGGCGAAGGCATCGTCTTGAAGCCCGGCATGTTCTTCACGGTCGAGCCGATGATCAATCTCGGCCGCCCGCACGTGAAGGTGCTGTCGGACGGCTGGACCGCGGTGACGCGCGACCGCTCGCTGTCGGCCCAGTTCGAGCACACCGTGGGTGTGACCGATAAGGGCGTCGAGGTCTTCACCTTCTCGCCCGCCGGCCTCGACAAGCCGCCCTACCGGCGCTGACGCGGCAATCTTTATACAAACTACCCTCGTCGATTGCAGCGGGGTGAATTACACTCTTGCCGGGACGAGGGTGGGCGCGCGTTCATGGCCGCCAAGCAGGACCAAAGTCAGCCGGACACCGGCCTCGAGGAGGCGTCGCCGCACTATCACGGCCACCGCGAGCGGCTGCGCACCCGCTTCCGCGAGGCCGGCCCCGAGGCGGTGAGCGACTACGAGCTGCTCGAGCTGGTGCTGTTCCGCGCCATCCCGCAGCGCGACGTCAAGCCGCTGGCCAAGGAGCTGATCGCCAAGTTCGGCTCCTTCGCCGAGGTGGTGGCGGCGCCGCGCGCGCGGCTCAAGGAAACCAAGGGCGTCGGCGAGGCGGTGGTCGACGAGCTCAAGATCGTCCACGCCGCGGCCAACCGGCTGCTGCGCGGCGAGGTGCGCAAGCAGCCGGTGCTGTCGTCATGGTCGAGCGTACTCGACTATTGCCGCACCAGCATGGCCTTCGCCGACAAGGAGCAGTTCCGCGTGCTGTTCCTCGACAAGCGCAACCAGCTGATCGCCGACGAGGTGCAGCAGACCGGCACCGTCGACCACACCCCGGTCTATCCGCGCGAGGTGGTCAAGCGCGCGCTCGAATTGTCGGCCACCGCGCTGATCCTGGTGCACAACCACCCGTCGGGAGACCCCACCCCGTCCCGCGCGGACATCCAGATGACGCAGTCGATCGTCGAGGTGGCGCGCCCGCTCGGCATCGCCGTGCACGACCACATCATCGTCGGCAAGGAGGGCCACGCCAGCTTCAAGGGGCTAAGGTTGATCTGAGCTTTTTAGAACATGCGATTAAGTTACAAAAACGTTTCAGAAACCGGCACGCGTTTTGCCAAGGGGGACAATCCGAAGCACGTATTTGTATTTGGTGCTGGGCTTTCGATTCCCGCTGGAGCTCCTTCGGCGGCACACCTGCTTAGAAGAGCGAGCCTATGGAATGTAGAAAACTCTATAGACCTCAATACAAACCTGGTTGATTCTTTTTGTGATTATTTCTACCCGAACCTGGCTAGACTGAAAGGCGAATTTCCCGACGCCGAAGATATGCTCGGTTTAATGGATGCAGCAGAGGAATATGACGGCATTCGAGGTAGAGGCCGTGGATATAAGTGGCGCGCAGGATATTTGCTGGATGCGCGTCGTCAATTGATCAGATTAATTAGCGAGTATCTTTGGTCGTTCCAAAATGAGGAAACACTTAGACGCATACAGTTTATTAGAAACATTGCTAGGAAAAATCCGACGCGTACCGTATTTGTTACATTTAATTACGATCTTTTACTAGAAACCGCACTTACTCAAGAGGGAATCGATTTTTCGTATGCGCTCGACAGAAATAACCCAACTCGAAATGTTGTCTTGAAGCCACATGGCTCTATTAATTGGTTTGAGCCCGCGGATCACCCTAAAGCGAGCCAATGGCAAACCGACAACTGCACTGAACTCTTAAGGCATGTCTGGGTCTTCACCGAAGGGCTCCCAACGTTCCTTAGCGCCGGAATCAATCCGTCCTATGTGTTGGTTGCCCCAACTCCTCACAAGCAGATCGATCTCGAGTTTCTTAAACGCCAGTGGACGTCGTTTTCTTCTGCAATTCACAGCTGCCCTAAGATCACCGTCGTCGGTTACTCGCTGCCGGCTGCCGACAAACTGGCGCGAATAGTCCTTCGTCGTGGTGGCTCACCGCATAATACAACTAGGAGAATTACCGTTATTGATCAAAACGCAGATCTTGAGAAACATTATAAAGAGACGGTCTCATCCAGGATCGATTTCATAAACGACTTCTGCGAGAATTATTTCAGCTAGCCTTACTGCCGCTCCAGCGTCACCTGGTCGGTCTCCGACAGCTGCCGCCAGACGCCGTCGACGTCCTCGAAGCGCCAGGGCTCGCCCGCCGCCGGCGCCAGCAGCAGCAGGTTCTCGACCAGCCGCCATTGCCCGAACTTGAGGTTGGCGATCGCCGGATTGCACCCCGGCTTGACGGCGACGGCAAACCCGTCGCCCTGCGGCGTGTTCGCCAGCGTCAGCGCGCACACCGTCCGCTCGCCGCGCTTGACCAGCCAGTCGCCGGCGATGTCGGCCGGCTTCTTCACAGCTGCCGGCGCCGCGGCGGCGGGATTCTGCAGGAACAGCACGCCGAGCCCCGGCGTCGGCGCCTCGAAGATGCCGTCCTCGACCTCGCTGAACTCGATGAGCGCCTTGCCCTGGGCGTCGAGCAGGTAGAGCAGATCGTCCTCCGGGTATTTCCAGCCGGCAATGTCGCGCACCAGCGGAAACAGGGTGACGCAATTGCCGTCGAACTCGAGCCTGAAGCCGACGGCGCTCGGATCGGCCCTGAACACCACGGTGCAGGTCTTGTCGTGGTCGGCGTTGGAGAATTCCCACTTCTCGGTGGCGATCATCGCCTTGGCGGAATCGCCGAGCGTCGCCTTGGTCTGCGCCAGCGCCGGCGCGCCGAAGAGCAGCAAAGCGGCGGCAAAAACAATGCGGCGCGGCATTTCGGACCTCCGTCGCCGCCAGATTATCACGGCCGCTTCGGCGGATAGGGCGTTTCGGGAACCGGGGTTAGCGGCGGCTTACCGGCCGCCCAGGCCAGGACGTTGTCGACCACGAGCTGATCCATCGCCGCCCGTGTCACCTCGGTCGAGGAGCCGAGATGCGGGAACAGCACGACGTGGTCCATCTCCATGAGTTCCTTCGGCACCTGCGGCTCCTTGGCGAAGACGTCGAGACCGGCGGAATAAATGGTGCGGTTCTTCAAGGCCGCGATCAAAGCCGGCTCGTCGACCACCGAGCCGCGCGCCATGTTGATAAGAATGCCGTTCGGCCCCAGCGCCTTGAGCACCTCGGCATTGATCATATTGGCGGTCGCGGCGCCGCCGGGCACGATGACCATCAGCGTGTCGACGTCGCGCGCCATGTCGATGAGCTTGGGGTAGTACTTGTAGGTCACGCCCTGTTGCGGATTGCGCGAGTGGTAGACCACCGGCACGCCGAACGCCTCGAGCCTTCGCGCGATCGCCTTGCCGATGCGGCCCATGCCAACCATGCCGACGGTTCTGTTGCGCAGCGTCGCCTTGGTCAGCGGATAATGGCCCTGGCTCGCCCATTTGCCGGCGCGCAGATAGCGCTCGGCTTGCGGGAACTCGCGCACGGTGTTGAGCAAGAGGCCCATCGCGGTGTCGGCCACCTCCTCGTTGAGCACCTCCGGCGTATTGGTGACGACGATGCCGTGCTCGCCCGCCCATTTGGCGTCGATGTGGTCGTAGCCGACGCCGAATGACGAAATCTGCTCGAGCTTGGGCAGCTTCTGCATGAAGGCGGCGTCGAGCTTGTTGGCGGTATAGGCGATGGCGATGGCGCGCACCTTGTCGGCGACCGACTTGAGGAACGCGTCCTGGTCCTTGGCGTCGATCAGGTAGTGTAGCGTCACGGCCGGATCGAGGCCCTTGACCATCACCGGCTTCTTTTGCCCGATCAGCAAGACATGCGGCTTTTCGCCAGCCATTCGCCAACTCCGTTCAAACGAGGAAAGTGACCGGCGTCTCGATCAGCGCCTTGAACGCCGCCAAGAGTTGCGCGCCGAGCGCGCCGTCGACCACCCGGTGATCGCACGACAATGTAACGGTCATCTGACTGACGAATTTTACGCCGCCGTCGGCGGTCTCGACCGGGGCGCGGCGCGTGGCGCCGACGGCGAGGATGGTGGCGTGCGGCGGGTTGATGATGGCGGCAAATTCGCGCACGCCGTACATGCCGAGATTGGAGATGGCGCTCGCACCGCCCTGGTATTCGTTCGGCCGGAGCTTCCTGGCGCGGGCGCGCTCGGCGAGGTCGCGCATCTCCGCCGAGATCGCGGTGAGCGACTTCTGATCGGCGTTGCGCACGACCGGCGTGATCAGGCCGCCGTCGAGCGCGACGGCCACGCCGATGTCGGCATGACGGAATCGCAGCATGCGGTCGTCCGCCCACACCGCGTTGGCCGCCGGCACGCGCGTCAGCGCCGCAGCCCAGGCCTTGATGATGAAATCATTGAGCGAGAGCTTGAAGGCGGGCGCCCCCACCCGTCCCTCCCCCGCTTGCGGGGGAGGGTTCGGGAGTGCCGCGGCGTTGGCCTCCTCGCGCATGGCGATGAGCCGACCGACGTCCATGTCGGCGGTCAGATAGAAATGCGGAACGGTCTGCTTGGCCTCGATGAGCCGCGTCGCGATAGTGCGGCGCATGGCATCGAGCGGCACTTCTTCGTAGTCGACGCCCTCGAACAGCGCCTTGACCTGCGCCGCGCCGGCGCCGCGCGCCATCGTCATGGCCGGCGCGGCCGGTGCCGACTTGTCCACGTCGGCGGCGACGATGCGGCCGCGGGGGCCGGAGCCGGCAAGGCGCGACAGGTCGATGCCGCGCTCGGAGGCCAAGCGCCGCGCCAGCGGCGTCACCGCCACGCCGCCGATGCGGCCCGGCCCATAATTGCGCTCGGGGGTTCGTACCTCGCGGAACGGGTCCATGTTCGGATAAGCGGGGGCTCGTCCCTCACTCCGTTCGTCCCCGCGCAAGCGGGGAGCCAGGCTTTTCTGGGTCTGTGCTGCTGCGCCCTGGGCCCCGGCTTTCGCGGGGGCGATCGGGGCTTGCGGGGCGCTCGCAGCAGGAGCGGCGGGCTTCGCCGCCTCCCCCGCGCCGGCGATCACCGCCACCACGGCGCCGACCTTGGCCACCTCGCCGACCTGGAAGCGGATATCGGTCAGCGTGCCGGCGACGGTCGAGGGCACTTCCATCGAGGTCTTGTCGGTCTCGATCTCGAACAGGTTGTCGCCCGGCGCAACCGCATCGCCGGCCGACTTGAACCATTTCACGATCTTGCCTTCGGCGACGGTCTCGCCGAGCTGCGGCATCAGAACGTCCATCGTCTTGCCCGCATTTTTCTTTTCTTCGCCTCCCCCCTTGAGGGGGAGGCCGACCACGCGAAGCGTGGTCGGGAGGGGGGTAAGTGGCAAAGCACGGCATTACAGGAAGAGTACCCCCCCTCCCCAACCCTCCCCCTCAAGGGGGGAGGGAGCGCGCCTGCGTTCGTCGCTGCTCATCGCTGTCTCACCAGCTCACCGACACGTATTGCGTCTCGAGAAACTCCTTCATGCCTTCCGCCGCGCCCTCGCGGCCCAAGCCCGACTGCTTGACGCCGCCGAACGGCGCCGCCGGGTCGGAGACGAGCCCGCGGTTGAGGCCGATCATGCCGAATTCGAGCTTCTCGGAGACGCGCATGCCGCGCGTGAGATCCTTGGTATAGAGATAGGCGACCAGGCCGTATTCGGTGTCGTTGGCTCTGCTGATCACCTCGGCCTCGGTCTTGAAGGTCTGGATCGAGGCGACGGGGCCGAAGATTTCCTCGTTCAGCATCTTGGAGTCGTTGCTGACATTGGTGAGCACGGTGGCCGGGTAGAAAAAGCCGGGCCCGTCCGGCGTCTTGCCGCCGGTCAGCACCTTGGCGCCTTTTTTGACCGCGTCGTCGACCAGCTCGATGACCTTGTCGCGGCCGTCTTTGTTGACCAGCGGCCCGAGGTTGACGCCGTCGTCGAGGCCGTTGCCCATTTTCAACGAGCTCATCTTGGCGGTGAGCTTCTTGGCGAATTCGTCGTGCACCTTCTCGTGCACGTAGAAGCGGTTGGCGGCGGTGCAGGCCTCGCCCATGTTGCGCATTTTCGCGACCATGGCGCCGTCGATGGCGGCATCGATATCGGCATCCTCGAAGACGATGAAGGGCGCATTGCCGCCCAGTTCCATCGCCGGCTTGACGATATTGTCGGCGGCCTCGTGCAACAGCTTGCGGCCGACTTCGGTCGAGCCGGTGAAGGAGACGACGCGCACGCGCTTATCGTGCAGCATCGCCGATACCACCTTGCCGGAGGAGCGCGACGGGATGACGTTGACGACGCCGGCAGGCACGCCGGCTTCTTCAAGCGCCGGCATCAGCGCCAGCATGGTGAGCGGCGTGTCGGAGGCGGGCTTCAGCACCACCGGGCAGCCGGCGGCGAGCGCCGGGCCGATCTTGCGCGTCGCCATCGCCGCCGGGAAGTTCCACGGCGTCACCAGCACGGCGATGCCGGCCGGCTTGTGCTGGGCGACAATGCGCGCGCCGGAGGCCGGCGCCATCGAGATGCTGCCGAGATTGCGCACCGCCTCCTCGGCGTACCAGCGGAAGAACTCGGCGGCATAGGCCACCTCGCCGCGCGAGTCGGGCAGCGCCTTGCCGTTCTCCAGCGTGATCAATTTGGCGAAGCGCTCGGCGTCGCGCATGATCAGCTCGTAGGCCTTGCGCAGGATTTCGGCGCGCTCGCGCGGCTTGCGCCCCGCCCAGGCCTCGAAAGCGGCTTCGGCGGCATCGATGGCAGCGATGGCATCCTCGACCGTGGCGCTGGCGACGCTCGCGATCTTGCGCTCGGTCGCCGGATCGATGACGTCGAAGCGGCCGTTGTCAGAGGCCTTGCGCCACTTGCCGCCGATCCACAGGTCGGTCGGAACGTTGGCGAGAAGGTTTTCGTACATGACGCGTTTCCTTCACTCTCGATGGTCATGGCCGGGCTTGTCCCGGCCATCTCGCTTAGGGAGGCACTGCGTCCCTAAGTGGGGTCACCGGGACAAGCCCGGTGACGACAGAAGTTACGAATCCAGACTCTTCCGCACCGTCTCGGCAATGCGCGCCGGCGTCGGCAGCACGATGTCTTCCAGATTGTCGGCGGCCGGCAGCGGAATATGCGGCGTGGTGATGCGCACCGGCGGGCCGTCGAGATCGTAGAAGCCTTCGTCCGCGGCGATCGACACGATCTCGGCGCCCCAGCCGCACAGCCGCGGATTTTCCTCGACCGTGAACAGCCGGTGCGTCCGGGCGACCGAGCCGAGAATGGTCTGGGTGTCGAGCGGCACCAGCGAGCGCACGTCGACGACTTCAGCGTCGATGCCGTGGTCGCTCTTGAGCTTCTCCGCCGCTTCCAGCGCGCGCGGCACCATCAAAGCGAGCGCCAGGATGGTGGCGTCCTTGCCGGGCCTAACGATCTTGGCGGTGCCGAGCTTGTCGACGATCTCGCCGTCCGGCACCTCGCCCTTGGTGGCGTAGAGCGACTTGTGCTCGAAGAAGATCACCGGGTCGGGATCGCGCACCGCGGCCGCGAGCAGGCCGATGACGTCGGTCGGGTTGGATGGCGCGACGACCTTGAGGCCCGGGATCATCATGCACCAGTTCTCGACGCTCTGAGAATGCTGGGCGCCGAAGCGCGAGCCCGCGCCGTTGCCGGTGCGCACGACCAGCGGGCACTTGAGCTGGCCGTTCGACATGTAGCGGCTCTTGGGGAACTCGTTGGCGATGTAGTCGAAGCACACCGCGATGAAGTCCGAGAACATGATCTCGGCGATGGGCTTCAAGCCGGTCATCGCTGCGCCCATGGCGGCGCCGAGGATTGCCTGCTCGGAGATCGGCGTGTCGCGCACGCGCAACGGGCCGAACTGCTCGTAGAGGCCGACGGTCGCCTTGAACACGCCGCCGGCCTTGGCCACGTCCTCGCCGAGGAAGACGACGTCGGGGTCGCGGCTCATCTCCTGGGCGATGCCGCGGATGACGGCGTCGCGATAGGTCAGTTCCGCCATGCCCAGCCTCCATCGGCGTAGACGTCGGTGGTGAGGATATCCTTGGGCGGCGGCGGCGCGGCCTTGCAGGCTTCGGTGGCGTCGTCGACCAGCTTGCGCACGGAGGCGTCGATGTCGGCGATCACCTTCTCCTTGACGCCGAACTGCAGCAGCCGCTCCTTGTAGATCTTGATCGGGTCGCGCTGCTTCCAGCGCTCGAGCTCGCCCTCGGGTCGGTACTTGGCCGGATCGGCGCGCGAATGGCCGCTGTGGCGGTAGGTCAGGCACTCGATCAGGGACGGACCGTTGCCGGCCCGCGCCTTGTCGAAGGCGGCCTGCGCGGTGCGATAGACCACGTCGGCGTCGTTGCCGTCGATGACGATGCGCTCGAGGCCATAGGCCGCAGCACGGTCGCCGGCCGGATTCGGCACGGCTGTGACGTCGCTGATCGGCGTGTATTCCATGTAGAGATTGTTCTCGCAGACAAAGACCACCGGCAGCTTCCACACCGCGGCAAAGTTCAGCGCCTCGTGGAAGGCGCCGATATTGGTGGTGCCGTCGCCGAAGAAGCAGACCGACACATCCTTGGCGCCCTTGTATTGCGCGCGCCAGGCGGCGCCGCAGGCGATCGGAAGATGCGCGCCGATGATGGCGTAGGAGCCCATGACGCCGTGATCGACCGAGGTCAGGTGCATCGAGCCGCCCTTGCCGCGCATCAGGCCGTTGTCGCGCTGCATCAGCTCGCCGAGCACCTTCTCCACCGACACGCCGCGCGCCAGGGTGTGGGCGTGGCCGCGGTAGGTGCAGAACGACAGATCGCCTTGTCTCATGGCGCCGGCAAAGCCCGCCGCCACCGCCTCCTGCCCCAGCGACAGGTGGCTCGTGCCCTTGACCAGATTTTGCAGGAACAGGTCGTAGGCGCGCTGCTCGGCCTCGCGGATCACCACCTGGGTGCGGTACATCTCCAGGCGTTTCTGCTCGCCGATATCGTCATTCAGGCCGGAGCCTTGGGCTCCCGCCCGATCCTTCGCTGTGGCCATGAGTGTTCCTCGAGGGGCTATTTTCCGGCAACTTAGCGCCGGCCGCAGCACCTAGGCAACCGGTGCGGACGGCTCGACCCTGCGGACCGCTTCGCGGTGCAGGAGATAGAGGCCGGACGATATGACGATCAGCCCGCCCACCACGGTCCAGCGGTGCGGCACGTCGCCGAACACGGCAAAGCCGAGGGCGGTCGTCCACACCATTTGCGTGTAAATGAAGGGGGCGAGCGTCGAGGCCGGCGCCAGGCGGTGGGCACGAATGAGCAGGTAGTGTCCGCCGCCGCCCAAGGCCCCGATCAGCACCATCAAGCCGCCCACCAGGACGCCGTCCGGCGGCGTCCACACGAACGGCACGATCAGCGTCATGGCCACCGCGCCGACGAGGTTGGTGTAGAACTGCGTCGTCTCGTTGCTGTCGGTTCGCGCCAGGACGCGCGTCGAGATGACGTAGAAGGCGTAGCAGACGGCGCCGCCCAGCGACAGCAATGCCGCCGGATGCAGTCCGCCGAAGCCCGGTCGCGCCACCACCAGTACACCGCAAAAGCCGATGACGATCGCCGCCCAGCGGCGCCAGCCGACGTGCTCGCCGAGCAGCGGCACGCACAGGATCGCCACCAGAAACGGCGTCGAGAAGACGATCGACAGCGCCTCGTCGAGCTGCAGCCAGCGCAGCGCGAACAAATTGAGCGCGGTGGAAAACAGCAGCAGCGCCGAGCGGCCGATCTGCAGGAACGGCCGCGGCGTGCGCATCAGGCCTGGCTGCCGCAGCGGATTGGACACCACCATGGTCAGCGCGAAGGCGAAGAAATAGCGCGCCCAGACCACCTCGGTGGTCGCCATCTGATGGTTCAGATATTTGCCCACGGCGTCGAGGCAGGAGAACGAGGCCACCGCGCAGCACATCAGCGCGATGCCGGTCAGACGCTGGCGGCGCTGCAAGGCGTGATCGGTCAATAGGTCGCTCGCCCGCCGGAAATGTCGAACACGGCGCCGGTGGTGAAGGAGCATTCGGCGGAGGCGCAAAAGGCGGCGAGCGCCGCGATCTCCTCGACCTGCACGAAGCGGCCGCGCGGGATCTTCGACAGCATGAAATCGATGTGGCTCTGCGTCATCTGATCGAAGATCGCCGTCTTGGCCGCCGCCGGCGTGATGGCGTTGACCGAGATGTCCTTGCCGGCGGTTTCCTTGGCGAGCGATTTGGTGAGGGCGATGACCGCGGCCTTGGAGGCGGAATAGGCCGGCGCGTTCGGGTTGCCTTCCTTGCCGGCGATGGAAGCGATGTTGACGATGCGGCCGTAATTCTGGGCGATCATGCCGGGCACGATCGCCTTGCAACAGTGGAACTGGCCGTCGAGGTTGATCGCCATCACCCGCCGCCACTCCTCGACCGGATACTCCCAGGTCGTGGTGTTGAGCCCGGCAACGCCCGCGTTGTTGACCAGGATATCGATGCGCTGCAACGCCTTCAGCGTCTCGGCGCGCGCCCGCTCGACCTGCGCGTAGTCGGTGACGTCGGCGGCGACGACGATGACCTTGCCGCGGTTGCCGAGCTCGGCGGCGGTCTTGCTCGCCAGCGCGGTATCGCGGTCCCAGATCGCCACCGTGGCCTTGGAGTCGAGAAACCGCTCGACGATGGCGCGGCCGATGCCTTGCGCACCGCCGGTAACGACGGCCTTGCGGCCGGAAAGGTCGATCGCATTGGTCATGGACGGCAAATTAGCGAAGCCAAGGCCGCTTGACCATTGCAATATTGTCCTAGCGCTCCCGCGTCAGCGCGCTTTCGTGCCAGCGGCGCAGCATCAGATAGGACAGCGCCGACAGCACGAAGAAGATGACCACGCCCGCCAGCGACAGCAGCAGCAGCGCGGCGAACATGCGCGGGATGTTGAGCCGGTAGCCGGACTCGGCGATGCGGTAGGCAAGGCCCGAACCGGCGCCGGCGGCGCCCGCGGCGATTTCGGCCACCACCGCGCCGATCAGCGACAGGCCGCCGGCGATGCGCAGACCGGCGAGCATCTGCGGCAGAGCCGCCGGCAGCTTCAGCTTCCACAGCACCTGCCAGCGCGACGCCTTGTAAAGCTCGAACAGCGCCAGCAGGTTATGGTCGACCGAGCTCAAGCCCAGCGTGGTGTTGGCAAGGACCGGAAAGAACGCCACGATCCAGGCGCAGGCAAGCACGGCGAGCGGCTGCGGCAGATAGATCAGCAACAGCGGCGCGATGGCGACGACCGGCGTCACCTGCAGGATGACGGCATAGGGATAGAGGGAATACTCGACCGCCCGCCACTGGTTGAACGCCACCGCCAAGGCGATGCCGCCCACGGCGGCGAGCACAAAGCCTTCAAAGGTGATGGTGAGCGTCACCAAGAGCGACTGCCAGAGCAGCGCGCGGTCGGCGAGGAGCGTCGACAGCACCAGTCCGGGACCGGGCAGCACGTAAGGCGGAATGGCAAAGACCGCCACCACCGCCTGCCAGGCGGCAATGACCAGCGCCAGCACGAACAGAGGCAGAAGAATACGGAGCGCCCGGCCGTTCATGCTGCCGCGCCTCCCATTGCCCGGCCGAGCGCTTGCGCAACTTGCCGGCAATAGCCGGCATAGTCGGCCGAGGTGCGGAACTGCTCGTCGCGCGGATAGGGTGCGGGGATGGCGATCTCGGTGAAAACGCGCCCCGGGCGCGGCGTCATCACCACGATGCGCTGCGACAGATAGACCGACTCGAACACCGAATGGGTGACGAAGATCACGGTGCGGCGCAGCTCCTGCCACACCGCCAACAGGTCGTTGTTGAGCCTGAAACGCGTGATCTCGTCGAGCGCGGCGAAGGGCTCGTCCATCAGCAGCAGATGCGGCTCGGTCACCAGCGCCCGCGCGATCGAGGCGCGCATCTTCATGCCGCCGGACAGTTCGCGCGGATAGCTGTGGGCAAAGTCGCCAAGCCCGACGCGCGCCAAAGCCTGCGCGACCGCGCCGTTTGCCGTCGCGTGCGCCAGTTCGAGCGGCAGCCGTACATTGGCGGCGACGTCGGCCCAGGGCATCAGCGTCGGCTCCTGGAACACGAAGCCGATCTTGCCGGCGGCGGAATTGTCGACCGCGCCCTCCGAAGCCGTGCTCAAGCCGGCAATGATGCGCAGCGCCGTCGACTTGCCGCAGCCCGACGGGCCGAGCAGCGAGACGAATTCGCCGTCGCGCACGGCGAGATCGAAGCCGCGCAGCGCCGCCGTGCCGCTGTCGAACGTCTTGCCGACGCCGCGCAGGGCGACAACCGTGTTCGATATCGACCGAGGGTCCGCCATATGCTCCGTCATGCCCGGCTTTTGTGCCGGGCATCCACGTCTTGCTGCCGCGTCAAAGTAAAGACGTGGATGGCCGGGACAAGCCCGGCCATGACGAAATCACTTCGGCCGCAGCTCGGCGCCGACGCCCTTGTTGACGAATTGCAGCGTGTAGGCGCGCTTGTAGTCGAGCCCGGCTTTGACCACGCCGGCGCGCACCATCTTGTCGAAGAAGCCCTTCCAGTGCGCGTCGGTCATGGCGCCGATGCCGAGCTTCAGCGTGTCGCCGGAATCGACGATGCCGTCCTCTTTCATCTTGGCGATGGAATAGGCGATGAGAGCGTCGGTCATTTCCGGATTGTGCTTCTTGATGAGCGCGTTGCCGGCGGAGGCGTCGCCGTAGAGATAGTGATACCAGCCGACCGCCGAAGCTTCGACGAAGCGCTGCACCAGATCGGGCTTTTTCTCGACCAGGTCGCGCCGCGTCTCGATCAAGGTCGAATAGCTGCTGAAGCCGTAATCGGCGAGCAGGAAGACCTTTGGCTTGAAGCCGGCCTGCTTCTCGACCGCGAAGGGCTCGGAGGTGACATAGCCTTCCATCGCCGCGCTCTTGTCGGCGAGGAACGGCTGGGCGTTGAAGGTGTAGGGCTTCACCTTCTTGTCATTGAAGCCGTAGTCGGCCTTGAGCCACTGGAAATAGGTGGTCATGCCTTCCTTGGAGACGAACAGCGTGCGCGACTTGAGATCCTCGAGGCGCTGCACGTCGGGGTGCGCGATCAGCACCTGCGGGTCCTTCTGGAAGCTCGCCGCCACCGCGACGGTCGGGATGCCGTGCTCGACGGCGTCGAAGGACTGCAGCGAGTTGGCGCTCATGAAGAAGTCGATCTTGCCGACCGGCAGCAGGATGCGGTTGTTCACGTTGGGCCCGCCCGGCACGATGGTCACGTCGAGGCCGTATTTGCGGTAGGTGCCGTCGGCGAGCGCCTGGTAGAAGCCGCCGTGCTCGGCCTCCGCCACCCAGTTGGTGCCGAAGCGCACCTTGTCGAGCTGCTGGCCCTGCGCCGGCACGCAGGCAGCGGCAAAAGCCAATAAAACCAGAGTGATTCTCGTCATGGCGGCAGTTTGAACCTTTTTGCCGGCGAGCGCGACCCATGGCTAACGCGGCCGCCCGGCCGCCCCCGCAATTTCCAACGGATGGAGCACGCCATGACCAAGTCCAAGACCATTGCGGCGGCCCTTGCCGCCATCACCCTCGCCACCGCGCTCACCGCCGGCACGGCCCAGGCCCGCCCGCGCTTCGGCACCGGCCTCGCCATCGGCCTCGGCGCCGGCGCCCTGATCGGCGCGGCCGCCGCCACCAGCTACCAGCCGGTCTATGTCTACCGCGCCTGCCACTACGAGCCGCGCTGGGACAGCTGGGGCAACCGCTACCTCGTCAAGGTCTGCGTCTACTGACCGCGACTTCGAGCAGCTCCGGTCGGCGCCGCCCACCCCGTCCATCCCTGCGCCGATCGCACAAGACCCGCCCGGTAACGTCCCCGTCCGGGCGGGTCGTTTTTTTGCGGGATTGCCTATCCAGGCCGACGGCTTGCCTTGGCCTGAGCGATTTGCATTGATAACCGGAACGAAAGAACCGCACCCGGCTCGGCAAGCGGAACCATAAAGCGTAAGGGAGGACATCATGCACATTGCGAAGTCATTCGCGGCTCTGATCCTGAGCCTCGCGCTGTCGGCCGGCGCGGCATACGCGCAGACCGAAATCAAATTCGGCCATGTCGGCGAGCCCGGCTCGCTGTTCGACAAGTCCGCGCAGGAATTCGCCAAGCGCGCCAATGCCAAGCTCGGCGACAAGGCCAAGGTCGTGGTCTACGGCTCGAGCCAGCTCGGCGGCGACGCCGAACTGATGAAGAAACTCAAGCTCGGCACCGTCGACCTTGCTCTGCCTTCGACCGTGATGTCGTCGCAGGTGCCGCTGTTCGGCCTGTTCGAGATGCCCTACCTGGTCAAGGACCGCGACCATATGGCCAAGATCCGCGACCAGATCGTGGTGCCGAGCATGGAGCCGGCCGCGGACAAGGCCGGCTATCACATCATCGCGGTGTGGGAAAACGGCTTTCGCCAGATCACCAACAGCAAACGTCCGATCGTCAAGCCGGAAGACCTCGCCGGCCTCAAGCTGCGCGTGCCGCAAGGCGGCTGGCGCGTGAAGATGTTCCAGGCCTACGGCGCCAATCCGAGCCCGCTGGCGCTGTCGGAAGTGTTCGTCGCGCTGCAGACCGGGGTGATGGACGCGCAGGAAAATCCGCTGGCGCAGATCTATCCGTCGCGCTTCTACGAGGTGCAGAAGTATCTCTCCATGACCGGCCACGTCTACACGCCGGCCTATGTCACGGCCGGCGCCAGCTGGTCGCGGCTGCCGGCGGACGTGCAGAAAGTCCTGGCTGACACCGCCAGGGAAATGGAGCCGGTGGTCTTCAAGATCGCCGCCGATCTCGACAACGATCTGCTCGGCAAGCTCAAGGCCGCCGGCATGCAGGTCAACGAGGCCGACAAGAACGCCTTCATCAAGGCGAGCAGCAAGATCTACGAGGAATTCTCCAAAGAGGTTCCGGGCGGCAAGGAGCTGATCGACAAAGCGCTGGCGCTCGGCAAGACCTCGTAGCCGTCATCCGTTTCGGAGCCGGCCGTCCGGCCGGCTCCGTTATCGTGCAGCCCAAGGTAAGTCCGTTGACACTCGCAAGCTTCCGCGCCGGCTTCGAGCGCTTCCTGGAAACGATTGTCGTCGTCCTGGTGGCGCTGCTCACCATTCTGGTGATCGCCGGCTTCGTCTTCCGCTACCTCGGCGCGTCGCTCGCCTGGTACGACGAGACCGCCTCGATCGGGCTGGTCTGGCTGACCTATTACGGCTCGGCGCTCGCCGCCCTCAAGGGCGCCCATATCGGCGTGCCCGGCTTCGTCAACGCCATGCCGCGCAAGCTGCGCATCGCGGTGACGATTTTCGCCGAGGCCTGCGTGTTCGTGTTCTTCGCCATGCTGGCATGGACCGGCTTTAAGGTGCTCGCCGTGCTGGCCGGCGACGGCATGGTCAGCCTGCCGTGGGTGCCGCTGCAACTGACCGATTCCGTCATCCCGATCGGTTCGGTGCTGTTCCTGATCGCCGAAGCCTTGCGCCTGCCCGAGGTCATGCGCGACGCCCGGCGCGGCGACTTCATCGACACCGAGACCATCGAGGCAATCTCGCACGGCGCGCCCGACGCCCACCACCATCACGGCGGACGGCACCGATGACCATTACCCTGATGCTCGTCGGCATGATCGCGCTCGCCGTCATCAACGTGCCGATTGCGATCGCGCTCGCCTTCGTCGCCATGCTGGCGATCATTTTCGTGCAAGGCCCGACCATGCTGCCCAACCTGGCGCTGGTGATGTACGACGGCGCCTCGAGCTTCCCGCTGCTGGCGATCCCGCTGTTCATCCTGTCGGGCGCCATCATGAACGCCTCGTCGATCTCGCGGCGGCTGATCGCGTTCGCTACGGCCCTGATCGGCTGGGTGCGCGGCGGGCTGTCGATGGTGGCGATCGGCACCTCGGTGTTTTTCGCGGAAATTTCCGGCTCCGCGGTCGCCGACGTCGCCGCGCTCGGCACCATTCTCATTCCCGCGATGAAGGGCCGCGGCTACTCCAAGGAAGTGGCGGCGGCGACCATGTCGTCGGCGGCGAGCCTCGCCATCATCATTCCGCCGTCGATCCCGATGGTGCTCTACGCCGTCATGGCGCAAACCTCGGTGGTGAAATTGTTCGTCGCCGGCATCATCCCCGGCCTGATCGGCGCCGCGGCGATGGCGGGCGCCGCCTACTACCATGCCGTCAAATACGATTTCCCGCGCGAGCAGGCCTTCCGTCTCGCCGAGGTGTGGCGCACCTTCAAGGAGGCGCTGTGGGCCTTCATCCTGCCGATCGCCATTCTCGGCAGCATTTTCGGCGGCATCGTCACGGCGACCGAAGGCGCCGGCATGGCGGTGGTCGCGGCCATCGTCGTCGGCGGCTTCATCTACCGCGATCTCGATTTCCGCGAGCTGAGGAAGGCCTGCGTCGACGGCGGTATCCAGACCGCGGTGGTGATGCTGCTGGTCGCGGCCTCGGCGCTGATCGGCACCTTCCTCACCGAAGCGCAGCTGCCGCAGGCGCTCGGCCACGCCATCACCAACGTCACCAGCAACAAATACGTGGTGCTGCTGCTGCTCAACTTCGCCTTCCTGGTGCTGGGCTGCTTCCTGCACTCGGCGGCGGCGATCATCCTGGTGATCCCGATCGTCATGCCGATGGTCAACGCCGTCGGCATCGATCCGATTCACTTCGGGCTGGTGGTGACGCTCAATCTCGCCATCGGCCAGCAGACGCCGCCGGTGGCGAGCGTCTTGATGACGGCCTGCGCCATCGCCAAGGCCGACATCTGGGAAACCACCAAGGACAACATCCCCTATCTGGTGGCGCTGCTGGCCGTGCTGCTGCTGTGCACCTATGTGCCGGTGGTGCCGATGTTCCTGGTCAACTTGTTCTACGGCTGACGTCATTCCGGGGTGCAAACCCGGGTTGCAGGGGCGACTCCGGGGTCATTTCCGGATCTCGGGCCGCGCGCTTGCACGCGATCCCGGAATGACCTGAGCGCTAAAATTCGGCGCGCACGAGCGCCGCGCCCTGCACCATCGCCTGCATTTTTCCGAACGCAACGTCGTGCGGCAGGTATTTCATGCCGCAGTCCGGCGCGATGACGAGGCGCCCGGGGGCAACATAGGGCAACGCCTTGCGGATGCGCGCTGCGACCGTCTCCGGCGTCTCCACCGTCAGGTCGGACAGATCGATGACGCCGAGGATGATGGTCTTGGAGGGCAGCTTTTCCAGCACCTTGAGGTCGAGCCTGGGCTGCGCCGCTTCGATGGAGACTTGCGCGGCCTTACAGGTTTCAAGCTCCGGCAGGAACGAGTAGCCGGCCGGCTTGTCGTGCACCACCGCGGCATAGCCGAAGCACAAATGGACGGCGACGGTGCCGGCAACGCCGTCAAGCGCGCGGTCGAGCGCCTTGAGGCCGTAGCGGCGCGCGTCGTTGGGATGCTGCTGCATCCAGGGCTCGTCGATCTGTACGATATCGGCGCCGGCGGCGAACAGGTCCTTGATTTCCTCGTTGACGGCGGCGGCGTAGTCGAGCGCCATTGCTTCGTCACTTGCATAAAATTCGTTCTGCGCCTGTTTCGACATGGTGAAGGGGCCCGGCACGGTCATCTTCACCGGCTTCTTGGTGTTGGCGCGCAGGAACTGAAGATCGCGCAGCTCGACCGGATATTTGCGCCTGATCCTCGCCGTGACGCGCGGCACCGGGATCGGCTTGCCGCTGCGGTTGAGCGTCGAACCCGGATTGCCGGTATCGACGCCCTCGAGCGCGGTGGCGAAGCGGTTGGAATAGCTTTCGCGCCGTTGCTCGCCGTCGCTGATGATGTCGAGGCCGGCGCGCTCCTGGTCGCGGATGGCAAGAAGCGTCGCCTCGTCCTGCCTGGCTTCCAGCTGCTTGGGGTCGGGCCGCCACAGATCGTCCATGCGCACGCGCGGCACCATCTTGGACAGCCGGGCGCGGTCGATCAACCAGTCCGGCTGCGGATAGGAGCCGACCAAAGTGGTGGGGAAGAGCGTCGCCATGTTATTTGGCAAGCTCGGCGCGCACGATCTTGGCGCCCTCGACCATGGCCCGCATCTTGCCGAACGCGATCTCGCGCGGCAGGTATTTCAGTCCGCAGTCCGGCGCCACCACGATTCTCTCCGCCGGCACATGAGGCAGCGCGCGGCGGATGCGCGCGGCGACCGTCTCCGGCGTCTCGATCGCCATGTCCGACAGATCGAGCACGCCGAGAATGATGGTCTTGCCCGGCAGTTTTTGCAGCACCGAGCAATCGAGGTTCGACTGCGCGGTTTCGATCGACACCTGCTGCACCGGCGTGCCGGCAAGTTCCGGCAGGAACGAGTAGCCCTCCGGGCGGACGTGGATGATGGCGGCATAGCCGAAGCAGATGTGGATGGCGGTCGTGCCTTTGACGCCGTCGAGCGCGGCTTGCAGGCCGCGCAGGCCGATCTTGCGCGCCTTGTCCGGCCGCGCCTGCATATAGGGCTCGTCGATCTGCACGATGTCGGCGCCGGCCCTGAACAAATCCTTGATCTCGGCATTCACCGCCGCAGCGTAGTCGAGCACCATCTCCTGCTCGTCCTTGTAATAGTCGTTCTGCGCCTGCTGCGACATGGTGAAGGGACCGGGCACGGTGATCTTGATGGTGCGGTCGGTATTGGCGCGCAGGAATTCGACGTCGCGCACCTCGACCGGCTGCCTGCGGCGCACCTTGCCGGTGATGCGCGGCACCGGATTGGGATGGCCGGAGCGGTCGAGCGCGGTGCCGGGATTGTCGATGTCGACGCCGTCGAGCGCGGTGGCAAAGCGGTTGGAATAGCTCTCGCGGCGCTGCTCGCCGTCGGTGATGATGTCGAGCCCGGCGCGCTCCTGGTCGCGGATGGCGATGAGCGTGGCGTCGTCCTGCGCCTCGTCGAGGTATTCCGGCGCGACGCGCCACAATTCGCGCGCCCGCACCCGCGGCGGGAAGCGGCCGGCGAGCTTCTTGCGGTCGATCAGCCAGTCCGGCTGCGCGTAGGAGCCGACCAGCGAGGTCGGCAGCAGCGGCAACGCCATCGTCTCCTCCCAATATTTTTTGTCATGGCCGGGCTTGTCACGACAAGTCGGCCATGGCCGACTTGTAGCATGCTAATCCTTGCGCAACTCGGGCAAGCCCGAGTTGCGATGCCATCTCGCTTAGGATGGCACATTGCTTCCCTAAGCGGGATGCGCGGGTCAAGCCCGCGCATGACAGGCTAGGAATTTGCCGCCGCAATACTCATTGCCAATACCTGCGCAACATGCAGCGCGTCGCGCGCGGCGCCGTCGTGGATCTGGTGCCGGCACGAGGTGCCGTCGGCGACGATCAGCGCGTCGGGCGGCGCCTTGCGCACCGCCGGCAACAGCGACAGCTCGCCCATCTTGAGCGAGACTTCGATGGTGTCCTTGCCGTAGCCGAAGGCGCCGGCCATGCCGCAGCAGCTCGATTCGATCGTTTCCACGCCGAGCTCGGGCACCAGCCTGAGCACGCTTTCCACCGCCCCGATGGCGTCGAACGCTTTCTGATGGCAGTGGCCGTGCAGCAGCGCCTTGCGCTTCAAGGGGCCGAGCGGCAGGTTGAGGCGGCCCGCGGCCTGCTCGCGCGCCAGAAACTCCTCGAACAGCCAGGCGTTGCTGGAGAGTTTCTCGACCGCCTCGCCCTTCATCAGCGCCGGCAGCTCGTCGCGGAAGGTGAAAAGACAGCTCGGCTCCAATCCGATCACCGGCACACCGCGCGCGATGTAGGGCGCGAGCACGGCAAGCGTGCGCTGCAATTCATGCTTGGCCTCGGCGATCTGCCCCACCGACAGGAAAGTGCGGCCGCAGCACAGCGGACGTTTCTCCTCGTCATTCGACAACGGCGCATGGACACGATAACCGCCGGCGACCAGCACGCGCCGCGCCGCCTCCAGATTTTCGCGCTCGAAATAGCGGTTGAAGGTGTCGGCGAACAGCACCACGTCGCGCCCGCTGCCGGCGCCGCTCGCCGCATAGGACCAGTCGGAGCGGTCCTCGTAGATGTCGGCGCGCCATCGCGGCAGGCTGCGCTTGCGGGAAAAGCCGGCGAACAGTTCGGAGGCATGGCGCAGCGTGTCGTTGCTGTTGCGCAGATTGAACAGCCACGGGCGTTCGGCGGCGTAAGGCGCATAGCGCGGCAGCCAGCCGATGAGCCGGTCGTGCCAGGACAGGCCGTGCTTCTTGGCGCGCGCCGCCTGCACCTCGATCTTCATGCGCGCCATGTCGACGCCGGTCGGGCATTCGCGCCGGCAGGCCTTGCAGGAGACGCAGAGTTTCAGCGTCTCGGCCATCTCGTCGGCGGCGAGCGCATCGGGGCCGAGCTGGCCGGTGACGGCAAGGCGCAGCGTGTTGGCGCGGCCGCGCGTGACGTCGCGCTCGTCACGGGTGACGCGATAGCTCGGGCACATCACGCCGCCGGCCAATTTTCGGCAGGCGCCGTTGTTGTTGCACATCTCGATCGCGCCCTGGAAGCCGCCGCCGGCGCCGGGATAGGCCGACCAGTCGAGGTGCGTTTCCAGCGCCGCGCCGCGATAGCCGGGCGCGTAACGGAACAGGCTGCGGTCGTCGAACCTCGGCGGGCGCACCACCTTGCCGGGATTGAATAGGCCGCCCGGATCGAAACGGTCCTTCACCTCCTCGAAAGCGCGCGTCAGACGCTGGCCGAACATCGGCGCGTTGAACTCCGAGCGCACCAGGCCGTCGCCGTGCTCGCCGGAATGCGAGCCCTTGTATTCGCGCACCATGGCGAAGGCTTCCTCGGCGATGGCGCGCATGGCGGCGACGTCTTTGTCCTGCCGCAGGTTGAGGATCGGCCGCACGTGCAGGCAGCCGGAGCCGGCATGGGCGTACCAGGTGCCGCGGGTGCCGTGCTTCTCGAAGATCGCGGTCAGGCGCGACGTGTACTCGGCGAGATGCTCGAGCGGCACCGCGCAGTCCTCGACGAAGGAGACCGGTTTGCCTTCCTCCTTCATCGACATCATGATGTTGAGGCCGGAGGTGCGCACTTCGGTGATCGCGGCCTGCAGCGCCGGCTCGACCACCTCGACCACGCCGCCCCATTTTTCGCCCGTCTTGTCCCAGCCGAAGCCGAGCTCGCCGACGAGATCCTTGAGGTTGAGCAGGTTCTGCAGGTTGTCGGCGTAATCCTCGTCGCCGAATTCGACCAGCAGGATCGCCTCCGGCGCGCCGCGCACGAATTTTTCCAGCGTCGGCTGGAAGATCGGGATGGCGCGCGCCAGCTCGATCATGGTGCGGTCGATGAGCTCGACGGCGATCGGATTGAGCCGCACGAGGTGCTGGGCGGCATCCATCGCGCCGCGGAAGCTGCCGAAATGCACGGCGCCGACGGCGCGGCGCGGCAACAGCGGCGACAGCGCGAGCTCGATGCGGGTCGAGAAGGCGAGCGTGCCTTCCGAACCGACCAGGATGTGCGCGAGGTTGATGTCGTTGCGACCCGGCACCAGCGCGTCGAGATTGTAGCCGCCGACCCGGCGCTGCACTTTCGGGAAGCGCGTCTCGATTTCGTCCGCTTCGCGGGCGCCGATCGCCAACAGATCCCGGGCGAGCGGGCGCAGCGGCGCCGGCACGTCATCGACGTTGCCGCCGATACGGCCGAAATGCGCCAGCGTGCCGTCGGCGAGCACCGCCTCGATCGAAACCACGTTGTCGCGCATGGTGCCGTAGCGCATCGAGCGGCCGCCGCAGGAATTGTTGGCGGCCATGCCGCCGATGGTGGCGCGCGACGAGGTCGAGATATCGACCGGAAACCAAAGCCCGTGCGGCTTGAGCTGGCGGTTGAGATCGTCGAGCACGATGCCGGGCTCGACCGTGCAGCGGGCGCGCTTGACGTCGAGGTCGAGGATGCGCGTGAGGTACTTGGAACAGTCGACGACGAGCGATTCCCCGACGGTCTGCCCGGCCTGCGACGTTCCGCCGCCCCTCGCCAGCACGGTGACCTTCTCGGAGCGCGCAATCTCGATCGCCCGTTCGGCTTCTTCAATGGTGCGGGGAGCGACCACGCCGACCGGCATGATCTGGTAATGCGAGGCGTCGGTGGCGTAGCGGCCGCGCGTGAAGCGGTCGAAATGCACCTCCCCGCTCAGTTCGGCCTTCAGCCGCCGTTCCAGCCCGGGCATCACGACTGACACGTTTCTTATCCTTTTTGGGCTGCGCTAAGCCTATGCATTGGGAGTTGTTTGCATTGCGGAAAACCGCTTGACCCGACTGTTACATTCATAGTTCAACGCAGCAAGACACCGCTCCCTGGCCGGGATCGGCCGGGAACATCCCGAAAAACCTTTGATCTAGCGCCGTTTAGGAGTGGATTGGCTATGGCTCAGAATTCTTCGCGCGCCGTGGGGCGGCACCTCCTGCACATCCCGGGGCCGACACCGGTCCCCGACCGCATCCTGCGGGCCATGGACACGCCGATCATCGATCACCGCGGCCCGGAATTCGCCAAGCTCGCCAGGAAGTGCCTCGACGGCATCAAGACTATCTTCAAGACCACCAACCCGGTCGTGATCTTCACCGCGACCGGCACCGGGGCCTGGGAAGCGGCGCTGGTCAACACGCTGTCGCCCGGCGACAAGGTGCTGATGGTGGAGACCGGCCAGTTCGCCACGCTGTGGAAGAAGATGGCCGAGAAGCTTGGCCTCAAGCCCGAGTTCATCGCCACCGACTGGCGCAACGGCGCCGACCCGAAGGCGATCGAAGCCAGGCTCCGCGAGGACAAGAACAAAGAGATCAAGGCGGTCTGCATCCTGCACAACGAGACTTCGACCGGCGCGCTGACGCCCGTCGCCGAGATCCGCAAGGCCATCGACGCCGCCAATCATCCGGCGCTGTTTTTCGTCGACACCATCTCCTCGCTCGCCTCGGCCGACTACCGGCACGACGAGTGGGGCGTCGACGTCTCGGTCGGCGGCGCGCAGAAGGGCCTGATGCTGCCGCCCGGCATGTCGTTCAACGCCGTCTCCGACAAGGCGCTGGCCGCCAACAAGACCGCCAAGATGCCGAAGTCGTTCTGGGCCTGGGACGAGATGCTGACCATGAACAAGATCGGCTTCTTCCCCTACACGCCGGCGACGCAGATGCTGCACGGCCTCGCCGAAGGCATCGAGATGCTGCACGAGGAAGGCCTCGACAACGTCTTCGCCCGGCACAACCGTCTCGCCGAAGCGACCCGCCGCGCGGTGAAGGCCTGGGGTCTTGAAAATCTCAACAAGAACGCCAGCCAGTATTCGCCGACCATCACCGCGATCCTGCTGCCCGAGGGCCACGACGCCGACAAGTTCCGCGCGCTGGCGCTCGAGGAGTTCAACATCTCCTACGGCGCGAGTTTCGGCCAATATGCCGGCAAGTATTTCCGCATCGGCCACCTCGGCGACATCAACGACGCCGCGCTGATCGCAGGGCTTGGCGCCACCGAAATGGCGCTGCAGCTCGCCGGCGTGCCGATCAAGAAAGGCGGCGTGCAGGTGGCGATGGATTACCTCGTTTCCGCGCTCGGCGGCGGCGCCAAGAAGGCGGCGGCGGAGTAGCTTCGTTCCACCATCTTCGCGTTGTCATGGCCGGCCTTGTGCCGGCCATCTCGCTTAGGGAGGCACCTTGCCCGCCTGATCGAGATCGCCGGGACTAGCGCCCGGCGATGACAAGGTGAGTTACGCCGCCACGACCCAATCGTTGGCCTGCACGATCCGCGCGACGAAATCGGACATCACCTTCAAGGTCGTCTCCGGCGCCTCGCGCTGCGGCGAATGTTTGGCGCCCTTGAGCAGCGCGACCTCGACCGGGCAGTAGCATTCCCGCTCGGCGACCTCGATCTGCTTCACCGTGCCGTATTGGTCGCCCTCGCCCTGCACGATCAGCGTGGGCACGCGGATATAGGCGAGGAATTCGGTGATGTCCCATTTGCGGAATTCCGGATCGAGCCAGGCGCCGTTCCAGCCCAGAAAAGCGTTGTCGACATGCGCGTGCCAACGGGCAAGGCGCTGCCGCAGGTCGCCGCTCTCATAGGCCTTCCTCGCCGCGACGATCGAAGCGATGCCAACGTCCTCGGTGAAGAAATGCGGCGCGATCAGGATGAGCCCGCCGACGCGGTGATCCTGGCGCGAGCCGGCATAGATCGCAGCAATCGATGCGCCGTCGCTGTGGCCGATCAAGAGGCCGCGCTGCAAGCCAATGGCGTCAAGCAGTTTTGGCAGCACCTCACGCGCCTCGTCGTGCATGTAAGCCAGCGGGCGCGGCAGCTCGACCGGCGACGATTTGCCGTAGCCGGCGCGCGAATAGACGAAGACGCCGCAGCCGGTCGCCGTCTGCAGCTTGTCGGGAAAGTCGTTCCACAACCCGACGCAGCCGAGACCCTCGTGCAGCAGCACCAGGGTCGGCGCCTCGCCGGGCCGCGGCCCGATCATGCGGTACTCGAGGTTTTGCGGGCCGATGGAGAGGAAACCGGAGTCGGAGAGTGGCATTGCGAATTACGATCTCTCAGTTGTCATGGCCGGGCTTGTCCCGGCCATCCCGCTTAGGATGGCATGACGCCTCCCTAAGCGGGATCACCGGGACTCGGCCCTTCGGGCCGGCCCGGCGATGACAGCAAAACTATGCCTGACCTTCCGCCCTGAGCTTGAAACGCTGGATCTTGCCGGTCGCGGTCTTGGGCAGCTCGGTGCGGAACTCGATCCAGCGCGGATACTTGAACGGCGCGAGCTTCTGCTTGACGTGCTCCTGCAGCGCCGCGACGAGCGCGTCGGTGGCCTTGTCCGGCACTTTCAGCACGACGAAGGCCTTCGGCTTCACCAGCCGCTGTTCGTCGAACCAGCCGACGACCGCCGCCTCCAGCACCTCCGGATGCGACGACAGCGCCGCCTCGACCTCGAACGGCGACACGTACATGCCGGACACCTTGAGCATGTCGTCGGCGCGGCCGCAGCAGATGTAGTAGCCGTCGGCGTCCTCGATGTACTTGTCGCCGGAGCGCGTCCACTCGCCCTGGAAGGTCGAGCGCGACTTCTCGCGGTTGTTCCAATACATGATGGCGCTGGTCGGCCCGCGCACGTAGAGCTCGCCCATCTCGCCCGGCGGCACCTCCTCGCCGTCCTCGCCGACGAGCTTGATGTCGTAGCCCGGCACCGCCTTGCCGGTGGTGCCGTATTTGGTCGCGCCCGGGCGGTTGGTCAGGTAGATGTGCAGCATTTCGGTGGTGCCGAGGCCGTCGGAGATGTCGACGCCGTAGCGCTCCTTCCAGCGCCTGGCGATATCCTCCGGCAACGCCTCGCCGGCCGAGATGCAGCGCCGGATCTTGACCTCCGACTTCTGCGGCGCGTTCGGGCTCGCCAGGAACGCGGCATAGAACGTCGGCACGGCATAGAACACCGTGACCGGATATTTCCTGAGCAGCGCCGCGACGCCGTCCGGCGTCGGCCGTTCGGCATTGAGCACGGTGGTGGCGCCGACCATCAAGGGGAAGGTCATGGCGTTGCCGAGGCCGTAGGCAAAGAACAGCTTGGCCACCGAATAGCAGACGTCGCTTTCCTTGATGCCGGCGACCGGCGTGCCGTAGAGATCGGCGGTGAGCTTGAGGCTGGCGTGGACGTGCACGGCGCCCTTGGGCTTGCCGGTCGAACCGGAGGTGTAGAGCCAGAACGCCATGTCGTCGCATGTGGTCGGCGCGGTGTAATCGTCGGGCTCGTCGGCGCCGATCAGGTCCTCGAACAGCCGGTAGCCGTGCGGGTTGCTGCCTGAGACGATGACGTGTTCGAGGTCGGGCGACTGCTTGATCAGCTTCTCGAATTTCGGGAACAGCGCTTCCGAGACCACGAGGCATTTGGCGCGGCTGTCGGCCAGCATGAAGCGGTAGTCGTCCTCGGTGAGCAGCGTGTTGACCGGCACGGCGATAATGCCGGCCTTGAGGCAGCCGAGGAATGCGGTCGGCCAGTCGACGGTGTCGAGCATGGCCATCAGCACGCGCTCCTCGCGCCGGATGCCGAGGCCGCGCAGCGCGGTCGAGAACCGCGCGACGCGGTCGGCGAGTTGGCCGTAAGTGTGCGTGCCGCGCGCGTCGATATAGGCCGGCTTGTTGGCTCTCCCGGCGTCGAGATTGAGCTTCAGCACGTCGGCGGCGAAATTATAGTCGCGCGGCACCCCGGCGGCGGCGGCCGGGGCCTCTGCCACCGCCGCGACAGCGGACGTCATAGGCGTCTCCTCCGCATCAGGCCTTGCCCAGCATCCTGACCTGGAAGGCGTCGAAGGTGAGTTCGCACACCTGCCACCACGAATAGCTCGACTGCCGGAACGACATCAGGCTTTCGAGAATCTTCTTGAAGCGCGCGTTCTTGGCGGACAGCTCGGCATAGACCTCGTTGGCGGCCTTGTAGGAGGCCTCCATGATCTCCGGCGAGAACGGCCGCAGCTGCGCGCCGTTGGCGACCAGCCGCTTCATCGCCGGCGGGTTGACCGCATCGTATTTTGCCGTCATGCGCAAGCCCGCTTCGCGCGCCGCCGAGAACAGGATCGCCTGATAGGCCTTGCTCAAGCCTTCCCATTTCGGCTTGTTGATGAGCAGGTGCCCGGTGGCGCCGCCCTCCCACCAGCCGGGATAATAGTAGTACTTGGCGACCCTGTAGAAGCCGAGCTTCTCGTCGTCATAGGGACCGATCCATTCGACGGCGTCGAGCGTGCCTTTCTCCAGCGCCGGGTAGATGTCGCCGGGCGCAAGCTGCTGCGAGACGACGCCGAGCCTGTTGGTGACGGTGCCGGCAAAGCCGCCGATGCGGAATTTCAGGCCCTTGAGGTCGTCGAGCGTCTTGATCTCCTTGCGGAACCAGCCGCCCATCTGGGCGCAGGTATTGCCCATCGGAATGCCGTAGCAGTTGAAATCGGCGAACAGGCCGTTGAGCAGGTCCATGCCGCCGCCGAACAGCTGCCAGGAATCCTGCTGCCGCGCGTTGAGGCCGAACGGGATCGCGGTGCAGAAGCCGAAGGACGGGTCCTTGCCCCAGTAGTAGTAGCCCGCGGTGTGCCCCACTTCGACCGTGCCGTTCTGCACAGCGTCGAGCACCTGCAGGCCGGGCACGATCTCGCCCGCGGCGAACACCTGGATCTGGAATTTGTTGTCGGTCGCTTCGGCGACGCGCTTGCTCAGGTCCTCGCAGGCGCCGTACAGCGTGTCGAGCGATTTCGGCCAGCTCGCGGTGAGCCGCCATTTCAGCTCGGGCATGGTCTGGGCGATGGCCGGTGCCGCCAAGGCGGACGCGGCAAGTCCGGCGCCGGCCGCGCGCAGGAATTCACGGCGTTTCATGGCTTACCTCCCTGTTTTGCGTTTCCCTTACGGTTTTTGGCGGGCGCCTCGTGGGAAGAGGCCCAATCGGGGCCCGCGGCTTTTTTCGAATTATGCGAGCGGTGGGCGGCGGGCGCAATGTGATTATAGTTCCGCAACAGGCGCGCGCGGGTTCACCAGGCGCGCGCGGGTTATGGCCTCTATTCCGCGGCGATTGATGTGGTAAGCGAAATTTGCCGGTATGGTGAGGCCCGTAACGCAGGAGTTTGCGATGATTTTCAGCCGGGACCGCATTCTGACAACCCATGTCGGCAGTCTGCCGCGCAACGAGAAACTGTCCGATCTGCTGATCGCGCAGGAGGAAGGCCGCGCTTACGACGCCAAGCTGATGGCGGCCGAGATGGACAACGCCGTGCGCCACGTGGTGCAGAAGCAGATGGACGCCGGCATCGACATCGGCAATGACGGCGAGCAGCGCCGCATCGGCTTCCAGACCTACGTGCCGCAGCGCATGACCGGCTTTGCCGGCGTGTCGAAGCGCAGGCGTGGCATCGAATTCGAGGAATTTCCCGAACTGGTGAGCTACCTGATGCGGCGCTTCCCCAGCGCGCCCAAGAGCCAGCAAGGCGCGCCGGAAGCGCAGGCCGACATCAAATACAAGGACATGAAGCCGATCACCGAGGAAATCGCCGGCTTCAACAGAATCGCCGGCGAACTCGGCGCGTTTTCCGAGCGCTTCATGACGGCGCCCTCGCCCGGCATCATTTCGACCACCATGCTCAACGCCTTCTACAAGTCGCATGACGATTATCTCGACGCCATCGCGCGCGAGATGAAGAACGAATACCAGGCGATCCACAAAGCCGGACTGATCCTGCAGATCGACGCGCCCGACCTCGCCATGGACCGCGTCATGATGTACCGCGACCTCGACGACGCCGGCTTCGTCAAGCGCTGCGAGCGGCACGTGCAGGCGATCAATGACGGCATCGCCGGCATTCCGCGCGACCGCGTGCGGCTGCACATTTGTTATGGCAATTGGGAAGGCCCGCACATTCACGACATCGCGCTGGAGAAGATCCTGCCGGCGCTGTACCAGGCACGCGTCGGGGCGCTGTCGATCGAGTTCTCCAACCCGCGTCACGCCCACGAATACGAGGCGCTCAAGAAGCACCCGCTGCCGAAGGACATGCTGCTGATTCCGGGCGTGGTCGAGACCACCAGCAATTTCGTCGAGCACCCGGAGGTCGTGGCGCGGCGCATCGAGGAGGCGGTGCGCGCGGTCGGCGAGCGCGAGCGCGTCATCGCCTCGACCGATTGCGGCTTCGGCACCTTCACCAAGCGCGAATGGGTGATCGAGCCGGTGGTGTGGCTGAAACTCGCCGCCATCCGCAAGGGCGCCGACATTGCCTCGGCGAGGCTGTGGGGACGCAAGAGCGCGGCGTGATTTCCCGATCCCTCCCGCTGCGCGGGCAGGGATGACGCAGGCGCGCGTCATCGCCCCTGTTCTTTGCGGCGCGGGGTACGCCGTAGCCTGGTCTTCTGCCTCGGCCAGATGCCGAGGGGACGGCGCGCCGTTCGGCGCAGCCTGTCTTGAGTTGCGTGCAGGGTTTTGCCCTGCACGGCGCCTTGCGGCGCGCCATCGCGGCGTTTTCCTTGCTGTGCCAGGCCGCGCTTTGCCCACGAGGCGCTTCGC
>DASRGB010000028.1:0-21806 GCA_035651255.1 Pseudolabrys sp.
CCCATCCGAGGCCCGGAGCGTGTCGTGGCCCGATGGACCGAAACACGCGAAGGGCGGAGGATGGGACGACACGGACCACGGGCAAAGCGCGGCCCGGCGCCGTAAGGAAGACGCCGGACGGCGCGCCGCAAGGCGCCACGCCTCCACTAAGGAGGCGTGAACTGAAGACAGGACCCGCGCCGATCGGCGCGCCGTCCCCCTCGCTTTCGGGCGGGGGCGAAATGAGAAGACCCCGCGGGATGCGGGGACATTGCGAGGGCCCCGCCAAGGCGGGGCGAATGGTCAGGGCCTTCCCGGGGCCGACATAAGAATACGGGCAATCGAACTCGCCAAAAATTCAGCAGCCGTCCGCGATGCCCGCTTGGCGGGCCCGAACGGGGAAAGTGTCACCGCAAGATCTGGCTCAGGAACAGCTTGGTGCGCTCATGCTTGGGATGGGCGAAGAACTCCTCGGGCGCGTTGGCCTCGACGATCTGGCCCTCGTCCATGAAGACGATGCGGTTCGCCACCTGGCGGGCAAAGCCCATTTCGTGCGTCACCACCAGCATGGTCATGCCGTCTTCGGCCAAGCCCACCATGGTGTCGAGCACCTCCTTGACCATCTCCGGATCGAGCGCCGAGGTCGGCTCGTCGAACAGCATGATCTTCGGGTTCATGCACAAGGCGCGCGCAATCGCCACGCGCTGCTGCTGGCCGCCGGACAGTTGCCCCGGATATTTGCTGGCTTGTTCCGGGATTTTCACGCGCCTGAGGTACTGCATCGCGATGTCCTCGGCGTCCTTCTTGGGCATCTTGCGCACCCAGATCGGCGCCAGCGTGCAGTTCTCCATCACGGTCAAATGCGGGAACAGGTTGAAATGCTGGAACACCATGCCGACCTCGCGGCGAATCTCGTCGATCTTTTTCAGGTCGCTGGTCAATTCGACGCCGTCGACGACGATGCGGCCCTTCTGATGCTCCTCCAGGCGGTTGATGCAGCGGATCATGGTCGACTTGCCGGAACCGGACGGTCCGCAGATGACGATGCGCTCGCCGCCCATCACCTTGAGATCGATGTCGCGCAGCACGTGGAAGTCGCCGTACCATTTGTTGACACGGTCAAGCTCGACCGCGACGGCGGTGTTGAGCTTGGTCGGCTTGATGCGGCTCGTCTCGCTCATCGCCTCACCGTTTCTCGCCGGCGGCCAGCCGCGCTTCCATGGCCCGCGCATAGCGCGACATGCCGTAGCAGAACGCCAGGTAGAACATCGCCGCCACCGCGTAGCCGGTGGTCGAGGTCACCGGCGTTGCCCATTTCGGATCGATGCGCGCCACTTCGACGGCGCGCAGGAAGTCGAAGATGCCGACGATGAACACCAGTGTCGTATCCTTGAACAGGCCGATATAGGTGTTGACGATGTTCGGGATGGTGATCTTGAGCGCCTGCGGCAGCACGATCAGCCGCATCATCGGCCAGTAGCCAAGGCCGACCGCCATGGCGCCCTCGAACTGGCCCTTGGGGATCGCCTGCAATCCGGCGCGTACCACCTCCGCCATATAGGCCGAGGCGAACAGCGCAATGCCGATCAGCGCGCGCAGCAATTTGTCCGGCTCGAGCCGCTCCGGCACGAACAGCGGCAGCATCACGCTCGCCATGAACAGCACCGTGATCAGCGGCACGCCGCGAACGAATTCGATGAACAGGGTCGAGAACAGCCGCACCGTCGGCATATGTGAGCGCCTGCCGAGCGCCAGCAGGATGCCGAGCGGCAGCGACACCACGATACCGACGGAGGCGACGACAATGGTCACCAGCATGCCGCCCCACAGCACGGTGTCGACGACCGGCAGGCCGATCGCCTCGAAGCCGTGCAGCAGGATGAAAGCCGCGATCGGCAGCACGACGAAGCAGTAGACCACACCGATGTCGCGCCGCGGCGCTTCCAGCCACAGCAGCCAGACGATGCCGAGGGCGAGCATGACGAAGAACGCATCGACCCGCCAGCGCTCGGGAATCGGATAGGAGCCGTAAACGAAATACGGCAGCCGTTCCCACACGAACGGCCAGCAGGCGCCGATCTCGCGGTGCTGCACCGCCTCGCGGCAGGCGTCACGGTCGGCGCCGCTCCAGACCGCGTCGAAGACCAGGAATTTCGCCAGCTCCGGGATCACCCAGGCCAGCAGCGCAACGACGATGACGGTCAGCGCGATGTTGAACGGCGTCGACAACAAATTCGCGCGCACCCAGCCGAGCGCGCCCGTCATCGATGCCGGCGGCGGCTGCGGCGCGATCGCGCGGTCGCGCACGAAGTGCAGTTCGGCAACCGCCAGTTCGCCTTCCGACATCGTCATGACGGCACCATTGGCCTCACCGCTCCACCAGCGCGACGCGCCGGTTGTAGATGTTCATCAACAGCGATGTGACGAGGCTGATGGTCAGGTAGACCAGCATGGTGATGGCGACGACCTCCACCGCCTGCCCCGTCTGGTTGAGCACCGTGCCGGTGAAGACCTGCACCAGATCGGGGTAGCCGATCGCCACCGCGAGCGTCGAATTCTTGGTGAGATTGAGATACTGGCTGGTCAGCGGCGGGATGATGACGCGCATGGCCTGCGGCACCACGATCAGCCGCAGCGTCGGCCGCGGCCGCAGGCCCAGCGAATAAGCCGCCTCGATCTGGCCGCGCGACACCGCCAGGATGCCGGCGCGCACCACCTCGGCGATGAAGGCCGCGGTGTAGATCGAAAGCCCGAACAGCAGCGCCGCGAATTCCGGCAGCACTTCGACGCCGCCGGCGATATTGAAGCGCCCCACCTCCGGATAATTGAACGTCAGCGGCAGGCCCTTGAGCACGAAGGCGACGAGCGGCAGGCCGATCAGCAATGCCAGCACAACGGCGGCGACCGGCAGGCGTTTGCCGGTGTGCTTCTGCCGTCTGCGTGCCGCAAGCGTAAAGACGACCGCCGCCGCGACGGCCACGGCGGCGGCGGCGATGACGACGCCGAAACCGTGGAGAAAAACCGGCTGCGGCAGGAACAGGCCGCGATTATTGAGGTAGGCGCCGCGCGCGATGACGATGCTGTCGCGCATCTCCGGCAAGGCCTTGAGCACGGCGTTGTACCAGAACAGCAGTTGCAGCAGCAGCGGGATGTTGCGGATGATCTCGACATAGCCGCCGGCGGTCTTGGCCAGCAGCCAGTTTTTCGACAGCCGGGAAATGCCGACGACAAAACCAAGAACCGTGGCGAGCACGATGCCGATGCCGGCGACCAAAAGCGTATTAAGCAGCCCCACCCAGAAGGCGCGGCCGTAGGTCGAAACCTGCGAGGAATAGAAGATCAGCGTCTGGCTGATGTCGAAGCCGGCCGCCTGATCCCAGAAGCCGAAGCCGGACGCGATATGCGCGCGCTCGAGATGTTCGATGGCGTTGGTCACCGCGCCGTAGACGAGCACGGCGACCAGCACACCCAGCGCGATCTGATAGGCGAAGCTGCGGACCTTGGGGTCGTTGTAGAAGGCGTCAGTCGCGGGGGCCGGCCTGCCGGTCACGTCAATCGACATTCACCCCTCACCCGGCGGGCCGCCGCCCGCCTGCCGTCGAACGTGCGCGCTCCCTCAGCGGATAGGCGGCGCGTACTGGATGCCGCCCTTGTTCCACAGCTTGTTCAGACCGCGGTCGATCTTGAGCGGCGAGCCGCTGCCGACATTGCGTTCGAACATCTCGCCGTAATTGCCGACCAGCTTGACGATGCGCACCGCCCAATCCTTGGTCAGGCCGAGCTGCTCGCCGAAATTGCCTTCGGTGCCGACGAAGCGCTTGATCTCCGGATTGGCCGACTTGACCATCTCGTCGACATTGGCCTGCGTGATGCCGAGTTCTTCGGCGTTGATCTGCGCGAACAGAACCCATTTGACGATGTCGAACCACTGGTCGTCGCCGTGACGCACGACCGGCCCGAGCGGCTCCTTGGAGATGATTTCGGGCAGGATGATGTGATCGTCGGGAGCGGCGAGCCGCAGCCGCTCGGCATAAAGCCCCGAGGCGTCGGTGGTGTAGCTGTCGCAGCGGCCGGCGTCATAGGCTTTGACGGCCTCGTTGGCGGTGGCGAAGGTGACGCTCTTGAGCTGCATGTTGTGGGAGCGGAAATAGTCCGCCAGGTTGAGCTCGGTGGTGGTGCCCTGCTGCACGCAGACCGAGGCGCCGTTGAGCTCGAGCGCGGAGTTTACCTTGAGCGTCTTGCGCACCATGAAGCCCTGGCCGTCGTAATAATCGACGCCGGTGAAGTTCAATCCGAGCGAGGTGTCGCGCGAGGATGTCCAGGTGGTGTTGCGCACCAGCACATCCACCTCGCCCGACTGCAGCGCGGTGAAGCGGTCCTTGGCCGAGAGCGGCACGAATTTCACTTTGTTGGCGTCGTTGAAAACGGCCGCGGCGACGGCGCGGCAGACGTCGACATCGAGGCCGGTCCATTTGCCCTGGGCGTCGGGCAGGCCGAAGCCGGCGAGCGTGCCGTTGGCGCCGCAATTCAGGATGCCGCGGTCCTTGACGGTCTTCAGCGTCTGAGCGGAGGCGCCATGCGCGCCGAAAATCAAAGCAAGAGCGAGGATGCTGGCAATTTTTTTCATCTCATGACCCTCTTCCACGCAACGGTGCGCCGGCCCTTTGCGGCTTTGCGCCGAATATCGAGCCGCGGAAAGCATTTTCCGCAGTCGGCAAGCGGCCATGCCTGACCTTTACGCCCCGAAATTCCCCTCGGCCGCCGCATCTCAGAACGATCATGGTGCAAGGTCAAGGGGTTGACGCTCGCGGGCAACGCGGACCTATATGGCCGAGACCGAACCGGATCGACGTAACGCCATGGCGAAAAAGCCGCCGACAACCGTCAAGCCCGAGACGCGCCTAGTCATCGCCGGCCGCGACACCAAGGGGCAGCACGGCTTCGTCAATCCCGCCGTCTACCACGCCTCGACGGTGCTCTATCCGACCGCCGAGGACCAGGTCGCGCACCGCTCCCGCTACCAGTACGGCCGCCGCGGCACGCCGACGTCGGAGGCGCTGGAGGATGCGCTGCGCGCGCTCGAAGGCGAGGCTTGCGCCGGCGTGGCGCTGATGCCCTCGGGGCTCGCCGCCATATCGACGGCGCTCCTTGCCGTCGCCGGGGCTGGCGACCACATCCTGGTCACCGACAGCGTCTACCGGCCGACGCGGAATTTCTGCGACGGCCTGTTCAGACGCATGGGCGTCGAGACGACATATTACGACCCGCTGATCGGCGCCGGCATCGCCAGGCTGATCAAGGCCAATACCAAGGCGGTGTTTGTCGAGGCGCCGGGCTCGCAAAGTTTCGAGATGCAGGACGTGCCGGCGATCGCCAAGGCCGCGCACGACAAGGGTGCCGTCGTGCTGATGGACAATACCTGGGCGACGCCGCTTTATTTCCGCGCCCTCGACAAAGGCGTCGACCTGTCGATCCAGGCCGGCACCAAATATATCGGCGGCCATTCCGATATCATGTTCGGCTGCGTCGCGGCCAATGCGGCGACCTTGCCGGCGCTGAAGGCGGCGATGAACTATCTCGGCCTCTGCGTCGGGCCGGACGACATGTTCCTGGCGTTGCGCGGCTTGCGCACGCTCGCCGTGCGGCTGGCGCGGCACTACGACTCCGGGCTGACGGTCGCGCGCTGGCTCGAAAAGCGGCCGGAAGTGGCGCGCGTTCTGCATCCCGGGCTGGAGAGCGATCCGGGACACGGTCTCTGGGCGCGCGACTTCAGCGGCGCCTCCGGGCTGTTCAGTGTGGTACTTAAGCCCATGGCGGAAAAGGCGGTTTACGCGTTCATGAACGAGCTTCAGTTGTTCGGCATGGGTTTCTCCTGGGGCGGCTTCGAAAGTCTGGTGATTTTATTCGACTGCACCGAGTACCGCACCGCGACCAAATGGGCGCCGGGCGGGCCGACTTTGCGTTTTCATGTTGGCCTGGAAGATACCGGCGATCTCATCGCCGATCTTGAGCGCGGCTTCGCCGCGATGGCTGCGGCGAAGTGATTAGGCCGGTGCGCCCTGGCCGCCGCCGCGCATGACGAATTGCAGATTGCGCAGATAGACGAAGACGCCAAAGGCCTGGCCGATGATGAAGACCGGGTCTCTGCGGTAGATGGCGTAGCCGAGCAACATCAACCCACCGCCGATCGAGAATACCCAGAACGCCGTCGGCACCACGCTCTTGCCGGCGCGCTCGGAGGCAATCCACTGCACCACGAAGCGCATCGCGAACATGCCCTGCGCCACGTAGCCGACGAGGATGCCGATATCGACATTGCCGAGAAACACGTCGTGCAGATAGCCGCCGACGGCTTGCGCGAGATCTGGCAGCATCTAGTCCTCCACGATTTCGGGAATTCGTTTCTTGCGGCGGATCAGCCACCACACGCCGGCGAGATCAAGGATGCCGACCCAAAGCCGGTCCCACAGTCCGTAATTCGAGACGCCGGCGCCGCGCGGCCGGTCGACGACGTCGACATAGCCGATGGCGTAGCCCTCGCGTTTCACCAGCGCCGGCAGGAAGCGATGCAGCCCGTCGAAATACGGCAAGGCGAGAAAGACATCGCGGCGGAACGCCTTGAGCCCGCAGCCGGTGTCACGCGTGCCGTCGCGCAGCACGGCGCCGCGCACGGCGTTGGCGATGCGCGATTGCAGTTTCTTGAACCCGCTCGCCTTGCGCCCGACGCGCTGCCCGGCAATCAGGCCAGTGCGAGGCGCGCCGGCCTCCAGCGCGCGGATGAGCGCGGGGATGAATTTCGGATCGTTCTGCCCGTCACCGTCGATGGTCGCGACAATGCCGGCCCGCGCCGCTTTAACGCCCGTGCGCACCGCCGCCGACTGTCCGCAGGACTGTTTGTGGCGGATACAACGCAGCCACCGATATTGCGCCATGAGTGTCTTGAGTTCGTCCGCGGTGCCGTCGCTCGAACCGTCGTCGACATAGACGACTTCGAACGGCCACTGGCCCTGCAGCGCCGCGGCGATTTCCGCCACCAGTGGCGCGATATTGCCGGCCTCGTTGCGGACCGGCACGACGACGGAAACCGCCGGGTTGTTGCTGTTCATGGCTGCTGCTTTGCCCGCAAGGCGCGTTCCTTACGGCGCCAAGAGCTCGCGGGCAACCGCTTTGAGCCGCTTGAGCGAGGGCCCCGGATGTTGATGCAGCGCCCCGTCCGGCCCGATCGAAAACACAAGCCGGCGCAGCGCAAAATAGCGGCGAACCAGCAGCGCCCCGCCGATGCCGACCAGCGCGCCGGCAAGGACATCGGAGGGATAATGCGCCGTCACGACCATCCGGCTGAGCGAGATCAGCCCGGTGTAGATCAACAGCTCGGTGCGCCATCGCGGAAATAGCGAGCCGAAGGCGACCAGCACTGAGAACGCCGTGGTCGCGTGTCCCGACGGCAGGCTGGCATAGGCGGCCGTCCATTTGAACGGGCTGAACAGGAATGGATCGAGATGGCCGCCGACCATCGGCCGCGCGCGGCCGATCATGCGCTTGACGATGGTGACGAACAGGCCTGGCACGCCGATCGCAAGAAACAAAAAGCCGACGCGCACCATGACCGCGGCGAGCACCGCCTGCGAGATCCTGCCCGGCAGCGCCGGCAACATGGCAAGCGCAACAAACAGGAGCCCGAGCGGCCAGAGGAACCAGCCCGACTTGCCGAAGTCGGTGATCTCCTCGAACAACGCGACGACCCAGCGCGGCAGTTCGCCAATCCCGCGTATTACGGGAGCGTCGATCAAGATCATGCAGAGCAGGAACGCGCCGATGTAAACCGCAGCCTTGATCGCGACCGGTTGCCACGTCCTCGGCATGGCCGGCCTGCGAATTTTGGCGGGCGCCGTTAGCACCGCCAGCGCCGTCTTGAGATTGGCCACGCAGCGGCGCAACGGTGTCATCGCGGCGACGGCGTCATGAAAACCATTGGCGGCGGTCATGGTGCATCCACCGAGCGGAATACGGACAGCGTGACCGGCCGTCCGATACTGATATTGAAGCCCTCGACCCGCTCGGCGAGCGAGTAGCGCAGCCCGATGGCGTTGGCGCGCTGCGCAAAGCTGCGCTCGCTGCGCGTGTCGATAAGGGCAAAACGGCACGGTCCTTTGCCGAGGAACACCGCTGCCCCCGTGCCGTCGGTGAAATAGGTGTTGGTGCCCAGAAGGAAGACGAGACTCGGCTCCTGATAGTAATAGGTCGAGGCAACATGAACTTCGTCGCAGCCGAGGCCGGCGAGGTCATCGGCGATCAGCGCGCTCGGAAACAGTGCCGGCAGCGCCGGAAACGTAACCCCGTAAACCGTGATGGCGACGAAGACCGAGGCCACCATGCCGCGCAGCAGCGAGCGTTCGGGGCCGTCGACCTCATAGAGCCACCATGCAAACAGCCCGACCACCACGGCGGCGGCGGCAAACGGCCAGGCAATAAGGCCGAGATCGCGGCCGATATAGAGGAAGGCAACCGCGACCGCGACCGCGATCAGGCCCGGCACCGCAAACCAGCCGAACGTGCCGCGCATCAGCCAGCGTGTCTTGACGAGACCGCCGTGCTCGAGAATCCCCGCGATCAGGATGGCGATGGCTGGATAAAGCGGCAGCACGTAGTGCGGCAGCTTGGTGACGACCGCTTCGAAGACGGCCCAGGAGGGAACGAGCCACGCCAGCAGGAATTGCGCGCCCGGCTCGCGCCGGGCCTGCCAGATGCGTGGCGCAGCGAGGCTTGCCAGTACCGCTCCCGGCCAAAATGTCACGAAGAACAGCAGCAGGTAGTAGCCGGGCGGCGCACCATGCGCCTCCTGGCCGCTCGCGACCTTCGCCAACATGTCGTGGCCGACGGCTTCGCTGAAAAAGTCTCCACCCGATTTGGCGACGATGGCTGCAAACCACGGCAGCACCAGAACCAGCATCCACAACAGCCCCGGCAGTGGCCGCAGCGCCCAGAGCCAGCGCGCATGGCGATCGAGGATCGACAGCGTCAGCGCGGTGAGGAAAACGAACATGATGATCAGGGGGCCCTTGATCAGAATGCCGGCCGCGATCGCCGTCCACAAGATCGCGGGCTCGCGCCAGCCGAAAGGTTCACCCGGCGCGCGCCGATACCCGAGATAGATCCGCGCCATCGCGCCCATCGCGGCGACACAGGTCAACAGGAGCACGGCATCGGTCTTGGCGAGGCGCGCCTCAACCCCGAGCAAAATCGAGCTCGCCATCATCAGCGCCGCGACCAGCGAAGTGCGGCGCGACACGAAGGCAAGCGCCGCCCAATAGGTCAGCAGCACCGCGCCCGTGGCGCCGAAAAGCGACGGCAACCGATAGAGCCAGATCGTCGTGCGCGCGTGCGGGATGCCGATCACCTCGCCGGCTTTGACGCTCGCCGCCTGCAGCCAATAGATGCCGACCGGCTTCTTGTAACGCACCTCGTTTTGGAACCGGATGTCGACATATTGCCCGGTCTCGACCATCTGCTTGGTGGCTTGAGCGAAGCGCGCCTCGTCGCGGTCGACCGGCGGGATCTGGAAAAAGCCGGGCAGGAACGCGATCAGGGCAAAGGCGACGAGCAGCGCCGCCGCGCGGGCATGCGACGCGCTTGCCCAGTCGAGCACGGCCGCCAGTCCCCGGCTGCGGCCCACCGCCGCGGGCGCGTTATCGGTGGTGCTGCTCATGGTCGCGAGCGTTCAGGTTTCCGATTCCATCGACGTTGGGCGGACCATAAGCCCAAGGCCGCGCCCTGTCATTGCCGGGAACCGGCCTACTGCAGGCGAACCGTGACGCTGTCACTCGCGCCGCGGGCGTCCATTACCGTCAACCGCGCGAAACCGGGGCCGTCCGGCGTGAAGAAATAGGTGCGACGGCCGCCGGCCTGCGCCGGTAGCGGCACGCCGTTCACCATAACCGTCAAAGGTCCGCGGCCGCCGGCAATTTTGAGCGCGAGCGGATCGGGCGTTTCGCCGCCGCTCAATTCGAGCCGCGCACCGTCGGGTGGGAACATGATACGCGGCGGCTCGGACAAACCGGTGAGCGAACCGCCCGGCGCGAAACGTTGCAGGGGCGGCGGCAACTTGTCGGTCGGCGCCAGGACGGCTCCTTTCGGTGCGCGCGGCAGCGCCGCCGGTGCGTGGCCGCTGCGCGCAAAGGCGTCGAACAGGATCGGCGCCGCCGTGGCGCGCCCAATCAGCCCCGGCACCGGAGCGCCGTCGGGCCGGCCTACCCAGACGCCGATGCAAATGCGGCCGTCGAAGCCGATCGCCCAGGCGTCGCGATAACCATAGGACGTGCCGGTCTTGTAGGCGATGCGCCCGGGTGCCGCGTTGTCCGGCGGCGGCGCGCCGATGAGAATATTGCCGATATACCAGGCGGCGACCGGATCGAGCAGACGGATCGGCGCTGGCGTTTCACCCTCGCGATCGGTGAGGGGAACAACGGAGCCGAGCCGCGCCAGACCGGTATACAGCATCACCAGGTCGTTGAGGCGCACGCCCACTCCGCCAAGGCCCATGGCAAGGCCCGGCGCTTCACCGCTCGGCAACACCAGCACGGCGCCGGCCTGGCTGAGCCGCGCGTTCAGGCGCGTCACGCCGACCTTGTCGAGCACGGCGATCGCCGGCACGTTGAGCGAGAATTGCAGCGCACGGCGCACCGTCACCGTGCCCTGGAAGCTCTGGTCGAAATTCTCCGGCTTGTAGTTGCCGAAGCGGATCGGCTTGTCGTCGATCAGCGTCTCCGGATGGATCAGCCCATCCTCGAAGCCCATGCCGTAAATGAACGGCTTAAGCGTCGAGCCCGGCGAGCGCAACGCGCGCGTCATGTCGACCTGCCCTGCCCGTGCCGCGTCGAAGAAGTCGGCCGAGCCTACGCGCGCCAGCACCTCGCCCGTCGCGATGTCGGCTGCGACAATGGCGGTGGAAACCTGCGGGCCCAGCGCGCGTGCGCGGTCGTGGGCAAGGTCTTCGAGAGCCCTTTGCAGCCCGCCATCGACGGTCAGGCGGTGAACGAAACGGCCGGGCTCGGCGGCGACGATCCTGTCGGAGCTGTGCGGTGCGAGCACCGGCAGTTCCTTGCGGGCGTGCGGCACGTCGATGGCTTTGGCGCGCGCGATCTCGTCGCGCGGCACGACACCCGCCGCCGCGACGCGATCGAGCACGCGATCGCGCGCCGCGCGCGCAGCCTTGGCAAAGCGATCCGGCCGCCGCAGCTCCGGCGACTGCGGCAAAGCGACCAGAAGCGCGGCTTCGGCGAGTGAGAGCTTGCGCGGCTCCTTGCCGAAATAGGCCAGCGAGGCCGCGCGAACGCCTTCGAGATTTCCGCCGTAGGGCGCCAGCGTGAGATAGAGCGACAGGATCTGCCCCTTGTCGAGCGTCTGCTCGATTTCAAGCGCGCGCGTCATCTGGCGTAACTTGGCCTCGAGGCTGCGTTCGCGCCGCGGCTCGAGCAGACGCGCAACCTGCATCGTAATGGTCGAGCCACCCGAAACGATGTGCCCGGTGGTGGCGAATTGAAACGCGGCGCGCACCATCGCTTCGGCATCGACGCCGCGATGCGACCAGAACCGTTTGTCCTCGTAGGCAAACAGCAATTTGAGGAATCGCGGGTCGACATCCTTCGCCGCCACCGGGAGCCGCCAGCGTCCTTCGGGGGTGGCATAGGCGCGCAGCAGCTTGCCGTGCCGGTCGAGCACGACGTGCGAGTACGGCAGATCCTTGCCGAGCGGCGGCGGTCCCAGCGCATAGACAAAGGCGGCGCAGCCGACCGCCGCCGCGAGAGCCGCGGCGCCAAGCCCTGCACCAATGATCCGCCGGCGCTTCATTTGCCTGCTGTGATCTCCACCGTGCCGGTTGCGGTACGGCCGAAACGGTCGGGCCGGTACATATCCTCGACCATGGCCTGCGGCAGCACGTAAGTGCCGGGCGACACCGCGCGCACCACGTAGGCGACGGTGAAGACCGGTGAGGAGTCCTTGTCGCGATCGAACGCGGCGGCGAAGCGGTCGTCGCGGAACTCGCTGCTCACGGGTGTCGCGGCGTCGGCGATCCAGGACAAAGTGCCGGTGTCGCCCGAGGACACGAGACGCGGATTGTCGATCTCGAAGCCCGCGGGCAGATAATCCGCGACAATGACGCGGCCGAACTGCGGCTGCGGCTCGGTCACTTTGAGCACCACGACAAAGCGCTGGTTCTGTTTCGGCTTGGAGACGTCCGCCTTCTCGCCGTCGAGCGTGTAGAAGTCGCGCTCGATCTTGAAGCCGCGCTCGGCGGGGGGGTCGGGGGTGAGCGGCGCACCCGACACCGATACCACCGCCTGCACAGTATTGCTCCCGGCATTGGCGATCTTGAGCGGGCTATCGAGCTGATCGGCACGCAGGCTGCGGTAGAGCGCGCCCTGCCGCTTGTCGCCGTTGACGTCGAGGGCAATGGCGGCGAGCTTCTTGGCGAGCGCGCGCGCCGCCAGCACCAGCCAGGCGTTCTCCTGGGTCGAGGTCTGCGACACGAGAGCGCGCGCGGCATCGACACGGGCCACGGCATCGTCGACCACGCGCGCCGTCGCGCCGCCTTCGGAGGCGAGCGTCACCACGGCCGCCGAATCGCGCAGCGCCGAGCCAAAGTCCTCCCGACCGGCCTCGACAGCGGGCTTGGCCGGCAACGCGTTGAGCGCCGCGGCAAACACCGTCTCGGCGCGCGCCTTGTCGCCGAGCATCGCCAGCGCCGCGGCAATCTGCGCCTTGGCGATCGGCGTCGCCACGTCGCCGATCTTGACGTCGGCGAGATAGCGCAGGTCGCCGATCGGCGCCGAACCGTTGCGGGCAAGCACGTACATTGCGTAAGCCAGATCGCCGCCGCCGTCCTTGCTCGGCTCGGGCGCGTTGGCGACGTAATTGCGCAGGCGCTCGACGGCAAGGTTGAAGCCGGTCGCCGGCACCTGGACGCCGTGCTCGCGGGCCCGCGTCAGGAAGTCGGTGACGTAGGCGTCGAGCCAGGCGTCCTGGCCGCCCACTCCCCACAGCCCGAACGAGCCGTTCGAATCCTGGCGCGACAACAGACGCGCCACCGAGTCCTGCAGACGCTGGTCGATGTCGCCGGACATCGCCGCGGCGCCCTCCCCGGCGAAATCCTTGGCGTAGAGCAGGGCCATCGCCACGCTGGTGGTCTGCTCCGAGCAGCCGAAAGGATAGCGGTCGAGCGCGGTCAAGAGCGCGGCCGCATCGAGCGACGTCGAGATCGCAACCGACAGCGCAACACGCCCCGTACCGGGAACGAAATCGGCGAACAGGTCGCGGCTCAGCGTCAGCGATTCACCGGCGGCGATCGGACGCACGCTGCGGCGCACGAGGGTCTGCGTCGCCGGGCGAACGTCGAGCGCGTAGGCGCGCGCCAGCGTAAAGCCGTTCGGCCCGCTGACATTGACGTCGATGGTGCTTGCGCCAGCGCCCGCCGCCGTGACCGGCAGCGCGACACGGCTGCGCTGCCCGGCGTCGAGCTTGAGCGTCTGCTTGCCGCCGTCGATCCTGGCGGCGCCTTCGGCGCCGACCGTGATCGTGTAATCGCCGGCAGCGCCCTCGACATTGTCGAGCTCGAGCTGCACCGTGCCCTTGTCGCCGCTGCGCAGGAAGCGCGGCAGCGTCGCGGTCAGCACCACCGGATCGCGCACGATCACGTCGCCGACGGCCTTGCCGACCCTGTCCTTGGTCCAGGCGACCGCCATCACCCGCACGCTGCCGGCGAAGGCCGGGATATCGAAGCTCACGGTCGCGCCGCCGTCGGCGCCGGCCTTGACGATGCCGGAATAGAGCGCGAGCGGCGCCTGGGTCGGCGGCGAGCCGGATAGCTCCGCGCCCTCGTCGCCGCCGGAACGGATTTGCCCGGCCACGCCCTGCATACCGTCGATCAATTGCCCGTAGAGGTCGCGGATCTCCGCAGTCAACCGCCGCTGCCCGAGATAATAGTCGTCCGGCGCCGGCGGCTTGTAGTTGGTGAGATTGAGGATGCCGACGTCGACGGCGGCGACAACAACGCGCGCTTCTTCGCCGGCGGCGAGCCCCGTGAGCTTGACGGGCACGTCGAGCCTGGAATTCGGCCGCAGCGTCGCCGGCAGGTTCATCGCCACCGGCAGCGTGTGCGCGGCGCGATCGATGCCGAACCACTGCACGCCGATGGCGCGGCCGGGCATGCGCTGCGCCGGCGCGTCGAGCGGACGGCGCAACGTTGCAACCAGATAGGCGCCGGTGCCCCAGTCCTTGCCGACGGCGAAGCTCTGCTTGACGCTGCCGGCCTTGACGTCGAGCGACTGCGTCGCCACCAGGCGATCGGTGAACACATTGAGCGTGAGGCGTCCGGCGCTGCGCGCGGTCACCGCGACATTCACGGTATCGCCCGGCTTGTAGTCATTCTTGTCGAGCGCGACTTCGAGCAGGTCCGGCGTATCGGAGCGCGATTCCGCATAAAATCCGGCATCGAAAGTGAGCGACGTCGCGAGGTCGCCGCGCGTGACGTCGAGGCGGTAGCGGCCCCATTTGACCGGCAGCGACAGCCGCCCCGGCTTGTCGGCCTCGACATCGAGCTTGCCGTCGGCGACGCGCTCGGTGCGCTTGACCGGCTCGAATTCCCACTGGCCGCCGCGCTTGTACCACTGATACGTGGTCGTCACCTTCAACAGGTCGTAATGCAGATCCTTGGCGGCCTGGCGGCTGCCATCCGGCGCCACCATCACCACATCGAAATCGGCGTTGGCGCCGTCGGCCAGCGAGCGTCCGGAGAACGCCGGCTTGACACCGATCATGGCGGCGTCCGGCGCAACCGGCAGCGTCAGCTTGCGCTCGACCGCGCGCCCGCCCGACTCCGCCATGCTGATGGCGATGCGCGCCTCCAGCGGCCGCGTGGTCGGCGCAAGTTTGTCGAGTTCGATCGGGAAGTCCGCCCGGCCCGAGGCGTCGGTGGTCGGCATGTCCTCGAGTTCGAGACGCTGCGGCGTCACCGCATCGTCGCTCAGACCGAACACGTAGCCCGGGAAGCCCGGCCGGTCCTTGGCGGCGGCGATGATCACCGAGCCAGACAACGCCAGATTGGAGGCCGGTGCGCCATACAGAAAACGTCCGTTCACCGACACCTGCGCCGGCGAGCTCGGCGAGATCGCCTGCGATTTCGTGGTCATGTCGAATTCGATGCGGTCCGGGACATAGTCCTCGACCAGGAAGGTCGTCTCGCCGACCGGCGCCCGCTTGGGATCGGTGTAGGCGACGACCCGCCAGGTCCCGCTCATCGCCGACGACACGATCGGCACGTCCCAGGCGCGGCCGCCGAGGCCGCCGTCCTGCGACACGGTGCGGCGGTATTCGACGCCGTCGGGACGCTGCACCACCAGCGTCAGCGGCGCGGCCGGCGCGGCAATGCCGCGCGCATCGCGCAGCAGGCTGGTCACATGCACGGTCTCGCCGCGGCGGTAGACGCCGCGTTCGGTGTAGACGAAAGCGTCGAGCCCTGCGGGCTGCTCGCGGCCGCCGACGCCGCGGTCGGAAAGATCGAAGGCCGGCGACTTGAGGCTGAGGAAGGCATAGTCGTCTTTGCTGCTGGCAACGATCGCCGCCGGGGCGAGGCCGCCCTCGCCGCGCGCCAGACCCGCGGCGAAATGCACGAAGCCGTTGGCGTCGGTCGAACCCGTCGCCAGCACCTCGTTGTTGCGCGCAACGAGCCGCACCCTGACATTGCCGCTCGGCTCCGCGCTCGCCAGCGAATGGATGAAGACGTCGATGCCCTCGTGCCCGCTATAGGCCGTGAGCCCGAGATCGGAAATGATGAACCATTGGGTGGCGAGATCGCCGTTATTGGCGAGCGCCTCCTTGGGCTCGGCGGTCATGACATAGACGCCGGGTGAGAGCGCGCCGATCGCCTTGTCGACCGGGAATGCCGTGGTCACCTCGGTGTTGAGCTTCTGCTCGACGGCGAGCTCGCCGCTCCACACCTTGTCGCCACGCCGATTGGCGATGTTCTCGCCCTGGTACTCGTTGATGTTTTGCTGGAAATCGTAGCCGGCCAAAGTGTCGATCAGATTGCGGTCGCCGATGCGGTAGATGGCGAGCTTGACCGCGCCGGTATTGACGCTGAGCACCGGGATGCCGCGCTGACCGGTCTTGGGCAGCACGTAGGCTCGGCTCGAAAATCGCACGAAAGGCCGGCGATCACGCACGAAGACGGTGTACTCGGCCGATTTCGGCAATGCCTCGTGGACGGTCGAGGGCAATCCGGCGCGCAACGTCACCTGATAGCGTTCGCCGTGCTTGAGGCCTTCGACGCAAAGCTGCGTGTCGTCGGCCGAAATCGCCGGCTTGTCCTGGCCGGCGACGGCGACGAAAGGCGAGAAATCGGTGCCGCGGCCGGGCAAGCTCTCGGAAAACTGAAAGCAGGCGCGCGGCGTGACCGCGTCGGAATCGACGGAATAGTCGAGGATGCGGAAACCGTGATCGAGGCGCATCTGCTCGTATTGCCCGCGCAGATCGGCGCTCTCGCGCATCTCCAGCGACAGCCGCATGGCGTCGAGCGCCGGCCGCCATTGGCTGCGCTCGCCAAGGACACGGCCGAGCAGCGCCAGGGCGTCGGCTTCGGTGGCGCGATCCTGGGCGCGCTGATAGGCGATGTAGGCCGCGGTCGAAGCGCGGTCGAGCAGCAGCGCTTTTTCCTTATCGTCGCGCGGGCGGATTTCGCGGATGGTGCCGGCAAGGCGCAGCCAGCCGGCCGCGTCATTGGGCGCCGCCGTCACCAACTGCCCGAGCACCAGCATGCCGGTGCGGAAGTCGCGCCGCTGGAAGGCGGCGTCGGCCTGCTGGCGCAGCGCGGCGACCGGCTTGGTCACGGTCCCGGCGTCCTGCTTGATCTGCGCTTCGAGCTTGATGGCGGCTTCGTCGAGGTTGCTGCGCTGAAATGCCTTTTCGGCCGCTACGGCCGGACCCAAGGCGAGAGCAAGCAACGCGGCGACAAAGCCGGCGCGGACGACGCTGAGCATGGAGATCTCCCGAATGGTGGCCGTGAGCCTTAGTGCGACCGATCCCAGTCTGAGTTCACGACACGAAGGTGTCGAGGGCGTGGCTGCCGATCCGGATGACCGGCAGGGCGAGATTAACGACGCAGCGGGAAGACGATGACGAACGATCCTCAGAAACCGGTTTAATTACCATAAGAACGTCGACTAACGATATGATTTCCAATCCGATTTTGAACTAGCGAGCCGCCGGTCCAGGCATCGGCAACGCCTGCTCAATCGCTTGCGCCGCACGCAGCACCACAGCGTCCGCCCGCGGCCGGCCGACGAGCTGCGCCCCCATGGGAAGACCGTTGCGCGCCAAGCCGCAGGGCACCGACGCTGCCGGCTGCTGGGTCAGGTTGAAGGGATAGGTATAGGGCGACCAGGTGATCCAGTCGTCGCCATAGCTGCCGTCTTCCGGTGCGTTGAGCCCGACCTTGAGCGCGGTGAGCGGCATGGCGGGCGTCAGCAGCAGATCATGCCGCTCATGGAAGCGCAGCATCGCCGCGTAGAGCTCGGCACGGCCGTTATAGGCGGCAATGTAATCGCCGGCGGTGAAGCGTTTGCCGCGCTCCGCCAGATCCAGAAGGCCCGGATCCATCTCGGCGCGCCGCGCCCCCGCGGCCTCCGCGAGGGTCGCCATAGTCGGCCACCACAGCACCCGGATCATGGCATCGCTGCCCTTGAGCGGCGGATCGGCCTCCTCGACGATGGCGCCCTGCTCTTCCAGCACGCGCGCGACCTTGCGCACGCCGGCCTCGATATCCGGGTCGAGCTTGATGGATTGGCCTAGCCGCATCGACAGCGCCACGCGCAGGCCGCGCACGCCCTCCGCGAGCCCGGCGCTGAAATCCGGCGCCGGCGAATTCCACGCCGTCATGTCGCGGGCATCGGCCTGCGAAATCACCGACAGCATCAGCGCGGCATCGGCGACGCGGCGCGTGATCGGACCCTGATGCGCCAGCACATTGAGCGCCGACGGCGGATAGGTCGGCACCCGGCCGTAGCTCGGCTTCATGCCGAAGACGCCGGTAAAGGCGGCCGGGATGCGCAACGAGCCGGCGCCGTCGGTGCCGAGGTGCAGCAGGCCGAGCCCGAGCAGCGCCGCGACCGCCCCGCCGCCGGTCGAGCCGCCGGGCGTGACCTGCCGATTCCAGGGATTGCGCGTGATGCCGGTGAGCGGCGAATGACAGGCCCCGATCCAGCCGTGCTCGGGCATGCAGGTCTTGCCGACGATGACGGCGCCCTGCTCGCGCAAGCGGGCGACCGCGGGCGCATCCGCCGTCTCCGCAGCGGTGCCGGTGGTCTTGGAGCCGCGGCGCGTCGGATAACCTTTGAGCCAGATATTGTCCTTGATCGTCGCCGGCACGCCGTCGATCGGCCCGAGCGGAGCGCCTTTGCGCCAGCGCGCTTCCGATTCGGCGGCCGCCTGCAACACCGGCTCCGGCATGATCGGCATGAAGGCATTGAACGCGGCATTGGCCTCGATGCGGGCGAGCACGTCGCGGGCGGCCTCGACGGGCGACACGTCACCGCGCCGGTAGAGGCCGGTCAGTTCGGCGCTGGTCAGTTCGGCAATGGTCATGGCGGTCACGTTAGCGGCGGGATGGCGGCGGCGCACCTTTCCATGCGCGCGCGGCGCGGGTAAACCCAAAGCGGGCGCCGACCCCGTAGCTCAGCCGGATAGAGCATCAGCCTTCTAAGCTGAGGGTCGCTGGTTCGAATCCAGCCGGGGTCGCCAATTCCTCAATAGTTCTGTGGATTTAGCGGCAGTCCCGGCCGGCTGTCGGCGGCGCCGCGAAACCCATCTTTAACAAGTTTGGCACACCAATAGCGGCCAATAGCACGCCGTTATTGCATTGACCGTCCATGGCCGAAGCGCCTGCCGCACCGTCGCCACAGCCCCCCGCCGTAGAGGCCCCGCCGCTGCAGCCCGGGCAGGCGCCGCTTTGCTTCGTCGTCGATGAAGAGCCCAGCATCCGCCATTTCCTGTCGCTGGTGCTGCACGGCTCGGGCGTCGACACCATGGAATTTCCCGACGGCGAGACCATGCGCAAGGCCGTCGCCAAGCGCGCGCCCTCGCTGGTGTTTCACAACATCTCCCTGGAATCGTCGGACGCCATCGCCTCGGTCGTCGCCCTCGGCAAGAACGGCTTTCGCGGCGCCGTGCAGTTGATGAGCGGGCGCGGCGCCGCCGTGCTCGATCACGTCAAGGGCATCGGCACCCAGCACAATCTCAATATGCTGCCGGTGCTGAAGAAGCCGTTCGAGACCGAGGCGATCGTCAAGATCCTGCAGGAGCTCAAGCTCGGGCTGCCGCCAAGCACTGCCTCGCGCATCGACCTCGACGAGGCGCTCAACAATAAATGGATCGAGTTCTGGTACCAGCCCAAGATCGACATGCGCAAAAAAAGGCTGGCCGGGGCCGAGGCCTATGCACGCGCGCGCCATCCCCAGCACGGCATCTTGCTGCCCGGCTCGTTCATGCCAGGCGCCAAGGACGACAGCGTCGCAAAGCTGTCGGAGCTGGCGCTGATCAGCGTGCTCAAGGCCGGCACCACCTTTGCCAACATCGGCATCAACCTTCGGCTCACGGTGAACATCCCGGTGCCGGTCCTGGTCAAGCTGCCGATCGAGGACATCGTCAAGACGCACAAGCCCAACGCGGAAAAATGGGCGGGGCTGATCATCGACGTGCCCGAGGAGCAAATCATCACCGATCTGGCGCTGGCGAGCGAGCTCACCAAGAAGCTCGAGCGGCTCAACGTGCGGCTTGCCATCGACGATTTCGGCCGCGGCCATTCCTCGCTGGCGCGGCTCGGCGAGCTGCCCTTTGCCGAGCTCAAGCTCGACCGCACCTTCGTCGCCGACTGCGGCACCGACAAGGTCAACGCGCCGCTGTGCAAGACGGTGATCGATCTGGCGCACAATTTCGGCCGCGCCGCCGTCGCCATGGGCATCGAGAAGGCCGCCGACGCGGTGGCGCTGGTCAGCATGGGCTGCGATTTCGGCCAGGGCTTCCTGCTCGGCCAGCCGATGCCGGAGGAGCGCTTCATCTCGCTGCTGCGCCAGCGCGCCGCGACCCAGGGCAAGAACCTGGCGCCGGCGCGCTGATCAGTGCGTCCAGGCGTCGCGCCGGTTGAAGGCGAAGTTGTCGGAATACGAGATGGTGCGCCGCGCCGTCGGCGTCGTGTCGAACAGCTGGTAGGCGATGCCGTTGCGCTGGCAATAGGCGACCGCCTCGTCCTTGCTGGCAAAGCGCAAGCGGACCTGCTGGCGCGTGTCGCCGGACGAGGTCCAGCCCATCAGCGGTTCGACCTGGCGCGGCTCTTCCGGCTCGAAGTCCAGCACCCAGGCTTTGGTCCCGGCCTGCCCCGACTGCATCGCGGTCTTGGCCGGCTTGTAAATGCGAGCGATCATGATCTGGCGGTCCGTTATTGCGGACCGTATAGGGCGGTTTGCCGGGACAGGCAATCCGCCGCCAACTGAATTGGACTTTACGGGCTTTAGGCGCGACGGCTGATCGCCGTGACGCCGAGATCAAAACCGGGGCGGCGGGCGGGATCGTCGACCAGCGAGGCGCGGACGATGGCGCGGAAGCCGCCGTCGCCCAGATCCTCGAACACGAGGCCTTTCTGCCGCCAGACCTCTTCGATGGCGTAAACCGTCGAGCGGCGCGGCTCCGTCTCGCCGCGTTCGAGTTTGTGAATGGAGCGCTGCGTCAGGCCGACGCGAGCACCAAATTCGCTTTGGCTCCAGCCCAGCAACGCCCGAGACATCCGCACTTTGGCCGCAAAGGCCCGCCGCTCGAAGCGCAGCAGCGCAGCGAGCCGATAATCGCGTTGGGCTGCAACATGCACGGTCATTGACGATTCCAGACCGGGAATGCAGCCCCCGGCGGTTTCCCGCCGGGGGCTTCGACTAGACATCCATGATCAGGCGATCAGGGATAGAAGTCCTTGTGGACGCGGAACTTGACCTGCCAGGCGTCCTGCTTGTCGTCGACGAGCGGAGACACCGTGGTGCCGCCGATCGCGATACGCGGCGTGGTCAGGCCGTTGAACGTGCTGGCGCTGTCCATCGCGATGTACATCACGTCGACGCCCATATAGAAGTCGCTCGTGACGTTCCACTGCGTGCGGGAGCCGAGCCACCAGGTCGACCAGTCGTTGTTGCAGCCGGGCGTGGCGACCGCGGTGCTGCCGGCGCCGGTGGCGTTGCCGCCGGCGATGATCGCGCACAGGATCGCATTGGCCTGCTGGTTGTAGTTGACTTCGCCGTAGCCGCCGTAGATCGACGTGCGCCACTGGGAATTCCAGAAGTGCTCGTAGGCCGCGTCGACGTGCCAGGCGGTCGTCAGGTTGAGCCCGGTGTTGTTGGTGTTGCCGTTGGTGCCGGCATACACCGCGTCGCTCAGCACGCCGAAGGTGTTGGCCATGCCATCACGCGCACCCCAGTTGCTGTTCGGGTTGCGGAAGATGTAGCGGGTCGCACCTTCGCCATAGGCGAACTCGGCCTGCAGATAGTCGCCTTTGCCGATCATCGGAGCGTTGATCTTGGCAAACACGCCAGCCGCCCAGCCCGACTTCGCAGTGGGGCCGCCGGCGATCGAGGTCAACGTGCCGGTCGCATAGTAGGCCGGGTTCACGTAGTGCCACGCAGCCATTGCCTGCAACGAGCCCCAAGCCTGGTCGAGGCGGAGGTTGCCGACGACGTCCGGCGCCTGCCGGCCACCGTACGAGCCGACGCCGGGAGCCACGGACGTCAAGCCGTTGCCGA